>CAVHXA010000168.1:0-2026 GCA_963639765.1 Oscillospiraceae bacterium | reverse complement strand
GTCACCTCGTAGAGACATTCTTCCTGAAACTCAAGGAATATCGCCGTGTTGCCACGCGTTACGATAAACTCGCCTCGCGCTTCCTTGCGTTCGTATATTCAGCTTCCATAATTTAAGCAAGTATGCATTTAGAAACAGACTCCGAGGTCATCGGAAAAACGTCAATGTGATCAGAAGACGGCTCGTTTTCGGTTGCCGGACATATTTTCAGTTTTAGATAGCCTCGGAAATCTGTTTGTACGACTACTTAATAAATGCCTTCGGAAGGAAAACAATGAATTAACTTGTATTTTCTCCAAAGCATTCTTATGAGGCAAATAGCACCGCAGCCAATTGCAACCAGCAGCACCAGCAGGAACATATTGGACATTGCTTTTAAATAGCCGAAAGTAAACATGGGATAATCTTCCACAATATAGCTTCCGATTAGCGTGGTACCCTCTGCTTCGTTTTCAATGGTGACTGCTAGGCCTTTGCGCAGATCCTGCACGGACAGTCCGCTGAGGAGGCCGTCGGATATTTCCATCATCGTATTTTTTCCTGCTGCTGTCTGGAGCCGGAGCGCTCCGGTGTAGGGTTCCCCGTAAACCAAAACGGTGATATCCGTTGACATGGTGCCGGAACCGCCGTAGGATAGCTCGACCGGTATGGTCGCATCACCGAATACATGGCTATCCCATGCATAGGAATCAAAGCTCTGGGAAATCAATACGGAGGATTTTGCACTGACCAGCACAGAGCCATCTTTCGTCTGGCTCTGCGCAAGAATCGTCCCATTCATATCATCCCGATAGGAGAAATCTTCCACAGGCATACTATCCGCATCCCCATAACCATAACGAAAATGAATCTGCTCCAGTCCGTTGTACACTGAAGGTGCGCACTGCAATACGGCGACTCCATTTTCAAAAGAAAACACAAGCGGTACATTTTCCATTGAACTGCTCTGTTTTTTTTCCACCTGCAAGGAATAGTTTTCAACCGCAGGGGTGTCATAAGTGTATAAAATCTTTCCGCTGAGGATGGCACCCAATATCAACAGCAGGACAAAGCCCCCCAGAAACAGCTTATATCGCTTCTTTAACATAATGATTCTCCACTCCCGCTCTATGACGCAACATTTCCGCAAAGGCTTCCAGCCGGATGCGGAGCTGTTCTACATCCTGATAGTTGTAATCCGTTTCCAGTCGGAAAATCGGAAGTTGATAATCTTCAATAAGCTTCTCAATACGGTTCAGTTCAAAGTCATACTCGATCTGACCCTTCAGAATGTGGACGATAATCCCGTCCACATTTCCATGATCCAGAGTTTCCGTAACGGTATCTGTAATCCGGGTATTTTGAATAAAGGCCGTTGACATATCTGCATCCAGATAATATCGAGCAAGGCTACGGCACATGGCAGCTCTGCTTCCGGATACCGCACAGACAGCTGTCAGATGGTTCACATCAGGATGGATGATAGAATATATTTCCAGCGCCATCTCTTCCACCAAAAAAGGAACCTTATAGTTTGGCGCGTAAATCGGGGACCCCAACAACATGACATGCTGATGGGGAAACTCCGGCTGTGTTCTATTTCGGAGACCGGCAATTTCATGGGAAAGACGTTCCAGATGAAGCGTCCAATCCGCTTTGTCGCTGCACCAATGATAGCTTTCCGCAATCAGCATTCCGGCGGAGCCGGAAACGGTGCAGCCGGCTTTCCGGCTGACCTCCAGGAAGGTGCTCCACATTTGGGCCGCCCGTTCCGAAAGTCTGCTCTGCATCCGAAGGGCCCGGGCGGACAGGCGGCGTTTCAGGTGCCGTTCCAATTCACGGGTAACTCGCAGAATCTCTTCTTCAAATCGTTCCGCCTGAAGCGCATTGTTTTTATCGCTGGGCAGTTCAAAGGAAACCACCTTCACAGCAGATCCCAGAAGATCCGGAAGCTTTCGCATACTGTCGCCGGTAAGGGGCAGAAGTACAATGGCATCCTCCGACAGATGCAGTTCCTTATTTACCAGCATTCCTAAAATGGATTTGA
>CAVHXA010000167.1:0-2146 GCA_963639765.1 Oscillospiraceae bacterium | reverse complement strand
GATTATATCATGCACATTCAATTAAATCAAGTTAAACATTACCCAAATTCAAGCTCATAAGCAGCTGTGTATACGTCGTCTAAATAACCGCACCTGCACGGACTTTTAGCCGCAGTGCGCCAGAAAATTAGCTGCACCAAAATCATTGACATTTAACGAAGCAACTTGTACCATAAACTTGCGTTTGTTCATACGCAGGATAGGGCAACGCTGGAGAGCAACCCGAGCGGTGTATGCGGTTTTGCGAGGGAATGGTACTGAGGAGTACCCCTCTTCTTTTTTGCGTTTAGGCGAGATGGTTAAAGCGCTGAATACGTCGGACAAAACTGAACACCTTCGTCGGCGGAATTGAACACCCAATAAGAATACGGTAGAATATTGTTATATGCCTCGCAGAAATACAACAAAGGGTGTCACATGTTTGCCCGTTTCCTTTCAATAAACCAGCGTCCGATATTGTTTCCTATCAGGGAAGTGCTGCGCTCAAAGAACAGCTGGCGCTCCTGACCGTGTACAATAATGGTATACCTGTCTCCCTGACCGCCGCAGCGCTGTGCCGCTGCCTGCCGTATATCCTTAATGCGGTCAATCTCATAGACTGTGCCATCCTCCCATGCAAAAGCGCGTGGGCGCATTAGTAGAATGTGTCGATCCTCAAAATGAATCAATCTTCAGGAGTAATCCGATTCCATTAATCGACCGTAGGTTCAATGCCTACGGTTTTTTTCTGCCCGTGCGTCACTCAAACCATTCCGGATGCTTTTCTTTTTCATCGGCAGCTTCCACATACAATGCCTTTTCTTCTGGTGTCGGAATCATATCCTTCGTGATAACGCCAAGCACACGGCCGATTACCATCGCGCCGTCTTCATGCACGATGATATCATCGTACTCCGGATTCAATGAATGCAGCCGATCGTAGGCTTTTTGCTTGATCACTCCGCCGATGCCGGGAACATAGAAGCAGCCAATATCACCATTGCGGATATCCGTGCAGTATTCAATCAGTACCTTGTCCCCACTGTAAAATTGCGGCTCCATGCTGGCCCCGGAAACAGTGATGATTTCGTCCGCTCGGGAGACAGCGGTGCTCTTGTACAGGACAACATCGGCAGTATCAGGGTAGTCCTCCCACTCATTGCTGTGGTCTCCTGCGGCAAACAAGCGCATTCTGTCATGAACCACGGACATGCGCCGATCCTCATCCCTTAATTTGCGGATATAGGCTTTCTCTGCCATGGCATCTGCGAATGTCTCCATAGTTTCCCGGCCGGCGTCATCCAGTGCTCTGTAATTATTTATCAACGTCTGCTCTTTGTCAGTCAGAAGTGTACCGATGCCCTTTATTCCAAAGAACTCGTTTGGCTCGACATTCAGGATAGAGAACATACGATATATAAACTCCGGGTCCGGGCGCGTTAATCCGCACTCCCAATTGCGCACAGAGCTTGCGGATATTTGAAGCGCTGCTGCAAGCTCTTCAGCTGTCATACCGGCCCTGCTGCGAAAACAACGGATTCTGGATCCGTAGGTTTCAAGATTCCTTGCTTTTATCTCATCCGGGGTCAGCTTTTCGAGCCCGGCAATGGTTGCATACCCTGTTTTCTTCATGGGGGTGTCCTCCTTGTGCCAACAAAGAAAATACGAATTATCAATAACATTATAAGCCATGCAGAATGGCATTGTCAAGATGAAAGCATAGGCAAATAACGATATTTTAGTTAATAAACGCATGCGATATGAATGGCTTAATTGAACAGGCGTTCGGTATTGACACGCCATTATCAATGGCATATAATAACAAACGAGTCTCCCCTCTGTGAAAAAGCACCTCTGCCGCAACAGGAAACATTCCAACGAAGGTGGCGCCAGTTATTAAGGCGAAAGAAGGCTATCGTGTAGCAGTAACAGAAGATCAAGCCAATGAAGAAATCAGAACTGCTCTACCAAAGTGCAGCAAAAAGCGTAAGATGAACGGGAGGAGAAAAGAACGTTGTTAGATAACAAGCTCATGGCAGACAGCAAAGCAGTGGCAGATACGAAACCAGCGGTGGATAGCAAGTCAATGGCAGGGAACAAAACAGTGGCAGATAGTAGGCCAGCAGATAGTAGACCAGTAGAAGGAAATAAAGCAATGGCAGAAATC
>CAVHXA010000166.1:1399-2222 GCA_963639765.1 Oscillospiraceae bacterium | reverse complement strand
ACACCGCTTTTTGTCTCCATAGTACTTGTCAAGCTTCCAAACTGCTTCATATGAAGTGTAGCGCCTTCCTCCACTGTGATGCTGTCCCCATAGTACATACCGATCAGCGTGCTATGTCCAGATGCCGATACAGTTCCTGCCAGCATAAAGCAGTTTGCCTCTCCTCCATCGCCCATACAGAGATTTCCGGTGATAAATCCTTTGAGAGTTCCGTTGATCACTGCCCTGTCATAAACCAGTGTCACACCGTCTTCCACGATAAGTTCTGCCTCTGCAGGTACATATACAGTTCCGGTGCACAAAAGATTGCTCTTTAGTATTTTGTTTCCCTTTACATGGATGTCTCCGTTTACTATGCCTCCGGTCTCATAAAGTGCATCCGTTTCTTCGGTATATATCGGAAGGTCGGTAAATATCACATCATATTTAAAATCTCCGTAAGACACTTTTGCATCTGCAATTCCAGACTTTCCGTCCGCAGTCTGCAGGTTGCCCTCAACCTTGATTCTTTTTGTTCCCTCCAGGCTGTTAAGCAGCTCCTTCTCCGATAGTTTTCCGTTTTTCTCCTGGGATATCCAGATCACACGATGAGTATTTATGTTGGCGTCAATCTGGCTGCGGATTGCGTCATAGACTGCAATTACCTTCCGATTCTCCTCTCGAACCGCTAGCCTAAGCTCCGCCCTTTGGACCTCCTTTTCGTTCTTTTTCCACATACCTTTCCAAAAAATCTCATACTTTTTTGCATTTAATAAATCGCCCATTTCCGTCTTGTATGATGATTTCAGAAGCAAAATCAACATTTTCCTTTCTTTTTGATTCT
>CAVHXA010000166.1:0-1389 GCA_963639765.1 Oscillospiraceae bacterium | reverse complement strand
CCGCTTCATCTCTTGTGATATGTCCGTTGTTGCATGCTGTCATGATTTCTGCTTCCTGTTTCGTAAGTTTGTATCTGCTGATTGCAATCGCGGAAAACAGTCCGCCGATAGCTGGAATCAGATTCGTAACAATCCAGAGTCCCTTCAGTGCGAGCGATGTCTGCGTCACTCCCGCGACAGCCAAATCGGCAAAGCTTTCTGCCTCAATCTGCTGCCAGCCAAACAGTCCCAGTATGAATAATGGCAGGGCACTGGCAATGGCTTGTGCCAGTTTTTCAGTGAATGTATTCAGGGAAAAGATGATTCCTGATGCATCCATACCGTCCCGATACTTCACGCACTCCGTAACGTCTGTCAGTAGCATCGGCGTCATGAATGCACTTGGAATTGCACAGAGTGTTGTAAGGAAGGCCAATACAATCTGAATGGCCATCTTGCCCTCTCCATAGCCGATGATAAAAGCCAAGAAATAGCTGACAGTCAGCAAGACCATGGAACCCGTTGCAATATTTTTTTTCTCAATTTTTTTCACCAATGCCGCAATCAAGATGAAATAGACTACAAAAGCCGGGATTGCCGCCAACCCAAAGATCATGGAATACAGCACCGATCCCCAAAGATAAAATGCGACAAATATTCCCATGGAAGACACGCTGGAATTAATAAAGAGCTTATGCAGAATAATCGGCCACAGCTCCTTGCAATGGACAAGGAACTGGAGCATTTCCCTCAAGCTGTATCCCTCTTTCTCCTCTTCTTCCACCTTTGCACCCAGGTTCCTTTCTTTTACCAGGAAAAGTTCTGGGATCATCATGACGGTATAGATCATCACGATAATCGTTACAGACTGATGCAAAGGCATACCGACTTGTTCACTGATCAGAATCGTATTGAGCCAGGAAACCGGCAAAGAAACAATCAGGGGCACAGCGTAGCGCAGATTCATAATGCTGTTGCGCTCGTTATAATTCTCCGTCATAGTCATGGCAATCGCAGTATTGGGCACGTCAGATACCGTAAATGACAGATCCCACAGGATATAGGTGATGACAAACCATACCAGCTTGCCCGCCACATTCCATCCGGACGGAATATGGTAGAGCAGGATACTGCTGATTGGCAGCGTAACGGCTCCTAGCCGAATCCAGGGTAGGAAACGTCCTCTGGTAAACCAATTGTCCCCTTTAAAATGGATCTTATCGATGAGCCAACCAAACAGCATATCATCCACCGCATCCAGAATCCGGACCACAAGCATTATCCCAGCAATCAAGTTGATGTCAATGCCGACAAACATCATATAGGCAGCCAGGTTGTTGCTGGTGATGGACTGAATCAGCCGAGATCCACCAAGCCCCAGATAATAGGAAGTTCGCTCACCGCAGGAAG
>CAVHXA010000165.1:0-2227 GCA_963639765.1 Oscillospiraceae bacterium | reverse complement strand
TCATCCGGCAGGCGAAGGGCGACGGCAAGCCCCATACCGTGCAGGACAGCATCCCGTTTCGGAACCTGTACCCGGACGGCCTGTGCAGGCTGGACGACCGACTTTTCTCCAAAACCATAGCCTATGAGGACGTCAACTACCGTCTGGCGGGGCCGGATGACCAGCGGGATATCTTTGAACGCCTCTGCGATTTCTATAACGGCTATGATCCCTCCATCGGTGTGCAAATGACCCTGAGCAGCCGCCATGAGGACAAGAACGGGAATCTGTTCGGCATGGAGGCCCAGGGCGATGCGCTGGACGATATGCGCGTGGAGGCCTCCGGCATCCTGCAAATGCAGTATGAACGCGGCAACAACGGCTTTGTGAAACGCAAGTATGTTACGCTGACCATCGAGGCGGAGAATCTTCCGGCAGCGCGGGCAAGGTTTTCCCGCATTGAAGCGGATACCATGAACCGCTTCAAGGTCATGGGTGCGGGCGCGAGGGTGCTGGACGGCAAGGAGCGGCTGGCGCTGCTGCATGGCCTTCTCCATCCGGAGGGCGGACAATTCGCCTTTGAATGGGACTGGCTCCCGGCAAGCGGCCTTTCCGTCAAGGACTTTATCTCCCCGTCCTCCTTTGAGTTTGGAGAGACACGGCGTTTCCGTATCGGCGAAATGTACGGTGCGGTATCCTTCTTGCAGATATTGGCCCCGGAGATTCAGGACCGTATTCTCACGGATTTTATGGACGTGGAGGGAAACCTTCTCGTCACCATGCACGTCCGCGGCATCAACCAGAACGAGGCGATCAAGATGGTCAAGCGCAAGATCACCGATCTGGACGCCATGAAGATTCAGGAGCAGAAAAAGGCAGCCCGCAGCGGCTACGATCTGGATATCCTCCCGTCCGACCTCTCCACCTACGGCGGTGCGGCGAAAAATCTCTTGCAGGATTTGCAGAGCCGCAACGAGCGAATGTTCAATATGACCTTCCTCATGCTGCATCTGGCACCCACAAAGCAAAAGCTGGAGATCGCCGTTTCTCAGTCGGCCAGCGTCGCCCAGACGCACAACTGCATCCTGACCCGGCTGGACTTCCAGCAGGAGGACGGGCTCATGTCCTCGCTGCCGCTGGGCCTCAACCGTATCAAGATCGAACGGAGCCTCACCACTTCGGCGCTGGCGGTGTTCGTCCCCTTCGTCACCCAGGAGCTTTTCATGGGCGGGGACGCCATGTACTACGGCCTCAACGCCCTGTCCGGCAACATGATCCTCCTGGACCGCAAGCAGTCCCGCTGCCCCAACGGCCTTGTGTTCGGCACGCCGGGCAGCGGCAAATCCATGAGCTGCAAGCGGGAGATCACCTATGTCATGCTGACCACGAAGGACAACGTCATCATCTGCGACCCGGAGGATGAATATTCCCCGCTGGTGAACCGGCTGGGCGGCCAGGTGATCCGGCTCTCTCCCAACAGCCGCGACTATGTAAATCCGCTGGATATCAACCTCAATTACAGCGAGGAAGAAAACCCGCTGGCGCTGAAAAGCGATTTCGTGCTGTCCTTCTGTGAGCTTATCATGGGCAGCAAGACAGGACTGGAGGCTATCGAGAAAACCGTCATTGACCGTGCCGTGCAGATGATCTATCAGCCGTACTTCGCGGACCCGCGGCCGGAGAATATGCCTGTGCTGGGCAATCTGCTGGACGCGCTCATGGCGCAGGGCATCCCGGAGGCGGAGCGCGTGGCCCAGGCGCTTGACCTCTATGTAAATGGCTCTCTCAACTTCTTCAACCACCGCACCACCGTAGATATCCGAAACCGCCTTGTCTGCTTCGATATCAAGGGCCTCGGCAAGAATCTGAAAAAGCCGGGGATGCTCATTGTCCAGGACGCGGTGTGGAACACCGTCACGGTGAACCGCGCCATCGGGCGGGCCACCTGGTATTTCGTGGACGAATTTCACCTGCTCCTGAAGGAGGAGCAGACGGCGGCGTACAGCGCGGAGATCTGGAAGCGGTTCAGAAAATGGGGCGGCATCCCCACCGGGGCGACCCAGAACCCGAAGGACCTGCTCACCTCCCCGGAGATCGAGAACATTCTGGAAAACAGCGATTTCATCTACCTGCTGAACCTCTCCGCGGGCGACCGCAAGCTGATGACGGAGCGGCTGAACATCTCCGCAGAGCAGCTTGCCTATGTGACCAACGCGGACCCCGGCAGCGGCCTTCTGTTCTTCCAGAA
>CAVHXA010000164.1:0-2277 GCA_963639765.1 Oscillospiraceae bacterium | reverse complement strand
CATCCAATGGGGAGACGGAGTCCCAGCAGCCTGAGGAGTCCCAGCAGCCTGAGGAAACGCAGGAGCCTGCGGGAATGCAGGAGGGCGACAAGGGTGACGGCCCTGCCGACCTTGACGCGGGCCTTGTCAAGTTTACAGTCCCCGAGGGCTACAGCTACGAGGCTTACAACTTTTACATCGATGAGGATGAACCTCTGCACGGCTCCATAATAATCGATATATGCGAAACGGGTTCGTATGGCACCCCCGTCAGAGTTGATGTTACTACGCAAAATATGGTCTACAGCCAGGACGATGCGATTCAGCATACGATCGACCTTTGCAATCTCCAAACCTACGAGGAAGGTAAGTACACGATCGGCGATACCGCAACATACGGCGAAAACACATATACCCGGATCGATATTTCTACCGAGTATAGTGAGGAAACATATTTTACCGCTTATGCCGAGAACGGGAACAGCTACGGAGGGGGAGCTTTTATCCGTGTCAAGGTTGACACTAAAATGATGGCGGCAGACGATCCGCTTGTCAAGGCAATCCTTGAGTCGCTCGTAGTTGTCACGAAATAAATTCGGATAATCTCCGAAAAACAAAAAGGAAATACCGCAGCATTCCTGCCGAATGCTGCGGTATCGCTTGAGCAAAACTGCAAATCGGTATTGAAACAACACCGTTTTCAATGAGCGGTATAGCAAGCAGACCGGAGAGACAATTCGTAAAGCAGGTGCAAAGGAGATGGTGAAAAGATGAAAAGGATTGTTCCGATTATACTTGCGCTGGCGTTGGTACTGTCCCTCGCCGGCTGCTCCGGCAAGAAAGCAGGTCCGGACGCCGCGGTTACGGCCTTCTGCGGCGCTATTCAGGCGTTTGATTTTGAGAAAGCCGCCGACTGTATGGAACACGGCGTCGAGGACTGGGAAACCCTTTATGACGGCCAGCAGTTGGAGGAGGAGCTGGATTCCGAGCCGGCCGTGACCTATCTGAAGGAATGTGCCGCCAAGATGACCTACGAGCTCGGCGAGGTGAAGGAGGACGGCGAGAGCGCCACAGTCCCCGTCACCTTCACCTATGTGGATGCCCAGCCGGTTTTCAACGCGGTGCTGGACGAGTACATCGCGCAGGCCTTCGCGTTGGCGATGACCGACGCGGACGATGCGGAGATCGACGCACTGTTCGACAGCGTCTTTGAGGAACAGGCGCAGTCCGTGGAAACAAATACCGCTTCCGTAGACATGGACTTCAAGTGCGTCAGGGTCGACGGAGAGTGGAAGATCGCCGCCTTTTCCGAAGATGACGAGCGGCTGATAAACGATCTTGTCACCGGAAATATGGTCAGCACCATGGAAAGCTATGGCGTTTTCGGCGAGGATTATGAGGAAATCGATGATTACGAGGATGATAACGGCACCTCAGAAATTACAGAATGGTCAGATATCCCCATGGGCAATGGAACCAGACTTGGAACCTTCAGTATTATAATTGAAGGTTGTGATGAAGCACATGATTTGTCTGAGTTAGGCATGGAGTCCGAAGAAGCCCCTGATGGCAGCAAGTTTGTCGTCTTCTATGTAAACGTGCAAAATGCTACTGATGAGGAGATTATTTTCAGCAATATATATCTCCTTTCGGATAATCAGGGCAGAAGCTTCGAGCCGTATTATACCATGTACTCGCTTGAAGAGTGGGAAACCTTCTTGTTTGCGGAATTGCAGCCTGACGAGGAGAAATCCGGTATGTTCATCTATGTTGTGCCGGTGGACTGCGAGGAATACTATGTAACCGTCACAGAACCGGACTTTGGCATAGGTGCCCGCCTTTACGCCGACTGGTAATGACTGAGAGCCAGAACAGGTTGTTTTCACGCATTCGGCGCCTGTAAAGCGCCGCTTGACTGCAATTCAACAAGAGCACAACGATTGAATCTTCCACTGATTCGGACTATGGTAGGGGCAGCGTTGTGCTTTTGTTATATTTTGAGTCTTGGAATTCTTTTGTAAGCGTCAAATGGGAGAAAATCACCTTGACAAATCTCGTCTCAGCAGATCATGTTAATGGAGTACGCTAAATCCCGGCATTTTCCGAATCCAACGTTTTTTGTGGATGACGGATACAGTGGGGTAGAGTTCAATAACCGCCCCGGCTTTCAGAAGATGCTTGCGGAAATCGAAGCCGGTCATGTGGAAGCGGTGATTACGAAAGACCTATCGAGGCTGGGGCGAAATTCCTCGCTGACTGGGCTGTATATCAACTACACGTTTCCACAGTACGGTGTGC
>CAVHXA010000163.1:0-2300 GCA_963639765.1 Oscillospiraceae bacterium | reverse complement strand
CCATTGAGGACGACCGTATCACGATGATGCTGCAACGACTGCTGGAGAAAACCGAGCGCGGCCACAAGCTGCTGGTGCCGGATGGCGTTCCCACTGACCGGGCCATCAACGGTATGCAGCAGTTCATCCTCCGCCACCGTGACGCTATCTGCGACCCCACCGCGCCGGACAGGCGCATTACGTTCCATGGGCTGCGACATACCTACGCCGCTGAGAAGTACACCTCTCTCGTCAACGGCGGCATGACACCCTTGGACGCCCATTTCACTGTATCGCGACTGTTGGGACATGAACGGCCCGACGTGACGAACGTCTATCTGGCTTCTGTGAAGGGAGGCTCTGCCCGTGGAGAATAAGTATCGTGATTTAAGCGACCTTCCCATGATCCTGCGGGTGGAGGACTTGATGCCTATCCTCAGCATCGGCCGCAACACTGCCTACGAGCTGATCCGCAGTGGGCAAATACGAAGCGTCCGCATTGGAAGGCAGATTCGTATTCCAAGGGAAGCTCTGCTGGAATTCCTGCGGAAGTAAATATCTTCGTCGGAAAAAGTTTTTTTGACGGAATCGGCTGCCCATGCTATACTGAACCGCATGAATGGGTACTCCGCTTAGCACCGCTGTCAGGAGGTCATGCGGCTCTAAGTACACGATACAAGGAGTGCGAACTTATGAGACCCCGTAAAAAGGGACAGCAGTATGAGATCTGCTACCGCTGCCCCGGATATACCAAACCAATATATGAACGTTTTCCCACCTACGAAGCCGCGAATCTGCGGATCGCTCAAATCGAATACGAGAAGTCCATCGGTGAATTTCGCCCGCCAAAGCAAACGCCCATACAAACCAAACGAGCGCAGAAAAAGTTTATCACGGTCAGTGAGCTTCTGGATGAATATGTGCAGGTCTATGGGCTGAACCACTGGGGAGATTCCTTCTTGTCCTGCAATCTTCATCGTATTGAGCATTACATCAAGCCATACTTGGGCAACGTGGCGGTAAAAGACCTGACCACACATGATTTGGACTTGTTCTATGATTCGCTTCAGGACAAGCCTGCCGTTGTGCTGAAAGGCCACAAGAAAACAGATGCCTGCGTTTCCCGCTCGGTGATTGAAAAGACGCACGCCCTGCTGCGCAGCGCACTGAATCAAGCGGTTATCTGGGAGTACATCCCCAGCAATCCCGCCCTCCGCGTGACACTACCCAAGTATCAGCCGCAGGAACGCACCGTGTGGTCTGCCAGTGAAGCGCAGCAGGCTCTGGACTTCTGCACCGATCCCGTGTTGAAGCTGTGTATGCTGCTGGCTCTCGGTTGTTCCATGCGTGTGGGAGAAATACTGGGCCTGACATGGGACTGCGTGGACATTTCAGAGGATGCCATCTGCGCCGGAACCGCTCATGTGCGGATCACCAAGGAACTGAAACGCTGCCAGAAGGATAGCCTTGCGGCGCTGGAACGGCGTGGACGCTCCACTGTCCTGCTGACATTCCCCGAGTGGAAGCAAACCGGCTCCTCTACCTCGCTGGTGCTGAAAGCCCCAAAAACGGAGAGCAGTGTGCGAAAGGTGTTTCTGCCGAAAACCGTAGCGCTGGCACTCGCGGAAGAAAAAGGGCGGCAGCAGGAGATAAAGGAAATGTTGGCTGGTGGCTATCAGGACTTTGATCTTGTCATCGCCCATGAGGACGGACGCCCTTACGAGGAAAGGCAGATTGCCTTTCTGCTCCGCAAGCTGACCGATGCCACAGGGCTGCCGCCGGTAGTCTTTCACAGTTTGCGGCATTGCAGCGCCTCACTGAAGCTGCAGATCGGCGGCGGGAACATCAAGGCGGTGCAGGGTGATACCGGTCATGCCCAATCCCGTATGGTGACCGATCTCTACGCCCATACCAACAACGAGGAGCGCCGCCGGTTGGCCGAGAAGGTGGAGACGGATTTCTTTCAGAAACGAGCTGATACGCCGCAGGAAAAGCCGCTGGATAACACCGCGGAACAGGCATACCGGCTGCTGCAGGAAAATCCCGACATCGCCAAATTGATCATTGCGACGCTGCAAAAATAAGCATAGCAATAGCTTGTTGGAAAATCTGTTGGAAAGTCCAACAAAACCGAGAAACGATAAAATAAAGCAAACCCTGTAACCGTTGTGGTTACAAGGTTTGTGTGGAGCTGCTGGGCGGATTCGAACCGCCGACCTCATCCTTACCAAGGATGCGCTCTACCTACTGAGCTACAGCAGCATATATGGCGACCAAGAAGGGGCTCGAACCCTCGACCTCCAGCGTGACAGGCTGGCGTT
>CAVHXA010000162.1:0-2345 GCA_963639765.1 Oscillospiraceae bacterium | reverse complement strand
GGAAAAATCAAAAACGACAACATGGCATCGGAGAAGTTTTTCGACTTCCTCTTCGATGCCTTTTCCAATATGGAGAAGGTCATGGCGGACGATGCGTCCATCTATGTGTTCCACGCCGATACCGAGGGGCTGAACTTCCGCAAGGCATTTGATGCCGCAGGGTTCTACCTCTCCGGCTGCTGTATCTGGAAGAAGCAATCCCTGGTGCTGGGACGCTCCCCGTATCAGTGGCAGCACGAGCCGTGTCTTTACGGCTGGAAGAAGAAAGGCAAGCACCAGTGGTACACGGGTCGGAAAGAGTCCACCATCTGGGAGTTCGACAAGCCCAAGAAAAACGGCGACCATCCCACCATGAAGCCCGTTCCGCTTCTGGCGTACCCCATTCAGAACAGCTCTATGGCAAATTCCGTGGTGCTCGACCCCTTCGGCGGCTCCGGCTCCACGCTCATTGCCTGTGAGCAGACCGACCGCATCTGCTGCACCATTGAACTGGACGAGAAGTTCTGCGATGTTATCGTAAAACGGTACATCGAGCAGGTCGGCACGGATGAAAAGGTCAGCGTTCTGCGCGACGGCAAGGAATACAAATTCAGCGAGGTAGCAAATACCGCATCGGAGGTGTGAGCATGAAAGAGCAATATCACCTTGTTTCCTTTTCCGGCGGCAAAGACTCGACTGCCATGCTCCTTGGTATGCTGGAGCGCGGCATGAAAATTGACCGCATTCTTTTCTGCGATACGGGACTTGAATTTCCAGCCATGTACGACCATATTGCGAAAGTGGAAAAGAACATCGGTCGAGAAATCACCGTTGTCAAAGCAGAGCATTCCTATGAGGAACTCATGTTTGATGTTCCTGTGCGGCGCGGTGCGGATTCACCTGTCGTCTGGCAATACGGTGCGCAGATGAACGGCTACGGCTGGCCGGGTCCTCGGCAGCGGTGGTGTACCACACGGCTTAAGGCAATGCCGCGTGAGCGTTTTCTGCGGGAGCTGCGGAAACAGTATGAAGTCATTGAATATGTCGGCATTGCCGCTGATGAGCAATACCGTCTGGAACGAGCGAACAATCAGAATCCCAACCACCGACACCCACTGGTAGATTGGGGCTGGACGGAGAGCGACTGTCTGCGGTACTGCTATAAGCGCGGCTACGATTGGAATGGTCTGTACGAGCATTTCAATCGTGTGTCCTGCTGGTGCTGTCCGCTGCAATCGTTGACGGAACTGCGGGAGCTGTATCAGCACTTCCCAGAACTCTGGGAACAACTGAAAATATGGGATAAACGAACCTGGCGAAACTTCCGTGCCGACTACAGCGTGGAGGATTTGGAGGTTCGTTTTTTGTTGGAGCGCGAACGGACTGCTGCCGGAAAGTCTATCCGAAGCAGAGATTTTTACACTGCGCTGAGAGAACGATTGGAGGCATCCAGATGACAACTGAAAAGCCTTTGACCCTCGGAAGCCTGTTTGACGGCTCCGGGGGCTTTCCTTTGGGCGGGCTGCTTGCGGGCATCACTCCCGTGTGGGCGTCGGAGATCGAGCCGTTTCCCATTCGAGTGACCACCAAGCGCCTGCCTTTTATGAAGCACTACGGGAACATCTCCGCTATGGACGGCGGCAGGATCGAACCCGTGGATATTATCACCTTCGGCAGCCCGTGCCAGGACATGAGCATCGCCGGTCGAAGGGACGGTCTGGACGGTTCCCGTTCCAGCCTTTTCTATGAAGCCGTCCGAATCATCAAAGAAATGAGGTGTGCCACCGATGGCAAATACCCAAGATGGATATGCTGGGAGAATGTCCCCGGCGCATTCAGTTCAAACAACGGCCAAGACTTCAAAGCTGTCCTCGAAGCGGTCATCGGCATCGCCGAACCGAATGCCGAGGTGCCTATGCCTGAAAAAGCACGATGGCCCTACGCCGACCTTTACATGGGAGACGGATGGAGCGTTGCGTACCGAACTCTTGATGCGCAATATTGGGGAGTTCCCCAGCGAAGACGCCGCATCTACCTTGTCGCAGATCTTGCAGGCGGAAGTGCCGGAAAAATACTATTTGAGTCAGAAGGCCTGTCTGGGTATTCTGCGGAGGGCTTCCGCACGTGGCAAAGAGCTGCCGGAGGTTTTACGCCTTGCGCTGGAGCGGCAGGCTTTGACGGCTACAACGGTAGTCTGACGGAGGACACCTCCGCCACCCTCGGCGTGAACTGCGGAATGAGTACCGGCCGCAACGGCATCGTGCTGAACGACCAGGGCGGCAGCCGTATAGATGTAACCGATGAGGTCACCTCCACTCTCCGAGCCGAAGCGCATCATCCGCCTTGCGTAATGGAGTCGGCAGGTT
>CAVHXA010000161.1:0-2355 GCA_963639765.1 Oscillospiraceae bacterium | reverse complement strand
CCATGCAGTCCGCGCCGTAGCGTTCAAAGTCCATGTAGCCTTCCAACTCCGCAACGGCTTCGTCATCCAGTCCCAGCCGTTCCTGCAAGCGCTGCTGACCGTAACCGTAGGTGTCTACGATACGCTGATAGTTATCCATCTCTTGCAAGAGTTCACGCGCCCGGTGCAGCGTATCGGGCCGCTCGGCATCAAGAATAGCCGCGTAGGTCAGAAGCAACCCGTCTTTCTGCCAGATTCCCTCCAACGCTTTCGCATAGTCGTTGTAATCCTCCACAACGGGACAATCCGCGTCGCAGATCAGTTCACCGATGTATGGCACCTTAAAGCGAATATCACGGAGCATCGCATCCGCGAAAACGTCGATATCAAGGTAAGCCTTCACAGCATCGAGGTATTCCTCATCAGCAGGGAGGACGAGGATGTAGTCCGGCTTCCCATCGACGTGCAATGTCATGCGGAGCATTTCATCCCGGCTCTCGTCTCGCCAAGGCTCTGCCGGCGAAAGGTAACTGCGGTCGATTGCTATATCCGGAGTCAGCAGGCTACGGGCATTCGGGACAAAAGCGCTGTACCGGGCGTAGTTATATCCCTGCGGGTCAGCAAGGAAGCCGTCTGTTCCATCCGCATCGAGTATGAGCAGGCAGTGTCTGGCATCATCATTGTGCCGAATGGCGTTTTTGTTCTCTGCGATGAAATCATAATCCGTCAGCAATGCTCGGCTGAACTGCCGAAACCGCTGGGCGGGCAGCTCGATGACCTTATCCGCAACACAGGCTTCACCTTCGTATTCGGACTGCTTTCGCTTCAGTTCTGCCTGAATGATCATGCCATGCCTCCCATCTCCATGTGGCTGCTCTGACCGCCGTCCATGATTTCCTCCAGACTGGTATAGCCCTTGTAGGCGATATAGCCCCGGTCGGTGAACATTCCGTCCTCTTCGTTCATGCGCTGCAGGGCGTAGCCTTCGTAGTCATAGAACTTGTCCAAATTCTCATCATAGTCGAAGTGACCGGACTGCTGGATCATGTACTTGCCGTATTCCTCCGGCGTATGCGTACCGGGAGCGAAATCAAACAGGTCGAGATTCTCTACGAGGTTCTTGATCTGTTCCGCTGTCTGTGGCTTTGCCAGCGTTACCACAGCCCCCAGTTTTTTCGTGTCATCCGAGGACAGCTCATCCGCTGCCTGTGCCAGTGCATTGAGATCTGCAAGGCTTTCCTGTTCCATATCCAGCAGCACATCCACTTCATTTGGCAGCTGCGTATCCTCCAACCGAAGCCAGACATCCGCAAGATCTGTAATGCCTGCACGCTGGAGAGCACGGTCGATTTCCTCCTGCGCCATGGGAAGGTACAGCCATGTGATATGCTCGGTGTCCTCCGGTTCGGACTTAGCGGTCACCGCAACGGTAATGGGATTTGGCCCGAAAAAGTAACAGGGAAAGAATTGACCGTCATAGATCGGCTTCAACTTCATGCCGTTATCATAGACCACACCGTAGGGCGTGATCGTGCCGCTGCCGCTCTCGATGAGCCGCCGTGCCGTTTCCTCGCCATCCAGAGCATCCAATTGCTCCGTTTTGGCGCTGCCGCCGTGCAGGTTCATGTAGTGATCCCGGCCAACAGCGGATAGGTCAGAAAAATCTGTGATGACCGTGGCCTGTTGGCAGCAGAAGGTCAGGTTGATCAGATCCTTCAGTTCGAAAAGCTCCAGCTTGTGTGCCATCGCCTGAAACTGTGCGGCTTCGCCGGTATCAAAGCTATCCAGCCGTTTGGCGAGGTAGTTCAGCTCCTCCACATTGACCGTAAGCATCTCCGCGCGCTTGAGTACAGAGTAAAAGCTGTTGATCTCCTGCACCTGACAGTCGGCTTTGACCGCATCGCCAATCTCCAGAGCCTCCAGCAGTTCCATGCAGTGTGCGTACTGGTCGTGGGGGATGGGGAACGGGATAGTTGCCACGCCGTATTCCGGGTGATACGGATTACCGAGCACCGCCTGTATCATCATGTTTCATTCACTCCTTTTTCCAAATTCAAAACCACATCTCCGTACTTGGCCATCAGCAGTGCGCCGGTGATCAGGTGGAACGCCTCATCTGTGACCAATTCCGGAGACGCAAGGTCTGCGAGAGTGATATTGCAGCAGCCGACGGCAATGGCCTTCGCCGCCTGGTATACGCTGTAGAGTTCTGGCTCGATCCCTCCGAGACGGACGCTTTGGAAGTCAAAGCCGTTGTTCCCGCACTTCCAAACCATCCTGCGCCAAAGGCTCTCGTAAGCTGTGAGAAGGTAGAGGGCAGCTTTGTTCCGGTCGGACAAGCGCCAGCAGCGCTCTCGCCAGTATGCCCATCTTCGC
>CAVHXA010000160.1:0-2391 GCA_963639765.1 Oscillospiraceae bacterium | reverse complement strand
ATTCGACCGTAATAGCCGAGTGTGCGGTCAGTGACCGGAATCTGCCAGTCGGGGACGTAGTAATCTCTGCATAGCGTGTAGTTGATGTCGTTCTCGTTGATATGCTCTTTCAGTTCGTTCATTTCGTGGCTCCTTCCTTGACTCCTGGTTTTCTTATTTTCAAACAGGGGCATAAGTTCCAGTTTCAATACTCTCAACGGCTGTCTCAGCCTTCTTCATGGCCTGCTTTCTGCGGTAAAAATCCAGAGTGATATTATTGTGATTTACCCTGCGGCAGTCATCAGAGCAAAGCTTCTGCTGGCTGTGGGTCGGCCAATAGGTTTCTCCGCAGATAGCGCAGATGCGCTTGCGGTAATAATGGTCTCCTCGCTCGGCTTCCCGCTGTTCCTGCTTTTGGGCTTGCCGCGCCGCTGTCCAGCAGGTCTTTGAGCAGAATATCTGACGATTACTTCCAGAAACGTATTCTTTACCGCAGTGCGGACAAACCTTCTTTCTGACGACCTCACCGCCGTTTTCAGCGATTTTCTTCGCCTTACGCTTCTCGCGATAGGCTTTTTCTCTTGCCTTGACCTTGGCAATGCGTTCCGCTTCGTCGCGTTCTTCCTGCTCCCTTATCTCGGCAAGCTCTTCCTCAGTGTAGGCAATATGAATTTCTCCGGCGTAGTTGAAGCAGAAATCGACCTGTTGCGTTCTGGAACTGCCTGCACCGTGTGCTTCGTGAACGATGATCTTATCGACCATCTCTCTGAACATAGCATCGCTGATATCATCACGCTCTTTATACTTGTGGATCAGCTCAATGAATTGATCAATGTCGAGCTGTGCTTTGTTGTCCTCGGAAATGCTGTCCTCCAGATTTGAAATTTTGACTTCAAGCTCTGCCTGTTCGTCATCATACTGCTTCATGAGCTGTCGGTACTGCCGTTCAGGGAGTATCCCGGAAACAAAGTTTTCGTACAGACCACGGGCAAGGTCTGACAGATCGTCATATCGCTTCTGTAAGCGTTTCAGGTCTGATTT
Organism: Oscillospiraceae bacterium; assembly: GCA_963639765.1. GTDB lineage: Bacteria > Bacillota > Clostridia > Oscillospirales > Oscillospiraceae > CAVHXA01. The sequence continues at coordinate 1,371 of CAVHXA010000160.1, read as the reverse complement.
GCCCTGCTGTGGCTTTGCTTCCTGTTGAGCGTTCCAACGGGATTGTATTTCCTCTGCAAATGCCTTTTCGTCCTTCAGAACACGACGTGTTATCCGCTTGATTGTTGACAGAAGAAGGGCTTCCACGTTGTCCGCAGAGATGCCGTGCGCTGTACAGGAATCCGTTCTGCTGGCATAGCCGCCGCAACGGAAACTGTACTGAACAGAACCGTCTGTCCTGCTGTAATGGGTCTGCAATGTCATTCTTCTGCCGCAGTCGGCACAGTAAAGATAGCCACATAAGCGGTGGCTGTGGGAACCCCAGGCAGAAGCTCTCTGCACCCGTTTTCTCTGCTTCTGTACGCTGTCCCAAAGCTCCTGCGAGATAATCGGTTCATGAGTGTTAGGGAACACATAGTGCTCGTCCGCTCCGGTTTCCTTCCTCTCGTGGTTCTTGAAATTCTTGACTGTGGACTTGTGAAGGACTGTATGTCCGATATACTCCTGCCGGTTGAGAATTGTCCGGACTGTCGAGATCGACCAGATGTACGGGTCTGTATATCGTTGACCGTTGTACTGCTCCGGATGGTATTCCTTCTCATAGGCTGCGGGGATCATCACCTTTTCTTCTGACAATATTTCTGCAATCGCACGGGGGCTTTTGCCCTCGCTGGCAAGCTGGAAGATGTGTCTGACCACCTCTGCAGCTTCCGGATCAACAGCGATGGCCTGCTTATCGCCCTTCACTCTGTTATAGCCATATGGGATACTGCCGGAACAACGCTTGCCGTCCTTCATGCGAGCATCAAAGATGGCTCTGATCTTGTTGCTGGTGTCCTTCGCATACCATTCGTTCATGATATTGAGGAATGGAGCAAAGTCGTTGTCGGAAGCATTCTCGCTGTCGATGCTGTTGTTGATGGCGATGAACCGCACATTTTTCTGAGGGAAAAGCACCTCCGTGTAGAATCCTACTTGCAGATAGTTTCGACCGAAGCGGCTCATGTCTTTTACGATGACCGTGCCGATGTTTCCTGCTTCAACCTCCGAGATCAGAGACTGGAAGCCAGGCCGATTGAAATTCACGCCGGAATAACCATCGTCCGTAAAATGGAGGATGTTCGTCAGCCCATTCCTATGGGCGTAGTCTTCAAGGTACTTCTTTTGGTTGGTGATCGAGTTCGATTCACCAATCAGGTCATCGTCTCGCGACAGCCTCTCATAAAGGGCGGTTATTCTTGATTTCTTCAGTGTTTTCGCCATTTCGTTTTACTCCTCTCTGCGCTTGATGCGCCTTATTTTAGATGAGCAGATTATTTCATCCGCAAAGATTGTACCCCTCCGGGGCAAGTTCGATGGCGGTGGTGGTTTCGCCAAAGGTCGATGCCCACG
>CAVHXA010000159.1:0-2425 GCA_963639765.1 Oscillospiraceae bacterium | reverse complement strand
AACGACGCCAAGGTGCTCTATGCACTTCTGCTGGACAGAGCCAGCATTTCCCGGCAGAACGGCTATGTCGAGCCGGACGGCACCATCCGTCTCTACTTCACATTAGAGCAGGCACAGGTCAAGCTCCACCGCAGCCGTCAGAGCGCTACGCGGATCTTCCGGGAGCTGGAGTACAGCGGTCTCATCATCCGCCGCAAACAGGGGCTGGGCAAGCCCGCCCTCATCACGCTGAATTACCCGGCGGATGCCAAACTCATCACTAAGGAGGACGAAAATGCACAAGCCTGAACCCGTTGATCGCCTGCCGGACGGGACGCTTTTTCGCCTGACACCGGGACAAACGCGCAGTGTACGGAAGCTGGTAAAACGCTGCTGCAACTATCTGGACGGCGATTGCCTGCCGTTGGATGGCCCATGCCCACAAACAATCTCACGCAGCCTGATCTGTCGCTGGTTTCGCCATGCCGTACTGCCGGAGCAGCCGAAGCTGGAGCAAGCCATTCTTAATCCAAAGAAGTTGCATCGTTGCGCGGTCTGCGGCAAGGGCTTCCTTGCCCGCTCCGGTCGGGCGAAATACTGCCCAATCTGTGCAAAGGATGTTCATCGCCAGCAGAAAGCAAAATCCGCCCGCAAACGGCGGTCCGGCGTAGACAATTAGGCGTTGAAAAAGCCAGTGTTTTCAAGGCTTTCCGAACCACAAATCATGTGGGACAGTATGATTTCCCCCGCACATCACAAACGCACTCTCTATTTGTCTACATATCCATCGTGAAAGGAGACCTTCAATGACCAATACATCTGTCGTTCCGATCCATCTGAAAATGACGCTGACCACCAAAGAGGCGGCAGAATACAGCAATATCGGCATCAACAAAATTGACAGTATGCTGAGAACGCCTAACTGCCCGTTCGTGCTTTTCGTCGGCACAAAGAAACTGGTCAAGCGAAAGGAATTTGAACAATACATCAGCCAAAAGCTGGTTATCTAACTGCAAGAGATTATTTGCAAAAAACAGCTTGAGGGGAAAGAGCTTATCTGTTATAATTATGTTGTTGCAGTAGGCTCTTTTCCCTCTGCGGGAAAGGAGTACACAATGGGTAAAAACCTGAAAGGCAAAGAATGTGGTAAGGGTATCTACCAAAGAAAGGACGGGTTATATCACGCACGCTTTGTAGACAAAGCAGGAAAGCGGCACGAAAAATATTTCCAGACGGTTCCCGAAGCGCGTAACTGGATTGAAGAAGCGAAGTATGCAGACAAGCACGAAGACGTGTTTGTTCCATCGGACACGACCGTTGACGCATGGTTTTCATTTTGGATTGAGAACATTGTAGGCGATTTGGCTCCCAACACGCTGAGAAACTATCGGGAGCGATACAAGCAGAATATTCAGCCCATCATCGGCAAAATGCTCCTTTCCGATGTGAAGCCTATGCACTGTAAAAAGGTATTGCTGTCAATGGATGCAGATTATGCCGGGTCAACTATCCGTCAGACCTACATCACAATGGGAACCTTGTTTAAGGCGGCAAAAATGAACGACCTGATTTACAAGCACCCGATGGATGGCGTTCGATACACAAAGCCTGTCCGCGCGGCAGATGACATTCACTTCCTCACCAGAGAGGAACAGCAGAAGTTCCTTGAAGCGGCGCGGCGTTCCCACAACTACAATCAATACGCTTTGATTTTGGAAACAGGCTTGCGTACCGGCGAGATGATCGGCCTGACATGGGACGCGATTGATTTTGAGAACCGGACTTTGACGGTTAATAAGACCTTGGAGTTCCGGCACAAGCAGCACTTCTGGCGTGCAGGTCCTCCGAAAACGCAGCAGAGCTATCGCACCATTCCTTTGACGGACCGGGCTTTTGACATCCTGAAAGGGATGAAAGCTGAGTGTTCTGAACGGAAGGAATCGCCGCTGCTCTCGCAGACACTGGAATATATCGACCGGAGAACGGGTGCAAGCTCCCAACTGGTCATGCGCGATCTTGTCTTTATCAACTGGCGTACCGGGGAACCGGCGAAAAACAGTTCCTATGATACCCACCTTTACAAGCTATGCGACGAAGCAGGAATTGAACGATTCTGTATGCACGCTTTACGCCATACTTACGCCACGAGGGCGATTGAAAGCGGTATGCAGCCGAAAGTTCTTCAAAAGCTGCTGGGTCATGCAAGCATAAAAACAACGATGGACAGATATGTCCACGTCACATCTGAATCCTTGGATCAGGCTGTGCGGTTATTTGAATCAAACAGGGTTTCCGATATAAAAGTCCATGCGGAAATGGCGTAAAAATGGCGTAAACCGAAAACGCCGGATCGCGAAAACCCTTGATAAATCAAGACTTTTTAAGGAGATGTAGAGATATATGAAATTAGGTATCGTCGGACTGCCGAACGTCGGCAAGTCCACAC
>CAVHXA010000158.1:0-2428 GCA_963639765.1 Oscillospiraceae bacterium | reverse complement strand
GTCACGGGTTATATCAAGGGTGTTTGGTGCTTTTGGAGCAGACATATCATCCATCATCGCTTTGAAATGCTTATCATTGCCAACAAGCTCTTTCATGTTGCGCATGAATTTTTCCCGTATGTCAGGGGGAATATTTTTCATTTGGTCGTGTGCTATGGGATCATGGCAACTAATTTGTATAATGCACGGCGAAGGTGTACATGATTCTGGCAACCAAAGTGCAAATGGAAAGCTCATAGTTCGACTATCAAAAGTTACGGTTATTCGACCAAGCTTTCCATGCAAGCCATCTTGCTCTAACTCTTTTTCCCAAGCAAAACTGCTTTTCCAGCCGCTGGGCACAACGCCATATTCTTCTCTTCCGAAAAAATCGACAAGGTCTTTGCGGTGTGTCGGCCAGTCCACCAATGTCAAACGTGAAAAATCAACCAGTTTCATATCAATTTCCTCTTTTGTTAAGCAATCGCAGATCAGTTCTCTTGTTGTTCCTCTGGTATATAACGGCGAAACAACGGCACAAGCATTAGGGCGTTAACATAGGCTATACAACCTGGCCCAAACAGCAAGAATATACCTTCGAGTTTTTCTACCAGCTCAAGATGAGCATAAATGAACCAGATTGGAAAAAACTGAACAGCTGTTACTGCTACAGCAGTTAATGGATGTCGCAGTATGAGAAATATTACATTACGCATAAGCTGTTTTAAACTACAGCGATACTTTGCAAGCACCGGAAATAACAAACTTGCAAATGTTGCATACAACGCTAAAATCACTATACAAACGCCATGAAATACCGAGCTGGTACCGACTTTTTCTGACAACATGTTATAGTCTACTATCAACACATAGCCGATTGCCAAAAGAATCAGTGTCACAGGAAGCGATTCCTTAAAATTCTCTTTAAATGCATGAAAAAACATAGACACAGCGCTGTCACCGCGTTGACGTACTAACTTCATAGTAGTGTAGTACAGTGCTGATGTGGACGCTCCAATAGTTATAATGGGCAAGCTGCACAGAAGCCATAAAAGGCTTAATGCTGCTATATCGCAAATGCGCAGCAAAAGTTGAAAAAGCTTACTGTCGTAGTTAAATAGCCCACCCATAATACCGACCTCCTGTTAGTGTTAGTCTTGAGGCATTCGCCATGAAAAATGCGGACAGAATTCTTTCCAATCTGCGCCTGCGATGCCATCCATTATAGTTGCTGCATTTAAGTCACATCGCTGGATGTTTTTATTGGGCGCAGAACCCTTGAACATTGTATCACAAAATGCAATAACATACATCCAATCTAATTTCTGATATTCGTGTGGACCATCTCGCATAACTATGGCGTTCTTCCCAGATGCGCCCAAGAACCTATACACTTCATCAGCAGCTCTCCAGGTTATTTGGCTTCCGTAAGGGTTTGCCCATGTGTCACTTAACCCCTCGGTTGTGATCACAGGGCGCGGCGCAATGCAAGCTCTGAGAAAATGCAAGTCAAAGGGCAAATAAGCTTCATCTCCGATTTTTCCGATCCTGTCAGTTTTTAATAGCTTTGCAGCATCTTTAAATTCCATTTTGGGGGCATTACTCCTGGTATGAGTTGCTACTCGGTTCCCGAACTCACCAAAATTATCGCCCCACCAGAACGGAAACACATCCTCGATGCTTCCGGCTGTTTCACAAATACCAATGCCTTCACCGAGGCGACCGCCTAGATATCTAAGGCAACCGGCACCGCAGCATCCGCTTCCGCTTGCAGCACAAAGAGCAAAACGCTCATCGTAAATGGTTGCACAAAGTGCAACTTTTCCGCCTCTGCTGTGGCCTGTAGCAACAATGCGGTTCATGTCAGCATAATCTGTTGTAGCAAGGTAATCAACCACACGACTTTGAGCCCAAGCCCACATGGCAATAGCTCCCCAGGTATACCCAGGATACGCAGTAGCCAACATTCCGTGTATGGCGTTGGCATTGTCTTCTGCTAATTGTTCTTTCTCAAACTCAATAATGGCATAGCCGTGACCAAGTACAGCATCTTCCTCGTCAGGACTGCCATGACGTCCTTTGAACTGATTCCATGTGATAACAGGAACCTTGTCATTTGTGTTAGGCCGAATAAGTTCACAGTCAAACTGAATTTTATCATTTGGTCCGCAGGTAATATGTATGTTTTCTACAATAGCCCGTCCATTATAAACTTTACGGCTAAATGTGACATCACCTCTTGTGTTGCCCGGAGGTGGAGGTACCGTACCATAAAGATAGTGGGTAAGCATAGCCTTAAGGTACTTTCTTTGCTCCGGCCACTCCTCTGGCGTTCGTACACGGGTACCGTCAGACTTGAGAAAAGGGTCAGGCAGTTCATAAATAGGCTTTAGATCTTTTTTTGACGCAAATCGATAGGCTGCCATTATTCCTTCACGCCTCCGATCAT
>CAVHXA010000157.1:0-2446 GCA_963639765.1 Oscillospiraceae bacterium | reverse complement strand
CCGGTCTGGAAGCGGACGGCAAGTATGGCGACAAGACGCACGTTGCACTGATGGACGCTGTTGCGGATGATGACGGACAGCCTGACACACCAGAACAGCCCGTGCCGGACGAACCCGCTCCGGTTGGTACGACAGTGGTGATCGTCTCCGAAGGTGGCAAGGTAAACGTCCGCTGCGGCAACGGGACGGAATATGAGCGCCTTTCCACTGTTGCGCCGGGCAGCACCTTCCCGCTGGTAGCGACCGCACAGAATGGATGGCACGCGATTGTCATTGGCTCTCGCGTGGGCTGGGTGTCCGGAAAACTCGCAAAAATCATCTAACCAAGATAAGGGTCTGGTGCTGCAATAGAGCATCAGGCCCTTTGCTTTTGTGGAGTGTAAAAATGGATAATTGCAAAAAGCAGTGCCGCACCACAAAAAGGTGTATCGATGGCACTGTTTATATTGTGGAGTCGATGGTCAGTGAAAATGCGACGGAAACCACTTATAGCAAAATCAAACGTCTGATTTTGAACAGCGCACAGCCGCCGCAATTATTATCAGAAACGTCACAATCATCCCCGATAATTCGCTCGACTTCCGCCCGATAGAGAGGTATTATGCTGATGCCGTTCGGGAGACTGTCGGAGAGGAGGATTTTTCATGATGAAACAGAATAACAGACAGTCTCTCACAAGCACGCTGCTCAGCAGCAAAATCATCGCGTTGTATTGCAGGCTTTCCCGTGATGACGAGCTTCAGGGGGACAGCAACTCCATTCGCAACCAGAAGGCCATTCTACAGAAGTATGCCGATGACAACGGGTTTACGAACACACAGTTTTTCGTGGATGACGGGTACAGCGGTACGAACTTCAACAGGCCAGATTGGACGCGCCTGATGGCGCTGGTTGAGGATGGGCAGGTCGGAACGATCATTGTCAAGGATATGAGCCGTCTGGGCCGCGACTACCTCAAGGTCGGATACTATACGGAAATGATTTTCCCGGAGGCAGATGTTCGGTTTATTGCCATCAACAACGGCGTGGACAGCGCAAGCCAGCAGGACAGCGATTTCACCCCATTCTTGAACATCATCAACGAGTGGTACGCCAAGGACACCAGCAAGAAGATTCGTGCGGTGTTCAAAGCGAAAGGGCAATCGGGAAAGTCGCTGGCGACGATTCCACCTTACGGCTACATCAAAGACCCGGAGGATAAGAATCACTGGATCGTTGACGAGGAAGCTGCCGAAGTGGTGCGGGAGATATTCCATCTCTGCGTTTCGGGTTATGGCCCGACGAAGCTGGCAAATGAGCTCCAAAGGCGAAAAATACTGACCCCGGTGGAATACGCCAAGAGCAAAGGATGGCCGGTGCGCTCGGTTAAACAGCAAGATGATCCTTTTGCATGGGATACATCCACAGTCGTTCATATTCTGGAGCGTCAGGAATACCTCGGAAATACGGTGAACTTCAAGACCTACCGCAAATCCTATAAACAGAAGAAAACGTTGCGCAAAGATCCATCCGAATGGCAGGTTTTTGAGGGCACGCATGAGGCAATCATCGACAAAGAAACGTTTGCGATTGTACAGCGCATTCGGGATGGCCGTCGCAGATTAACGCCCATGGGCGAAATGCCAATTCTTTCCGGCATGGTGTTTTGCGCGGATTGCGGTTCAAAGATGTATCAGGTCAGAATGCGGGGATGGGATCATGATAAAGAAAATTTTGTCTGTGCCAACTACCGAAAGAAGACAAAGGCTGCTTGCAGCTCGCATCAGATTCGTAATGTAGTGATCGAGCAGCTGCTGTTGGAGGATTTACGGAGAGTAACCTCCTTCGCCAAGAGTCATGAAGAAGAATTTGTGCGGTTGGTTACGGACAGCGCCTCCCGCTCTTTGAACCGGGAAATGAAAGACAACCGCAAGGAATATGAGCAGTCGCAAGCGCGGATTGCAGCGCTGGACAAGATTATCCAGCACTTGTACGAAGATAATGTGACCGGCAGGATCAGCGACGAGCGCTTTGCCAGAATGTCAGCGACCTATGAAGTCGAGCAGCAGACCTTGGAAAAGCGGGTGGCTGAGCTGCAAACCCTAATGGACGGAGCAAAGCAAAAGGCCATGAACGTAGAATACTTCCTTTCGCTGGTGCGGAAGTATACTGACATCCAAGAACTGACCGGCGAAATCATCCGCGAGTTTGTAGAGAAGATCATCGTGTTCAAGGCGGAAAAAGTGGATGGTCACAGGCAGCAGCGCATTCAGATTATCTACAACGCCATTGGCGCAGTAGAAATTCCCAATGAAAGAGAAGCGGCATAGCCGATATTTCTACCGACTATGCCGCACTTTTTTCCGGGATTAAAAATCCCTACGGAGCGTTCCCCGATGGAGGATCCTTTTTTCGGGGATAACTACCGGAAGCTGTTCGAATATGAAACCTGCCACGTGTTCTATAC
>CAVHXA010000156.1:0-2718 GCA_963639765.1 Oscillospiraceae bacterium | reverse complement strand
TGTTATGAAGAACCGGGATGCGCGAAAGCTGTTTGTGGACGGCTACCGGGAGATGATGATCCGCCTGCAGCCTGAAAAGATCATTTTCTTTGGGAATATTCCGGATGCATGCACCGGGAACATCGAGCATCATACGCCGTTCCATGAGGTCTTCACGAAAGAACTTGCTTTCTCCTATAAAGAGAGGTAATGTCGTGTGGGCAGCAGAGGCGGACGCTCTCATGCCGGCGGTGGCGGACATCCGGATAGAAACGGAATACCGCTTTCGCTGGCAAACTATGAGCAGTATGAACAGCAATGGATACAGAATAACTTTCGCAGCCTGACAGCGGCCCAGCAGCGCTATATTTCCGAGCAGCTCGGACGGCTGTTTGCAGCACATGACTTTGGCATGGACATTCGAAGCGAATATCTGGAAAACGTTATTGCCGAAGGCTTCAAAAACCAATTTGAGACGCATACATCACAGGGATCATTGGACTTTTCCGGGCGCAGGCAAGCCACCGAACAGCTGTTTGGTTCCGATGTGCGGCACATGCGCCCTGCTGACTTTGAACGCTACGGATACCTCGTTTCCCGCAATGTTGCTGCATATAACTCATCAGGCTACGGCGATACGACCGTACGTTTTAAACGTGACCGGGTCATTAACCGCTTGACTTATACGACAGATGACAGCCTGTACCCTGCTGCTATTGAAGAGACCATTGCCGGACGGGTCAGTACGAATTCTATCGCGGGAATATGGATGGACGGTATGTCGGCGGATGAACTGGTTCGGCGTGTTCAAAACAGTGAGGGGGATGTAGGAGATGTGCGTGAATGGCTGCGCGGCGTAACGCACGGCGCTTATCTGGAACTGCAGTATCACGGTGCATTGACCATCGATGATGTGGAAAGCATCAACTTCAGATTTGAGCCGCCGTCTCAAGAACTCCTTCATAAACTGCGTGCCAAAGGCGTCAAGGTATACTATCGTGGGAATCCATATTAAGGAGAGAAGCATGCTGAACATAAAATGCGCGGTATCCGGCATAAGCGGCTGGAACACCATATTTGAACTTGAAAACGGTCTTTTTGCCATGTGCAATGTAAGCACTAAAGAGCCGGTGCAGTTTTCCATGAACCCAACCACTTTTCTGCGGCACGGGTATTTTGAGAGCCCGCAGCGGCTGAACAGTGAAACCATTACGCAGGCTTGCGCTACGCTGCAGTATTATCTGTCAGATGTACACCTGCTGGATAAGTGCATGCTTCTTGGCAATCGCAAGGCCATCCGGAAGCTGCTCGGACTTTGTGAGGAGGAAAACACATGATTACCTGTACGCTTGGAACGCAGAAATATACGGTTGACTTTATCAGCGGAAGAGCACTGCGGGAAATGGAGCCTGCCGCTAAAATGTATTCGAGGATCGTTGCAATCTCCAATGCGGCTGTAAAGGGTGAAACGATTCCGGAAGGCGAGCAGGTGCAGATCACGGAAGCCATGGACACGATGATCCGCTGGTTCTGTATCCTGTTTGGAAATCAGTTTACGCCGGACGATGTGCTGGATGGGTATCCAGTTGACAGGCTCATGCATGATATCGCGCTGGCGCTTATGGCCGTACAGACACAGACCACGGAGATTCTCTCCGAGTTCCCTACGAAGGCAGCGGAGACGGAGAAAGCGGAGACGCTTCCGTCATAACGCTGCCGGATTTCATTTATTCCACCTATAATTCGCTGCTGGAAGGCGGCTGGCGCATGGCCGAGATAGATCAAAGCGATCTGCTCGGCTTTTTGCGTATTCGGGCGTGGAACGCAAGGCTGGAGCAGAAAAAGAAAAAGCCACAGCCCCGCGCTATTGACGAGGTGTGGCCCAACCTTGCTCCATGATCAATTTTCCAGAAACAGCGCCCGCAGACTGTCCTGCCGCTGATGCAGGATTCTGACAACGATTACCTGATCATTGCCTTCAAGATAAAAGATGCAGTAATTCTCGCATACCAGATACCTGTATTCCGTATGAACGGAAATCAACGCATCCAGCGGGCGACCGCGCCCGGAAAACTTTTCAAGGGACTGCACGCTCTTTTTGAGACAGGCGATCACATGCCCGGCAGCGCTCGGATTGCATAATTCATCCCTAATATAGTCACGGATGGATACCAGGTCGCGCTGGGCTTCCCTGGAGAGTGTCACCTTCGCCATGCTTAGTCCTCCAAGCCGGCAAACGCTTCATCAATGGACAAAACGCCTTCGGTGCGGATGGATTCAACGCCTTTAGAAAGCTCAGCAAGCAGCTTCACGGTTGCCTGCAGCTTTTCGTGCTCTGCAAGGCTCTGTACCACATATTTGCCGCGTCCGTTCTTGGTGAGATAGACGGTTGAGCCGTTATCGCAATGGCTGAGAACCTCGGTATAGTTCTTCAGATCGGAAATGGGCACGATGTTCGTCATGCTATCAGCTCCCTTCGCTTTTATTATACCCGAATTTACCGTCAAATTCAACCCAAGATTACACGGCATCTTCGCATGCTTGAAAGGAAGTGATTTCTCATGGCCGAATCTCTCCGCGACCTTGTTGTGTCGTTGTCCCTGAATACCGAAAACTTCACCCGCAACATCAAGTCGGTCAATAAACAGATCCAGGAAGCGGAGTCCTATTTCAAGCTGGCTGCCGCCGGTGTGGAGGGCTTCGACACGAGCACAGAAGGGCTTTCTACCCGCCTGTCTA
>CAVHXA010000155.1:0-2722 GCA_963639765.1 Oscillospiraceae bacterium | reverse complement strand
GATAATTTCATTTATGCATCCGTATCACCGACTTATCTTGCAGGCGTTATAGACGCACTTTAGAAAGGAGACATCATATGCCGTTTACCATTGAAAAAATCCCACAGAGCTTGGAGGAATTTGAAAAGCTTGCCGAGGACAAAAAAACGCCGGAGAAGATCTGCGCGCTGTTCCTCTGCGCGGCCCATTTGTTCGATATGGATAAGCAAGCCGGCACGGCGGCGCTGAATATCCTGCGCGGTCCGCGCCCCATGACGCCGTACGACATCCAGTTCCTGCGCGACAGGCTGAGCGGGAAGCCATATCTGCCTCTGGCATACTTCGACGGTGCGACGCCACAGAACGGCTATAAGCCGAGCGTGCCGTACGTTCTAAACGTGAAAGAGGACCCAAGACCGCAGGACGTCGAGCCAGGCTATCTTCGCGTGTTTCTGCAAACGACGGGCGCGGATTCTCCTCGCCCCATGAAGCTGCGGCAAAAAGGTTCAACCGGCGAGTGGTTTCTCTGGGAATACTCCAGTGTTCTCGTTGGCATACGCACACCGGTCAGTGAAGATCCGTGGGCATAAGAGTACTATCTTAAAACGGCAGAAAAGCCAAAATAAACCGTAATTATTATTGTAGGAGGTACATAGATATGGGACTTATTCAAGCAGCATTAGGCTCCGCCGGCGGCGTACTGGCTGACCAGTGGAAAGAATATTTTTATTGTGAATCCATTCCCGAGAATGTGATGGCGGTCAAGGGCATGCATCGTGTTTCCGGGCGAAGCAGTAACTACAAGGGCTCGGAAAATATTATTTCCAACGGCTCTGTTGTGGCGGTTGCCGATGGACAGTGCATGATCATTGTCGATCAGGGCAAGGTCACGGAGCTTTGCGCCGAGCCGGGCGAATTCGTCTATGATTCCTCCACTGAACCGACCATCTTCTCCGGCGACCTGGGTACAAGTATTCTTGATACGTTCAAGAGCATCGGCAAACGCTTCACCTTCGGCGGCGAACCGCCCAAGGATCAGCGTGTCTATTACTTCAATACCAAGGAACTGATTGGAAATAAATACGGCACGCCGTCACCGGTTCCGTTCCGCGTTGTCGATCAGCGCGCGGGCATCGATATTGACATTTCTATCCGCTGTTTCGGAGAATACAGCTACCGCATCTGTGACCCGATTCTGTTCTATACCAATGTCTGCGGCAATGTCGGAGAGGATTACACGCGGGATCGTCTGGAAGGTCAGCTCAAAACCGAGCTTTTGACGGCGCTTCAGCCCGCATTTGCAAAGATTTCCGAAATGGGCATTCGTTACTCTGCGCTTCCCGGTCACACGACAGAGCTGGCAGATGCACTCAATGAGGTACTTTCCGGAAAGTGGCGCAACCTGCGCGGCCTTGAAATTGTCTCCTTCGGCGTGTCTTCGGTCAAGGCAAGCGACGAAGACGAACAGATGATCAAGGAGATGCAGCGCAACGCGGCCTTTATGGACCCGACGAGAGCTGCGGCACATCTGGTGGGCGCACAGGCCAGCGCCATGCAGGCGGCGGCGAGCAATCAGAATGCAGGCCCTGCAATGGCGTTTATGGGTATGAACATGGCAGGCCAGGCAGGTGGAGTAAATGCACAGAACCTCTACCAGATGGGTGCACAGCAGCAGGTGCAGCAGACCATCCAGCAGCCCGCCCCTGCAGCACCGGCAAACGGTTGGACCTGCTCCTGCGGTCAGACAGGCATCACCGGCAAATTCTGCCCGAACTGCGGTACCAAGAAGCCCGAGCCTCAGACGGATGGCTGGACATGCAGCTGTGGTTCCGTCAATAAGGGTAAATTCTGCTCCGAATGCGGTGCGAAAAAGCCGGCCGGTGTACCGCAGTACAAGTGTGATAAATGCGGTTGGGAGCCTTCCGATCCGGCGCATCCGCCGAAATTCTGCCCGGAATGCGGAGATCCGTTTGATGACGGCGACCTGCAATGAGCGTATAGCGACGAACAAATGAAAGGAGCTTTCTGATTATGGGACTGTTTGATAAGAAATACTGCGATATTTGTGGGGAAAAGATTGGCTTGCTCGGCAACCGCAAGCTGGAAAACGGAAATCTCTGCAAAAACTGCGCACAAAAGCTGTCACCTTGGTTTTCTGATCGCCGGAGAAGCACGGTCGAGGAGATTAAGGAGCAGCTTGCCTACCGTGAGGAAAACAAGGCGAAAGTGGCGGCTTTCCACACGACGCGGACGCTCGGCACCGACATGAAGGTGCTGCTGGACGAGGACGCGGGAAAATTCATGGTGACAAGGGCCCGTGATCTGGCGGAGGCAAACCCCGATGTTCTGGATTTCGCGGATGTAACCGGCTGCAACCTCGATATCGACGAGAGCAGCACGGAGATTAAGCGTGAGGACAGGGATGGCAAGGAGGTCAGCTACAATCCTCCGCGGTATGAGTATTCTTACGATTTCTATATCACCATTTTCGTCAACAACCCCTATTTTGACGAAATTCGGCTTCAGGTCAATTCCGGCTCCGTGGATATTACGCCGGCTCCGGCGCTGCCGGGCAGGGCGTCCGGCTACGATCCGGAAACCAATGCCGAGTACCGCAGATACAAGGAGCTGGGCGAGGAGATCAAAGAGGCGCTCACGCAGGTCCGGCGGGGTGTGCGCGAGAAGATTGAACAGGCAGCTGCTCCCAAGGCGGCGGTCACCTGCCCCTACTGCGGCGCAACCA
>CAVHXA010000154.1:0-2782 GCA_963639765.1 Oscillospiraceae bacterium | reverse complement strand
GCTCGACCCCGAGCTCACCGCCGAGGTGCTGCGCGTCATACGCAATCTCGCGCAGGAAAAGATGACGATGGTAATCGTCACGCACGAAATGTCGTTTGCCGCAGCTGTTGCCGACCACGTTATATTCATGGACGGCGGCGTCATTGTTGAGGAAGGCACACCCGCCGAGGTGTTCGAGCACCCGAGGAGCGAGCGTACAAAGCGCTTTCTGGAAAAGTACGAGGAATAAGATTCTTTTCCATCTTAAATGACCTTCTGATATTCTGTTTGTGCAGTTGGCTGACCGCACTTTCATTATAATGTGAACTTTGCAACTGAGTTCCACTAAAAGTTTTATGTGCCGGTGAGAATCGCCGAAAATGGCGGAAATAAGCCAAAATTTACTCTTGAAATCGAGCTTGGAAAGTGATATATTTAGTGTAACGATTACACTAAATATGGAGGAGCAAATGTACCTCAATACCACAGTCAAGATTCCCGAGTCGAAGGGCAAGATCATCACCAAGAAAAAAGGCGGAACGGTATATATTCTGTATCAGTATGGCAGCGAATATAACCAGGAGAAGAAGTACGCGGTCCCACTGCGCAGCATAGTCGGAAAGGTGTCCTCTGAAGATCCGACGATGATGTTTCCGAATGAGAAGTTCCAGGTTTATTTCCCGGATGTGATGCTTCCGGACGAGCTTCCATTTGCGTATCGGAGCTGCTGCCTTAAGATCGGGACATGCGTTGTAATCAGGAAGATACTGGATGAATACAAGCTGCGGGCAATGCTGACAAAACGTTTCGGCGATGATGCGGGGCTTATGCTTGATCTGGTCGCATACCTGATCATTGAGGAGGAAAACGCCGGTCAGTACTACCCGGACTTTGCATTTGACCATCCGCTCTTTTCAGATAAGATGGCGATATACAGTGACTCCAAGGTAAGCCGCCTGTTCAGCCGGATCACAAAGGATCAGTGCATAGGATTCCTGGATGACTGGAACAGGAATCGGGATCATAAGAACCGGATTTATGTTTCTTACGACTCAACGAATAAGAACAGCGAAGCCGGGGACATCGATATAGTTGAATTCGGGAAAGCAAAGGACGATAAGGGACTGCCGGTGTTCAATCTCGCGATAGCGATGGACAAGACGAACCGGGTGCCGCTGTTCTATGAGGAATATCCGGGATCTGTGACCGATGTGTCCCAATTCACATGCATGGTCGACAAGGTGATCGAGTATGGCTATAAAAAGATAGGCTTCATCCTTGACAGAGGATATTTCAGTAAGGAAAACATACAGTACATAGATGATAACGGCTATACATTCATCATCATGTGCAAGGGCTGCAAGGCGCTGGTATCACCGCTGGTCCTGGAAAAGCGCGGGAGTTTTGAAACAAGCCGTGAGGCGGCGATACGCCCGTACAAGGTATACGGCACTACGGTAGCGGCAAGGCTTTATGAAGATGATACAAAAGACAGGTACTTCCATATCTACTACAGCCCTTACAAGCAGGCAGCTGAACGTGGAGCTTTGGAGCAAAAGATTGATAAGCTGAGGCAGTTCGCGGATAAGCATATAGGATCGGACCAGAAGTTTGGAAAGACATACCACGATTACTTCAGAATCCACTACAATAGAAAAGGTATTCTCAGCGGGATAGAGGAACGGACGGATGTCATCGAGGAAGAACTGAAGCTGTGCGGATACTTCTGTATCATAACCTCCGAGTATATGACCGCCTCACAGGCTCTCATCCAGTATAAGGGCAGGGACATCTCGGAGAAGCTCTTCAAATCGGATAAGACATTTATCGGCTCAAAGAGTGAGCGCGTCCAGACTTCACAGAGCATGTCATCAAAGATATTTATTGAGTTTGTGGCACTGATCGTGAGGAACCGGATCTACAATCTCCTCAGGGAGCGCATGCTCGGCATGGACACCAAGCAGAAATATATGACTGTCCCGGCGGCGATCCGAGAGCTGGAAAAGATTGAGATGGTGCGCAGAAATGGCGGCATTTATAAGCTTGACCATGCGGTCACAAAGACACAGAAGATAATCCTGAGCTCGTTTGGACTTGAAGCGGCAGACATAAGCAAGAGCGCGGACGAGATCGGCAAGCTGCTGGCAGCCGGACAATCACTCATGAACAGGGAGGAGCCTGACGATGGCGAGGAAGAAATCGCTGGAGAGTATTGAAGCAGAGATATCTGGGATAACGGCGGATATGTCGAAGCTTCAGGATAAATATGACAAGCTTGCGGATAGACTTAAGGATCTGCAGGAACAGAAGCGCAGGATTGAGGCAGATGTAATTATGGATGCTTACGTGAAAAGCGGCAAGAGTTTCAACGAACTGATGACGTTTCTGACCCCGTAAAGGCGTTTAGTGTAACTTTTTTGCAGAGTTCACATACAATCGCTCGTTGTCAAGTTAGTTGTCAGTAAATTTGACAAAAATAATTGTTACTGTGTCTGCTTTGGCAGAGGCCTTGCGGCCTAAGCTGAGCATTCACTTATCAACAATTCATGACTGATGGATTCGTTTTCATCAACGGCCTTGTCAGGATTGAGATATACGATATCAACATCACTCCAGTCACGGG
The DNA here is from genome assembly GCA_963639765.1 of Oscillospiraceae bacterium. Classification (GTDB taxonomy): domain Bacteria; phylum Bacillota; class Clostridia; order Oscillospirales; family Oscillospiraceae; genus CAVHXA01. Next base: position 180 of record CAVHXA010000154.1, on the reverse strand, counting down.
TGGCTCTGCCATTCCATCTCTCAGGATGGGCGGACTTAGCCGCTTCATAGACAAGATGACGTTTGTTGAGTATTGCCTTACTCCTGCCGGCATGACGTTCGGCTGCTGTTACGAATTTAATGCCGCTGTGGCGGTGTTCGTAACGATACCAATGAACAAAGTGTCGACACCAATTACGGG
>CAVHXA010000153.1:0-2905 GCA_963639765.1 Oscillospiraceae bacterium | reverse complement strand
GGTGGGGTAAGTGTAAGGGTGATATGTCCGGCAACAACGTATTAAGCATAGCATGTTTTTCTCTAACTGGCAAATAAAAAAGCCCGCCTGCACACCCTGGTTACACACCGAGGAATGCAAGCGGGCTGCTAATTCTCTCACACCGTAATCTCTATCCCATTTCGGAAGGCTACCTTCACGCTGCCGTCCAGATTGACCGTCATTCTGTCAATCGTCGCGTTCCATAGCTCCGTTGAGAAAACTGTAACCGGCTGGTCATTCGCCAATACAGCGTCCCGGAAGGTCTCAATTTCCCTGCGTTGACCCTTGCGCCGGGCGCATTCCGCGTCCATCTCCTTGACCCGATCCACTGCCTTGTGAAAGCGCTCCGTCAGGCTATTGTACTTTCGGTTGTATTCTACTTGGTCGAGGGCAGCGCTTGCGTTCTGGCCCACAGCCTGCCGGATCAATTCGGATACAATGCCCATCTCGACCTGCAAGGATTCCTTTTCCGCATCCAGTTCCGCTGTGTCGGTCAGATGCTGGAGGATCGCCTGCATATCGTCCGCGATGAAGTCTTTCTGCGTCAGCAGCTGATTGAAGGCCGCCAGAAACTTCTGTTCAATTATCGGCTCGCTCAGGTGCGGCGTTTGACAGCCGGTTCCCTTGACGAACCGGGCGTTGCATTGCCAGACGGTGCGGCGATATTTGTCATTGGAGTGCCACACCTTGCTGTCATATACGCTCCCGCAGCAGCCGCAGTAAATTCTGCCGGGGAAGCAATGCTGGCTGTTGTGCTGGCGGCCAAGGTTTCTTCGACGTTCCAGTTCCAGCTGCACTTCCTCATAAACTGCATCGCTCACAATGGCCGGGTGGCTGTTTTCGACATAGTACTGCGGCACCTCGCCCTCGTTGACCTTCATCTTCTTGGTGAGGAAATCCGTGCAGAAGGTCTTTTGCAGCAGTGCGTCGCCTTTGTATTTTTCATTGGTGAGGATGCTCAGAATGGTTCGGGGCTGCCATGTGTTTCGACTGGATGGTGAGAGAACGCCCTCGCTCTCCAAGGTCAGCTTAATTTTGTAGGGAGTCATCCCGTCTAAAAGCAGGCGATAGATGCGGCGAACCGTCTCAGCTTCCTCCGGCACAATTTTCGGTTCGCCGTTTTCACCCTGTTACTGTCGGTTCAGTCGATGGTTCATCCAAAGCAATGTTTTTGCTATTCCGTATGCGCTGCCGAGAATAACTGCGCTCCAAAGCACAGATGCCCACACTGGCTGTTCATATACGCGCAGATATGGATACGGCCCATCTGCAATCCGCAGAATGTTCAGTGTCGTCAGAATGATGGCATAGCAGACAGTGGGGATCGTGGCAAAGCCCGCATCCTTCTTTGTCAGCGTTGAGTAATCCTCCAGAAGGATAAACGACCCCGCCGTCAGAAGAGGACAAAGAAAATGATGATACAGCTTGGTATCGGCAAAGAGCTTATCAGTGATTGACTGCCACCCAGCCAGCGGAACCAAAACAAAGAGGACAACCAAAAAAGTAAGGCTTAGAGCGCAGGCAGCCATGTATTTCATGCGCTGTACAACCTTGGAAGGGGCGCTCCTTTTCCCCTGCAGGCATTGTAGTTGGGCATAGGCCATTGCCCCACAGGCAACGAGTGCAAAAAGGTTGCTGTCCTGCGTGTAGAACAGGAGCGCTTTCAAATGATAATCGTTCCATCGAAGTGCAAACCCCATGATCGCACTGACGATTTCCATCAAGACGATAGCCAGATTGACGGCACAAGCGAAAACGAGTCGCTTCTTTCCAGATTTCACTGCACTATGACCTCTAATTTTCTCACGTGGCTTATGGACACCTGTTTACTAATGTCCATGTGTATAGTATAATGTTCTGGGAACACAATGCCAATGTGCAATGAATTGCCATGCGTCCATTATTGAACAGGTGGACAAAAACTGTACAACAGACGGAGGGCAAGATGGAGGATCGTCGGATTCTGAAAACAAAAGAAGCGATTCAGCGCAGTTTTTTCATGCTGCTACAGGAAAAGCCGCTGAACAAAATTGCTGTAGCCGAAATCTGCCGCATAGCGAATATCGGACGTGGAACCTTTTATCTGCATTATCTGGACGTGTATGATCTGTATGACAAGGTTGAAGGCGACCTGTATGCCGGTTTGTATGAATTGTTTGAAGGCGCTTTTCCCACAACCGATCATGAAAACAGTCGAAAACTTGCCGAAGGACTGACTTCCTATATTGAGCAGCGGAAAGAAATCTTTCTGCTGCTGATCCGCAACGGTGACAGCCATTCGCTTCAAAAACTGAAGCGCACCTTCAATGAAAAAGTACTGGCGGAAAACCGTAGGATTCACCCCGATGAAAATCTGCAATATGACGCTGTGGAAGCGATTTTTGTTGTATCGGGCATGGTTGGTGTGATGGAAGAATGGTTGGTCGATGGAATGACGATCCCGCGTACTGAAATTGCCGCCATGCTGGATCGGATTCTCTGTAAGATCAATGTATGACTTCAACTCAGGTTTTGCGATAAACAGAAGAACCGGGATGCCTTCGACGATGAAAGCATCCCGGTTTGTCATTGTTGCTGCAGGGCCTGTTCCAAGGAGATATGGTGCTGAATGCAATAGCGGAGGATGGCGGAGGTAACTTCGTTAATGTTCTTTGTGGAGCCGCGTCCCGCGCACACATTCAGAAGCGTCCAGTAAATGATGTCCAGAGCATCGGCCATCATTCGCTTCGTTGAAAAGGTATTCGTCAACAGGTAATTTATCATCTGTAATAGTAGTTCATTCATGACTTGTCCATCACAATGATGCAGACTATTCCAAATACATCTGTCTCAACTGCAATATGTCCTTTTCGCCCAAACCTATCGCGGAATGCAAATACTGCTG
>CAVHXA010000152.1:0-2910 GCA_963639765.1 Oscillospiraceae bacterium | reverse complement strand
CGGATCAGGTATTTGCACAGCATTAGCCCCTGCTGCTTTGACCGCTTCATAAGTGATGCTTTCTCTGGCTACAATCAGAGCATAATGACGTAAATCCCCAGAGACCGAAGGTCCTGCCACGACATCCGGCTCAATAGAGCAACCCCAAAGAACCGTCTTGATACTCTGCTTTCCAAATGCCCGATTCAGATATGCATATATGGCTGTATTGCCATAGCAATAATTATCACCACCAATGGACAGCGCAATATCAGTACTATTTTTACAATGCTGAATGGCCGGTAAATAGTACAGGCCATCCATATCTGTATAGTTCCCAGTCAGCTTCAGCTTTGCATAAGCTCTCAGAAAGCCAAAATCTTTCTTTCTCGTTTCCTTGGCTGGGACGAGCTTCGCAAGCGCATTGAGACCGTACTGTGCATCCTCTCCGCAGTTTTCCGAAAGGACGCAATATTCGTTCGCACCCAGAAGCTGCACTGTCCCACGGATGATTGCCTCGCAGCCGTGGTTACCAGCACTGCCGTTTCCGTACATGGTGATTTTCATTGTTCAATACCTTCTACTTGTCAATTAGTGCCTCGATTTGTTGTATGACTTGCTCCGGGCTAAACTGTTCGGGGCATTTTGTGTTCTCCTTAACGCGCAGATATACATCCTTGTCATTCAGAATCGCTAACACTTTTTCCGTCAGCGATTCCGGAGACTGCTCCGTCAACAACCCGTTAACACCATCTTCGATAAACTCACAGGGGCCGCGAGATTTCGTCACTACACACGGAATTCCCAAAGCCATCGCCTCCAATACCGTCAGCCCCTGTGATTCCACGTATGACGGGTGAACAAACAGGTCTGCATACTTCATATAAGGATAAGGGTTAGACTTGCTTCCTTCCAGAATCACATGATCTTTCAGGTTGTTTTTAGCAATCAAAGGTTCTAATCTTGCACGATCAGGGCCTTCACCAACAATATGCCAAGTAAAGCATATGTCTGTTTCCCGTAGCGCCTTCGCAGCGGGAATGATATTTTCAAAATGTTTTTCCGGCGCAAGGCGGCCTACCGAGACGATATGCAGCGCATCACCGGTATCACCGGTATAGGGTGAATCTGCGGCCTTCTGCCTAATTGTCTCATCATCCAGCATATTCGGAATGCAGACCAGCTTATCCGCAAGCTCCGGCAGCTGACCTTGAAGCATTTCCTTACAGGACTGCGATACCACAGCCACAGCATCCATCTTGCTACACATATCGCCATAGGCCACACGATTCACATTGAATTCGCCATGGTGCCACCATGTGATTTTTCTGTCTGCTCGGACAGAGTATGCAGCCAAATCGGAACAAATTCCGGGACGAAATCCGATAACACAATTGTAATGGTGCTCTCCAAGCAGAATGGTTGCAGCAGATTTTAAGGCGCGCGCACCAAAGAATTTTTGAAACAAAAACAGAATGCGTAACTTCAAGCACATCCAATCGTGCGTTGTAACACATTTCCGAATGGATGAAGCAAAACTGCCAAACGTATGATGAATATCTCGGAACAGTACATGCACTTCAGGTGGCAGTTCTGAAGTGTAGTCACCGGTATCCTCCAGCAACAGAAGATCAACGGCATATTTCGAGTAATCCATATGCTTGAGCACATCCACAAGGGAACGCTCCACACCGCCGGTATTCAGGTGACCATTGATAAAAAGGACTTTCTTCATTTACGCTTTATCCTCTAAGAAGCAGTAGCGCGGGGCGCAACCACTTCTTTTGATAAATTAAGCTGATGATCTTTAATTTCCACGAAATCTGCAATTGACTGACCGGTATTGCTCTGAGCGCCTCATGTACAAGTGAATCATCCAGCACTACACCAGCCTCATGGGAAAATTCTCTTGTTGGCAATCCTGCATATCGTCTCTGGTTCATCGCCATATAAACAAAAAACAGCATACAGCGCTGGATCTGCTGCGTAAAGTCATAATCCTGCTTTTTGCTGAAGCTCTCATTGATTCTGCACCAGAGCTCACGCAGTAGCGGCCATTTATCCTTATATGCTGCATGCGTTACAGAATCCGGATTCTGGCGATAGTGGTAGGGCGCGTATTCCTTCAAATAAGTCATACTTTGCGCAAAATACCCAACTTCGGAACCAAATAGAAGGTCTTCTGAAAATCGCATTCCCTCCGGAAATGTAATTTGATTCGCTGAAATAAGCTCACGACGAATCAGCAAAAGCCAATTTGAAATCGTAACTGGATACTCCATGGAATCCGGCATCAAGAGCTGCGGAAAATACACGGAATGCATACGTTCTCGATCATAGCACCCGGCTGGCAAGTCGTGAGTATAGAGCTGGCTACCGCTATCGGACTCCTTTAAACAATCGCAAATTACAAGGTCACAATCGTTTGCTTCGGCAGTATCAACCATCTGCCTATACATATCCGCGTCGATCCAGTCATCGCTGTCGACAAACGCGATGTATTCTCCTCGTGCAACATTCATGCCCTGATTTCTGGCAGCGGCAGCACCGGAGTTTCTCTGATGAATAGCTTTTACGCGCTTATCCCGTTCGGCATAGCCATCACAAATAACCGGACTGCTGTCAGCAGAGCCGTCATCCACAAGAATCACTTCGAGATCCGTGAGTGTTTGGCTCAGAATACTATCTACACACTTCTGTAAATATTTCTCGGCATTGTACACCGGGACAATGATGCTGACTTTCGGCATAACTTACCCTCTTTGCCTTACTCTAAATGAGTCATATATTTTCTCAAACGCTAAAGCGCACAGCAAACTGATCACTCCTGCCGTAAAAAGCAGAAGGAGCTTTTTATCCAATGAAAGCCATCTGAACTGCCTGTAAAAACGTAATGCACACAGCACCCAGGAAGTGCCCCACAGCAGCGGC
>CAVHXA010000151.1:0-2969 GCA_963639765.1 Oscillospiraceae bacterium | reverse complement strand
TCAAGAAAGCTCTTAGAAGTGTTGTCTGGATCAAGTACAAGATCAAGGATAAAGAGGTATTCGATAAGGCCTATAACTATATCGAGCAGTATTACTAATCCCCAGAGCATGAAAATATCAGTGGAGCAGGATGTTGGTAAAAAGGAGATCCAATATGAATGCATCATTGATAAAAGAAATTGAAGAACAAATGCAAGGTGTTATAAACTCGGAACAGATGAAACAGCTTCATCAGGTTCTGGAGAGCTGTCTCTGTTCCGATTCGCTTGAAGAAGAGAAAACAGATCTTGTAAGACTTTTTCTTGCTGCGAAAAGAGTGGAAGGTTGTTCAGAAAAGACAGTAAAGTACTATGATTCAACGATCAGAAATGCCGTAAAAAAGATCGATAAGGACATTGTTCAGATTACAACCGACGATTTGCGAATCTACCTAGATGATTATCAAACTGAAAGCAAAATCAGCAAAGTTACGGTGGATAACATCCGCAGAATTTTATCCAGCTTCTTCTCTTGGCTGGAAGATGAGGATTATGTTGTAAAGAGCCCGGTAAGGAGGATACATAAGGTCAAAACTTGTAAGCCGGTTAAGGAGACATATTCCGATGAAGATTTGGAATTGATGCGGGATGAATGCGATGGAATTCGTGACCTGGCAATTATTGATTTGCTCGCTTCCACGGGCATGAGAGTGGGAGAGCTGGTCAAGCTAAATAAAAAGGATATTGATTTTCAAAATCGTGAATGTGTCGTTCTTGGCAAAGGTAACAAACAACGCAAAGCTTACTTCGATGCAAGAACCAAACTTCATCTGAAGAAGTATATTGATTCTAGAGAAGATGATAATGAGGCGCTTTTTGTATCACTGCAGAAGCCGTACAATCGTCTGCAGATAAGTGGCGTTGAGATCAGATTGCGTGAGCTTGGGAATAGGTTAAATATTGACAAGGTTCATCCGCATAAGTTTCGTAGAACACTTGCTACGGCAGCAATTGATAAGGGCATGCCTATTGAACAGGTGCAGCAGCTTCTTGGTCATCAAAGTATAGATACCACATTGCAATACAGCATGGTGAATCAGAACAACGTAAAAGAATCGCACCGGAAGTATATCGGATAGCTATCGCAATTTATCGAGATGTTCGGAACTTGGCAAAATACTAAGTATCCGGTAAAAGCATTGGAAGAACTATGTGAGCCAATAAAGGATGGTACGCACAAGACACCCACGTACACTGATGATAAGAAAAATGGTTTTTTGTTCTTATCGTCAAAAGATGTGACTTCGAGATACAGAATCACCATAAGGTAACTAAAGATAAAGCAATTGAAGTTAAGAGCTATCTGGTATGCACACATAAGAATGCTGTAGCAGGAATCTTAAGAGGAATTGAAATTCTTACGTGTGATAATTTCTGCGATGCTATCGCCGATGAATTAAGAAATGAAAAGCTGTGTACGTTTAGTGATGAATGGCTTGCTTCATCGAAAACAGAGATGCCAGATATGCTTCAGGCCATAGAGATTATGTATTGTGAAGGCAGAATTCCTTATATCTCGGATGTGAATAAGAATTGTCTTAGCCAGGTCCTTGGGCATATTAACAGTGCACGTGAGAAAAAGGAAAAATTACTTATTCTAATTAATGGCGTTCCAGGTGCAGGAAAGACTGCGGTTGGTCAGAGCATTGTTTTTGAAGAAAACAAAAATGGTGAAGCTAATGCGGTATATCTTTCCGGAAATGGGCCGCTTGTTGAAGTCCTTCAATATCAGATTAACCAAGTTGGCAACAATGAGCATATGGGAGAGAATGCCATTCAAGGCATGAAAGAGTTCAAGTCAACTTTCTTCTATAGAGATAATAAAGTTCCAGAGCAGTCAATTCTTATATTTGATGAAGCACAGCGAGCTTGGGATGCAGAAAAACTTGGAAAAGGATTTACAGAACCAGAAGGATTATTTAGAGTCGGTGAAAGAATCTACAAAGAAAGAAACTATGCGGTTTTGATTGGCCTATATGGTAATGGCCAGGTTATTTATACAGGTGAAGAGGCTGGACTTTCATTATGGGAGGATGCGCTTAAAGAACATGATGATTGGTGTGTGGTTGCTTCATCAGATCTTGCAGATAAATTACAGGGACTTGGAAAGCGAAAAAAAGTCGATAACAATCTATTCCTTCCGGTTTCGCTCAGAGCAGATTTTATCGATTGTAGCAAATGGGTAGAGCAGGCGATTTGTAGATCAAATTCTACAGCACAACAGGCAAAGAATGAATTAGATAAATTACAGAAAACATCTATGCGTATATGTGTTACTCGTGATTTCGCAAAAGTTCAGGAGAGAACGGCTGAGATTGATTCCGATCATCCTGAATGGAACTATGGAATGTTCGTATCAAATTTTGCTGAGCAGAGCATAATTAATAAAGCTATGCCTGGATGGAATATTGGGTATAAGGGACGTAATGCGGTTTCTAATGGCGGTTATGGTCCGTGGTTTACAGGTGGCTGTATGGAATTGACAAAGGTCTGTTCTGTCTACGGTAATCAGGGGCTTGAGCTGGATTGCCCGATTGTGGTATTTGGCGGAGGGTATGTTCGTCAGAACGGTAAATGGATAGCGCGCGGTTCAAGATACAATAGTGATGTTCGTAAGGGGAATTATAAAAACCCGGATTCTATTGTAGAGAATAATTTTAGAGTACTTCTCACAAGAGCAAGAAAGGAAATGATCCTGCTGATTCCGGATGACGCGCTGCTTGACGAAACATATCAATATTTTATTGATATGGGCATGGATACGCTATAAACTATATAACGATAGAAAAGCTATCGTTAAAAGATATTAGTAGAACTGTTTGCACAAGCAGATAGGGTTGACAATATGTTCCTGACATACATCAACTCGTCTCGACCCACGTCGAGACGGTCGTTTTGCTGTCAAAAGTGAACACACCTGAGTAAGATAAG
>CAVHXA010000150.1:0-3005 GCA_963639765.1 Oscillospiraceae bacterium | reverse complement strand
TGGACAGTCTGAAAACGGCTTTGCCATCAACAGGTACTTTGCAGAGCACCCGGAAATGGTGCTCGGAATCCCATCTTCGGAGAGTACGCAGTACGGCAAGCAGGATTATACCGTCAACCCCATAGAAGGCACGGATTTGGGAACGCTGCTCCATGAAGCGGTGCAGAAAATCGGCGGTAAATATCAGGAGGCAGAGCTGCCAGACCTCGGTGAAAACGAGAAGATCGGCACTTCTATTCCCGCTGACCCCAATGTGAAAAATTACACCTACACCATCGTGGACGGCGAGGTGTATTACCGAGAAAACAGCGTCATGGTCAAGCCTGACCTGAACGCAACGGCTAAAGAGCGTGTCAAGGGCATGGTGCAGCTCCGGGACTGCGTGCAGAAGCTCATTGGGCAGCAGATGGACGGCTTCATCTCCGATGAGGCGATTCAGCAAACGCAGCGGGAGCTTGATGCCCTCTATGATTCCTTTACAGAAAAATATGGGCTTATCAACGCCCGTGCCAACAGCCTTGCCTTTTCCGATGACAGCGCCTATTTCCTGCTCTGCTCTCTGGAAGTGCTTGACGAAGAAAACAACCTCAAGCGCAAGGCGGATATGTTCACGAAGCGAACCATCCGGCCCCATGAAGCGGTCACCTCAGTGGACACCGCATCGGAGGCGCTCGCGCTCTCTATCGCGGAAAAAGCCTGTGTGGATATGGAATACATGTCCTCTCTGGCAAACAAGACACAGGACGAATTGATCAATGAGCTCACCGGTGTGATCTTTCTTGACCCCATCCGGCAGGAATGGCAGACAGCGGACGAGTACCTCTCCGGCGATGTGCGCCAGAAGCTTCGGGAAGCGGAAGCTGCCGACATGGGCAGCCCCGGATTTTTACCCAATGTGGAGGCACTTCGCCAGGCACAGCCAAAAGATCTGGACGCATCGGAAATTGAGGTGCGTCTTGGCGCTACCTGGATTGACAAGGCATATATCAAACAGTTCATGTTCGAACTGTTGGAACCGGCCTTTTATGTGCGCCGGAACATCGACGTCAATTATTCCGACTACACCGCAGAGTGGAACATCACCGGCAAAAGTGCCGTTGGCTATGGGGACATCAACGCCTATATGACCTACGGAACAGACCGGGCAAACGCCTACAAGATTCTGGAGGATACCTTAAATCTCCGGGATATTCGCATCTATGATACCGTGCGTGATGCAGACGGAAAAGAAAAGCGTGTGCTCAACTCCAAAGAGACCACGCTTGCACAGCAGAAGCAGCAGGCCATTAAGGACGCTTTCCAGGAATGGATATGGAAAGACCCAACACGCCGGCGCGATCTGGTTCAGAAGTATAACGAGCTTTTCAATTCCAGCCGTCCGCGTGAATACAACGGACAGCATATTACGTTCTCCGGCATGAATCCGGAGATACAGCTTCGTGAGCATCAGCTGAATGCGGTTGCTCACATTTTGTACGGCGGCAACACGCTCCTGGCACATGAGGTCGGCGCGGGCAAGACCTTTGAGATGGTAGCGGCTGCCATGGAGAGTAAGCGTCTGGGACTGTGCCAGAAATCCCTCTTTGTGGTACCAAACCACTTAACGGAACAATGGGCCTCGGAATTTTTACGGCTCTATCCCTCCGCCAACATCCTGGTCGCTACCCGAAAAGACTTTGAGACCCGAAACCGGAAGAAGTTCTGCGGCAGGATCGCCACCGGGGATTACGATGCGGTCATCATCGGCCACTCACAGTTCGAACGCATCCCCGTATCCAAAGAACGGCAGGAGCGACTCCTTCAGGAGCAGCTCTGGGAAGTGGAGGAAGGACTGGAGGAACTCAAGGCCAGCCGTGCCGAGCGCTTTACCATCAAAAGCCTGGAGAAAACGAAAAAGAGCCTCGAAGTGAAGCTCAAGAAATTGCAGGACACAAGCCGCAAGGACGATGTGATCACCTTTGAACAGCTTGGAGTAGACAGGCTCTATGTGGACGAGGCGCACTCCTTCAAAAACCTGTTCCTCTATACCAAGATGCGCAATGTTGCGGGACTTTCCACCACCGACGCGCAGAAATCCTCCGATATGCTGATGAAGTGCCGGTACATCGACGAGATCACCGGAAACCGCGGTGTGGTATTCGCTACGGGTACGCCGGTCTCAAACTCCATGACAGAGCTGTACACTATGATGCGCTACCTCCAGCACAATACCATCCAAAAAAAGAGGCTTGCCCACTTCGACTGCTGGGCTTCTACTTTTGGGGAGACCACCACTGCCATTGAGCTTGCGCCGGAAGGCACGGGCTACCGGGCGAGGACACGGTTCGCCAAGTTCTTTAACCTGCCGGAGCTGATGAAACTGTTTAAGGAAGCGGCGGATATTAAGACGGCAGATCAGTTGAACCTTCCTACGCCCACACCCATCTACCATACAGAGGTGGCGCAACCCACAGAGATCCAGAAAGGCATGGTGCAGGAGCTGTCCGAGCGAGCTGCCAAAGTCCATGCTGGTCTGGTGGACGCTTCCCAGGACAACATGCTCAAGATTACCTCGGACGGGCGCAAGCTGGGGCTTGACCAGCGCATCATCAACCCAGACCTGCCAGACGATCCGGCAAGCAAAGTCAATCTGTGCGTGGACAACATCCACCGCATCTGGCAGGACGGGCAGGCGGACAAATTGACCCAGCTCGTGTTCTGCGACCTGTCCACCCCGAAAACCGGCGCATCCGGGACGAAGGCGGCAAAGACGGCGGGCGGGAATTTGGACAGTCCGGAGCTTCACGCACTGGAGCAGATGATGGATAGGGAGATGCCCGATGAACCTGCCTTTACCATCTATGACGATATTCGGGAGAAACTGGTATCCCGTGGCATTCCGAGAGAAGAGATTGCCTTTATCCATGAAGCCAATACCGAGACTCGCAAAAAGGATTTATTCGCCAAGGTGCGCGCCGGTCAGGTGCGCGTGCTCATGGGCAGTACCTTCAAGATGGGCGCGGGCA
>CAVHXA010000149.1:0-3161 GCA_963639765.1 Oscillospiraceae bacterium | reverse complement strand
GATTCCTCGGAAAAACCGTACCGCAGCGCTATGACGTGGATATGTGGTTCGACATATCTCGTCGATTGAAACACATTCCAGGTAGAAAGGTTGTAAAAGAAAACTGCGTTCTGTGATTCGACACTGTAAGGGATTTGACGCGGTACATCTCCACGTCCGCCGCTTTTATAAATTCGTTCGCGTCTCCTGTTATTTTACGCTTACGTTTGAAACCAGGGGAAACTCTTAAAAAATGCCCTTAATGTACTTGATTTGCGCATACAAGATAAATCCCAAGCCGACGACAAGCGCCGGAACAACAATGAAAGAAGGAACCCGCGCCGCCGCGTCTCTTTCCGGCGGCGCGGAGGGGATAGCGCTTATTGAGCGGAATCTTCGGGCGCAAAGTGCATCAGCATGGAGCCGAAATAGTCCATGTCGAAGCCTTTCTCCGTAGGCACGACATTCAGCGTCCGGCCGGAGAAATCGATGACGATTCCGTCCGTCTCGCTGCCGTCCGAGGTGGAAACCCTGCCATAGCTCCACTTCAGCGGGGGAATCGCCGTGCCCGCCATGACGAAATCCACCGTGCCGTCCTCGTGGAACACGAGCGAGTATTCATAGCCGCCCATCGCCTCGGCGGTCATGCTGTAGCCGCTCACGTCCGCATCGGTCATGACATACTTCTTTTCAAACAGCGCTGCGGCATCGGCCAGACCGGCTGCAGGCTCGGTTTCGGTTTCCGGTTCATTTGCAGGCTCAGCCGCAGGTTCGGTCTCAGGCTCGGCTTCGGGCGCAGCCGATTCGGGCTGCTCACGGCTCAGTATAATGGCGGAGTCGCCCTCGGCGTAGACCAGCATGCCGTTTTCCAGCGTCGCCGGAACGCCGTCGATCATCAGCACGCCGTCCTGCATGGCGCAGGCGCCGGTATCCACCTCGCCGCTTATGTCGAGCGCCACTGCGCCGTCTGCGTTGATGGTGAACGTCATTTCAAGGCCAAAATCCGCCAGCGCATAGGTTTCGCCGCCTTCGGTCATGCTCACGCCGTACCACGCACCCAGGTATTCCTCGGGGATCGACTCGGACGACGCTGCAGGCTGCTCGGTTTCAGCCGGCTCGGTATTTTGGGCAATCGTGCTGACAACCGCATTTCCGTCCAATTGGAGGGCGGGCAGCAGTGCCGGAACGTCGGGCAAGGCGGGCAGCGCGTGCGCGCAGGGCTCGGTGGTCACGGTGACGGCCACCTCGGTGCTGTTCCACGCCACGCAGTTCGTCGCGTGGTTGAGGTTGTCCTCGTCCATATCCTCGGGGACGCGTACCGTCAGCTGAGAGGCGACGTTGTGCACCAGTTCCATCGCGGAGGTGGTCAGATCGCAGCCGTCGAAGCAGATTTCCGTCAGATTCGGGCATTCGGTCGCCATGTACTCGCCGCAGGCTTTGACCTTGCCGGTCAGATGCAGGCTGGTCAGGCTCGCACAGCCGACGAAGGCGTTGCCCTCGATGGTCTCGGCATCCGCCACGAATGTGGTAAGTCCGCTGTGGCCGAACGCCTGCAGGCCGATGCGGTTCAGATGCTCGCCGAAATACAGGCTGCCCAGCGGGCCTGCGCCGTCAAAGGCGTAGTTGTCGATATCGCGCACGCCGTTGACGAATATCGCGCTGTTCAGGCTGCGGCAGAGCATGAACGTGCTCTTGCCGGTGCTCTCCAGCGGCGCATAGCAGACGAACGTCTCCAGCTGCTGGCAGTAGCTCAGCAGGCTGTCGGGCAGCTCCTTTATGGTCTCGGGCAGCACCAGCGTGCGCAGGCGCACCCAGTCGGTCTGGTTGGTCGCCATGTCGGTGCCGCTGTAGTCGCGGCAGGATTCAAACACGTTGTAGCCGGCAAAGCCCACCACCGTCACGCCGTCGATCTCGCGGGGAACGACCACATCCACGTCGGAACCCGTGTAGGCGGAGATGAGTCCGGTCGCCGGATCAAACTCAAAGTTCTCGGCCGGCGTCGCCGCAAAGGGCATTTTCGCGAAGCGGCTTTCCACGCCCTCGCGCACGATGGGGTCGTACCACGGGCGGTTCAGCTGTGCGTTGACGGCTTCAAGCTGCCCGGCGCTTGCGTCCGCCGTCAGGCAGAGGGCGGCATTCGTTCCGTCAAACGCGCCCTCGCCAATCTCTACGGCCGCGTTCAGCGTAGCGCTGGCAATGGCGGTGTTCTCAAAGGCATGCGCGCCGATGGCGGTGATATTTCTCAGCTCGACGCCGGTCAGCGCGGTGTTGGCAAAGGCGCTCTCACCGATCGCCGTAACGCCATCGCCCAGCGTCAGTATGGTCAGACCGCTGTTTTCAAAGAGATGCGCCGGAATCGCGCCCTGAGCGATTGTGACCTCGTTCAGGCTGGCGCAGTTGGCAAAGGAACCTTCGGGCAGGAGCGACGCGTCGCAGAGCACGGTGAGCTTTTTAAGCCCGGTCATGCCGTCGAACGCACCTGCGCCGATGCTTGTGACCGATGCGGGGAGGGTCAGTTCCTCGATATTCACACAGTTGGCGAAGGCCCGCTCGCCGATGGCGGTGATCGACGGGAACATCTCCACATAGCTGAGGCTGCTGTCCGCAAAGGCCTCGCTGCCGATGGTGGTGAACCAGCCGCAGTGATGCGGATAGAACGAGCGAATGGTCTGATTGCCCTTGAACACGCCGTCGCCCAGCGCGGTGATGTGCACGCCGCTGCTCGTCGTCCAGATGGTCAGGTCGGCGGCGCTGCCGGTGTAGCTCGTCAATGCGCCGTCCGAAAACACATAGGTATCGCTTGCGGGATATTCCGCCACGCCCGCATCGCCGGGGTTACTGATCCACACGGTGCAGTTCGGGCACTGTTCCGCCAGCAGCGCGGCATAGGCGTCGCGGTTTTCGAAGCTGCTGTCCCAGGGCAGGTCGAGGTCGGCCAGATAATCGTTCTCCGCAAAGGCGTCGGAGGCGACGTCCTTCATGTCATGGAAGTCAAGCACCAGATAGGTGAGCGAGCAGTTGGCAAAGGCGCGCGCGCCGATGCGCTCTATATTGCCGCTCAGGTACAGCTCCACTGTCGCGGAGCCTTCAAACGCGCTCGCCCCGATGACCTTCACGGTGGATGGCAATGTGAGTATTGTGGTCTGATCGTAGCAGAAGGCCTCCGCGCCGATCTCCTCCAG
>CAVHXA010000148.1:0-3180 GCA_963639765.1 Oscillospiraceae bacterium | reverse complement strand
AAAATCTGGAGATAACACCAAAGGATTACCTATCACTATTCTGGGGCGGCAGCAGCCCCGCCACCTCCTTTGACTGCTCCGGCTTCGTCAGCTATGTGCTGACCAGCAGCGGCCTGTGCGATACCGGGCGGCTGGGGGCCCAGGGGCTCTACAACATCTGCACGCGGGTATCCGACCCGCAGCCGGGGGATCTGGTGTTCTTCGTAGGCACCTACGACACGCCGGGCGTCTCCCATGTGGGCTTTTATGTGGGCGACGGGATGCTCCTGCACTGCGGGGATCCCATCCAGTACACCAGCCTCAACTCGAATTACTGGCAGTCCCACCTTTATGCCTACGGCCGGCCGCCCTATGACTGATACCGACAGCATACCACAACGACTTGAATTTTGAAAGGAGCATTGCAAACATGGCAACGACCGAGAAGATCCGCAAGGATATCGAGAGAACGAAGGAGAAGATCGCGGAGCAGCAGAAGCGCCTCCGGGCGCTGGAAGCCCAGCTCACGGAGGAGGAGAACCTGGAGATCGTCCGCATGGTCAAGGCGGTCCGCATGGACAACCGGGAGCTGACGGCCTTCCTGAAAGCCTACGCCAGCGGCAGGATCTCCCTGCCGGAGGAGTTCATGGACAATGGAGAAACGGAGGGCATGGAAGATGAAGCGTAAGCGCGTGTTTCGCCGCTTTGCCGCCGCGCTTCTGGCGCTTTTGTGCATGGCGGCCACCTCCACCGTGGCCTTTGCCGGCGGCGGGGACGGCGAGCCCTACTACACCGGCGAGGAGGAGACCGCGGGCGGCTATGAGCCCCAGCCCCTGACCCCGGAGGGCAACATGACCCTGGTGGACGATATCGCCGGCGAGAGCGCCGGGGACAAGCAGTTCATCACCGTGGTCACAAAGACCGGCAACTATTTCTACATCGTCATCGACCGGGCGGAGGACGGGGAGAACACCGTCCACTTCCTCAACCAGGTGGACGAGCGCGACCTGCTGGCCCTGATGGACGAGGAGGAGCAGGCCGCCGCCCCCGCCGTCTGCACCTGCAAGGACAAATGCGCGGCCGGCGCGGTGGATACCGCCTGCCCCGTCTGCAAGACCAATCTCTCCGAGTGTACGGGAAAGGAGCCGGTCCAGGAACCGGAGCCGGAGCAGCCGGAGAAAAAGGGCGGCAGCGGTCTGCTGGCCGCCGTCCTGCTGCTGGCGCTGGCAGGCGGCGGGGCCTTCGCCTATGTGAAGTTCGTAAAGCCCAACCGAAACCGCGTGAAGGTCAGCGCCGATCCCGACGAGTACGATTTCCCCGACGAGGAGTATATCAACGAGGACGAGCCCGCGCCGCAGGCGGAAACGGAGGACGAGCATGAGTAAGCTGGTGGTCTGTGAGAAACCGAGCGTGGCGAAAGCCGTGGCGTCTGCCCTAGGGGCTTCCTCCAGGGCAGACGGCTGTTATGAGGGGTGCGGGTCGCCAGTGGCGACCTCTGGATGCCAATGGCATTCAGAAGCACCGACCGAGCCGGCAGGCGAGACCGGCCTGATCGTTTCCTGGTGCGTGGGGCATCTGGTGTCCCCGCTGGACGCGGGCGGCTACGACGAGCGCTTCAAAAAGTGGCGCTACGAGGACCTGCCCCTCCTGCCGGAGCCCTTCCGCTACGCCCCCATCCCCGGCAAGGAGGCGGCTCTGGACAACGTGACGCGGCTCATGGCGCGGGAGGATGTGACGGAGATCGTCAACGCCTGCGACGCCGGGCGGGAGGGCGAGCTCATCTTCCGGCTGGTGTATGAGCTGGCCGGCTGCCGCAAGCCGGTCCTCCGGCTCTGGATCTCGTCTATGGAGGACGCCGCCATCCGGGAGGGCTTTGCCAACCTGCGCCCCGGCAGTGAGTACGATGCTCTGTATCAGTCCGCTCTCTGCCGCCAGAAAGCGGACTGGCTGGTGGGCATCAACGCCACCCGCCTTTTCTCCGTCCTGTATCACCGCACCCTGAACGTAGGCCGGGTCCAGACCCCCACCCTGTCCCTGCTGGCGGCGCGGGACGCGAAGATCACGCTGTTCCAGAAAGAAAAATACCACCATGTGCGCCTGACCCTGGATGATGTCGAGGCGGTGTCGGAACGGTTCACCGATCCTGCGGAGGCGCAGCAGGCGGCGGCCATGTGCAAGGGCGCGGCCGTGGTCTGCACCTCCGTCACGAAGGAACAGAAGAAGGAACAGCCCCTGAAGCTCTATGACCTCACCGCTTTGCAGCGGGAGGCGAACCGCCTGCTGGGCTACACGGCGAAGCAGACCCTGGACTACGCCCAGAGCCTCTATGAAAAGAAGCTGCTGACCTATCCCCGCACCGACAGCCGGTATCTGACTGCGGATATGGCGGAAACGGCCTCCTGCGTGATCCATCTGGCGGCAAAGCTGCCGCCCTTCGATACCTGCCATGACTTCTTCCCGCTGGTGGAGGCGCTGGTCTCCGACAGGGACGTATCCGACCACCACGCCATTATCCCCACGATGGAGATCGAAAAAGCGGATATCAAGGCTCTGCCGGCCGGGGAGCGCGAACTGCTTCTGCTGGTGTGCTGCCGTCTGCTGTGCGCGGCGGCGGAGCCATATATGTATGAGGCGGTGACGGCTGCCTTTACCTGCGGCGGCCGGACCTTCACCGCAAAGGGCAAGCGTATTCTCTCCGAAGGCTGGCGGGAGATCGACCGCATCTTCCGCGCCTCCCTGAAAGAAAAGCCTGCGGACGGGGACGGTGAGACGGAGGACGGCACGCTGCCGGAGCTCACCGAGGGGCAGGTGTTTGACGGCGCGGAGGTCTCCGTCACCGAGCATTTCACCCAGCCGCCGAAGCCCTATACCGAAGATACCCTCCTGTCTGCCATGGAGAACGCGGGCAAGGATGACATTCCCGACGAGGCAGAGCGAAAAGGTCTGGGCACCCCCGCCACCAGGGCGGCTATCATCGAAAAGCTGGTGGCGGCCGGATTTGTGGAGCGCAAGGGCAGGAATCTGATCCCCACGAAAGCCGGCATCAACCTTGTCACGGTCCTGCCGGAGTCCCTGACCTCCCCCATGCTGACGGCGGAGTGGGAGCAGAAATTGACGGAGATCGCGCGGGGCGGCGCCGACCCGGATACCTTCATGGACGGCATCCGCACGATGGTCCGGGATCTGGTACAGACCTATTCC
>CAVHXA010000147.1:2072-3213 GCA_963639765.1 Oscillospiraceae bacterium | reverse complement strand
GCTTTAAAGAAAATTGGTGCATTTAACCCGTTTACATGGTCTATAATTTGGGCGAATCTTCTCTATTCTTCCTCCATATGCAAATGGTTCTGCATCAATATCGAGGTTGGAGGAACCTTTGACAAAGCGATGATCGTTGATCAATTGGATAACAGTTTCACTGAACGACATAGGAAGAATGGCGCCAGTGCATTGATTGAATTGCTTACTAAGTCACCTATAGGAGCCTCACTTCAACAGGCGTTAGAAATTTCCGTTTCGAATAGAGTTACCACTTATCTTCGCGATGGGTGGACTACTCCGGATGCTGTTGCGTTGCTGTATAGCCTCTATCTCTATGCCGAGCATACCGGGCGGCACACCTTTACCCTCACCGAGCTTATCAGGGTACATGATACTCCTGATGCTCCCGGTGTCAGCCCGGCGGACATTTATGGGTTGGATAACAAAAAGCTCAGGGAATGCATACAGGGTCTTGCACTGACTTTCCCGGAATACATCCGCGTTTCCTTCATCAATGACCTGGACAACATTGTCCTTGAAAATAAATATACCTCGTTAGACATACTTGACTTGGCGGAGGTTTAAAGATTATGGCAATGAAGAAATACAACGAATATTTACAAGTAAATCCTTCCTTTGAATCCGTTGTGGATATTGCCGCCGACAGCCGCAATAAAAATCTCTGGCGGGAGTATATTGTCGGCGACGACATGGAAAAACTGATGGACTTCCTTTGCCAGACGCTCGGCTATGAAACGCCGGACGCCCGCCGCAGCCTGTGGGTACACGGCTCTTACGGTACCGGTAAAAGCTATGCCGCTATCCTCATCAAGCACCTGCTGGAGGAAAAGAAGGACACAATCGATACGTTCCTTCAGAATAATCAGAGACTTTCAAAGTACAGGAACCGTTTCCTGAATTGCCGCAAGAATGGCGACTATCTCGTCATCTGGAAAACCGGCTGTACGGGTATTCGTACTGGCGACCAGCTGTTGGTCGAGGCGGAATTTGCCATTCGCGAAGCGTTGGTGCAGAAGTTTGGAGATAGTGCCGATTTAGGCGTAGCTTCTCTTCAAGACGGCGTAAAAGCACAGCTGCACAATAGAAATATTAACTGGGAGCATGTGCTGGATTCTAC
>CAVHXA010000147.1:0-2062 GCA_963639765.1 Oscillospiraceae bacterium | reverse complement strand
GTGCTTCATCGGCACCGCCCCTGGCTGACGAAGGAGAATGCGGGGAAGATTTTGCTTTAATCGAGAAAACCATGAGGGAAGAGTAAGATGTTATGTATGGATATGAGTGGACAGACGAGTATGTGCTGGATTCTACCATACTCGGCGAGGATTACGGTGATGTAGATGAGTTGATTGCGGCTGTTGAGCACGGTGATTTGAAGGCGACCAAGGCGGTTGCTGAGGTGATTCGAGCTAATCACTGGGGTCTTATCAACAACGTGGAGACCTTCAAAAAGTGGGTTGAGGAAATCATTGCCGCCAATCATCTTGAAAAGAGCGGTATCTTTTTCATCTGGGATGAATTTACTGATTATCTGCGCCACAGTGACGATCAGGTAGTAATGCAGCAGATTTCGGAGTTCTGTAAGGAGCAGCCGCTCTTTATGTGCTTTATCGTGCATAAGGACTCCAGCTGGGTAGATGTAATGGGTAACGCAACCTATCAGCAGATTACCCACCGTTTCCACGAAGTGGAATTCCATGTCTCGGCTGATGCTGCATATGACTTGATTGCTGGTTCTATCAGCATCCGAAACGGAATGGACGAATACTGGAAAGAGGCACGCAAGGATCCGGTACACAATATTAGGCGATTTTTGCCGGATATTGCAGGTCTGGACGACAAAATCAGCGAAAAAATCAATGAGCTGTGCCCGATGCACCCGATGACGGTACGTCTGCTTTCCAGCGTTGCGGAAAACTTTGCTGCAGCGCAGCGCACCATGTTCCGTTTTATGAAGGACTCTTCTAACGAAACGCAGGGCTTCCTTGGATACATCACGAAATACGGCCCCCAGGATCAGGCGTGCTGGCTGACGCCGGACTGGCTGTGGGATTACTTCTTCACGCGTGAAAGCGACTTTCATGATAAGGAGACGAAAGCTCCGGAGTATATCCGCTACTACGAAGAGAGCCGTCATCTCGTAGAGAACGATGAAAACGCACATCGAGTGTTCAAAATTGCCATGCTTCTTATGGCTGTCATGTCAACAACAAAGGGACTGTACACCACCAGAAGAACAAGTAATGGTATTGCCGCAACTGTGGAGTGCCTTGAAAACTGCCTAAGCGGTGTTTTGAGTAAGTCTCAGGTAGAGGATCACCTTGCTACCTTTGAAGAGACAAAGATTCTGCTCTGCGATGAACAGGCTAACGGAGTAAAGCGCCTGCAAATGCCATTCAGAATGGTGGGCGGCGACGATTTTGCCCTTCGCTATGAGCAAAATGATAAAAAGTACACACGCTATCAAATGTTTGCCAAGGACGGAAAACTGGCCGCTCCATTTGAAAAGCTGGCATGGGATGAAAATGACGCCACCTTCCGCAGGATGAAGATTGTTGTCTGCTGCGCGGAAAAGACTTCTCTGGATAAACGCATCAAAGAAGTTACCGATGAGTTGGAAAAGTATCCCTATAAGCTTGGCCTCGTGTATGTCACTGTGGTTGATGATGCACAGGCAAATTCTATTCAGCACGATTTGGAGACTCGCGCAAAGGAGTCCGGAGAGAATCGCCTGATTATTGCGCTTGTCCGCGCTCCTTTCACAGATGATATGCGCAAGCAGTGGCTTACTTCTCTAACAAAAGCAGATATGGCATGTGATAGCGGTCACACCGCTGATGCTGGTCGATATGACATAGAAACCGCCACCATCATTCAGCGCTGGGTGGCCTCTGCTACCAGTGGCGGCAAAATGCTTGCGTGGTCTGGCGAAAAGCAGTGGAACAACCTCTTCGGTGTTGCCCAGCTCCGCAAGACGATTCAGACTGCTGTCTTGGAGGAGATTTTCCCGTATGCCCCGGAAAGTGTTGTAGTCACAAACACCGCTTATAAGAGTTGTAACGATAGTGCTCCTCTCGCCGGTATACAGCGTGAAACAAAGAATGCACAGCTTTTCAGCGTTCTATCCAGCATCAAGCAGCTGGGCATCATCGATGCAACGACAATTCGGGAGATTGAAGATGTCACTGGAAGCAAGCCGGCCAATACCGTAAGCGCTCTGGCTAAATTCCTGCGGGA
>CAVHXA010000146.1:0-3236 GCA_963639765.1 Oscillospiraceae bacterium | reverse complement strand
ACAGGAAGAATAGTTTCTGCTTCTTCCAAGGAAATATCCTGCCACAGCTCTTTCACCTTCTTCTCCAGTTCATCTTTTTTCGCATCTAAAGTGCCCTTTTTTCTCCACATTGTTTGCTCTTTTCTATAGCGTTCTCTTGTGCTTTTTCAGCAGCACTTTTTGTTTCCTTCAGTTGAGCTTCGGTTGGAGCACTTTCTGATTTTTGGGCGATGCATGGATGTTCTAATGAGCCACAGACAGGGCATGGTTTGCCAGGCTCCAATGTCTCGGCAATTATTCCGGCCTGCTCATCCATGAAGGCACGGTTCTTTGCTTCGTAGATTTGGCTTGCTTCTTTAGATGCGTTTGCCGCTTTTGTATACTCCTTTTGAAGGTAGCCCAATTCCTGACTCAGCTTATTTCACCATATAAAGCGTAAGTAATCGCATCGAAAATTGTGGTTTTTCCGGCACCGGTATCGCCAGTTATAAGATAGAGTCCACTTGTACCAAGCTGGTCTAAATTCAAAACTGTTTTCTCCGCATACGGGCCAAACGCAGATACAGTCAATTTTACAGGTCTCATTGCTCGTCCTCCCATGTCTTTTCGATTAGCTCACGCATATATTTTTCTTGTTCGTCAGTCATCAGCTGATTGTTCTGCAATTCATAGAAGTCCGAAAAAAGTTCAAGCGGCGACTTGGATTCGACATCATCCGCGCCATTGATTTCTGTATTGGTTCTGGTACGTTTGTTGTCATAGTCCAGCTTCATAAGGTGATGATATACAACACGGAGTTTTCCGATAGCATCAGGAATATCTTCTTCGTCAGTGAGTGTAATGTGCGTATAATCTTCTTGCCATGATGTGTTTTCATAAAATGACTTCAGCGTGAGTTCAGCATATGTTCCTCTGAGCTCCACAAGGTCATGCTTCGGCACAAGATCAACGGTTTTGTATGTGACATTGCCTTTTTCACAGAGTTCAACCACTGTTACAGACTTCTTGTCTTTTGACTCAGAAAATGAATACTTGAGCGGTGTACCGCAATAACGAATTTTGTCTGAACCGCAGTTTTGCGGAGAATGGATATGTCCGAGCGCAACGTAATCGAAGCCTTCAAAAACCGAAGCATCAACATTGTCAGTTCCGCCGACCGATATTTCTTCAGATTCCGAGCGCTTTGCACCTGTTACGAACTGATGCGTTACCAGCACATTTCGCTTGTCCGAATTGATATTCATTTTTGAGACGGCATACTTTACAGCATCTGTGTATGTCGTAATTTCGTCCTCACAGTATCTGCGCACATGTACTGGTTTAATGAACGGGAGCATATAAATATTTACCGCTCCGAAATCGTCCTCAAGAGAAATCGGTTCAACATTGCCGTCATAAACGGGAGACATATGAATGCCACCTGCATCCATGATCCGGGAAGCAAAAGCAATTCGCTCCGGCGAGTCGTATTTGGGCGTAGGTATACTGATTGCGCGTAATTCCTTACAACCGTATCGCTTGCGATGCTTAGGCAGGGCTTGGGGAGCCTTCCCCAACAAGCAAAATGTCAAAAGTAAAACTTTGACCCTGCTTGCCACGTCAAAATTCTCAAATTTGAGATGACCCATGCAAACGTGTTTGTTTGGCACTGACCAAACCAAAATCTTGTTATTGCATCGCGAGCAATGCGGTTATAGAGCACTTTGCCGAATCGCAATTTGCCATAACTTGAATTAGCGAGAAACGTGCACACTCCTTATTGGGAAAAAGAGCGATCCCCCGAAACAGAATTTTCTCTCTTTAAGTTGTCTCTTCCTCTTCCTTCATCTCGTTAATACCAAGTCCGAAATACTTCTCGAAGAACGCTTTCAGTTTGGCGATGACGCCCTGTTTCTTTTTCACTCGGCTTCCCCCACCAAAGCGTGAAACCGGTGGCATGAGCTTATCGATATCTGTTCCTGTGGTCTTGATGCCGCCATCACGGAATGCATTGGAAACAAACTTCCGTGTTTCCTCATCCTTGAGCTTTTCGCCGGAGATGATTTCCTGCAGGTCTTTTTCTTCCTGCTCCAGCACAAATCTGCGCCAGTCGGTCGTGACCTGGGTATCCACATTCACGGTGTTGATGAAGGCTTCAATCAGCGATTTCTTGCTGCGGAGTTGAATGCTTGCATCCACTGCCTTACGGATGGATGCAAGGATCTCCTTATCCTCACAATTGCCGTCGTGATACTTTTCCACCAGCATCAGAATGTAGTCGATATTGATTTCCACCTGCTTGATCAGCTCGATCTCAAACTCAATATCGTCGTTGATGTCTTCTTTTTGAACAGGTCCGATGATGGGATGACGGTACTTCTCGTACAGGTCAAGGTAAATGCTCTGGTAATCCTGCAAATCCCGTTCAGAGATGATCTGCGCATCTTCCTCCGCAAACTGGTCGAAGGATGAAAGAATATTCCGCAGGCTGAGAAGATGGCCAAACAGCTTGATGAAATCTTTTTCCGCTTTTTCACCAATGATTTGCACACCAGCGGGAAAACTATTATTCAGTCGATCGATCAATTCCCTATAGCCTGCGTGACGCATTCCATCCTTGTCCTGGAAGCCACGCATATAATCATCGAAGCTCTTGAGAAGGACAATGCCGCTGGCGTTCTTATCGCCGAAGAGAGCAATGGCGTCATCCGTTGCCCTCTGCAAATCACGGAAGCAGACAATATTGCCGTAGGTCTTCACCGAATTGAGAATGCGGTTCGTGCGGGAATATGCCTGAATGAGTCCGTGCATCTTGAGATTCTTATCGACCCAGAGAGTGTTCAGCGTGGTTGCATCAAAGCCGGTGAGGAACATATTCACCACAATCAGCAAATCCACTTCGCGGTTCTTCACGCGCATGGACAGATCCTTGTAGTAGTTCTGAAACTTGTCAGAGGATGTGTCAAAGTTCGTGTTGAATGCGGCGTTATAGTCCTGAATGGCACTATCCAGAAAATCACGGGAAGTCTTGTCCAGCGCATCGGTGTCGAAGCCTTCCTCCTGCAGCACATCTTCCGGGTCTTCCTCGTTGGCGGCATAGCTGAAGATGGTGGCAATGGTAAACTGTCGTTGGCTCTCGGCAATCTGCCGCTTGAACTCCGTGTAATACTTCATGGCCATGGGAATGGAGCTGACCGCAAACATGGCGTTGAAGCCTGCCATGCGCTTGCCCTTGAGGGAGTAGAAGCTGTTGCGTTTCGTTTTCTGGTCGAAGTGCT
>CAVHXA010000145.1:0-3291 GCA_963639765.1 Oscillospiraceae bacterium | reverse complement strand
ATATTAGAGCACCCGGAATCGGGTGCTCTATGTATCGAGCGGTATGGGGAATGGTATGTTTTCACTTGAAAGATACCGCTTAGAGAAATACCCGCCTGTTGTGACAAGCGGGCATTGTTCCATAGGTATTACATTTTTCCGTTTTGTCCCTCTGCCTCCGCCTTCCCCAGCAGATACAGAAAAGCAATGGCAGGTACCCGCAAGATCGGCACGTGAGTGTCGTGCTTTGCGATACCGAAGTCGTCCAACTGTTTGGTGATAAGAAAAGCGTTTGTGACCTTTGCGCTTTCATCCTTGCAGAGTTCGACGATGGCGTCCGAGGCAGGTATATGGGAGTTGTTGCGGTACTTTACCTCACAGAGAATCTTTTCACGGGGAAGCTCAATGACCACATCGACCTCTTTCTGATTGTCCTTGGCCTTTCTGAAATAACCGAGCTGCGCCGTACTGCCCTGATAGAAGGAGACGACATGCTTATATACCGTCGTTTCCACCATCGCCCCAAGCTCCCGTTCATCCGAAAGAACATCATCTATCATCAGAACGGCGTTGCGTATAGCGGCGTCGGCAATGTATATCTTCGGCTTGCCCTTCAAAGCGCCTTTACTGCCTACATCCATCGGCTTCGACAGGTAAATCAGATTAGACATTTCAAGTGCCTCGATATAGCTGTCTATCGTGGAAGCAGAGGTGTTTTCCAGTTCCTTTGCCGCTGTGGTCACGCTGAAAATCTCCGTTGAATTCATGCAGAGATACAAAAACAGTTTTTCCATCAGTAGCGGGCTTCGGATATTAAAAAGCGTCAGAACATCACGCTTGATAACCTTATCCACCACATCCTCCCGCAGCATCCGCTGTGCATACATATCATCGTCGGATAATACAAGTTCAGGAAAACCGCCGATCATAAGGTAGCGGTTGAAATGCACTTCCAGCGGCGCAAACCGATCCATCAGATCGCCCAACTCCGCTTTACTCATTTTTATGAGCCTTGTGAGCCGCAAATTGTCTGGGAGAATCGGCTCTTCAATTTGCAGCAGACGACAATACTCATAAAACGACATGGTGGGTATCTTCAGGATGCTCCATCGCCCCGTCCCGCTGTCGGTCGAGCCTTTTTCCAATATTGGACTGGCCGAGCCGGTCGCTGTAAGCCGTATGTCCTTCCTGCTGTCGTAGATGACCTTCATCCAAAGTTCCCAATGCTCCGTATATTGAATTTCGTCGAGGAAGATATATCTTGTTCCCTCAATGGGATAAAGGGTCTCATAGATGGAAAGGACTGTTTCCACATTGACGAGCTTTACAATCGGATTGTCGAAGGATACGTACAGGATATTTTTGGGGTTTACGCCCTCGTCTATCAGACTGTTCATCATCTGATACATGATCGTCGTCTTGCCGACGCGCCTTGCGCCGGATAAAACGGCAAACCGCCGAATCGTTTTGTGCGAAATCATTCTCAATGCTTCGTAATAGGCAAGCCTTTTCTGCGGCTTGTTTTCCTCTTTGATTGCCAACGGATTACGCCACCAGGGATTATACTGCCGCAGCACCTTGATGACCTGCTCGTCACTTACGATTGCCATACAAGCACCTCCTTGCTTTCATTATTTCCAGAGAGTTATATTGTTATACCAACACATTCCTGTGGGAGTTATGCAAGTATATTATAGCAACAGTCAAACGAAAGCGCAAGAGAATTTTCAGATGGGCAAAACGCTGCAATCAGAGTATGGGATATGCCGTCAATATCCCTGCGGTCAGAATCCTTGCATCTTCCTCCGGTTTTGCTACAATAGCGATAGCAGTAAAAACATTATGAAAGGGGTACACGCATGGGCGAAAATCAGGTGTTTCCAGAGTGGCTGGATGTTGACACGGAGATACTGGCAGAGGAGATCAGCGATGTTGAGGTTGACCTGCTCCATAACTGCGAGGAATATCACAGGCTGTACGAGGAAAAGTACACGCTTCTGGAAGCACATCCGAATCTTTATGAGATGTGGGATCGCGGAACGCCATCCGCACTCACAGTCGAGGAATCCGGTGTGGTGATCCAGCTCAATCTGCTGGAACAGAAAATGCGGACGATACGGGATGAAGCGGTTTTCCTGCTTGGCCGCAAAAATGCGTATATGTTTATGCGCAGCATGGGACTTGTGTGAACAAACAGAATAGCAGCGGCAGGGAGACGGCTCCGAACGGAACCGTCTCCCTGATTTTTACTGCTCAATCAAAGTCCGGAAACAGTTCAAGCTCGGCGTAGACCTCGTCAGTGATAGCGGTAAGCTTGGCAAGAACAGAATCCGTCAGTGCCAGCAGTTCGGTCTCGTCAGGCTCCAGATACCCGCGCATAACGGTCAGCTCCTGCATCAGACCGATGCGAGTGCCGGTATTGTAAATGCACATCAGGTTGATCTCGTCAAACGTAAAGTCACTCATGTCACAGCTCCCTTTCCGCGCTCCGTTTTTGGGCGCTCTTCACAGATTTGGTATCGGCTGCGGGCGATGCTTTTAGCTTTGCAAGGATGGAGGGCTTTTCACCGGTTTTTTCTCTGCGCACCGGCTGCTGGGCGCGGCGCTTCTCCTCATCTTCACGCTGAACGGCCTGCGCCAACTCCATAAGGGAGATGGGCTTGCCTGACTTCGCCTGTTCCTCCAGCTCGGCCACGGTCTGCTTCGGCCCGTTGTTGATCACGCCGTCGATCATGCCGTAGTCGTCCTCCATGGCCATCTCCGCGTTTTTGAGGTAGTTCTCCGGCTGGAGAAATCCCGGCAGCTCCTTGAACCCCTGCGGATCAACGTAATGACAGGATACCACGCCGTTCTGCTTCAGCGCCACGATGTCGCTGACGGACAGACTGTGACCGTGAAAATTCCCCGGTCGCAGGATATTGAAGGTTTCATACAGTGAGTCCAGCCTGTCCTGGGTATCGCCCCCGCGGTCGAGGTTTCCTGCGTAAACGGCGGCGTAGTGGTTCTTTTCAACGGAAAGTCCCTTCTGCTCCAGATATGCGGAGCTCATATAGCGAATCTGCGCCGTATCGTCGCTGTCCCTGAGCTGGTAGATGGCAAAGCTGTCGGCGGGGTTGTCGAGAAACGCCTTTTCATAGTCCGGCGGTGTAAAGCGGTCTTTGACCGTCTCCCATTCGGAGGCTTCCACGCCGAAGATGCCGTCAAAGCTGCGGATCTCCTCCACATCGAAAGCCATGGCCTCGGTGTTGTCCGCGTGGAGCATATACACGGTCACATCGCGTTCCATGAGCTCCAGCGCACGCTCCTTTGTCA
>CAVHXA010000144.1:0-3463 GCA_963639765.1 Oscillospiraceae bacterium | reverse complement strand
CTGCTGACGGAGCACAAGCACAGATTTCAGCGGCTCAGGTGCTGTCTTGACCAGTTCGGTTACCTGCTTTTTACCCAATGTGTCTGTCTCCAATCCGTTTTCGGCAAGCCAGTTCTTCATCTGCTGCACGGAGTTGGGGTTATCAAGCATGGTGAGCTCCTGTAGCTTGGCAGTCAGTTCCTCACGGGAGCGTTCGTCCATGGCGATGGCATTGCGCACCAGGGTCATATCCACGGCAATGCCCCGATCGTTAATCTCCTGATCCTGCCGGTACTGCTCCCACACGTCCTCCGGAACGGGATACGCATGCAGACGCTCCTGAATGGCCATTTCGGTTTCCACATCCCGCAGGTTGTAGGCCTTGAAAGTGTTCCATTTTTCCGGCGCGTCCTGCGGAAGATTCCGGGTACGGCCACCGTTACCCTTGGTAGCTGCGCAGGGTTGGCAGAAGTAGCGGATCAGCTCCTTGCCTTCGCTGAGTTTCTGCTTGTCCAGTGACAGTGCGGCACCGACCCCTGCCAGTGAGAGCGGCAGACCGAGATAGGCTGACCAGACCATGCTGCAGTGCCACTGTGCGGGATCCAGGAATTCATTCTTCGGCAGGCCCAGATATCTTGACAGGCACACACGCTCAAAGTTCGCATTGAAGGCCCATTTGGTAACACGTGCATCCGTAAGCGCTGCGAGGATTTCAGACGGAATATGCTCTCCCCCGGCAAGATCGACCACCTGTACAGGACCGTCGTCCACGGCATAGCCGAACAGCAGGATCTCGAAATCCGGTGATTCGCTGTAGCGGTATACAGAAGACTTGCTCAGGTCTATATCGGAATACGTTTCTATATCGATGCTGATGTGATTCAAAGCAGTCACCTTTTCTCAAGGAGGGACGGCGGGAATGCCGCTGTTGACACCCCGCCGCGGTCCCGTGTCAGTCGAGAAAGCCGTTATCGTCATCCACCGGGTCAAACTCCTCGCTGGCCTTGGATCTGCCGCCGAGAGACTCGCCGTCACGGAGCTTCTGAATATTACCGAGACCGGCCGCGATGCCGCGGTTGCCGTTGGAGTTATAGCCGTAGAAGGTCACGGTGATTCTGCCATAACAGCCGGAGTACACCTCGGTCTGATCGAGGATCGGCTGCACCCGGTTATCCACCACCTGCGGTTTCTCACGGCTGTTGGCGTTCAGAAAGTAACACCCCGCGTACGCCTCATCCTCAGGGCGGTCGATATCCCCGTCCCGCAGAGGCATCTTCAGGTTTGCCGGTGCCTTGCCGCCCCACTTGGGAAGAGATTCATTCTTCGCGGCCTCCATTGCCATGACAATGGCATTGACCGTTTTGTTATCCGACTTCGGGATAATGGCGCTGACGCTGTACTTCGGTTCGCTGCCGTTGACGCTGTCCGGTTCCCAGCAGTGCAGGAAGGAAAAGCGGCAGGGGATCATGACCTTGCGGGGATTGTTAAAGTTACTCATTTCGTTCATACCTCCATAAAATCATCTTGTGCTGTGGCAATGCTGACTGCTTCCCGCCGGTCGCTTTCCGGCACCAGGGTCAGCTTGCCCTGTGGTTTGGTAACGTATTGACCGAGGACAGTACGGAACTGCTCTTTACCCATGAGCTTTTCCATTTCGCCGATACCGATCAGGGTTTTCCGGTAGATGTCCTGATAGCCGGCATTCATTGCCGCCTGCGCCGCCCCGGCCTCATCCGTATACCGGCGGCTGCTGCGGCCCTCGACCACCTTGAATCCGGGCCATACCCTGCCGTGGTTAATAGCTTCGTCCTGCGCGAAGGCGTACACATCCGCCGCCCACTTCGCGATCTCATCCGCCTTGCCGATTACCTCGGATATCTCCGTATCGCTCAGCAGCGCGGGCTGACGGAAGTCCATCCCGGCCAGTGCCAGATAGCTTTCCGCACGGGCACGGCACTGATTGCGGGCACGGCAGAAGCGGCACCAGCTGCCGGCTGAGAACTCGCCTGCACCGATGAGCGCTTTCGCACCGGCAGGACGCAGCACCTCATCTCCCCAGCGTTTCAGGGATTCAGGCGATACGCTCCATGTGGAGCAGTTGCCAAGCCGCGGCTGAAAGATGGTCATGCGCACCGTTTCGATGTCATAGAGGGCTTCGGCCATGTTCAGTACACCCAGACCGTAGATCATGAGCTGCGGGTTTTCCTCGGCGTGCACCTCTACGCCCTTGCCCAGCTTCAGGTCAATGACATGTGCCACCTGATCGGTAATGATGACCATGTCGGCTGTGCCGAAGCAGCTGTCCACATACCCGGAAGCGTCGATGCGCTGCTCGACCAGCAGCACAGGGGTTTTGCATACGCGCCGTGCGTCCTCGATTTCGCCGATAACGAAGGAAACATACTCATCCACCGCTTCCAGAAGCTCGTCCTTGTAGTATTCGGACGTAGGACGGGTGGTACGCTGCTTCAGGTACTTGCGAATCAGATGCTCTGCCAGGACGTGGCCGGCTGTACCTTCGGCGGCATAGATGCTTTCATCCTCCTGGAACTGCTCTTCCAGCAACAGGGATGGCGGGCAATGAATGCGTCGGTTGGCCGCCGATGGGGAGAATCTTGCGTGTTCGGATGGCATTACAGTCCTTTAGCCTCCTCCATGAGTGCGGCATAGTCTTCCGGCTTCACGCCCGAGAGCTTACCCGCGTCGTACTTATACAGCAGTGCCTTGATGGCCTGTGCCTTGCCTTCGCTGCTCTTTTGTGCCAGCAGGCTGCGCACCTCGTCGATGGTGATTTGCGGTGTAACGCTTTCAGATGGAGTGCTGCCCGTCGGCTGTGTCTCCTTATTGTCTGTCTCAGCTGTGGTTTCCTGAATGCTGTCTGCAATGCTTTGAAGACTGTTTGCCAGGGAGCGCATGTCTTCTGCCACATCCAGCAGGAGTTTGATTTTGCTCATATTATTTCCTTTCCGTACCGGCATCAACCCGGTACCCTGGGCATTCCAAAGGTGTTCAGGATGCGCTGCATCGTTTTCTGATCTTCCGGCTGCAGTCCGGGAAGGAGCTTACGGAGCAGTGCTTCCTGATCGCTGTGCAGGTAACGTCGTCCGTAGTAGTATCCGTCCGCGACACGGACACCCCCGCCGTTTCCCTGCACGGTAAAGATGGGTGCTGAAATGCTGAGTTGCTCGAGGTCCCGAAGGACCGTGCAGCGGCTGACGCCGAATTCTGCCATAAGATCCGCAACAGTTTCCTGCCGCCGGTCTGACAACAGTTCCAGCATTGCCTGCCGCCGTTCAAGCGCGCTCTGCATTCCCACACCCCCTTTCGCTTTGGTGGCTACATGATATAAAACAAAGGTCTCACCTAATGAGATGTTTGAAAAATTCTTTATGGATAATTTTCGTCACGAAATATCCATAGATAGCAAAAGGCCGGAATAATGCTGGACTTGTTCATCCAGACATTGCTCCGGCCTCTATGATGG
>CAVHXA010000143.1:0-3499 GCA_963639765.1 Oscillospiraceae bacterium | reverse complement strand
CCCTTTGCGGTTACAGTGATATCAAGTGCAATGCTCATTATTTTGATGACCTTGTAAATATGTTAAAGAACAAACCGGGGCAATTCAAAAAGCGTGTGCTTAAAGGCTCCTACTGGAAAAAGGATGTGAAAGAAATGAAGTTCAATGCGGTTGTTGGTAATCCGCCTTATCAAATCGAAAACAATGGTAATGGTAATGGAAAAGACCCTACCGATGAAGGTATCACCGGCACCAGCACCAAACATCGTGAAGGATTCAAGGCTATGATTGCTGATGCTCTTGACGGAAAGATAGACCTCATTGTTACCAAGTCGGTCAGCCGATTTGCCAGAAACACTGTAGATAGCTTGACCACCATTCGCCAACTCAAAGAATCCGGTGTTGAGGTCTATTTCGAGAAAGAAAACATCTGGACATTTGACGGTAAAGGCGAATTATTGCTGACTATCATGTCCTCACTGGCCCAAGAGGAAAGCCGCAGCATTTCCGAGAACTGCACCTGGGGCCAGAGAAAGCGCTTTGCTGACGGCAAGGTTACGGTTCCCTTTCAGCGCTTTCTAGGCTACGATCGCGGGCCAGACGGTAATCTTGTAGTTAATCCAGAACAGGCAATTACCGTCAAAAGAATTTACAGTATGTTCTTGCAGGGAATGACCTATCACGGAATTGCAAAGCAGCTCACTGCTGACGGTATTCTATCCCCAGGTGGCAAATCGAACTGGAACCAATCAGCTGTCAAAAGCATTCTCTCGAACGAAAAATACAAGGGTGATGCTCTTCTGCAAAAATCATACACCACTGACTTTCTTACCAAGAAAACCAAGATCAACGAAGGTGAAATTCCTCAGTATTATGTAGAGAACAATCATGAGGCCATTATTGAGCCGGAAGTATTCGAGATGGTCCAGCGCGAAATCTTGAAGCGCGGCAAGGGAAAGAAATATCACAGTGGCGTTCACCTTTTCTCAACCAAGATAAAATGCGGTTGCTGCGGCAGCTGGTACGGTTCCAAGGTATGGCACTCCAACAGCAAATACCGCAAGATCATCTGGCAATGTAACCATAAATTCGACGGTGACCAGCATTGTAGCACTCCCCATCTAACGGATGAAGAAATCCAGCAGCATTTCCTGTCGGCAGCAAACAAGCTACTAGAGACCAAGGACGCAGTCATCACTAACGGCAGAGAGATGCAGGACTTCCTATTTGACACCACTGCCTTGAAAGTGGAACAAGCACACCTTCTTGAAGAAACTCAGGTGGTTTCCGATATGGTTCAGCAGGCCATCAAGGAGAACGCCCACATTGCCCTTGATCAGTGCGAATACCAGAAACGCTACGAGAGCTTGGTCGACCGCTTTGAACGAGCCAAAACCCGACTGGAAGCAGTCACCACTGAGATTGAAGAAAAGCAGACCGCCAGCGCTAGCATGGATAATTTCCTCACAAGCTTCAAGCAGATGCCAGAAACCCTGACGGAGTTCACCCTTGAAAGCTGGAACAGCATGGTAGATTATGCCACAGTCTACAGCACCGACGACATCCGTTTCACCTTCAAGAACGGTCAGGAAATCAAGGCCTGAACACGACAAAAGATCCTTTCCACCGGATTGTACTTCTCTGGTAGCAAGGATCTTTGTCCATTTATTGGTTTTAGATTGATTGTTACGTTTCAGGAAACGACCTGTCAAAAGCTTTGTTTATCAAGAGCAGTAGTATTTCTTTTACGCCATGAACAACTTCTATCAAAACTTCATCACTCACACCACGCTGAAATCCTATTACATCTTGTTCTACCTTTTTTAATTCATCCTTATAATTTTCCATCTTAAAATCTCCTCAATAATCATTGCTTCTTCAGATCGTGGCCACTCTCTTGAAGCACTTTGATATTATCACAGGCGATTTTCAATTCTCTATGGACGGTTTTCGGGATAACGATTTGTAGTCCAGAGAGACCGACTCATACATTTTTCGAACGGCTTGAATTTTGAAAGGTGACCATTTCTTATCTCCGATAAATGTTCTAAACACATTGTATGTCTCGAATACAGAATCCCAGTCGTCTATATTGGTTTCCTCTGCAAACCAAAGACGCATTGGCTTCCCGTTAAGATAAATATGCGACTGAACTGCGTTTGCCAGAACATTTGCCTCCATTATTTTCGCAAATTCCAACTCGCCTATGTTGCCTTTGGGCAAATGGATCATTTGTCGTAGTAAGCGCCGTCTTTGTAAGATCATTGGATACTCAACATATCGGTCACTATCATGAGCATATTCTGGACAAATATCCGGCAAAGGCGATGCACATTTGTAATTACCAGCGACCGTCATTATCCTGTTATGCATATCTGGCATCTCTTGCACGGCTGTCTTTTCCATCTCTTCCGCCAGCTCATAGAAAAAATCGAATGAATATTTTGTCTCAAGCGTAAATAATACCAAGGAACTAAAAACTGTACCTTCTGAGTCTTGTCCAAATCGCTTCTCTTGCTCCCTAATAATAGAGTCATACTGTTCAGCCATGCCAGTAAATCTATCGACAGATATTTTCTTAGATGACCCGAGCCGTTTCTCTATAATTGCCTTCACAAGCCCCATATCATAGATGTTGCAAAGTTCCCAATACTGAAAATCGGATAATTCATAGCTTGGAAAACGATTAGCTGGTTTCACTAGCCTTACATCTGGCTTTTGAATTTTGGCTCCGATAGATTCTTCTATTCTCTTTTCTTCAATGTCAAAATGTTCATCTACGTAATCGATGACACGTTTAAGGTTTTTTCGTGCAAGTTCAAGCTCCAAGCCGTCTCTGTCAATAAAGTATTTCAACGAATGTTTATCGGCATTTTTCAAATACGCATACCGACAACACTCAACAAGTATTTGGAATATCACATCCTCAATGACGATGTTATCAGAGAATAAAAGGTCGAGATAATCTTCATTGTAATATTTGCTGATACTCCATCCTATCTCATTGGCCACAGAAGTCATTTTAGGATTCATTTAAACGTCCCTCCTTCCTGAACTTGGTTATTCGCTAAAGCATGTAGATACCGATTGTTTTAGAATCTTTTTTCATACGCTGCACAGATGATTCGCGGCCATCCGACGCGGGGCACACGATCGTGGTTCCATATATAAAATGAGCCGGTCTGTAAAACCGACACCCCTAATTCCTATGCAACACCCCTAAGAGGGCAACCGTTAAATTGTATTAAATAGCGAGTCTTAATTTCAATGTAAATACACTTAATTTGCCCAGCATATCCACTCTTTTCCAGTGCTTTCAATGCCAACAGGTTATCACCGTGAATCAGCATATTTTGCGTATCCGGGTCTTTCTCTGTATTAGAAAGTTCCGGACGTTCAATCAACAGCCTTGGCTCAATTCGCACAGGCTTATCTTTACCTACCCATGTAAGTTCCAGTTTGCTTGCCATTTATTCTTCCTCCAATATCGTCTGCTCCGTCTCTGCATCCAGACCGAGCT
>CAVHXA010000142.1:1687-3547 GCA_963639765.1 Oscillospiraceae bacterium | reverse complement strand
GAAAATCACTATGGATTTTTTCCTTAGGTGTCCAACTTCATTATGCAATCAACCAAGCAGATTTTTTGTCCTCCCTAACGGATTTTCGTGGAGGCGGCTTTCCCGATGAAACAGAACGGCTGGCAAACGCTTTGGCCGATTCCACCTATCGGGAAACCCTGACCGCAGAATACAGAGATTTCTTTGCTGCATGGCAGGAAAATCGAGGACTTCTTCGGTTCCGCTTCCATAAGCCTGCGGAACTACTGAACCGGTTGGAAGAACTCTCCCTGCCAAGGCGGGAGTATCTATCGGAAATGGCGCAAGTTCCGGAAACAGGCAGGTTCATTACCGAAGATGAGATTGCTGAGAGTTTATCGCATGGGAGCAGCATGGAAGGCGGTAAAGGTCGTATCTATGCTTTCTTTCAGGAGAATCATACCGTCAAAGAACAGGCGGATATGCTGAAAGAGGAATACGGTATCGGTGGGCGCTCCCACGCGGTATCCGGCGCGTCCCACAGCGGCGAAGATCACGGTGGCAAGGGCATCATCCTGAAAAAGCAGGACTGCCCGGAAATCCAACTGAACTGGAACAATGTGGCCAGACGCATCTCCGAGCTGATCCGCAAAGACCGCTTCCTGACCCCGGAGGAAAAGGCGCAGTACGAGCAGCTTCAGCGGCAGACCACAGAGCGAAGCGCGGGCTGGAACGACTACAACGCCGTGAAGGAAGCCCACCCGGACGATATTGTGCTCTATCAGGTGGGAGACTTCTTCGAGCTGTACGGCGAGGACGCAAAACAGGCGGCGGAGTTGCTGGATTTGAACCTCACCACCCGCAATATCCTCGATGTTGGCCGTGTGGAGATGTGCGGCGTACCGGCACACAGTCTGGAGCAGTATGTAGAAAGCCTGCGGGACAAGTACGATGTGACCATCTCCGCAAAGAGCGACAGCAACCCAGCGCGGCGCACCTACACCCTGCGCTCCGTTGACCATGAGGCGGAAGCCACCATCGACGCACAGGAAGCGGAGTTCGGCGCGGATGGCACGAGGGTGTTCCGCGACCCCGCCGCCGATGCGCCGCAGCCCACAGTGCAGGAACATCTCGCGCGGTACAGACCGGTGGTGATGGCAGCGGTTTCGGAGGATACCGCCTATCGCAACGCCTGCGGACACTCAGATAAAGAAAATGCGGAAATCGAGTGCAATGCCGCCGTGCGCCGCGCAGTTCTCAATTCAAAAGATATGGAGCTTATCCGGCTGTTTTCGGATATGCCGGAGTTTCGCAGCCGCCTGCACCGGGAGGTTTTTGAGGGAACCCATGCACGGCTCCATGACCTGCTGCGTCCGCTCTCGCAGGACGATATAGACGATGCACTCCGAGCATGGAACGGAAATATCGAAAGTAAACACTCCGTGGTGCGGTATATGAAGGATCATGCCCGTGACAGGGAAACCGCCGCATGGCTCGCTCACGAGTACGGCGGCAATGAGAATAATAATCTCTTTATCGTCCGCGCCGGAAGCCCGGAAACCGTTGAATTGACGTGGGCAAAGGTACAGCGGCGCATTGCCCAACTCATTCAATCCGATAACTTCTACACCGAGGCGGAGCGCGACAACTTCGATGATATTGACCCCATTTCCATTCGGGAAACCCTCGCCGAGCGCGGCATTGTGGGCGGCGAGGTGGTTGACCCCGAAAAGCTGAACGCCGACCCCTTCATTCAGCGCATGATGCAGGATACGGAGCAAATTACCGCACAGGAAGAAACCACCATTGACCCCGCAGACCGCTTCCATGTGGTAAGCCTTGACCGGGGCTTCCGCATTCTGTACGCCGTGTGGGACGACGAGACCCACGGCTACTATGTGG
>CAVHXA010000142.1:0-1677 GCA_963639765.1 Oscillospiraceae bacterium | reverse complement strand
GTACGACACCCTGCCGGAAAGGCCGGAGTGGCTGACAAAGGATGCCATCGACGATTACGCCGAGCGGATGGCACCGCCGTATCAGGTCGTAGTATATCATCACTTTGAAAACGGCTTTGATGAGAAACAGGACTATCAAACGCTGGAAGAAGCAGAAAAAGCCGCACAGGGTTATGTGGACGGCACGATGGGAAGCGACGGCTTTGCGTATGACGGCGCAGCCATCTACGACCAGCAGACACGGAAGTATCTGCGTATCTACGGCGATTACCCGGATGAACGGGCGCACGCAGAGGTAGCGGGACGTGAGCCGACCGCAGAAACCATTATCCCCGCAGACCGATTCCATGTGGTAAGCCTTGACCGGGGCTTCCGTACCCTGTACGCCGTGTGGGACGACGAGACCCTCGGCTACTATGTGGACGCAGACGGCGTGACCGA
The DNA here is from genome assembly GCA_963639765.1 of Oscillospiraceae bacterium. GTDB lineage: Bacteria > Bacillota > Clostridia > Oscillospirales > Oscillospiraceae > CAVHXA01. The sequence continues at coordinate 1,236 of CAVHXA010000142.1, read as the reverse complement.
GGAATTTACAAGCGAATGGCAGGCGGAGGCGTACCGGCTGGAGCTGCAAGGACAGGCGGAGCAGGCGCTTTTAGAGCGTGCAAAGGGGCTGATCTCCGACTTCTGCCGGAGCGAATACGGCTCAGAGGCAGATTTCAGCGACCCCGCGAAGATCGGCGTCGCCTACACCACCGTCACCGACGATGAGATTCCCATTCAGGTGAACATCGACCTTGTGAATTTCCGGCTGGAGCGCTATCTGGATGACGAGCATCTGGAAACCCGGCAGTACGGCTCTTTGCAGGAGTTTATTGCCAACGAGCTGGAAAGCCTCGATTTCAGTGACCTCATTCATGTTTCAGATGAGGATATAGAACAATACCGCTGGCATGAACCAAAGGAAGCAGTTACAGAGGCTCCCGAAGCGGCTCCTGCCCCGCAGGAAGAACCGTTCCCATATTCCGTGGGCGATACGGTGTATCCGGAGGACGGCAAGCCCTTTACCATCGAGCGCATCGGCCTCTTTGATATTTCTCTCCGTGACCCGTCGCTTCTCTATCCCATCTCCCATGCGGAGAGCAGGGAGAGCTTCGCACGGCTCATGGAGCGGTATCCGCAGCCGGAAAAGACCTCCGCAGAGAATACGGCTGTCCCCGAAAAAGAACCAAAACCCTCTTACACCGAGGAAACCGTGGCGGTTTATCCCGGCAACAAAAACGGACTGCCCTATGATGTGGAGATTCGCACCCTGAGCTTTGACGAGCCGGAGCCTCCATCTTTTGAGGAGGTCGTGGACGCCAATCCCATTTCCGTGCAGGTAGGCGGCGAGTGGCAGACCTTCCCCAACCGTGAAGCCGCCGAAAAAGCCATGTACGATGAGTACAAGGACAATCTTCGCCGGAACGCAGAAAACTTCCGCATCACCGATGACGAGCTGGGCTACGGCGGTGCAAAGGGCAAATTCCGGGCGAATATGGCTGCGATCAATCTTCTGAAGGAGTTGGAATTTGAGGGCTTGCAGGCCACTTCCGAGCAGCAGGAGATCCTATCCCGCTACGTCGGCTGGGGCGGGCTTGCGGACGCTTTTGACGAAAGCAAGGACAACTGGAAGGACGAATTTGCGGAGCTGTACGCCGCGCTCACCCCAGAGGAATACGCCGCCGCTCGCGCCTCCACCCTCAACGCCCATTATACCAGCCCCACCGTCATCCGCGCCATCTACGACGCAGTGGAGAACATGGGCTTCCAGACCGGCAA
>CAVHXA010000141.1:0-3715 GCA_963639765.1 Oscillospiraceae bacterium | reverse complement strand
TATTGAAAAGCTGCGAGCAGCGCAGAGCAAAGCAGTTGCCGACGGAGCAGTTGCAGATGGCAAAAATGTCATCGCCGCCGTCGCCGTTTGTGACCTGATGCATAAAACCGTTGTCCTCGGAACGCTGAAGCAGTGCGAGCACCTCGTCGAGCGTGGCTCTCTCTGCCCTGTCCGTCTCGATCAGGTAGTCGGCATAATCGCCGAGTGCGATGCAGCCCTTGTACGGCAGCTCGCCGCAACCCTCGTTGCGCATTATCATGGCGGTGCGGCAGCAGCAATCGCAGATCGCAAGCTGCTTTTCGTATTTTTTCAGCCAGTAGGAAAGCTTCTCTATACTCAACGAGCTGCTCTCCTTGGGTATGGCCTTCTCGACCGGAACCGTGTGGAAGCCGAGTCCGCTGCCGCCGGGCGGCACCATGTGGGATATCATTTTCAGCGGCAGATAGCCCATCTGATAGAAAAATTCAGCGACCTCGGGGTGCTTCTCTCGCAATTTTTTGTTAAGCACAAGATTCTCGCAGCTGCCGACGACAAAGATGGGCACAACATACTGCTTGTGCCTATCGGCGTTATGTCGGTTATACTCAACTATGCCTATCTCCGACAGTTCGTCGAGCAGCGTCTGTACACGCTCCTCATCCCAACCTGTTTTTTCGGCAAGCGCTGCTGCGGTCGTCGGCTTGCGTCTGCCCATTTTCAGCATAAGCTCCGCCATTTCGTCTGTAAGCAGCGTGTCGAGCATCCGGTACTCCGGACGATTCGAATCCATTTTCACGAGTCCCGTTTTTGCGTCCATGCAGTCGGTCAGCATTTTCGCGACCTTGACTATCAGCTTTCTCTCCTCTGCCATTCCTTGTTACCTCCATCATTTTGGTGAAATGGTGAACACTTCACAAAGATTACATGGATTATATAATACCATTCCTCCGATTGCAAGAAAAAAGAACGGCTATGGCTATTCTAACAAAATAACCGTTCCTTCGAGGCAAAGAGACGTAATTCTGACAGCTGTTATATGCGCAGAATAAAGTGGTTCTTGCGATAATCGAGAACACCGTCCTTTTTCATCTTTCCAAGCTCCAGCGACAGTCCGCTGCGCTCGACACCGAGATAATCCGCAAGCTGCTGCCTTGAAAACGGAATATCAAATTCGTATTTTCCGAGCCGCTGCGCCTCTGCGGAAAGGTAGGACATGATCTTAGACCGTGTGCCGCGCTGTCCCATATGCGTGAGCTTTTCGTTCAAGTTCAGGCTTTTTCCCGCCAACTCGCCAAGCAGATTCCGAATAATCCGGCTGTGGTGCGAGCAGGCAGACGGGCACACATTCAGGATGCGCGATACATTCAGGAACATCACAGTGACCGGCGTTTCCGCTATGACGCTCATATTCAGTTTGGCGCCGGGGACGCAGGCATATGCGGCGGCAAAAGCCTGTCCCGGCCCCGCTTTTGAAAGGATATTTCGGTTTCCCCAAATATCCTCCTGAATGATCAGAACAGTCCCCGCCAGCACAAGGCCGATCGAGTCCGCCGTATCGCCGGCGCGCAGCACAAAGCCGTCTCTCGGGAAGTCCTTTTTTTCTGCTTTGAGGCAGGAGAGCATCGCGGTCAGCTCCTCCGCAGATATACCGGAGAAAAGCTGAGCAGAACGGATAACAGGTAAAAAATCTTTCATAAAATCCTCTTTCGTAGAAAATTCAACCGACTTGTTGATTTAAGTGTACTATAATCGAGCCACAAAAGCAAGGAGGTATAGAAATGAAACGGAGGATCATCGAGATCGATCAGAATAAATGCAACGGCTGCGGTGCCTGTGCCGCCGCTTGTCACGAGGGCGCTATCGCCATGGTGGACGGCAAGGCAAAGCTGATGCGGGATGACTACTGCGACGGTTTGGGTGACTGCCTGCCGGCTTGCCCTACCGGGGCGATCTCCTTTGTGGAACGCGAGGCTGCCGCATATGACGAAGCGGCGGTGCTGGCAAATAAACAGAAGAAAATGCAGCAGGCGGGGATGCGTCTTCCCGGCGGCTGCCCCGGAACACGGATGAAAACCATTCAGCGCACGGAGCAGTCAGGCGCTGAGGCTGCCCCGGCTGCGGTGCAAAGCCGTCTTTCCCAGTGGCCGGTACAAATTAAACTCGTCCCTGTGAACGCGCCTTATTTTGACGGCGCGAAGCTGCTCATTGCTGCCGACTGCACGGCTTACGCCTATGCCGCTTTCCACGAGCGGTTCATTAAGGGACATATCACGCTGGTAGGCTGCCCGAAGCTCGACAGTGTGGATTATTCCGAAAAGCTCACCGAGATCATTCGAAATAACGACATTAAGAGCGTGACCATAGTACGCATGGAGGTCCCCTGCTGCGGCGGACTGGAGCACGCAGCGAAAACTGCTTTGCAGAACAGCGGGAAATTTATTCCGTGGCAGGTCGTGACCATTTCCACGGATGGAAATATACTTGATTAAATGTAAAGGGAGGATTTCAAGATGGATAAAAAAATGTTTTGTTTTCAGTGTGAACAGACGGCCGGCTGCACCGGCTGCACGGGAAAAGCAGGTGTCTGCGGAAAAACCGCCGATGTGGCGAAGCTTCAGGACGAGCTGACCGGCGCTTTGGTCGGGCTGTCGCGTGCGGTAGGCAATGCTCCGGATGTGAATGAGGGTACATGGCGCCTGGTGATCGAGGGGCTGTTTACCACCATTACAAATGTGAACTTCAATGAAAAGACCATCCGCGAACTGATCGATCGGGTGCACGAGGAAAAGGCGCGCTTCGTTCCCGACTGCTCCGGCTGCGCTTCTGCGTGCGGACGCACGGATGATTACGATATGGAGAACGTCTGGAACGCACAGGAGGATGTGCGCAGTCTCAAATCTCTCATTCTCTTCGGCATACGCGGTATGGCCGCCTATGCTCATCACGCCATGGTGCTGGGCTACACCGACGATGAGGTGAACCGCTTCTTTGCCAAGGCACTCTTTGCCGTCGGCGAGGATTGGGGCATGGACGAGCTGCTGCCTGTCGTGATGGAGGTCGGCGAGAAAAACCTCAAGTGCATGGAGCTTCTGGACAAGGCCAACACCGAAAGCTACGGAACGCCTGTGCCTGTTACCGTTCCGCTGACCGTGGAAAAGGGGCCGTTCATCGTCATAACCGGCCATGACCTCCACGACCTGAAGCAGCTACTGGAGCAGACCGAGGGCAAGGGCATCAATATCTACACCCACGGTGAAATGCTGCCCGCTCACGCCTATCCCGAGCTGAAAAAGTATTCCCACCTCAAGGGCAATTTCGGCACGGCATGGCAGAACCAGCAAAAAGAATTTGCGGAGCTTCCCGCGCCGGTGCTGTTCACCACCAACTGTCTGATGCCGCCGAAAGCAAGCTATGCCGATCGCGTGTTCACAACGGCGGTGGTATCCTACCCCGAAATAACACATATCGGAGAGGATAAAGACTTCACCCCGGTGATCGAAAAGGCTCTGGAGCTGGGCGGTTATTCCGAGGACAAGCCTTTCACCGGCATTAACGGCGGCAGCACGGTCATGACCGGCTTTGCCCGCGGCACGGTGCTTGGCGTGGCGGATCAGGTCATCGAGGCGGTCAAATCCGGCGCTATCCGGCACTTCTTCTTGGTTGCTGGTTGCGACGGTGCACGCCCCGGCCGCAACTACTACACGGAGTTTGTCAAGCAGACGCCTGCCGATACCGT
>CAVHXA010000140.1:0-3752 GCA_963639765.1 Oscillospiraceae bacterium | reverse complement strand
TTGGATTTCTTTTCTGGTTCTGCTTCAACAGCTCATGCGGTGATGGAACAGAATGGACAAGATAAAGCTGTCAGGAAGTTCATTATGGTGCAGTTGCCAGAGCCTTGCGACGAAAAGAGCGAAGCCTACAAGGCTGGCTATCCTAACATCTGCGAAATAGGCAAAGAGCGCATCCGTCGTGCGGCGAAGAAAATTGCTGAGGAGCATCCGGATGCACAGTTTGACGGTGGTTTCCGTGTCCTGAAGCTGGACGATACCAACATGAAGGACGTGTATTACGCCCCGGCGGAGTACAGCCAGAATTTGCTTACCATGTTGGAAAGTAACATCAAGGACGACCGCAATGACCTTGATCTGCTGTTTGGTTGCCTTTTGGAATGGGGCTTGCCGTTGTCACTGCCGTATAAGTCTGAGAATATCGAGGGCTGCACCGTGCATAACTACAATGACGGAGATCTGATTGCCTGCTTTGATGAAAATATCCCCGACAGCGTCATTAAGACCATTGCCAAGATGCAGCCCTTGCGCGCTGTGTTCCGCGACAGTAGTTTTGCCGGAAGCCCCGCAAAGATCAATGTGGAGGAAATCTTCAAGCTCATGGCACCGGATACATCTGTGAAAGTAATCTAAGGAGGCCAAAGCTATGAAGCTAAGATTCAAACATCAAAAGTTCCAGGCCGATGCTGCCAAGGCAGTAGTGGATGTATTTGCCGGACAACCTTATCTGACTCCTTCCTACATGATGGATCGCGGTAATGAGGTTGGTTATCAGCATACTCTTACAGAGGATGAGGATTTTACTGGCTGGAGCAACCACAAGATTGTACTGGAGCTGAACGACCGTATCATTCTGGAAAATTTGCAAAAAATTCAGCGAGCCAATCAGTTGAAGCCGTCTGCAAAACTGGAGGGACATTATAACCTGACCATTGAGATGGAGACCGGTGTCGGCAAGACTTACACCTACATCAAGACCATGTATGAGCTGAACCGGGCCTATGGATGGAGCAAGTTCATTGTGGTTGTGCCCAGCATTGCTATCCGCGAGGGCGTATACAAGTCCTTTCAGGTGACACAGGAGCACTTTGCCGAGGAATATGGCAAGAAGGTGCGCTTCTTCATCTATAACTCTGCTCAGCTGACGGAGATTGACCGTTTTGCATCGGATAATTCCATCTGCGCGATGATTATCAACTCTCAGGCTTTTAATGCCAAAGGCAAGGATGCACGCCGGATTACCATGAAGCTGGACGAGTTTCGTTCCCGCCGTCCGATTGATATTATTGCGAAAACAAACCCGATATTGATTATTGATGAACCCCAGTCTGTCGAGGGTAAGCAGACAAAGGAGAACCTGAAGCAGTTCAATCCTTTGATGACGCTGCGTTATTCCGCAACTCACAAGAGCGACAGCATTTACAACATGGTTTACCGTCTGGACGCCATGGAGGCATACAACAAGCGGCTTGTTAAGAAGATTGCCGTAAAGGGTATTTCGGAATCCGGAAGTACGGCAACGGAAAGCTATGTCTATTTGGAAAGCATCAATCTTTCCAAAGCTGCGCCTACGGCCACTATTCAGTTTGATGTAAAGGGCGCAAGCGGTATCCGCAAGGTTACCCGCACAGTTTCCGAGGGTTTCAACCTATACGATAACTCCGGCAACATGGAGGAATACAAGAACAACTTCATTGTTTCTCATATTGACGGGCGCGATGACTCTGTGGAATTTGTTAATGGCATTAAGATTTACGCTGGTGACGTCATTGGCAAAGTCAGTGAAGATCAGCTGCGCCGTATTCAGATTCGTGAGACGATTCTATCCCATATTCAGCGCGAGCGTGAGCTGTTTTATAAAGGCATCAAGGTGCTGTCACTGTTCTTCATTGACGAGGTGGCAAAGTACCGCGTTTATGACGAGGCCGGTCAGGCATTGAATGGCGCTTATGCGCAGATGTTTGAGGAAGAATACAACGACGTGATTAACAATATGCAGATCGGTATTGGCGAGGATGACTATCTGAAGTATTTGTCCTCTATCCCTGCGGAGAAGACCCATGCCGGTTATTTCTCCATCGACAAAAAGGGCAAGATGATTGATTCCAAGGTAGGGCGCAAGGAAACCACAACCGATGATGTGGATGCTTACGATCTGATTATGAAGAACAAGGAGCTGCTCTTGGATCGCGATCCGAAGCGTTCTCCGGTTCGCTTTATATTCTCCCACTCCGCTTTGCGTGAGGGCTGGGATAACCCGAATGTGTTCCAGATTTGTACGCTGAAGCAGAGCTCCAGCGAGGTACGCAAGCGTCAGGAAGTTGGACGAGGTTTGCGTTTGTGCGTCAACCAGGACGGTGAACGTATGGACACCAATGTACTGGGCAACGACGTACATAATGTAAATGTGCTGACGGTTATCGCCAGCGAAAGCTACGAAAGCTTTGCCAAGGGCTTGCAGACAGAAATTGCCGAGGCTGTAGCAGATCGTCCCCGTGCCGTCACAGCGGAGCTGTTTGAAGGCAAGGTAATCAAAGATGATAAGGGCAACGAACAGGTTGTTGATGCAGATACCGCAAGGGCAATCCAGTTTGACCTGATTGTAAACGGCTATATCGACAAGAAGGGTGTTCTCACAGATAAATACTATGCCGACAAGGCAAACGGCGAGATCAAGATTGCAGAAGAAGTGGCTGATTCTGCCGCATCCGTTATTGAGATCATCGACTCTATCTACGACGGCAAGTCCATGATGCCAGAGAATGCCCGCAGCAATAATGTAGAACTGCATGTGGACGAGGACAAGCTTGCCATGCCAGAATTCAAAGCGTTGTGGTCAAAGATCAACGCCAAGACTGTATATGTGGTGGACTTCGATACGGAGGAGCTTATACAGAAAGCTATCAGCTCACTTGACCGAAAACTGCGCATATCAAAAATATTCTTCAAGGTTGAAATCGGCAGCATGGAGCAGATTAAATCCAAAGAAGAGCTTGCAAGCGGTGCTTCTTTTGTGAAGGAGGAGTCCGGCAGCTATGGTCATACGATCTCTGTAAGTAGCAGTGTGAAATATGACCTGATTGGTAAGATGGTGGATGAAACAAAGCTGACACGTAAGGCAATCATTCGTATTTTGCAGGGGATCCAGCCGAGCGTGTTCAACCAGTTCAAAGACAATCCGGAGGAGTTTATCATCAAGGCGGCTGCTCTTATCAACGACGAAAAGGCAACGGCGATTATCGAGCATATTACCTATGACGTGATGGATGACCGCTACGGAACGGATGTCTTCACTGATCCGACCATCAAGGGACGGCTCGGCGTAAATGCGATGAAGGCAAAGAAGCATCTGTACGACCATATCGTTTACGATTCCGACAACGAGCATAAGTTTGCTACAGAGCTGGACACCAACACCAATGTGGCTGTTTATGTGAAGTTGCCGGACGGATTCTATATCTCCACACCGGTTGGTCACTATAACCCAGACTGGGCGATTGCCTTCTATGAGGGCACTGTAAAGCACATTTATTTTGTTGCTGAGACAAAAGGTTCTATGTCCTCCATGCAGCTGCGGCTGATTGAGGAATCAAAGATCCACTGCGCACGGGAGCACTTCAAGGCAATCAGCAATGGCGATGTTGTCTATGATGTGGTGGACAGCTACCAGAGCTTGTTGGATTTGGTGACGAAGTAAGAAATGAGTGACATAAGGAGGACAATATCATGAGCAAGAAGCTTGTAGCATATTTTTC
>CAVHXA010000139.1:0-3767 GCA_963639765.1 Oscillospiraceae bacterium | reverse complement strand
GCGGCGTGTACGTCGGCAAAAATCCTGCCCGGGCGGCAAACGTGCGAGCGCAGCGAGTGCGCTGCAGCCGACCGCAAAATTCCGGAGCCCGAACGAAAGCGAAGCGGTTCGGGCCCGGGCACGGGAGGGGGTGGGGTTATTGTCCGATCAGGCGCTTTGCTCCGACAAAACGCGGCGAGTAGTAGGTGCTGTCGAGGCTGGAGACCGTGACACCCCTGCTTGAGGAGGCGTGTACGAACTGCCCGTCGCCGATGTAGATGCCAACGTGGGTCGCCGTTTCGGAGGAGGCGTAGGTGTTGCCGAAGAAGATCACGTCACCCGGCCGGAGATCGGCCCGCTCGACCCACACGCCGTCGTTGTAGAGCATGTCGTTGGCTACGCGGTGCATGCTGTAGCCGAAATGGGCGTAGACGTATTTGACAAAGCCGGAGCAGTCGAAGCTCGAGGGCCCGTTTGCACCCCAGACATAGGGCGTGCCGATAAAGGTAAAGGCGTAGTTGATCAGGCTTACGGCCTCGTCGGTGACCGTGTCGCCCGCGGTGATGGTGCTCTCGGCCTCGCCGGTAACAAGCACGATCTCGTCGTCTGCCGTTCGCGTGACATAGATGGTGCTCAGCTCGTTTTCGCTGAGGTCGCCCGTGTCGAGCAGCAGCTTTTCGTCGCTGTCCTTGGGCATGGTTTCGAGCACGAGAAGGTCGCTGCGGACAAAGCCGATGTCGGCTTCGGTGGCGTCGGCGATGCGGTACCAGCCGTTGCATATGCCCGTTACGTTCACGGCCGTGCCGCTGCGCAGCGTGGCGGCAATCTCTCCCGCCGTGCTCGGCTGTGTGCGGACATTTACCTGGTCGTATCGGATATAGCCCGTGCCGAGGTCGATGGCGGAAACCGTGCCGAAGCTGAGATATTCGGCGGGAATGTAGCCGATCTCACCGTCGTAGCAGGCCAGATACCAGCTGCCTGTCTGCTCGAGAATCAGGACGGGCGTGCCCGCGTTGACCGCTGTGCGTGCCTGTGCGCTGTCGGTCGGCTCGGTCCGCAGACGCTGGCCGGAAACCAGAACCGTGGCCACACCCAGAACTCTGGGCTCGCTCGGTGCATAGGCCGCGCCGGCAACCGTGGAAAGCAGCAGCGCAAGCACAAGAGCCAGTGCGGAAAGTCGGATTTTTCTGTTCATCAAAAGCCCCCTTCAGCCGGCAGAGATACCGGCCCGAAAAGACTATTTCGCGCTCAGGGCACGCTCGAGCCACACGCTGCCCACGTCGAGAGCGGTATAGATGCCGTCTTTCTCGGTGCGCTTGATGATGCGGTCGCGGCTGCGTACGCCCTGCTCGGTGCGCTGCAGCTGTACGCTGACCTTTGTGGCTACCTCGATGCCGTTGCGCGGCTCGGTCTGCAGAATCTGCATCATGATGATGTATTTGTCCGCCATGCTGCCGTAGTACAGCAGAGAGTCCTTTCGCATGAGCGGACGGCCCCGGTAGGTGAGGACCTTGTTTTCTTCGGGCATAGTGCTCCCCCTTTGAATATTACAAATTGTAATGTATTGTTTCCGTTTTGTCAAGACTGATTTTGCGCAGAGATTCCCCGCCCCTCCCGCGTGGATGGACACTTTATGGGGCTTCAGTCGAACAGATAGTGCCGGACCAGCTCCTGCAGAAGCTCGTCGCGGTCGAGCCGGCAGATCAGGGCGCGGGCCCCGTTGTAGTTGGTGATATAGGTCGGATCCTCGGACAAAAGATAGCCGACAATCTGGTTGACAGGGTGATAGCCCTTTTCGGACAGCGCGGCATAGACCGATTGCAGGATCTTTTTCATCTCAAGGCTGCTGTCGTCGTAAACGGTGAATTTGATGGTGGCGTCTTCCACTGCGATAACCTCCCCTGTCGGGCCGCACTGCGCCCGCATCGAAATATGCCCATTATACCCGAATCCCGGGCACTTGTAAAGCACACACTGCCAAATGTGGCCTGCCTGCGGCAGGCGGATGCCCACCCCCAACCCCCTCCCGGCGGGAGGGGGCAAAGAGGGGGGAGGGACGTCCCCGTTCCACGGGGACCGTGGTTTTATCTGCTCCGATTGGAGAGGCAGGATGTTTCACCCCTCTTTCAGAGGGGCAGATGGTTTTCCCTCTTGGACTGGTAAGCTAAAATTGGACACGGAGGGGGTACATTTCCAGTCGAAAAAACCGCGCCTCCCGGAGGGAGGCAAAGCCCCGCAGGGACCTCCGTCAGGTTCCCCCTCCCGCCGGGAGGGGGTCAGGGGGTGGGGATGTCCCCGTTCCACGGGGACATGTGGTTTTATCCGCTCCGATTGGAGAGGCAGGATGTTTCACCCCTCTTCCGGAGGGGCAGATGGTTTTCCCTCTTGGACTGGTAAGCTAAAATTGGACACGGAGAGGGTACATTTCCAGTCGAAAAAACCGCGCCTCCCGGAGGGAGGCAAAGCCCCGCAGGGACCTCCATCAGCGAAGCGGTTCGGGCCCGGGCAAGGGAAGGGGGTGGGGCAGCAGTTTTCATCAGGAAATCCGGGCAGGAAGGTCCGCGGGAGACAGAGCCTCTGCGCGGCAGTCGGGACGCGGCCCGAAGCCGTAGCCTGCCCAGATGAAGTCGATTCCGGCCTGTCGCGCGGCCTCGGCGTCTGCCGGCGTGTCGCCCACGTATACGGCCCTTTGTATGCCGCTGCGCCGCAGCACCAGCCGGATGTTTTCGGCCTTGCTCAGCCCGGTGCGCCCGTGCATTTCCACGTCTTCAAAGCAGTCCCACAGATTGTGGGCATCCAGAAAGGCCTGTACATAGCCGTCCTGACAGTTGCTCACCAGCATCAGACGATGGCTGCGCGCCAGCGTGTGCAGCATCTCGCGCACACCGGGATAGAGCCGCCCCGGGCAAACCGCCAGATCCGAAAGCTGCTCGCGGCAGCAGCGATCCACAACGGCCGTTCCCTCCTGCGGCGGCAGCCCGGGCAGCACAAGCCGAGCCAGCTCGGCAGCGGTTTTGCCCATAAAGCCGCAAAACTCCTCCGGCGCAATCGTTCGGCCGTATTCGGCAAGCACGCGGTTCCACGCCGGCAGAATCTGCCCGGTCGCGTCCCAGAGCGTGCCGTCGAGATCAAAGACCACGGCGCTTTGGCGCCGCAGCAGCGTTTTGTAGCAAAAGCTCTGCCCGCCCTCGTGCAGCGGCCCGCTGAAGGCCGCAAGCTCCCAGCCCTGCCCGGCCCCGGGCTTTGGGAAAAAGGCGTCCGCGGCAAAGCTGCCCTGCGTTTCGGTCAGCTCCAGACGGCTGCACCAGTCCAGCAGCGCACGGTATACGCTCTGCCCGCCGACCACCCAGGCCCGGCCCATCAGCCCGTGCAGCACCAGATACCGCCGCAGCTCTGCCGTTTCGCGAAAGACCTGCAGACCGGGGACCGGCTGCGCCGTGGTCGAAAGCAGCAGGTTGGTCCGGTTTTTCAGCGGCTGCCCGCCCGGAAAGGTCTGCAGCGTTTTGCGCCCGTAGATCACGGTGCCGCCGGCGGTCAGCCTCGCAAAGCGGCGCAGATCCTGCCGCAGACTGACCAGAAGCTGTCCGTCTCTGCCGATGCCGCCGTTTTCGCAGATGTTTACAATCGCCTGCATGGGCTATACCGCGGCGGGGGTTTTGCCCCTGTGTCCGGCGGCCGCCCCGCGGCCCGAAACGGCGAAAAGCCCGTTTTTTCCGTCCGTCCGCACAGCTGCATTCATACGGCCACCTCGATTTTGTCCGTGAACGGGTGGAATTGATAATTCTCAA
>CAVHXA010000138.1:0-3768 GCA_963639765.1 Oscillospiraceae bacterium | reverse complement strand
GAGTCTGACTTTGCGACAGATGACGATGATGAGTTTCTGAATTAACAGGAGGCTCGAGCAATGAGTACAACAGCTTTCATTCTCTGCATTGTGATTCTCTGCCTTTGTCTGGGTCTGTCCATCTTCTGGCTTCTCCAATCTGTCATCGGCTTCCTTGACGACCGCGAGTCCAAAAAGCGCAACGCCAAATGGGAGGAAGAAAAACAACAGCTTGAAAAAGAGCGCGCTATCCGTGATGCAGAATACCACACAGTCCGCATGAAGAAACTCAAATCAAAATAACAACCCGTGGGTGGTGGGTATAATCCTGCCACCCTTGTGGGCTATTGGAAGGAACAGTGTAAATGAAAACACTCAGTATAGATATTGAGACCTATAGCGATCAGAACCTTGCGAAAACCGGTGTCTATCGCTATGTAGAGTCTCCCGTATTTGAAATCCTGCTCTTTGCCTATAGCGTAGATGGCGGCGACGTACAACAGGTCGATCTCGCCTGCGGAGAAAAGATTCCCGCTGAGGTTATCGCCGCGCTTGAAGATGATTCCGTTATCAAATGGGCTTTCAACGCTTCCTTTGAACGAGTATGCCTTTCCAGATTTCTCGGTTATCCCACCGGCAATTATCTCGACCCTGAAAGCTGGCACTGCTCTATGGTCTGGGCCGCAACAATGGGACTGCCGCTTTCACTGGAAGGAGTCGGTGCCGTGCTCGGACTTGAAAAGCAGAAGCTCTCCGAAGGCAAAGACCTTGTGAGATATTTCTGCCAGCCCTGCGCACCCACAAATGCAAACGGTCAGCGCACACGCAATCTACCAAAGCACGCTCCGGACAAGTGGATGGCTTTCAAAAAATATAACATCCGCGATGTGGAAACCGAAATGTCCATTCAAGCCCGGCTTAGTAAATATCCTGTGCCGGACAGCGTATGGGATGAATACCACATTGATCAGGAAATCAACGACCGTGGTGTTGCTCTGGATATGGAGCTTGTGCGACAGGCTATTCAAATGGACGGCCGCTCCCGCGCAGAATTGACGCAGGCAATGCAGGAACTGACCGATCTGGATAACCCCAACTCCGTGCAGCAAATAAAACAATGGCTTTCGGATAACGGCATGGAGACTGACACTCTTGGTAAAAAAGCTGTGGCAGAGCTACTCAAAACGGCACCGCCGGAACTGCAGACGGTTCTCAGTCTTCGGCAGCAGCTTGCCAAATCCTCGGTGAAAAAGTATCAGGCGATGGAAACCGCTGTGTGCGCCGATGGACGTGCCAGAGGTATGTTTCAGTTTTATGGTGCCAACCGTACCGGGCGATGGGCCGGACGCATAATTCAAATGCAAAATCTACCCCAAAACCATCTTGAGGATTTGGCAGAGGCTCGCTCCCTTGTGAGGTCCGGTGACTTTGAGGCCGTAGAGCTTTTATACGAAGATGTGCCGGATACACTCTCTCAGCTTATCCGCACAGCATTCGTGCCACAGGGTGACCGCAAATTCATTGTTTCGGACTTCTCAGCGATTGAAGCACGAGTCATTGCGTGGTATGCGGGAGAAACATGGCGTATGGAACTGTTCAAACGCGGCGGTGATATCTATTGCCAATCGGCATCTCAGATGTTCGGTGTTCCCGTGGAAAAGCACGGAATTAACGGTCATCTCCGGCAGAAAGGCAAAATTGCGGAATTGGCCTGTATTGCCGAAGGGCAGCTCGTGCTTACGGATGCAGGACTTGTCCCAATTGAAGAAGTGACAACGACAATGAAACTGTGGGACGGCGAAAGCTGGGTGTCTCACGGCGGAGTGATTTACAAAGGCCGAAGGGAGGTAATTACCTATGAAGGGCTCACAGCAACCGCAGACCATCTCGTTTGGGTCGAAGGGCAATCGCAGCCGATACAGCTTGGAGTCGCCGCCTCCTGCAGCGCACGTCTCGTACAAACCGGAAATGGTAGGCAACCGATACGGCTGGGTGGAAATAATCAGCATGGAGAAGCGGAAAACCATATCCGCACGGCTCGACTTTATGACATACGAGATGCCGGACAGCATCACCGTTTTACCGTATCGGGGCATCTCGTCCACAACTGCGGATACGGCGGCTCCGTCGGTGCGCTGAAAGCCATGGGTGCTTTGGAGATGGGATTGACCATAGATGAACTGCCGCCTCTGGTAGCAGCTTGGCGACAGGCCAATCCGAAAATTGAGCAGTTCTGGTGGGCAGTCGACCGGGCGGTTACGGATGCGGTTACTCATAAAACCACTACAAAAACGCACGGCATCGTATTCTCTTACCGAAGCGGGATGCTGTTCATCACGCTCCCTTCCGGCAGAAATCTTGCCTATGTGAAGCCGAGAATCGGAGAAAACAAATTCGGTGGAACATGTATCACCTATGAAGGCATCGGCGCTACGAAAAAGTGGGAGCGACTTGAAAGCTATGGCCCTAAATTTGTGGAAAACATCGTGCAGGCTACCGCCCGGGATATTCTCTGCTATGCCATGAAGACGCTCAGCCACTGCAACATCGTCATGCACATACACGACGAGCTGGTCATCGAAGCCGATCGCCGAATGTCATTGCAGGCAGTCTGTGAACAGATGGGCAGGACTCCGCCCTGGGCAAAGGGACTGCAGCTTCGCGCCGACGGATATGAAACAGAATTTTATAAAAAAGACTGATGAGGAAATATCATGAATAAATTTAACGATGAAGGTTATTATGACCCAACAGTTTATGAGGCTTTGACAGCCATAGAGAAAGAGGAAAAGGCGCTCCGTGCGTTTCGGCCTATCGTATACATCTGCTCTCCCTATGCAGGAGATGTATCGGAGAATGTCGAAAACGCTCGAAAATACAGTCGTTTTGCCGTGGACAGCGGATATATTCCCTTTACACCGCATCTGCTTTTTCCGCAGTTTCTCAATGACGACAATCCCAAAGAGCGACAGCTCGGACTGCTTTTCGGCAACGCGCTTATGAGCAAATGCTCCGAGGTGTGGGTGTTCGGCAGCCACATATCTGCCGGTATGGACGCGGAAATCCGCAGAGCTAAATGGAAAAATTATCGGCTGCGTTTTTTCAACGAAGCATGTGAGGAGGTAAAACAAAATGCGTGATTTAAAAATTGCTTACGGAAACTCAAGACAGGCAAAGTTCTGGTCAAACAAAACCATACGGTTCGATGAGCTTTGCGAAAAGTTAAGACAGCCTATCCGCACTTCCGAAACGGCAGAGGAATATCCGAAGTTGCCCAAGGGACAGCGTGACGATATCAAGGACAAGGGCGGTTTCGTCGCGGGGCATCTTCGTGATAACCGCAGGCAGGCAAACAAGGTGGTATGTCGCTCCATGTTGGTATACGACCTCGACAACATCAATATGGAGTTCCTTACAGAGATTCATATCCACAACAAGGGCTGCGTCTATACCACTCACAGCCATACGCCTTCAAATCCGAGAGCCAGAATGGTAATCCCGGTCACCCGTGATATGACGCCGGACGAGTTCAATGCTGTGGCAAGATATTATGCCGCGGACAACGGTTTCATTGATATGCTTGACCCTTGCTCTTTCTCTCCGCAGCAGCTGATGTACTGGCCGACCTGTCCAGCCAACGGAGAATATTTCTGTGAGGTAATCGAGGGCGACTGGCTTGACCCGGATACCGTACTGACAGCGCATCCGAACTGGCAGGACTGCTCTCTCCTTCCGACCACGCCAAAAGAGAGCAGAGCCGCTGACCATAGAGTGAAGGAACAGAAGGAC
>CAVHXA010000137.1:0-3816 GCA_963639765.1 Oscillospiraceae bacterium | reverse complement strand
AATGAGGAAGATGAAAAGACCGATGCCGAAGGACAGCACGATGGTCAGCAGCATGTCCAGGACGCTGATGGAGGATACGTTTTCCAGAAAACTGGACTTGAAAATATCGTTGAAAGTCATAATATTTGATGCTCCTTTGTTTTTATTGTTTCCTAATCATACATACGGCAGGCGGCATATTTGGAAAAAGCTGTACTGTGCCTGCCATCAAGCTGTATAGCATCCCGGATGACATCGGGCAGGTAGTTGTCCCATTTTACTTCAAGAATGCAGGGCGAATCCATGATGGGGACTGTCATGCAGTCTGGATTGAGAAAATCTGTACAGCTCATACTGGTACGAATCCCATAATCCAGCGTGACACGGACATTGCCAGGGGCAAAGATAAACGGTTCACGAATGTAGTCCACGATAACCTTGGCTTTCAATCCCTCGTTTCGGATACGGGTATAAAAGCCGATGATTACTTCGTCGATACTTCGGGACATCCAATCAATGTGACCGTCCACAATTGACTGCGCCTGTTCCAGAGTTAAATTGGCGGAATCTTTATAGCCAAGTCCACCGTATTTGAATTTACGTTCCAAATGAATAATGGAAGGATCATTGTTATACAGGCGAATACGGTACTTTTCGCGGATATTCACACCGTCCAGTTTTTCTCTGAGGGCTTTATCGTCAAGGTTGTCAAAATACAAACTTCGTATTTCATATCGTCCGTTTACGGCATGAATGTCCGGATTCATCACTGCCCGAAGCCTTTGCCGCAGAATCAGCATATCGTGATTGCTGATCTCATGTTTTACTTCATGTCTGAATTGCAAAGCGGCATTCCTCCTTTCTATGGCTACCATTATACCTGGTCAACCTATGAGCTACATTAGAAAAACCTTCCCATGTGTGAATGAACACGGGAAGGTTTGTGAACATTTATTGAACTCTAAAATCTGGCGATAAAACGGATGTTGTCGGCAGAGGAATATTCCGCTGTCAGCTTGCCACCAAAGTTCTCGCAAATAGTACGAGCCGCCGACAAGCCGATACCATAACCGGAGGGTTCCTTTTTCTGTGTACGAGCAGCATCCCCACGGTAAAAGCGTTCAAACAGTCTCTCTGGGTCTGGCTCGAGGGATGGATCACAGGTGTTTTCTGCGATAATCCGGATGTGTTTGCCATTCCTTGTAAGCGATAAATGGATATTACCGTTTTCGAGGGTATATTTGAGCGAATTGTCAAGCAGAATCATCATCATCTGACAGAAACTATCCTTGTTGGTCTGAATGACAATATCCGGCTCAATCTGCACAGAGAACTGAAGGTTTCGTGTCTGTGCATCTTCTGTGTAAACAGGAAGCAACTCTCTTGTAACATCGCTGATATTTACCGTTTCTGTCGGCAGAGGGATTTCTTCATCCAGTTTGGCAAGAGTAAGCAGATTGGACATCAGTACATTCAGTCGCTTGGTCTGATTGCGGATATGCACGTTGTACTTGTTCTCGCCGTGGATCAGCGCCATGGTGTCATTATTGGATTGAATGATGGCAAGAGGCGTTTTCATTTCATGTCCGGCGTTGGTGATGAACTGCTTTTGTTTCTCCATACCAAGCAGTACAGGGCGAATAACCTTGCCGGAAAGCAGAATAACAATAATCAGCAGAATCACCCAACACAGCACCGCTATGGCTGTGGATGCGAATATGACCGTTCGTAAGCTTTCATCCTGTGCGGAGACATTCAAAAAGAAAATAACTCGCTCTGTTCCTACTTTTTTGACAGAAAATTTGTATTCGTCTATTCGTCCGGCTTCTTTATCTGAATTCAACACCTCCAAAGCATAGCTTTTTGCAGTTGCCTGATCGACAGCAGATATTTGGTCAACATTCACTGCAACGCTGCCGTTACGATCACTCCAGGCAATGAAGAAACGAGAAGATTTCATTTTATCCATATCCAGTGTAGGAGCAAACGGCGGAGGGCTGCTGAAATTCATTTTATAAAATGCGCCTTCGGATTTTACAAGGACATCCAGCATAGCATCGGACTGGCGATCCAGCATGATCCAATTAAGACCATTGATAGCAAGAATGATAAAAACCAGCAGGCAGGTAACTGCCGTCATGGTAAATATGACAAATCTTCTTTTTAGTGTCTTTGTCATGGCTGAAACTCCAATTTATATCCGATGTTACGCTTTGAAACGATCTCAACTTTGGAGTTCATGGCAGTAAGACGTTTCCGCAGATAGGGAATATACAGCCTAACGCTGTTAATGTCCGTCTCGGTGTTGTAACCCCATGCTTTTATAAGCAAATCCTCGGAGGACATGAACATCGTATTGTTAAAAACGAGCTGTTCCATCAGGCGGTATTCCTGCTTGGGCAGCTGAAAGGACATTTCTCCCACACTGATCTCGCCGGACTGCATATTCAACGTTAAGTCTCCAAAGTGAATCAGATCGGGGTGAAACTCATCCCGCCGTCTGAGCATGGCACGGATTCGGGCAATCAGTTCGCCCATGTCAAAAGGCTTGGAAAGGTAATCGTCCGCACCAGTATCTAAGCCCCGGATGCGATCTTCTACCCGTGTTTTTGCAGTTAAAAGTAATACCGGCGTTCTGCATCCATTTTTACGGATTGAGGACAATACTTCCAATCCGTCACGCCTCGGCATCATAATATCGAGAATGATGCCATCATATTCGCCCGACATAGCGTAATCGTAGGCATCTGCACCGTCATATACGGCATCTACGATGTATTTGTGGTATGTAAGATAATCAACAACAGCTTCGGACAAAGCCGGTTCGTCTTCGGCATATAAGAGCTTCATGATAACCTCCTTATAGCAGAGTTTAATATATTATAACACACAAATGTGACGATTTCTTCAACGTAGCGTGTAAAGGTACAGCAACGCATTGTAATTATACAACGTAGACCTTAGACAAACCTAGGAAAAAGCCACGATCGCTGTTCAAACATCAGTCATGGCTCGTTTTTAGTCTAAAGGTTTGTATTCTGAAACAGTTTTCAGATATGTTTCGGGATCGCCGTTTAAGATAAGGTCTGCATATTCTAACGGAGCGTTGTAGATCAGATAGTCAAGCTCTGACCGTTCGTACACATTACGGGCAACTTCGTTCTCAACAGCGATTGTATCAATCGCAATCATGCTGCCATCGTTGAATTTCAGTTCCACACAGCAGTTATCGAAGTTATATTCGCAGGAAATCAGCTCTTTCATAGGGTTTACCTCCAAAATTATGTTGTTTGGAAGTAATGTAAGCGTGGGTTTTTAGTGTGGTATCTTTAAGTTTGGGAAACTCCGGTCTCCCAGCGGGACACCGTCCTGCCGGACACATTCAGCTTCTCTGCCAGCTGCTCCTGCGTCAGCTTCTTCTCCTTCCGCAGCGCTTTCAGGAATGTTCCGACCCTGATCTGATCCATACGGATGCCCTCCTTTCGCTGTCAGTATGGCACAAGCCGCATCATTTGAACACGACACAAAGCGAGAAATGCCGTATTTCATGATGCAGACACGACTGTCCGGCGCATAACTGTCAGCAGCCGTTCCCGAAACCGCGCCTATACCTGAGCGTTCTCCCGGAACAGCCACTTATCCCGCCGGGCCGCGAAGTGCTTCGTGAAAAAGCCCAGCACCGTACCCACCAGCACGGCGGCGATGATGGTCCCCACGCCCACGCTGCCCAGGCCGCCGATGCACAGCAGGCACACCGCCAGCGATATGGCCACCATAGTCGAATCAAACAGCACCTTCACCTTGGCGAAAGCCATGCCGCTGACATCCGATACGGCC
>CAVHXA010000136.1:2016-3825 GCA_963639765.1 Oscillospiraceae bacterium | reverse complement strand
AGTTTGCATATTCCTGCAGCTGCTGACAAGGTTTATGCTTTTGAAAACACACTCTGGGAACAACTATAAAACGCCTTTTGAGGCTCGATACGGGGTTAAATAACCCGTGTAGCAAAAATCAGGTTGAAATGTTACAAAAAAAGCTTGACAAGAACAAAAGATGATGATATACTAAAACAGTTGGGTTGATTTTTGCTGCGCGTGCGAGATTCGCACACACAGTTTTTTTTTCGCGTGCAGTTAGAGCCCTTTAACTGTAAACATGGTGAGATAAGCATCTTGCTACTTGTAGTATTCCCATCAGACGGGAAAATCCATCTGATCTGCAATAGGAAAGGATAAATTGTATGTCACACAAATGGTTTCATCGGTTGCGTTGGTTGATTATGCTGGCAAGTATTTTATTTCTGTCCTACGGGGTTAGGCTGTTAGGGCGCTGGATCACATCAGTATCGTTGCCTATATTTTCCTGCACGCTGAATACGGATCAGGTCATCAGTACGCCGTCTTACAACTTCTCTCATCTGGATTCCTTCTTCGGCGATGGCTTCACTTGGTCTGTGGTCAGTTATCTGCTCACCTATCTGATTTTGGCAGTTTTGTTCGGACGTATGTTCTGCGGATTCATTTGCCCGATGGGATTTATGCAGGATGTTATCTGGAAAGTGAGCGATATCCTGCATGTTGAAAAGTTCAGCAGAAAGGAGAAGTTTGTGAAAATACTGGATGTGTGTAAATATCTGGTCCTTTTCTGCTTTTTCGGACTGACGTTCTTTGGGTTGGATTATTGTAATTTCTGTCCGGCCGTTATCACATTGACCGGCCTGTCCGGTTTTCGCACCCATTTGACGGCAGGCTATTTCCTCGGCGTAATCGCCATGATTCTGAGTTTCTTTATGCGCCGTTTCTGGTGCAACATCTGCCCCATGGGATACCTTGTGGGACTGTTTCATAAGATTTGTCTGTTCAGGCTCGAAAAAGACTGTACGGCCTGTACCATGTGCGGCGCATGCTATGAATCCTGTCCTATGAGAATCAAAACGATTTATACGGAAGAGAAGAAAAAGGACGTGACGACATCCGAATGTATTTTCTGCGGGGAATGTATCAGGAAATGCCCTGAAAACGGTGCGCTATCCATTTCGTTTTGCGGGAAAAAATTTTATAGCGCTTCCCGCAAGGACTTTGAGAAAAATCAGTTTGTAAATTTGACGTTGCACAAAAAGAATGAGGGGCAAAAGAAATGATCTTATCTACAACAGCAGAAGGACAAAACCGAGCATCGCAGCTGGAAGCACGGCAGCAGCAGCGTTTTCTGAACAAATCCCGTCAACTGGCGGCGAAATACCTGCAAAAATTGGATGCTCTGCCCGGCGCACCGGAGGAGTTTGCCTATTTTACCGACTTGTTGCGTCAGGTTTTCGTGGAAAACCGACCAATCCGCTATAGGGAAGATGAATTTTTTGTGGGCTCCTTCTGTGTCATGATGCCCCAGGAACTTGTTTATGCGGCAGGCGCAAGGCCCATGAAGCTGTGCAGCGGCAATTACGTAGGTTTTCAGATTGGTGATGATGTGACTCCACGCGATGCCTGCCCTCTGGTGAAATCCGTTATCGGAAATGTCGCCAGCGGAGCCAACGAGATTTATAATGCCTGTGAAATGTATGTTGTTCCCATTACCTGTGATTGCAAGAAGAAGATGGCCGGGCAGTTAAATGATTACAAACCCACTCTGCCGCTGTACGTTCCATTGAATAAAAAAGATGATGAAGCGATGGAAACCTATATCCGGCAGATGCAGCAGGTGAC
>CAVHXA010000136.1:1227-2006 GCA_963639765.1 Oscillospiraceae bacterium | reverse complement strand
GCGAATCTCCCGGCATACGGGAATAAAAGTGACACGGCAGCGGCTGGCGGATCAGATTGCAGCTATGGCTGTTGTACAAAAGGAGATTCGTCGTTTTGTGGAGTTGAAAGGAAATGAACAGCTTCTGATTCGAGGCTCTCATGCTATGGCTGTATTGAATACCATGGCCTATGATGATATGTCCCGTTGGGGCAAACAGCTAAAGCGGCTCAATGATGCCTTGGAGCACAGAAAAGAAAAGGAGGATTATCTGACTAAGAAAAAACTGCCCCGAATCCTGATTACAGGCTCCCCGGTAGTTTTTCCCAATCTGAAGATTCCGCTTTTGATTGAAGAACAGGGCGGTATCGTTGCAGCAGACGAGACTTGCCTTGGCGATAGAGGCCTTACGGATCCGGTAGCCGTCTGCGAGGACAGCCTGTCAGGTTATTACAAAGCACTGGCAAACCGTTATGTTGCCCCGTGCTCCTGCCCGATTTTTTCCGAAAATTCCCAGCGTATCCGCAGGATCGATCAGATGGTCAAGGATCATCTGATTGATGGCATCATTTACCATGTTCTGCGCGGATGCCTGGTTTATGATTATGAATATACGCAGCTGGAAAAAATATTCACGAAAAGGGGAATCCCCATCATCCGTGTGGAAAGCGATTACAATGAGGAAGACTTGGAGCAGCTTCGTATCCGTATAGAAGCCTTTATTGAAATGATTAAGTTTAAAAACTGAGGGTGAATGATATGAATGATTGGTATTTCGCGGGAATTGATGGTGGTTCTAC
>CAVHXA010000136.1:0-1217 GCA_963639765.1 Oscillospiraceae bacterium | reverse complement strand
GGTTCTACTTATATAAAAGCCGCGCTGATTCAGAATGACCGTGTGGTGGATACGCATCTGACGAATACGGGCATCGATAACTCGGAAGCTGCCGAACGGCTGATCGAGGAGCTGGCGCGGAGAAATCATATTACAAGATCCGATATCAAATATACGATGTCCACCGGATACAGCCGGAAAATCATTGACATTGCAGACGACGATGTTTCGGAAATCACAGCCCACGCCTATGGCGCTAAACTGACGGCCCCCGGGGATTTCAAACCGGGAATGCTGATTGATATCGGCGGTCAGGACAGTAAGATTATTTACCTGGATTCCACCTACGGTGTGAAAAATTTCTCGATGAATGACAAATGTGCTGCAGGCACCGGAAAGTTCATGGAAACCTGTGCGCAGATTCTGGAAACGTCAATCGATCAGATTGGTCCGCTGTCCTTGGAAAGCAAGCAGCCTTGTGATATTAACAGTATGTGTGTTGTATTTGCTCAGTCGGAAATCATTTCTCTGATTGCGCGAAAGTATGACCGGAAGGACATTCTAGCCGGAATGCACCTCTCCATGGCGCGTCGCGTCATTAAGATGATTCGACGCAGCGAGGCCGGCGGAGATATCATGCTGACCGGTGGCGGCGCTCTGAATGTGGGTCTTCGGAAGGCCTTTGAGGATGAGTTGATGCGGGATGTTTATGTGGCCTCGCACCCGCAGTATAACGGAGCCATCGGCGCGGCCAGACTGGCAGAGGAGCGTTATCGATGATGAGTACTGCTGCCACCGAATTTTTTGCCTGTCTGGCAAGCGCAGTGGTTATGGGAACATCTTGCGGAACCGGCTGCAGCCCCGCCATTTCGGTTTTCCTCAGCAGCTATGTGTTTCATGCAGAAGGCGATACCCGAAAGTCTTTGATGGCGTTTATCAAATTCTTTGCAGGGAAAGCCGCTGCTGTTGTGTTGGTCTGCATGGCAGCGTCTGTGGTCGGGGAATTACTGGTTAGCGAGAACGGCTATTTTAATCAGTATAAACTAACCTTTCTGATGCCGGCTTTTCTGATCTGCACCGGCACTTATATGCTGAAAAAGTGCTGGGACGAGTATAAAAACAAAGGCTGCGAACACTGCGGCGGGAAATGCGGACACCGGAAAGCAAACCATTTTCAGAGTATCTCGCCCCTGATCGGCGGTTTCTTTTATGGGCTTACTCCCTGCGCCCCATTGATT
>CAVHXA010000135.1:0-3948 GCA_963639765.1 Oscillospiraceae bacterium | reverse complement strand
CCGCGGCGTTTGTTCACAGCGCGGCGGAGCGGCTGGATGACCGGCGTATCCATAAAAGCGAAAAGAAAAAGCGCCGGAAACGGCGCAGGTCCTACCGGGAGGGTACGGCGGCCAGCGACCGTCCATCCTCCCGTTTGCAATTTACAGACGAGGAACGCGCTGCGCCGGAGCTGCAAAAGGCGATCCGCAAATCCGACAAGGCGGCGGATAAGCTGGATGCGGCGCGAGCCGCCGTTCCCGAAAAGCAACCCTCTTTCCATCAGCCGATGAATCCGCTGGCGCGTCCGTTACAGGAGATCGGCCACGCCGCCCATGCGAAGGTGCATGAGGTGGAGCAGGAGAATGTCGGCGTGGAGGCGGGACACCTGACGGAGCGCAGCATGGAAAAGGCTGTCCGCTACGGAAACCGCAAGCTCCAAAACTGGCAGGCGGATCGCAAGCTGAAACCCTGGCGGGAGGTATCCCACGCGGAGCAGGCGGCGGTCCAGGCCAACGCGGAGGCACTGTATCAAAAGGCGCTGCGGGAGAACCCCCAGCTTTCGGCCAGCAATCCCATTTCCCGGATGTGGCAGAAAAAGAAGCTGCAAAAGCAGTATGCCGCCGCATACCGGGCAGCGCATAGTGCCGGGGACGCGGCGGCAGCGGCGCAGGCGGCATCGAAGAGCGCGAGGAAAAGTGCGGACGCGGCAAAGAAGGCCAGAGAGTTTGTTTCCAACCACAAAAAGGCGCTTCTGATCGTGGGCGGTATCGGTCTGCTGCTGGTCATGCTGCTGGGGCTGCTGCAATCCTGTTCCTCCATTTTCGGCGGAGGCGTGTCCAACATCGTTGCGTCCTCCTATCTCTCCGCGGATTCTGACCTGCTGGCGGCGGAGGCTGCCTACTGCGCGATGGAGGATGAGTTGCGGGAGTATTTGGACACCTACGAGCAGACCCACGGCTATGATGAGTACCATTTTGATCTGGACGAGATCAAGCACGATCCCTATGTGCTGCTGTCCATCCTGTCGGCGCTCCATGAGGGCCAGTTCACCATTGACCAGGTACAGGACGATCTTCAAATGCTGTTCGACAAGCAGTATATCCTTACCGAGACAGTCACCACGGAAACCCGCTACCGCACGGAGACGAGAACGGACAGCGAGGGCAACGAGTATGAAGTGGATGTTCCATACACGTATTACATCTGCACCGTGAAGCTTGAAAACTTCGATCTGAGCCATGTCCCCGTTTACATCATGGATACCGAAACGCTTTCCATGTACGCCGTGTATATGTCCACGCTGGGGAACCGTTCCGACCTGTTCCCGTCCTCCGGGTATGTGGACAAGTACATCACGAACCCGCCAGCGGAATATGAAATCCCGGCGGAATACCTCTCCGATGAACGCTTTGCGGCGCTTATTACGGAGGCGGAAAAGTACCTGGGATATCCTTACGTCTGGGGCGGCAGCAGTCCTTCCACCTCGTTTGATTGCAGCGGCTTTGTCAGCTATGTTCTGACCAACAGCGGTCTATGTAACACCGGGCGGCTGGGAGCGCAGGGACTTTACAACATTTCTACGCGGGTATCCGATCCGCAGCCGGGCGACCTGGTATTTTTCGTTGGGACCTATGATACCGCAGGCATCTCCCATGTCGGCTTCTATGTAGGTCTGGACGAAGCGGGCAACCCCATGTTTCTGCATTGCGGCGACCCAATCCAGTACGCAAGGCTCAATACAAGCTACTGGCAGCAGCACTTTTACGCTTACGGCAGACCGCCGTATGATTGATGGAGGCGGTGCCGATGCTTGAATTGATGCCGATATCGCTTGCCGTCGCAAATGGCTTTGTCGCAGAGCACCACCGTCATCATAAGCCGGTTCGTGGACACAAGTTTTCGCTTGGCTGTATGGCGGATGGGCGGCTTGTGGGCGTCGCCATTGTTGGCCGACCAGTCAGCCGATGCCTGGACGATGGGCTGACCCTGGAGGTCAACCGCCTCTGCACGGATGGCACGAAGAACGCTTGCAGCTTTCTCTATGGAGCGGCAGCACGGGCGGCAAAGGTCATGGGCTACCGAAAGATCATCACCTATATCTTAGACACAGAGAGTGGAATCAGCCTCCGTGCCTCCGGCTGGCAATGCGCGGGACCCTCTATGGAGCGGCGGCGCGGGCGGCAAAGGTCATGGGCTACCGGAAAATCATTACCTATATTCTGGACACGGAGAGTGGGACCAGTCTCCGTGCCTCCGGCTGGCAATGCGCGGGGCTGGCTGGCGGACGGGAATGGACCGGCAAGCGCCGCCCACCCGAACCGCTGTATCCGGCACAAATGAAGTACCGATATGAAAAAATCTTATCACCGAAAGGAGTTTGGTAAACATGGCAACTACTGAGAAGATCCGTCGTGATATTGAAAAGGTCCGGGAGAAGATCACGGAGCAGCAGAAGCGCCTTCGCGCGCTGGAGGCGCAGCTTGCGGAAGAAGAAAATCTGGAAATTGTCCGCATGGTGAAGGCTGTCCACATGGACAACAAGGAACTGACCGCTTTCCTGCGCGCCTACGCCAGCGGCATGATCTCCCTGCCGGAAGGGATGATGGAAATGGAGGCCGCCGCTGATCCCGACACGATGGAGGGCACCGACGATGAAGAATAAGCACATGATCCGCACACTTGCGGTGCTGCTGGCCGTTATGCTCTGCATGACGGCCTTTTCCACGGTCGCTTTTGCAAGTGATGGGGATACAGCTCCCACCTCCGAAGCACAGACGGAACCGACTGACAGCGCGTTGCAAGTAGCGAGGATGCGGCTTCCACCTCCGAAGCACAGACGGAATCGACTGACAGCGCGGATATCACCGGGGACGATCTCTCCGAACTGATCTCCGCGCTGTTTGGCTCTGTGCTGGACGGCACGGAGAAATCCGGCAAGACCGGAACCGTCACCACCAACGGCGGCAAGCTGAACGTCCGCACAGGCGCTGGACTGGATAACTACGCTTTCACACAGCTTCCGAACGGAACGGTGGTAGAGGTCGTGGGTACGGACGGCGACTGGTACATGGTCCGGCTGCCGGAGAAGATCGGCTACGTCTATTCCGGCTATATGACGCTCAGCGACGCGGGCGGCGAGGTTGGCGGCGGCCTATCTTTGTCCATTGATCCAGACGAATTAAGTGCGCTGTTTGGGCAGCTTATGGGCGGCAGCGGCGGCGCCGCCCTGACGCCGGGCGGAAATCTGTCGCTGATCGACGATATCGGCAGCAGCACCCGGAGCGGCAAGCAGTTTATCACGGTGGAAACGAGAAACGGTAACGTGTTCTATCTCATTATTGACCGTGACGATGAGGGCGAGGAAACCGTGCATTTTCTGAACCAGGTAGATGAAGCTGACCTTCTGACCCTCATGGGCGACGATGCGCCCGCAGTGGAGACGCCTGCCGTCTGCAACTGCAAGGAAAAATGTGCGGCTGGCGCGGTGAACACGAATTGCCCCGTCTGTAAAAATAATCTCTCCGAGTGCAGCGGCAAGGAGACTGTGACGGAGCCGGAGCCCGAACCGGAGCAGCCGGAGAAAAAGAGCAGCGGCGGTCTGCTGGTCGTTGTCCTGCTGCTGGCGCTGGCAGGCGGCGGAGCCTTTGCCTATGTGAAGTTTATCAAGCCGAAGCAGGGCGTGAAGGTCAGCGCCGATCCAGACGATTACGATTTTGAGGATGAAGAAATGGTCAATGAGGACGAGCAGGAGGATACGGAATGAAACTGATTATCGCAGAAAAACCGAGTGTAGCAAAATCTATCGCATCGGCCCTGGGTGCTTCATCCAGGGCCGATGGCTTTTATGAGGGCAATGAACTTCTTGTATCCTGGTGCGTGGGGCACCTGGTATCCCCGATGGATGCTGGCAGCTATGACGAGCGTTTCAAGAAATGGCGCTATGACGATCTTCCCATTCTGCCGGAGCC
>CAVHXA010000134.1:0-4014 GCA_963639765.1 Oscillospiraceae bacterium | reverse complement strand
TAGGAGAAAGCCACTCCTCCGGAGTGGAAAGGGCAGGGCCTGCGGCCCTGCACCCGCTCAGGACGGATCGCAACCAGCCGGGAGGTTTTTTCGAAAACCCTGCGGGGCCGGCAGACGCGTTTTTTTCATGCCCATTTTTATTCTGTTCATATCGTCCTCCCGAAAAAAAGAGGACACACGTCCCTTACTGAGCTCGTGCGTCCTTCTTGATTTTTGCCGCATACTATGCGGCTGTGTTCTATCCGAAAATAGCGGCGCTAAAATACCCGCTCTTCTGAACGGCATTCTGCCGGTTTGCCTGCCGGCGGGGGACCACCGGGACCACCGGGACCACCGGGACCGCCGGGACCGCCGGGACCTCCGGGACCACCGGGACCGCCGGGACCGCCGGGTCCTCCGGGACCGCCTTCGGGAAGCGCACGCTTTTGCGTGTCGAATTCCACGACAACACCCTCCATGCCGCCCTCAAAGACCATGGTTCCGGAGGCTTTTTCGTCTTGAACGCTTCCGGTGTAGCGCCGGCCCAGATTGCCGTAGGTGATGCGGACCATAAAGCGGTCGCCGTCGAACGACGCTTCGTCGAAGGGTACGGTTGCGATGATGCCGGGGGCCGCATCGATGGTGGCCTCGCCCGAAAGGGTGCCGTTTTCTACGACAAAGTGAAAGGTGGTCTCACGTTCGGCCATGCCGGTGTGTTCAAAAACGGGATAGGTTCCGCTGTGCAGCATTGTGGATACTCCTTTCTGTATGTGGCTCCTGCTATTATAGGGTCATCCGCCGGCTATGACAAGGGTTTTCTGCGGGCACTGGGGACACAGCTCCGCATCGAGCAGCAGGGCAGTCAGCCGCGTGCCCCCGGGCAGGGTGTCGGAATCAAAGGCAAAGACCGCTTCGGAGCTGCCTGCGGCAAGAGGGAGATTCTGGCAGAAAAGCTGCGTTCCGTCGGAGTCACAGGCGGTGAGCACGGCTGTGCCGGCAAGGGCGTTTTTCACCGAAAGGGCTGCGCCGTCGGGAGAGACGGCCATCGAGGAGATTGCGGGACAGGGATCGAGAGAGAGCTTCAGACCGCTTGTGATGTTGCCGGCATAATCTCCCAGCGTAAGGTATACCGTTTTCGGCAGACGGTCGGCGGAAAAGAAGTCGTCCAGATCGAGCACAAGCGTCTGCTCTCCGTTTGCAGCGGAAAGGGTCCGGGTACAGATCTCCACATCCAGTGTCTGCCCGTAGAGGGACTTTTTCTCGTCGAGCCGGGCATAGGCAGGATGGCTGTCGGAAAGCGTGAGCGTCAGGCGGCGGGTGAGCGGGTCCCACAGGGAATCGACCAGAGTCGGGCCTTCGTCGTCGATGGAAAAGTCAAAGGACCACTGCAGCTGCCTGCTCCAGCTGTCGGTAAGCAGCGCGGCGTATCTGCGATAGCCCGTGCCCCGGAGTGCGGCATAGGCCGCCTCGGCCCCGGTATCACTGCCGACCCAGGCATAGACGGAGGCACGCAGCGGCGTTTCTGCGGGGACGGCCTTTTCATAGCCTGCCGAGGTCGGGTTGTGGTCCTTCAGGTCCCAGTGCAGATAATAGCTGTGCTTCCACTCGCCGTCATAAGAGGGCTTGGACGCGTATTCGATGTCGTCCACGCTGTAGATCTGTCCGGTCTGCGGGTTGGAAATGATCGCAATCAGCCTGCGGGCATTGCGCAGCTGACCTGGCAGGATGATGAGCGTATCCGACGAACGCAGGGTGTTGTTTTCCGAAAGATAGGGTGCGGTTTCGGCGGGGTTTTCGCCCAGAAGGCGTATAAGCCTTGGCCAGTCGTCGGTCAGCGTGCCGATACAGGCGCGGTTCAGGTCGGCAGTGAGGGGGATGCCGTCGCCGTCGAGCGTGTTGAGATACTCCTGCGCGGTGGCCGAGAGGCTGCCGTCTTCGGCGCCGTCGGTGCTTTCCACCTGCCACGCGGCCTGCAGCAGGTCACCGAAGTCGTAGGGCGAGAGCAGGGCACCCGCGTTCCAGTCGCCCCAGAAGCTCAGAAAGGAGGCGTGTACGGTCTGTCCGTTTTCGGGGCAAAGCAGCACAAAGCCCTCGAGATAACCGCCCTGCGGGAAGCTGTCGGCCATGGTCTGCAGACCCTTTTGCGAAAGAGAAAGCGTGACCGCAAGCGTACAATCGCCGGAGGGCAGAGTAAAGCCGGAGGGGTCGGCGCTGCGGCCGTTGAGCGCGAGCGAAACTGCGGCTTCTTCGTTCAGCAGGCGGCTTTTCAGCTCGTCGAGCCCGTCGCGGACCGAGGCGGTGAGCAGCTGCGGCGTGAGTGTGCAGGCCACGGCCTCGCCTGTGTTGTGTACGGACAGCTTCAGCACGAGCGTGCCGGTTTTTTCGGGATCGTCCCCCAGACACACGGCGGGGCTGTCGAGCAGAATCCGTGCAGAGAGAGCCGCGGCCAGATTGATGCTCCCCGCACCCTGCTGCCGGGGCGAAACGGGTACGCCGTCGGAATCGGTCAGGATGTCGGCAGTGGACTGCAGCAGGGCAAGGGCCAGAGCCGCCTGCTCGTCGGGACTCTTTCCGCGGCCCGGACCGGAGCGTATCATCTGCAGTGCGCAGGCCAGAGCGCCGGCTGCCGCCCCGGAGGCCATCGACGTGCCCGTCGCCGTGCCATAGAGCTGTTCTCCGCCGATCCATGCGGACCATGCGCGCACCCCAACCGCCGTGAGATCCGGCTTGAAGACAAGCTCTGAGGTGGGTCCCCAGCTGCTGAACTGCGCCATTTCCCCGCTGCTGTCCCGGCAGGCGACGGCAACCGTTCCGGGCAGACTGGCAGGGCTGGACACAACGCCGTAGTCCGGATACGCCGCCGAGGGAAGGGACTGCTCCCCGGCCATGGCCATGTTGGCGTTGTTTCCCACGGCACAGCAGACCAGAACACCCGCCTGTGTGAGCCTTTCGTACAGCTCGGGAAGCTGCAGGGCAACGGAAAAGCCGTTTGCAGAGCCAAGGGACAGATTGATCACATCGGCACCGAGGACAAGCGCGTCTTCCAGCGCCTGCGCAATCGCGGAAAGGCTTGCGTCGCTGTCGGAGTCGCCGGAAAAGACCTTCATGATCAGAAGCTGCGCACCGGGAGCACAGCCCGAAAACCGGACCTCGCCCGAGCGATCCTCCGCATAGCCTGCCGCAAGACCCGCAACATGCGTACCGTGACCCACGGTGTCGGTGACGTCGGCCGAGCCGGTGGTGTAATCCCAGGCAAACGGGATCTTTTCGCTCACCCAGCTTCCGTGCCCCAGCGAACGGATGGTCTGCTGCACGCCGGATTTGCCGAGAGCCGTGCTGCCCAGCACACTGCGGTTGACCGAAAACGCCTCGTGTTCGGTGTTCAGGCCGGTATCGAGAACGGCAATCACCATTCCCTGACCGGCATAGCCTTCGGCCTGCGCGGTGTCGGCTCCAAGCCGGGTCATGGCGTTGAGATTCAGGGTTTCGTCGTCCGCAAGAGCGGGTATACACAGGCCGAGCCACAGGCTCAGGCACACAAGCAGGCAAAGCAGTTTTTTCATAGCGCATCCTCATCCGTGTTCTTTCACAGCCATGGTACCACATCTCTCCGTGCATTTCCACTGTTCTCTCACAGCCTCACGCGCGCCCTGCGCGCCCTGTACTCCGCTCAGGTTATTCAACCTCAGGTTATTATTACTCAGGTTATTAGTGGCTGGTTTTCCGGCCGTCATGAGGGCTGGTTTTCCGACCGTCAGGAAGGCTGGTTTTCCGACCGTCAGGAGGGCTGGTTTTCCGTCCGTCAGGAAGGCTGGTTTTCTGTCCGTCAGGAGCAGACTCCCCACCCCCAACCCCCTCCCGCCGGGAGGGGGCACAGAGGGAGGAGGGATGTCCCCGTTCCACGGGGACCGTGGTTTTGTCCTCTTTGACCGGAGAGGCAGGTGGAGAATCCCCATTCCACGGGGACCGTGGTTTTGTCCTCTTCGACCGGTGAGGCAGGCTGTTCCGTCCCTCTTTCAGAGGGCAGAGGGTTTT
>CAVHXA010000133.1:0-4073 GCA_963639765.1 Oscillospiraceae bacterium | reverse complement strand
TCACCGCTTCCACATGACCGGCTTCAATTTCCGCCAGCATCTTCTGAAAGCCGGGGCGGTTATTGAACTCCACCCCGCTGTACCCGTCATCCACAAAATACGTCGGGTTCGGGAAATGCCGGGATTTAGCGAACTCCATTAACATGATCTGCTGAGACGAGATTTGTCAAGGTCATTTTCTCCCTCGTATTCTTTTTATTGGGCTGCTCTTTTCACTTTTGATGACACAAACCGTTGTTAGGAGCATGCACATCAAAAACTGATGAAAAATAAAACAAAAGTGTAGTTCGCAGCTTAACACAGTTTGACTCTGTGGAAGATTGGAAATACACTTTTGTCGTATCACAGGCTCACAATATTGACGGATTTGGTTTACAGCAAATGAGAATTTCGCTTTGTCTGCTTTCTATCCCATGGCCAGCGTCAGAACGGTTGAAGAGGTACTGTCCTGCATGAACGGCAGACAGACTCCATTTTCTCCTTCCGCGATCAGCAGGTTTTCACCGGACCGGTTGATCATAATGGAATAAGTCTCGCTGATGTACATTGGACCGTCCGTCGTATCATAGTTCTTGCCGCCCACGCGGGAAAGGCTGATCGTCACTTGGCTCGGCATATCCATCTCCATTTCCATCGTCCAGAAGCCGCTCCACTGCTCTTCAAATTCTTCCACGCCGTCGTACTGCCAGTCTAAATCGACCGCACCACCCGTTTCATCGCCCGGGTAGAAGGTGAGCAGGAACATTGCCTGCCGGTCGGTGTCCCACGCCGTGCCGGTGGCGCACCAGGTCATGCCCCAGTCGTCGCTCCCTGCAAGACCAAGCGCGGTCGGACCGAGCCAGCCGTCTGCCAGCCAGGCGCTCAAGTCTCCCGCAGAGCGATACTGGTATTCTGTGAAGTCCCATGAATGACATTCTCCATCTATGATGCAAGGCACGAGGTAGCCTTCTTCGTCGAGCGAGGGATTCCATCCACAGGTACTTCCATTAGTATCAGTGATAAATATCTGTGTGTCAGCATTACATGCTATGCCATCCTGATTTGCAAAAACCAGTATCGGGATTCCGGTCTCTGACCGATAGAGGACCTCCGTGACTTCATTGGTCTGCGTATTTTCGCTCCATTTTATGCGGTTGACCGCAATCGTCGCGTTTTCATCAACCGGAACGATACAGTACAGATGGCCTGCACCGCCGATGATGTGTTCCCCATCTATCTCCGCAAGAAAGGGATACTCGTCCAGCAGCGCCTGATTGGTCTCCCGCAGCCATGCCGGGAAGCCCTGCTCGAAGCCTTCGTCAAACAGACCGCCGACATAGCCGAGGTACGCCGCACCAAACATCACCGGATTACCACTGATTTTCTCGCGAAGCTGTGCCAGCGATGCCGCCCCATTTTGCGTCCAGGCAGACGGCTCCGACACATCGTCCCCCTGTGCATGAGACGCTCGATTCCCGGAGCTGCTCTTTCTGGCAGACGCTTCTTCTGCCTTGTCCGGACGCTCTTTCTCCGTTTTCACAGGCAAACCGGCAGCGTCGC
The DNA here is from genome assembly GCA_963639765.1 of Oscillospiraceae bacterium. Taxonomy (GTDB): domain Bacteria; phylum Bacillota; class Clostridia; order Oscillospirales; family Oscillospiraceae; genus CAVHXA01. The sequence continues at coordinate 2,534 of CAVHXA010000133.1, read as the reverse complement.
GCAGATCCACAGCTGCGGTCGTTTCCGCTTCTGCGGGCTGTTGCTCTGCCTTTTTGGCACAGGCGCAGAGCGGCAACGTCAAAATCAGAGCGAGTGCAAGAGCAGATGCCTGTTTCCATGCTTTCCGATTCATTTTTGTCTCCTTTCAGAACTTTCCACTCCGGCCGGAGCCACCGCCGCCGGATTCACTCCGGCTGCTTCTGCCAGAGGAACTGGTCTGGATCCTGCGGCGCGTTTCGGTCCGATGTATAAATTTGTCGGTTTTCTCCGTCAAAAGGAGATTCCCGGCGATATAGGCATTTGCCGTAGACTTTTCAGCCACGCTTTTCATGGAACCCCAGAGAAAGCCCAGCACCAGCAGCGCGACAAACAGCGACATGCCTGTAACGATTACAATTGCGAACACCGGACTCTCCCGTACCGGCTTGCCGTCTGCAGCCTTTTGCAGATAGGCCGAGCATTCTTTGATGTAGTCCACAAAGCCGCCATACCAGTCATCCTCTTTGAAATCATCCAGGAAGACCTCCTCCAGCATTTCCTGCCCGTATTCATTGAACGCATACTCGCACTGTTCACCGTAACAAAACATCGCCCAATCCCGGCCTTCCATGCTGAGCAGCAGCATAATGCCGTTCCTGTCAGCACCCTCGCCCATGGTGTACTCGTGGTAGACGGTATAGGTTGCCGTGTAAACGCTGTCGGTGCTGATATCCTGATAGTCATCTACCGTAACGATATAAACGCCTACACCGTATTTTTGCGAAACCATTTCAGCCATCTTCTCCAGCTGCATATCCTCATTTTCGCTGAGAAGACCTGCCGCATCTGTGACATAATAAAGCTGTGCTTCGGTCGCTTCAGCGGCAGCCGCGCTCACACAGATTGCATGCATGGATACTACCACAAGCAGAAAGCAAAAAAATCTTTTTTTCATTGCGTTCATTGCGCCACCTCCCTAACTCATCAGCCACAGCGCCACTGCTGTACCGATGGCAATGAGCGGCGCCGCAATCGCCGCGTATAGACCGATAGCCCGCTTGATACTGACAGGAAGATCGCCGACCAGCTTACCGGTCTGCCCATTCATTGCAAAAAGAAAATCCTTTCCGTTCCACTTCGTGTTCAGGAGCCAGACCGGGAGCAGCGCATAATGGACTTTGCCCCGTTTCAGTTGGACATCCGCATTCTTCCTCGTGCAGCTTTCATAGCCCGTTACGGTATCCTCCAGCGCGGCTACAAATGAACCTTTACAGCGCTTGTCCGCGCGTTCATAGCTGTCTTCGACACGCACATCATATTTGTCGGCCAGAAAGCCGGGCAAGTAGGCCGTGGAAAACGGCTTCAGTTCAGAGTAGTCATAGGGCTCGATAGAATCCATATAATCATCCGGCATCTGGCTCGACGCATCCACCGGAACCTTTTCAAAGGCGAGCGTCCCAGAACGTTGTACATCAAAATGCTCCGTCTGCGTGATCTCGTAACCACCGGATCTGTGCGTATGGCTGCGGGTGGTCTCAAAGCGCACGCTGCCTGTGGCTTCGCCGTCAAACATCCAGAAGGGGACATACACCCCCTTGATCTCGGCGAGATGATTTGCTTTTGAAAATGCTCTTGGCAGGAGCGGCTTTTTGTGATAATGCCCCTTGAGTGCCTTGATTGCGTCCTCTTTGCTCAGCTTGAACGGAAGAACATAGTCCGGTTTCAGCGCTCCGGCAAATTGCCCCGGAACGATACTCGGATTTCCGCAATATGGGCAGGCAGTCGCAGCGGTCGTCGCATCGCATATCAGCTCTGCGCCGCACGATGGACAGGAATATGCCTTCATTCCGTCAGCATCGCTGCCCCAGTTCTCATGCAGTCCGGAGATATCCCAGACATCCGCATTATTCGCAGAGTCTGCGGCAGCCGCACGCTCAACCTCCTGTGCCGCCTCGGCTGCCTTTGCCTCCTTTTCGGCATAAAGTGCCTCAATTTCGGCGACATCAAAGCTTGAACCGCAATATTCGCATTCCAGCCGTCCGGAAGCTCCTGAAAAATGCAGCGGCCCGGTGCAGGCTGGGCATTGATAATTTGTTACCTGTGTTGGCATCTATGATTTCCTCACTTCCTGTGCCAACAGGGCTCCCGCTCCGTACCCGGGGCGGGAGCCCTGCTGCATATGTTGGCCTTTTTACTGGAACTTCATATTGTTGAGGATGATGTCGGGCATCGTCCCCGGAACGCAATCCATATTCCACAGGGCGACGGAAAGTGCGCGATTATCGTCGATCTGTGCCACATACTCGATCCACTGGTAGCCAATATACTTATAGGTGCGACCCTTGAAGGTAATTCCGCCGATCACACGGTCTTCGATTTCCTGATAGTTCTCAAACTCATCCTTGTGTAAATCAAAGCCTCCCACAAGATCCTTCAGTTCAAAATGAATGCGGCCTACACCAAAAGCATCCGGATCGTCGCTCTGCACAAGCTTTTCACCATACTCGCTGTATGACCAGCCGGTTTCCGGAATGGTCGTTGTGATCTTAACCTTG
>CAVHXA010000132.1:0-4081 GCA_963639765.1 Oscillospiraceae bacterium | reverse complement strand
CCGGGGTCAAAACCGCCGAAAAAGGCTTGAAATAAGGGCTTTCGAGGTCAAATGCCGACTTCGAAAGCCCTTGTTTGCTTTATTCAGTTGTTGATTTCTGCCGTTTACAAGTCCGGCTGCACCGTGGGGTGTAAGCCTTGCGGTGTACTGATTTTGGAATAATTAAAATGTGTGGAAAAGTTAAATGGTGATAATCTAAGCTGATCCAGCTTTCAATTTACAACAAGTCTCCCATGCGGTGAACTCCGATAGAATAAAAACAAATATCAACTAATATCAATTAATATCAGTAAATATCGCAAAAGAACTTGAATAGCAGTCGGTTTTGTGATAAAATTAATATGTGTTTTTGCACCCACATAGCATTCGCGAGGTGACTACTATGAATAAAAAAGCAGACGACAACTATATCAGCCTTGAAGACGCGGCTGAATACTTGAACATCAAGTCGGTAACTCTACGGAAGTGGATCAAACAAAAGACAGACCTTCCGGCACATCAGATTGGGCGCTTATGGAAGTTCAAACGCTCCGAACTGGATGCATGGGTGAACAGTGGAAAAAGTGCCACGAAATAAAATCTGCGATGGAAAGGGCTGTTTAAGATGGCTGAAACAACATTATATAACCAGGATTGCATAGCTGCAATGCAGCAAATTGGTGCGGAATCTATCGACCTGATTGTCACCGATCCTCCGTACAATCTTGGTAACTTTATGAAAAAAAGAGATACAAACCTTAAGAAGATGAGGGACAACTTTTTTGGCTCCGCTGGATGGGATGACATGGAGTTTGATGAGTGGTCAAAGTCTATGGATGATTTTTTCAAAGCATCTGCCCGCGTAATGAAAAAAGGCGGTACCATGATTATGTTCATGGCAATCATCAAGGTTGAAACTATAATACAGCTTGCGGAGAAGCATGGCTTTTACTACAAAACTACGGGTATATGGCATAAAACGAATCCGATGCCAAGAAATATGAATTTGCACTTTGTGAATTCCACAGAAGCATGGGTTTACTTTACATACAAAAAAAGAACAGGCACATTTAATAACGGTGGTGCTATGTTTCATGATTTTGTTGAAACTTCAGTGACTCCAAATGGGGAAAGAAAGTACGGTAAACATCCCACGCAAAAGCCGGAGGGCCTTATTCAACACTTCGTTGAGATACTCTCCAATCCGAAGGATACCGTGCTTGATCCATTTATGGGAAGCGGTACGACTGGAGTGGTTGCTAAAAGAACTGACCGCGATTTTATAGGAATTGAACTGGACGAGGAATACTTTAGAATTGCCCAGGAAAGAATTCAGGAGGCGTGACGATGAAACCAAAGGTAATAGACTTATTTGCCGGGGTTGGAGGTTTGTCACTTGGATTTGAAAACAGCGGCTTTGCGGTAGTTCTTGCGAACGAATACGATTCCTCGATTGCTGCGGCATATGAGAAAAATCATAAGGGAACGAAAATGATCTGCGGCGATATCACATCACTTGATCTGCAGAAAACATTTTCCGATTATGCAGGGAAAGTTGATGTGATAATTGGTGGACCTCCCTGCCAGGGATTCTCTCAAAAAGGACAGAGAAAGACTATTCATGACGAGAGAAATTTTTTATTCAAATACTATGTAAAGGTTGTGGAACTTGTACGACCACGCTACTTTGTGATGGAGAATGTTCCCAACCTGTTGACAGCCGAAGGTGGCTACTTCCGAAAAGAAATTGAAGACCTGTTCAATTCGATGGGTTATCAATTAAAAATGGGAGTGCTAAACGCATCAGATTATGGTGTGCCGCAAAATAGACGGAGGGCAGTCATAATTGGTAAACGCGGCGGTGAAGCTCCTGATTTGCCTGTTGCAAAAAATATCAGCGTTACGATTTGGGATGCAATAAGCGATTTAGCATATCTGAATTCTGGCGAAGGCGAGGAAGTTCAGAGTTATCGTAATGAGCCACAAAGTGAGTATCAGAAAAAACTTCGGGCAGGAAGTACGATACTCCACAATCATGTAGCCACAAAGCATTCGCCATTGGCGTTGGAACGTTTGGCGATGATTCCTCCTAACGCTGGAAAAGAAGTTTTGCCCGAAGAACACTTGACAAAATCCATTTATAGCGGGACATGGACACGAATGCGGAAGGATGAGATTTCCGTTACTATTACCACGAGGTTTGATACACCATCCTCTGGAAAGTTCACGCATCCATTCCTTGATCGCGCTATAACGGTAAGAGAAGCGGCAAGAATACAATCGTTTCCAGACAGCTTCCAGTTTGTCGGAAATAAAGGGTCGCAAATGAAACAGGTGGGCAATGCAGTTCCGCCATTGTTAGCAGGTGCGATTGCAGAAGTAATAATGAAAGACATAGAGGAGGACGCAAACAATGAACAGGCCTGATAACATTCTCGCATATGATGAGATGGATTTGAAGCTGGGAATTAAGTCATCTCTTCCGCACGTCAAAAGCACTCTCGCCTTGGCGATATTGCTTTGGGAGTGTTCGGATCATCCTGCTGAACTGGTGTATTCAGAACAGAACGGGGACGAGACCGTAATGGCCAGTCAGCTTGAGCAATGGGTGATTGATTATCTGGCCGATATCTGTGAGGAAGAACACATATCACCAGACAATCTGATTAATGGATTCAATCAAAACCAGCTTTTCAAGTCTCAGATAGAAGCCTTGATGGTGGCTTTTGAATTGGTGTGGAAACTTGCAAAGGTCAACTTTGTTGATACTACAAAAGCTGCAAGTGCGGAGAGAACTGGTGGAGTTCGTTTTCCGAAGAAACTCACCTATTCTGTTAACATCGATATCATTCATAGTGTCATAAGCGGAAATGAAAGTGCGTTCCTTCGGGTTCTGTTGGCGTGGACTGGTTTTAATGTCAATGCTGATCCAGAGTGCGAAAAAACATTGATTTGCTTGTTGACGGCTCTTTCGGAAGGTGCGGTTTTCAAACTTTCAGATGGAACCAAAGACGTCATCTTCAACCAAAACAGCATTTATCGTAAGTTACTTGAGACCGCAGATGCCGTAGATGTAAATGGCGATAAGGAAGCAAAGGGACCGCTCCGTATTCTAAAATCGCTCTTGTCTGAAGGGATGAATCCATACCTTCAGTATTCAAACGGTACCGTTACTATTGCTGCTCCTAACAGCGAAAAGATCGAGGATTACCAAAAACGTGTCGACACGCTCCTTCGTTTGAATGCAACAAAGGTAATCGGTCTTGAGGATTTAGATGCAGATACCGAGGGGATTGCGCTTGATGATTTGGAGGAGTCCCGTATCAATTCTGGCACGAATATCCTTCTGTACGGTGTTCCGGGGTCGGGAAAGAGCTGGACGATAGAGCATGAATATTGTAAGGTTGACAGCTATGTGGAACGCCTTGTGTTCCATCCTGATTACACCTATTCGGATTTTGTCGGACAGATTTTGCCGGATGTTGACGATGAAGGTCTTGTGACGTATAAATTTACGCCTGGACCGTTTACGACAATTATGCGCGAGGCGTACAGAAATCCGACTCAGGAGTACATTCTAATAATCGAAGAAATCAACCGTGGAAATGCACCGGCAATTTTCGGAGAGGTTTTCCAGTTGTTGGATCGAACATTAGAGCCGAAGAAGGATCATGAGGTCGTATATCCTGCTGGTACGAGTGAGTACGGAATTACAAATCGATATATGGCAACGGTGATTTATGGCGATGGTGGGCATAAGGTACGCATCCCGTCCAATCTTTCTGTGATCGGCACCATGAACACGTCCGACCAGAATGTGTTCACGCTTGACACGGCATTTCAAAGACGATGGAATATGCGCTTAATAGAGAACACATTTGAGAATGTTCGTCCTTCTTTGGCGAACGCCAAGATTTTGGATACAGAGGTCACGTGGGAAACCTTCTGCACGACCATCAATAAACTCGTGGTTGGAAACAGAGCGAAGATGGCATCCGCAGAGGATAAGCGACTTGGTGTATATTTCGTTCATGAGAGTGATCTTGAATTTGATAATAGAGCTATTTCACCGGATAATGATCTCCGTGGCGAATACAATGTT
>CAVHXA010000131.1:0-4228 GCA_963639765.1 Oscillospiraceae bacterium | reverse complement strand
ACATATGCCCATCTTGATGGAAATCCCTGAGCATAAACATCGCTATAAGAAAACCTGGAATTAAAGAAATTCACTAATTGGGGACCAGATTTATATGTATAGCACTCACCGATATCACCGCAAAATATTTGAGATATTTCTTTAAGTGCGCTTTCGCTGAGCATATCTATCTTCTCCATTTCTCAAACTCACCTGCTAATAAAGCAGTAAGACTAACACGAATACCTTGGTTGTGAAAAATCTTTTGTTAAGGATTCAACTACAGACAAACTTTTCCGTCTTCAGGCAGTTCTTCCGGTTTCTCCAGTAGAAGCAGTAATTCCTTGTCTCGTGCAAAGTATTGTTCCTCGCTGTGATGGAGCACATAACTTTTGTTGAATGTCATTGCTTGTGGCAACAGTTTAAAGTTGCTACGGACCTCTCTTCCAAGACGGATCTTGTCTTTGTAGGGGATATCGAGTTCAAGGTTAATGTAGTACTGCGCAATATTTGCGAATTTTGCGCTTCCTGCGGTCTTGTTTATTACATCAATCAATTTATCGTAATTTCCGGGTTCCACTCCGTTGTCGAAGAAATACCGCGCAAAGAACAGGCTAGTAACATATGCAAACGGGCGAATAAGCTCGTGAATAATTTGAAAGCGCAAGTACCCGTTATCATACCCACTCACCAATTCGTTTAGCTGATGTTCAATGAATGCCGCAATTTCATTGAGGTGCTCGTCAACATGACTATTTGTCACATCAAATTTTGGCAAGACAAGTTTTCCGGCATCGGATTTCAAATTGACGATATACCGGTTCACCTTTTCCTGTAGATCGGCTATGTCTCTATGCCGAACATACTCTGCAACCTTATCTATTTTTGCAGATATCGCTGAAATGCCTTCTAATGTGCGTTGAAAGCCGGTACTGGTCAGCGCATACATCTGTCCCGTGAGAGCATGATTCAGCCATGCATTTTCGGTCAGCTGTTGAACAGTTTGCTGAGAAAGCTCAAGTTTCTTGCTGACTTTAGCAATCTGAACATCCATGCTTTGAATTTTGGAATCGTCACTTAGCATTGCCTTCAATTCATCAACAGTAAATGCAAGCGGCGTTGGCGGATCAAGAATTGTTCCGTTGTTTCGACGTATTCCTCCTATACTCAACTTGGCATTGCCTGCCTCTACAGCTTCTTCGGCTTCAGGAGAATGTGAGTACAAATAGATTTTTTTGCCGCTAAATTCATCCATTATTGCATCCTCCTAATCTCTTCGGATTTAACCAACGTTGCGGTCAATGCATAGTACAGTGCCAGAGCATACACACTGCGGTCTTTTGCTTGCCTTAGAATTTTATCCCGTTCATCTGTACTCATCGTGATATATTGTTGTACTTCCGGAGAAAAGCACAAACCAGGGAGAAGCTGATTTTTCAGCTTACCGGCTTCCTCTATGTAACCGCGCTGCTCTTCATACCAATACGCCTGCTTTCTGAAGTCGTTTTCCAGCACATTTGGAAGACGCGTATGTACCACTGCCATGTTTCTTTCTAACGGAACATCTACTCCTTGTTTCCGCCCAGCAGCCCAAATACTCGCAACAAGCCAGTTAACATCTACCAGAAGTTCAAACATTTCATCATAGTTGATATCCGTTTGAGTCCTATTCTGACGGTACATGCAATCTGTCCTGTTTACACATCTGTCGTAAATCTTTTTTGCGTCCTCCGAAAAAACAGTCCCTCGCTGTTCGTCCAAATAATTCTGCATAGCATAGATAATAGTCCCTTGGCCCAGAATATATCTTCTGCCGCAGACTCCGGCTTTAGCTGCCGCGATAAAATCGTCTGTTGTAGCGTAGGCAGTGCAATAGTGAGATATTCTATTACCCTTGCAGTCGCCAAGAATATATTCAATGTAGCTTTCCCTCATTTGCACTGTCCTTTCACTTTTTACTCATTTTTCCCGTACTTCTCCTCGAAGAACTTCCATGCGGTCTCATAGTCCTGCTCTCGGTCGCAGCGGTCGAACGGAGCAACATACTCAATGGTCCGCTCCACGGGGCCGCCGGGCTGGGTGTCGTCGGTGATGGTGCGGGAGAAAGTGTAGCCTGCCGGGGCGTTTTTCATGATGCCGTCCCAAGGGGCGGTGCCGCGCGTGGTGGGCTGCACGGCTCCGGCGTTTTCAAACTCCGGACGGGAATAGCCTACGCCGGTGAGGGAGCGGTTGTTAGTAAAGACGATTCTGCCGTTTGCATCGTACCATGTATCCGCCTCGTACTGTTGCAGCACGGGGAACTGAATGCGGTAAATGGTCTTAAGCTGCTGCAAGGTCATGCCAAGCGCCATAGCGGTGAGCACATCGATTTCCACAAGCGCCTGCCGCCGCTCATAGTCCGTGCGCAGAGGCGTGTCCCATGTCCACTCTGGTGTCAGGGAGTAGAAGCGGTTGACGTCAAGACGAGAATCGATTTTTGACCAGCTGTCCGTTGTAAAGTCCTCACTAAATTCCTCTTTCCATAAAGGTGCATAATATTTTGTGATACAATTTAACAGTAGTGCACGACATATCGTAGCTTTCTGGTGCTCCCAGTCTTCCAAAATTGGAAATCCGGACGCAGCCGAAAAATTGATGTTTGCTTTTCCTGTCGCTTTTAAATAAAAATCAAACGGCACAGAAAATGAGTTTGCAGCAAAAGACATCAATCCACTCTCTATGCACATACCAAAAATCCCATTAATGTGCTCAGTTGATGGTGGAATAACGGATACCATGTATGTACGTTCGCCGCCTTGATTTAACATTTTGCGAGCGCAGAGCCGATATTCCTCATCATAACGATTACCCCATTGCGTTATAGGAGTACGTTTCAGATATTCTTCATGGCTACACGCAATAGAGTAATTACATCTCTGTAGGTAGTTTTCATCAATATTGGTAAGGTCAATAGGGTCGAAATCACTATTTAACTTGCAAATACTACGAGATGTCTTAAACAAGGGAGTCCCTACTCCAATGTGTGGTCCAGAATATATCATTGACTGCTGATTTTCAGGAAAACCAACATTGCGCACAATTGTTCCGTCAACTTGGTTGTTTGTCTCGTGCCACATTTCCGCAGTATAAATATTGTCACTCTCTGTGGCTATAGTTCTTTGCTGCTCCGCAAAAACCTTGAGAACTTCAACCAATTGCCTTGCATGTAACACTGGAAGTTTTGCTTGCTTCCACTCACCACTCCCATCAAACAGCTTTGCAAATACAAACAGCTCTTTCTTTGTTACGTGAATTACGCGGTCGGGGTGCCCCTTGATATTCCATTCGCCGTTTTCGTCTTTAATACCGGGAATAGGAGCTAATGTATCGCCCTCGTAACACTCTGCGATGCTTTTAGCATCGTAGAGATTGCTGATGGTGTCGAACGACACCATCAGTGGACCACCATACACATTCAAACTGAATGTTGTATGGTGGTCCACTTCGGGAAACAGCTTTCTCTCGTTTGCAAACTGAAAATGATAACGCAAACGAGGATACAGCTTTTCCCGAAGTGCACCACCCTTAGGATCATCGTACACGCCATCGGGATGCACGAACGCAGAAACGCCTGCTTCGTTGCCGTTTTCCCATGCCAGCGGCAAGAAGCACTTAAACAGGTTTGTCTGCTGTCCTTTCAGGTCGGGGTAATTTTGCACGGCGTTCAAAAAGCTCTGTTCGCCGGACATGGCTTCATACTCCGAAAAGTACATTTTGCGGGTATGCGGGCTTTCAAGCGCTTCGGTTCTCTCGCGGGTGGTCTGCGTTGCGGTCAGCTTCTTTACGGCAAACATAGGATTTGCATCTGAAAGCATGCCCTGCTCATTCCACTCAATCTTAATCCATGGCGGATTCCCGATAATGAGATCAAATCCGCCGCGCTCGGCGAAGAGATCGGCAAACTCCAGCTCCCAGTGCATGAAGTGGTTCTGCTCGGCAATTTTTGCAGCCAGATCAAGACGTGCATTTTCTTTGCGCAGCTTCGGGATATCCACCACGGTGTTGGTGCCGTATGTGGCGGTGATGTTGAGTGCCAGCTGCTCCATCTCCGAGGGGAACAGGGAGATCTGTCCGCCTTTTATATCCTGGCTTACGTTGACGGACGCCATGGTGCCCTCCAGAATGAGGGACATATCGAAGAAGAACTCGCTGCGACTCGGCAGCAGCTCCGCTTTGTCGATGGGCCAGAACCACAGGGCGCACCAGTAGT
>CAVHXA010000130.1:0-4281 GCA_963639765.1 Oscillospiraceae bacterium | reverse complement strand
CTTTTTGCCTTTGCGTCACACTATGACCGTATTATGCGGTGGTGCCTTAGTTTCGGACTTTACATAATCTTGTTTTTCTGGGAACCATCCAGCCAAGCTGCCAAATTGTCAAAAACAATTTCGGCGCGCAGACTCATGGATTGCTGTGTAGCAAATGCAACATGCGGCGTTACTAAGCAATTCTTCGCATATAACAAGGGCTCGGACATTGCCAGCGGAGGCTCTCCATCGAACACATCAACGGCTGCACCGGCAATAACGCCATTATTCAGTGCTTCCGCAAGATCCCTAGCTACAACAACTGGGCCGCGTGCCACATTGATAAGAATTGCTGTAGGCTTCATCATTGCTATTTTTTTGGCGTCAATCATACCACGGGTGGTATCATTCAAGGGACAATGCAGCACCACAATATCAGAGTTCTTCAGCAAATCATCTTGGCTGACCTGCTCGATATATGGAGGCCAGTCAGTGTGCTGAGTACGGCTCTGCGCCAATATTTTGGCGCCAAAGGTATGAAATAGAGCTGCAGATCGCGCACCTATTTTACCCAGACCAATGATACCAACCGTCTTACCTTTGATCTCCCAGCCTACCAAGCCAGTCTTATCCTTACCGTTACGGCAGCGAGTCTCCACTTCTCGCATATTGCGTGCAAGCGAGAGAGCCATACCAATCACAAGCTCAGACACTGCTTCGTTAGAATATCCTGAAGCATTACTCACAGCAATATTCTTTTCTCTTGCCGCATCCAGCCCCACATGGTCCACGCCGGTGAAAGCGACATCGATAAACTTTAATTTTGGACAGGCTCGCAGCACATCGGCTGGCATTGGCATATTAGCCAAGATCATTGCGTCAGCGTCTTTAGCTTGAGCAATTAAAGTGTCTTTGTCCGTAGAACGCGCATAATCAGTAAACACAATACCTTTTTCTTCAAAAGGCTTTTTGCGAGCGACTAGCTCTTGCTCGCTGATACCTAGAGATTCCATAATAACTACATGCATTGCAATAACCTCTATTCGTTTTTATTTAAAAAAAGTAATCTATTCAGTCGCGCCGCGCTTCCTGTGTAAAAGAGCATTCGTAAGCGGAGTAGGATACGCTAAGCGACTATTATCTGACGAAACTGCAAAAGTCCAAACATTTAGCGAGCAGTCCGCTCCATTTTCATTTGACGGGAAACTTGATGCGCTTTTTCTTTAGCCCAAATCAGATGGTCATAGTTTAACCCATATGGCAGAGAGCAGTCTGCACCCAGCACAAAACCGGCGGAAATATTATTTTCTCTCAAGATTTTTTCAGTTTCTGCCTCAATTTCCTCCTTGGTACCTTTAAACAGAACGGCGCTCTCCGCATTATCGAATCCACCCATAACGCAGCGGTTGCCGAACATTTTTTTCCCTTCCCGCATTGTGATATGATCTGAGTAAACTGCCCAGTTGATAGCTTTAGCAGGATATCCACTGTAGGCCTTAACATCGTTAGTCGCACGAGCAAATCCGCAAATGTGCAAAATATTGTAATCGCTCACCATATTGGCGGCACCCAGTACACTCAATTCACTGGGCGCTACATAAGTTAAGTACTCTTCTGACGAGAATTTACCCTCTTGAATATTCTGTACACAGAAATAAATACCATCCATTTTCCCTTCAGTAATCAACCGATAGGACAATTTGGCGATGTCAACACCAATACGGTTCAGCACCTGGGAGAACGCTTCTGGATCCTGCCGCATGAAATCTGCCATTGTTGCTTTACAGCCGTATTGAATGAGAAAGCGACGAAGATAAGACATAGGAGCAAAGACATTATAGAAAGTGGCAACATCATCTCCCCAGTGTGCTTGCATTTTTTTCACAAGCTCAATTTGCATATCAATCCAGCCGTCTACATCACCTTTTTCAAAATCCACCAGTTGGTGAATATGGGTAATATCCTTAGCATCAAACAGGAAAGGATATCGGAATGTACCATCCGCCATAAGCTTCATGAAGTCCGGCTGCACATAATCATAGTAAGCCATATGTCCCTCTATGCTACGGTTCAAATATTCGTCGCTGGAATTGAACTTATCGTCTGGCTGAAGGAAATGAAACCAGAATCCGCAAGGCATATACTCTGTAGGCTTGCAATCAAAAGTATCAAATATAAGTTGTTTTTTTGTCATAGACTTTACGCTCCTTTTGTCTTTAGTTCACAATATGGATAGGGTTATCTTTAAGAAAATCGCGAATATTCTCAATAGTGGTGTCCATGATGCGCTGCCGGCTTTTCTTAGGTGCCCAAGTAATATGCGGAGTGAGAAGACAGTTTTTAGCGCGCAGCAGCGGATTATCATTAAGAATAGGTTTAGCGGAAACCACATCCAGGCCCGCAGCGGCTACCTTACCACTGTTCAGTGCTGCAGCCAAATCCGCTTCATTTACCAGCTGACTGCGAGCATTACTCAAAATTATTACACCGTCGTTCATTTTTTCCGATATTCTTTTCGTTGATTAGCCCAATGTTTTCCGGAGTTGGGTTACAGTGCAGACTGATTACATCACCTACTTCAAAGAGCTCATCCATACTCACGTAATCTCAAATGGCTTTACCGTTTTCATTTGGATAAGGGTCATATGCCTCCAACTCGCCCAACGCAGCCAAGGATTCCCGGCTTAAATCTCCTGGATTCTAGGTAAAACCATCTAAAACAACAATTCGCATACATTTTCCCTCCTTTCAAAATATTGTTTGCGCTTTTATATTTCATACGGTGTTTCTCCGTCCATACCAACGGTATATTCCACAGCCAATGATAACTGTATAGCCCAATAAGCTAAGTGGGTCGGGGCATTCATGTAAAAATAGCAGACCCAAAAGTGCTGCGAAAATCACTTGTGAATAATCATAGACAGATATATCCTTAGCAGGAGCATATTTATAAGCCGCCGTCATATTAAGTTGCCCTCCCATGCCAGCAAAACCTGCACCTAACAGGCAGGCAAGCTGGGCGGGTGTGGGTACTACAAAGTTTGCCAGCATAAAAGGAATACATATACCGCAGGAAATGACAGAGAAGTACAATACAATAATGTGGTTGCGCTCTCCTCGAAGATTTAAGTAACGTACAAGAGTATAGGCAAGCCCCGCGCTCATCCCTCCGGCAGCAGCAATCATCGAAGGATACGCTGTGGCGGAAAAGCTTGGTTTGATTACCAAAAGTGCACCAATGAAAGCAGCGCCAAGGATTGCCCAATCCTTCCGGTTAGTTTTTTCCTTCAAAAGAAGCGCTGAAAACAGGATAGTGAAAAATGGCGACAGTTTTTGCAACATGTTTGCATCGGAAATAGCCAGATAATCCAGTGCGTAGAAATTAGCCAAAATACCAACGAAACCTGCTAACGCGCGAATTACAAGTGGCACAAAATTTCCTTTATTACAACGGAAACTTCCTCCAGAGCGGACAATTGACGAAACTGCTACGATTGCAGCGATGGCATTGCGAAAAAAGCTTTTTTCAAAAGTGGGAACGTCACCAGATAGTTTTACAAAAAAACTCATCATGGCAAAACAAAATGCGGCGGCTGTAATGTGCAGTATTCCTTTTCTCCTGCTGCTCATATTGGATTTTTCCAGTTTAAACAGTTTTTTCACTGTCCAATACCATTGCGCACGTCGAAGAAATGAATCAGCGGATATATATTGTCATTCAATTCTTTCATCGCACTGGTCAGTGTTGTCCATTCCTTAAAATCTGAAGTAATAATTCCCTTGTTGCTGTTCATGTTCGACACCTCAGCGTTAGGGTCATTGGGATCGTTGTCCATATACATAAACCAGTGGAAACCAGTAAACCAAGGGCACTCCAGCAACCACAACGCAAAGTTTTGATAAAAGCTTGCCCTATCCTGCTGTGTTCTCACACGGAAGCCCGCACCCGTCATACATGCAAGTCCGGAGTCATAAGCCATAGCATACCATTCAGAAACAATGAAGGGGCGTCCTGACCATTTTTGCCACTGAAGCATCAATTCAGCATCTGGTGTCCAGGCCATATAATAGTTGACCGAAATAATATCACACCACCTGCCGGCTGCATCCATGATGGGCGCGCTCATTGTTTTTCCATCTTGATACAACTTACCTACATAGGAGAAACGGCAGCCGATATACATGTGGTTGGGCGCATACTTTTTCAGAACTGTGCGCACAATACGGAAATAGCGATCATATACAACTCCACGAAAACGTTCGCGTATCTCCTCCGTAACGTTGCTCAAGGCTGGATTATCC
>CAVHXA010000129.1:3290-4283 GCA_963639765.1 Oscillospiraceae bacterium | reverse complement strand
GCTACATACGGTAACATTATTACCTATGCTTGTTCTTTTGTAGGAACTTTTCTTTTCTACATCTTTGTTCCCAATTGTACAATTTTGAAATATTTTAAAATCATCTCCTATACAGCAGTCACCAATCACAATTCCGACTGGATGCGCTATAAGGAAGCCTTTTTCTACCACTGCAATTGGGAAAATGCAACAGCCATATTTACGCCATATCTTTAAGTGAAGGAACTTTGATTGGTAATGATGAACCCCACCCTTTTGATATAAGTACCACATCTTTCGGCAAAGATAGACGCAGTTTGAATTTGGCTGAAAATACTTTATACGGATTCTCTTAATTAGATTTGGGTTGCCTGCCCCCCGCCTCTCGGAAGCATCTTAACATTTCGTATTTTAGTATTTCTCTATTTTCTTTATATGTCATAACTTATATATACTCCCCAGCCGTAATCCTGAACGTGCTGCCTGTCGTCATGGCACTTGCATCACTCATCAAATACACCAACGCTTCCATATAGTCGTTTCTCTCACACATACGCCCCATCGGAAGAATCTCTCCGGCTCTCCTTCTGAGTTCCGCTTCACTCTCACCCTGAGATATTCTTAGGCTTACCTCACCCTCCGTTGGCGTCCAGCCGAGAGTAAGATAATTGCATCTTATCTGCTCCGTCGCATATTGATGTGCGATATGTTCATTCAGTATTCTCAGCACACCCTTTGTCATCGCATAGGCAGCTCTGTCCTTTTGCCCACCCCACGCATGCGCAGAGCCGGTTAGCACAATAGAGCCTTCACCGTTCATCCGCATGTATTTGATTGCGCTTTGACAGCAGAAGAACGCCGCCTTATAATTTACAGTCGTAACCCAGTCGAAGGTTTCCTCATCGCAAGTATCCAGTGGACTGACCGGCGTCACACCGGCGTAATTGAAAAAGCCTGTGATCTTCCCAAACTTCTCAAAGCCCGCATCAAACAGATGCCTGCAATCCTCAACCT
>CAVHXA010000129.1:0-3221 GCA_963639765.1 Oscillospiraceae bacterium | reverse complement strand
CCCTCTGAACCAGCTGTCCGTATAGCTCTGATAGCTTCCTTTCCGGCTTTCTCATCACGACCGCCTATCACGACCTTTGCGCCTTCACTTCCGGCCACCTCCGCAAATGCGCGTCCTACACCCTTGGTTCCGCCCGTAATGACGATAACCTTATCCTTTAATCGCTCCATACATCCTCCTACCTTTTGTAAATATTTGTTTTCAGTAGGAATCACTTCAGTTCCAATGCCTTGTCTGCATCAAAACCTTTCAGGAGCATGTTATTCCCATTCTCATCCAATACTTTTACGGTATCTTGATAATATTTCAGTGCGTCTGCCAGTTCTGTCTTACTGTCGCACACAAGATACATTCTGGTAAGCACCTGCTTTTCGTTTCCAATCCACTCCGGTACCACTGTATCTCCCTCATGCAGGCGCTGGATATTTGCCACAACGCGCTTATCCTTATCAAGCTCGTCCAGTCCCTCAATCTTTGTGATTTTCCCCGCTTTCAGCAAGAACCAAAGTGTGGCCGCCCACTTGCCGCGAAGATGTGTATCATCCTCGGTTTTCAGGTCGATATCGCCCTCTGAACCAGTAAGTGCAAAGCGGATCAGCATCTCACGCTGGTCAAAGCCATGAATAGCCTTCATCAGCAGATGCGGAGCTTCTCCCTGAAGGCGGAAGCCGGTATCGTAGACATAGAACTCACCGTCTTCATAGAAACCGGAAAGCATCAAAATGCCATTCTTAATACCAATTTCCTTGAAAAGACGCAGCGCATTGGGATGCATCCGCTCGAAATATTCATCCAGATGCTTGGAAGGATATGTACCACCAAGGCAGACACGGGAAAGTCCCGGCTGTTCGTCTGTGGTATAGCGGTCATAGATGCAGGATGCAGAGCAATACCCATCTTTGAACGTATAATACATGCCCATGTCATCGCACTGCATATACTTTTCAACGATGAACCGCTTGGAATGGCTGTTCTCAAGAGCTACTTCTACGCCCTTTCGAAGTTCCTCTTCGTCATAGCATACCGTCATGCCGACACCACCGCCGTTATCAACAGGCTTTACCATAACAGGGTATTTAATCCTGTCCAAATCCTCGCGCTTCATCTCAGCGTCAAGATAAAATTCAGGAATACCGTGAACTCCATAACGCTCACAAGTTGCCTTGAACACATCCTTGAATGCAAACACATCCACAATTTTCTGTGTCGCATAGCAAGGAAGGTCGAGAGCATCACAAACCTTGCAATACATAGGAACAAGGATGTCAGCCACGCCAACAAGAACGCCGTCAACCTGCTCGTCTCTGGCGATCTGTATAACGCGACCCACATCCAGTCCTTCGTAGGTATAAGCCTTCCATGCGTATGCCTTCGCCGGATCTGTTTCCCGCGCCGACGCAACAATTGTTTTTATTCCCCAATTATTTGCGATTTCTACAAGCGGAATGGTCTCAGGGTTACCACCAAGTATTAAAAGCTTTTTTCCTTCAAACTCTGCACTCATCTTATTTTTCCTCCTGCTGTTCCTTGTAAAGGAACATATTATTCTTCGCTCTCCCTGAGAGCCATCGTTAGTATCTTAAAGTATGTACTTCTCACCCTGCTGCATCAGCAAGAACGGTAGCTGCTTCTCTATCATCAGCTCATAAAACTTGCCAACATCACCGTGGTGCGATGCAAACATTCCATAATGACATGGAATCGTTACACTCGGATGCAGCCTCTCGGCTAGTGATACGCACTCTTCTTCATTCAAGTTTCCGTATGCACCGTTAATTGGAGCAATCATCACATCCAACGGCTGTGGTATCTCAGACACACGATCCAACCGCAGACAGGTATCACCGGCCTCATAGATCGTCTTTCCATTGACCTTCAGAACCACACCCACGGCATCCGGTGCTCCCGCACCATGATCACAATTGACAAAGGCAATCTCAAAATCACCGAGTACATCCTTGTCTCCGGGCTTTACATAGGTTATCTGCTCTTCGTAGTACTCCATCTGAAGCTGTTTTACCAGCTTCTCACAACCTACCGAGCAGTATAGCTTTGCACCCTTGCTCATCATCTCTGGAACTGCGTCCATATCGAAATGATCAAGATGCGGATGCGTACAGATAACTGCATCAAAGGAAAGCTCTGTGGCGTTCAGAATCTGCGAAAGCAACCGCTTATATCCCTTATGCCCTTCTATTCTCTCTACGCAATTGGACAAATATAAATCAATCGCAATGAGCTGACCGCTCTTGCTCTTTATAATAAATCCGGCCTGACCAACTGAAAAAATGGCAGTTCCGGTTGCCGTCAATACTTTTGTGGCAAAATCACGCATGTGACACAACCTCTCGTTTTTTTCTATTCTCTTCAGCTTTTATAGCTTCTATATCAAGAAATCGTCCTATAAGTTCTTCTCTGTTTTCCGGAGCGGAAACAGTCAGGATTTTTCTTTCGCTTACTCCCAAATCAAGCAATCGTTTTTCTACCTTCTCTGCCAGCGTTGAATCAACTGCGGCTATCAGAATGTAGTCATACGAGATTTTTGTAATGCTCTCTACTGGATCAACATCCAGACAGCATCTTCTATATTCCCAATAATCATCATCCAGCCATGCGACAACATTGCAATGCCCGCTTTCCTTAAATCGGCTGACAAGCTGCTGACCAAAAGTGCCTGCGCTATAGATGACCACGTTTTTGTCATAATAGGCTTTATCAAATGTGGAGTAATCATCCTGCGGAAGTCTTCCTCCGGAGCGCATGATTGCGATGGAAAGAACATAGTCGATAACCTGCGCCCGAATATTCAACTCCGGATCGGTTGTCATGCTCCAACGAATCATGTAGTCATACAGGTACTTCAGCTTCTGCGCCTCGGCTGCAAAGCTGGCATTTTGCTTCAGCATACTGTCCTCGCGCTGCTGATAGTGATATGCCACGTTATCTATGACTGCGACCTTCTTACACTTCAACAGTGCAGGATATGTAACAGCGCCATCTTCACCGATGCTGATTCTTTCATCCACAGTGGCTTGCTGCTCGAGAAGCACTTCTCTCTTAAAAAGCTTATTCCAGACATAAGTGCTGATCCCGGTACGGTAGAATGAACCGCATGAAATCATGTTTTTCCACAGTTCACGAAGTTTATCTCCCTCATACACGCCGGATGCCATCGTATTGGTAAAATGAGCTGACTTGGAAAAGAGATCTCTCGTCTGACC
>CAVHXA010000128.1:0-4392 GCA_963639765.1 Oscillospiraceae bacterium | reverse complement strand
GATGGCATCAGCTCGCTTGTCACAATGGTCAAGGGCTTGTTCCGCAAGGACAGACTTTTGGCAGTGGTAAAGAATTTCGTGTATTTCCCGGACAGCGGGGACAAGGAAATAAAGGTTGTATGCCGCTATCCGCAGTATTTTGCGGCAACAAAGCTTTTTGAAAATATAAAGAGAGAAATGCGTCCGGAAGGAACCGGTAAGGGTGGTACCTACTTTGGTGCAACGGGTTGTGGCAAGAGCTACACTATGCTCTTTCTGACCAGGATGCTTATGAAGAGTACATATTTCCACAGTCCAACAATCGTAATCATTACAGATAGAACGGATCTGGATGATCAGCTTTCAAAACAGTTTGTCGGTTCCAAGGAATATGTCGGTGATAACTCTATTGTGAGCATTACAACTAGAGAAGAATTACGTACACAGCTGCAAGGCCGTACCAGTGGCGGCGTTTATTTGACCACCATTCAAAAGTTCACAGAAGATCTGCAGCTTCTCTCTGACCGCTGTAATATTATCTGCATTTCAGATGAAGCGCATCGTTCTCAGGTGAATCTTGACCAGAAAACGAGAATTACGGATGCTGGTGTGCAAAAGAAGTATGGATTTGCAAAGTACCTGCATGATTCTCTGCCGAATGCTACATATGTTGGTTTTACCGGTACTCCGATAGATGCGACGATTGAGGTTTTCGGTAAAGTTGTTGATGCTTATACAATGACGGAATCAGTTCGTGATGGAATTACCGTCAATCTTGT
Organism: Oscillospiraceae bacterium; assembly: GCA_963639765.1. GTDB lineage: Bacteria > Bacillota > Clostridia > Oscillospirales > Oscillospiraceae > CAVHXA01. Next base: position 3,634 of record CAVHXA010000128.1, on the reverse strand, counting down.
CTACGATGGACGCGCTGCAAAAGTAAATCTGAATCAGGCTAAGCTTCAGGAAATTGAGGATTATTATGATCGTTGTGCTGATGAGGGCGCTAATGAGCATCAGATTGAGGAAAGTAAGAAAGCAGTAGCACATCTGGACGTTATTCTGGGAGATCCGGATCGGTTACGCACGATAGCCAAAGATTTTATTGAGCATTATGAAAGCCGGGTAAGTGAAGGTGCAACCGTTGCTGGAAAAGCGATGTTTGTTTGCTCTAATCGTTATATTGCTTATGACCTCTACAAGATAATCGTTGAATTACGTCCGGAATGGGCCATTCCAAAGGAATGTGATGATGGAGTTGTTTTAACAGAAAAAGAAAAGAAAGAGTTGAAGCCTATCGAAAAAATTCGAATGGTTATGACTCGAAATAAGGATGATGCGCCAGAGTTGTTTGAAATGCTCGGAACCAAAGAGGACCGCAAGGAGTTAGATCGTCAGTTTAAGAATATAAAGTCTAACTTTAAAATTGCTATAGTTGTAGATATGTGGCTGACTGGCTTTGATGTTCCGAGCCTTGATACCATCTATATTGATAAACCTATCCAGCAGCATACTTTTATCCAAACCATATCTCGTGTAAATCGTGTCTATGAAGGTAAGGATAAAGGACTCATAGTTGATTATATAGGCATAAAGAAGAACATGAATCTCGCGCTCAAGAAGTATACAAATTTTGAGTGTGAAGAGTTCGAAGGTGTGGATCAATCTATTACGATTGTAAAGGACCAGTTAGAGGTTCTGCATCAGATGTTCCACAACTTTAATGACAAGGATTATTTTGAAGGCAGTCCGTTGGAACAGCTGAATTGCCTTAACAGGGCTGTTGAGTATGTGCAGCTGTCAGAAGAACTGGAAACACGCTTTATGGCTGCAGTTCGCAGGATGAAGCAGGCTTATAACTTGTGTTCGTCAAGCGATAAGATCTCTGATCAGGAAACGGATTATATTCATTTTTACAGTGCTGTTCGCTCAATCTTGTTTAAGCTCACAAAAGGAGACGCACCTGATATTACGCAGATGAATGCAAAGGTGCGCGAGATGGTGGCAGAGGCAATTCAATCGGATGGAGTTGAGGAGCTTTTTGAAGCGGGTAAGCACATCAATGTAGATATTTTTAGCGACGAGTATATTGCGAAGATTAATCAAATTCCGCTTCCGAATACCAAGGTGAAGATACTGCAGAGACTTCTCTCACAGGCAATTGATGAATTTAAAAAGGTCAATAAGATCAAGGCGGTGGAGTTCTCACAACGCATGCAGGCTGTTGTAGATAGCTACAACGATCGCCGCCGTGATGAGGCCTATGCTAATGAAGTCCTTGATGATGTAGCAGAACAACTTTCAAAATTATTAGAGCAGCTTAAGGCAGAGAAAAACTCATTTGAGGGAATGGGTATCGACTTTGAGGAGAAAGCATTCTATGACATTTTGGAGACTATTGCAAAGAAGTTTGAGTTTGAATATCCGGAGGATAAGCTGATAACTCTTGCCAAAGAGGTAAAGAAGATCGTTGATGACAAATCAAAATATACAGATTGGTCTCAGCGAGAGGATATCAAAGCGGAATTAAAAGTGGATCTGATTCTCGTTCTCGCAGCACACGGATACCCGCCAGTGCCAAGGGACGAGGTATTTCAGCAGATTTTTGAACAGGCTGAAAATTTCAAGAAGTACAAAGAATAATGGCAAAGGAGGCGTGGCATGAGCGATACGCTATCAAAAACATCACATGGCGAATTTGACTCAGTTTTTAGAGAAATCCAGCAGCCCCAGCAGGTTGGCTGGATAACAGAAGGACAGCTGCGCCTTTTCCGCCTGGATACCTCATAATAAATTCTTCGATTTACAAACAAGGGCTTTATCTTCTGGATATAATATTTGCCGTTTCCTGCGCCATTAAATTTTGCAGGATGCTGTTCAAGCTTTTCTGCAATTTTTCCGTAGTATTCCTGAAGTGTGTCATCCAGGTGGAGTGGGAACTTTGCCAGGTTGTGCAGAACTCGGATCCCATAGTATCGACTGAGCAAGATTTTAGCTTCCAACAGATACTGATAATATTTCAGCATCAGTCTTTCGGAACCGTCCTCATCTAGTGTGAACTGGGTAGTTACAACCTGTAGGAAATTGCGAAATTTATATAAGGTGCTAAGTTGGCTGTTTATCTGTGCGTATTCAGCGGCCTTTGCGATATTTTCATTGTTAATGGGAATGTCTGAACCATTGGCATAGAATTTAAGCATGACATGGTTCACGAATTTCATTAACTGCTCTAGGATATCCTGTGATATAGCACCACGAGAAGAATTCTCGATATTGTCTAGGTGTCTGCATATCACATTGTCAATTTTACGGATGGAATCGTCAATTGACGGCATCAACATCCCCCTTTCTGTTAAAATTCTCCGTCATCCCAGTCATCTATAAAAGCTTCATACGGAAATGCACCAGCGAATGAGTCGGGATGAAGCCTAACATACAGATTGCGGATTTTTGCCCGAGTACTTCTGATGGAAGGTGTCTGGTCAGTGTTAGAGAAGAAACTATTGCTCAAAGTATTTAATTCTCCGAGCAAACCAAATACATGTGACTTTAATGTTGGATCAAGAAAGTTATCTGCCTTCGATTTCCCTATATATACACGTAAGTAAAGCCCATATGCGCATATATACGTATATAGAGAAACACAGAAATCTTTGTGCTTGTTGTGATTTGAATAGATTGGAGGTCAGCAAATGGACAGATATATAGCGAGATGCCAGAAGAAACTGAAGGCATGGAATGCACCTCTGGAAAATTGGAGATGCGTGGATTTGATTGATGGCGAGGATGCAGATTTTCAGTGTGAACTCTGCGGATATGAAAATGTCAGATACATTCATGTGATGGAGCATGATGAGTATTTCGAGAGGCTTTCTGTCGGATGTATCTGTGCCGGCATCATGGAAGGTGACATTTTAGCGGCAAAAGAACGTGACAGAAAGATGAAGAACAGGTCAAAGAGAAAGCTGAACTTTCCCAACAGGAAATGGAAAACGGCAAGGAGCGGTGCTTATTACGTGAAGTACCGTGACCAGTATGTTTTTTGTGTTTTTTCATCGGAATGGGATCGTTTTGCGCAGAAGACGTATAGAATAAACTTTGGCGAAATGCCCGCGGGCGATATAACACAGATAGAATCAGCAAGCATTCCGGATTTTGATATATTGCTTGGTGGGTTTCCATGTCAGCCTTTTTCATCGGCAGGACTAAAAAAAGGATTTGCTGACACACGAGGTACACTGTTCTTTGAAATAGAAAGGATTATGCGAGATAAAAGGCCGAAGGTATTTTTACTAGAAAATGTGAAACAGCTTCAAACCCACGACAGAGGCCGAACCTTAAAGGTCATTTTATCGCACTTCGATGATGTAAAGGAACTCATCATTGAAAACTTTATGGAACCGGAATTCCGTGAGCCACTCAGCGAGTTCCTTGACCTTAATACCCTGGCAGACAGACTGGAAAAGGTAAATACGGTAACGGTTGACTACAAGGCTCCTACCGGACAGTGGATGCAGGCCCGTTTTATCGCCAAGCGAAGAGATGAAAATG
>CAVHXA010000127.1:0-4397 GCA_963639765.1 Oscillospiraceae bacterium | reverse complement strand
GTTTCTGCGGAAACCTCCGCCGCTTTTTCGGCTTACACGTTGTACAGAAAGCCTTCAAAACCGGCACGTCCGATTGGTTCCGCGCAATGAGCATTTGCTTGGAACCATCGTCCGCAGGCAGGAAGAAAACCGGATATTTCTCCCTGCCTTGTCCGTCTTGGACGGGGACGAGGGTTGAGATGCGGAGTTTATGCAGGAAATGCAATAAATGCAGTAAATTCCTGCTGTTACGCTGCGGGGTTAATCAGGATACGCACATCGGGCGGTCGTCCTGCGCCCTGGCGCTCCGGAATGACCTGCCGCAAATAGCCGTGCTCCTCAAGTAACTCCAGCGTCGGGAAAATCTCTTCCGTTTTCTGAAAGAACTTGCCGCGGCAAGCCTGGAACAGATCCGAGCGCTTTACTTCCGGCTGACCGAATTTTTCAAGCTTTGCCATTACGAATCGAGCTTTTCGGATATTGATATCGCCGCTCATCATGGAATAGGCATAGCCGGAATGTGCCAGAAAGTATTTGCCGATTTCAATGGCACGACCGATGGTTGTCGCGGAGATTTCGCAATTACCCGGGGCCATATCCGCGCAGTGAAGCAGGCCCGCAATGCGGAGCACAGCGCCGATATACTTGTTGGCCCAATCGGCGGTAGCCTGTCCCTCGCCGAGAAGATATTTCTCATGCTCGGCAAAATACGTTTCAATCACTTCAAACGCTTTTTCGGAAAGATACAGCGTCTGCGTTTCCTCGGCAACAGGAATATCCATGAGCCGGTAGACTAAGCGTCGGTACGCATCTTTCGTTTCTTCCGGAATGGCTGCTGCACGGAATACGCGGCTTCCGATGCGGGACGGTGGGGAGGAGTAGAGAAATCTCGCAATCAGCCCGCGCCCGGTCATAGTCGTGTTTTCCATGATCTCCGTCAGCACACTGGGCTGAATCGTAAGAATGGCAGACAACGCAGGATGGGGAATACACTCCGCTTCACGGCTCTTACGGTCTACATAGATCGGATCGCCGCAATGCCCCTTCAGCCAGACGTCAATATTCGTTTTGTTGGAATAACGACCCGCCATGATATCGAAGATGCCGCCCTCTGCGGAAATCACCGCCAGCCTGCCGCCGTTGTTTGCGAGCAGACTGGTAAGCGCTTCGCTGGAACAGTCATCTGCAAAGAAGCGCACAGGCTTTAATTTCGGCATATCTGCAAGCTGTCCCTCCAGTTGCTGAAGCTCCATCTCCATTTCACGATCATACTTGTTCTCCAGCTTTTTCTTCAAGCCGGAAATCTGACGTTCGACAGCTTCGCGTTCCTGGCGATTCTTGCGAACCTCGTCCGAGCGAGATTTATTGAATTCCTGCTCGTAATCATAGAGCACGCCGGTCATGGCACGCATCACGCCGGACTTGCGCTCACCAGGCGCAGCAATGAGCACCGTGTACAAGCTCAGCGGCTCATAATAGCCGGGTGTGCCTTCTACTTTGAACTTGCCTTGCAGGCAGACGGCGAGCACGCCGAGCCCAATCACCGCCGCCATATCCGGCGAAGTCTGGCTGTGTGCGGCAACTGCGGTAGCATAGGATTTCATTACTTTCGGCAGCGCTTCTAACGGGAATTGCGGCAGCGAACTCCACTGAGGCATCAATGGCACGATTGGCTCAAACTGTAACAGAGTATTTTCTGAATGCTCTTTTCTTGGCGAATAGACCTCTTCGCAATTTTCAATCGCTTTCTGAATCGTAATTGTTCCGTAGGTGCTGCCCGACTGCGGCCTGTCCCATTTGTCGCGCATAAGACCGGATTTGCGGAACAGAGCATCCATCTTCTGTGCGTCTTTTCCCGTCCAGAAGGCAAGGTGTCTGCACAGCGCCATATCCGCTTCAGACTGGGACGAATACCCCGTTTGTGAACCGGAAAACAGGGCGGTAAACGCAGCACCATTCTTGCTGTTTTTCGCAAGATTCAAAAGCTCGTCCTCGTCTGAATCTGAATTTACTGCATTTATTGCATTTCCTGCATCGGTTTCAGGTCTGCGCATAAACCGATCCAGCAGAATCTGAAGTTCCTTCGTGCGGTCGCCGAACTCATAGCTTTCGCACGCGTTGCCGGTCAGCGTCACATACTTCTTGGTTGCACCTGCCACATAGACTTCGATACCGGCCTTGTGATTCATGATGTAGTAGCGCTTCGTGTCGTATTGAAAGCCGTCGGCACGGAACAGAATGTGAAGCCCATTGCCGCTGGGACTGTACTCCGTATAGCTGTGCATCAGAGAGACCATCTCGGAGGCTGCACCGGAATAGTACCCGCTGTCTGTTACGCAATCGTCCAGGTCAATGGCACAGATTCCGTTAAAGATACCAATGCCAATGCCGTCGTAACCACGCGCGCTCTGCACGGTCTTGAAATCCGTAAAGCTGGAAATGTCATTGCTCCGCGCCATCTGCCCGGTGAGAGGGTTATACGGGACTTTCGTTTTCCGTCCGTCCCGCTCCTCATACCGCCAGCAGCAGAAACGGCCGTTCTGCATAATATCTGCCGGAAAATTATTTGGCGAATTTACAATTTGGTAGTTGTTTTGGAAAGCGTTTTCGGGTATACTTTGATCAGTAAGTTTTTGAAATGACTGCCCTCCATCTGCGCCAACAGATGGGACGAGGGCGGTCGTTTTCTTTTCCATGGATTCAAACATCATAGGCACTATCCTCCTTCATCCCGTCCATGATAACGGAGATCATCTCGATGACATCCAAGAGCTCATCATTCACTCCGGCACCTGCTTCAATACGCTGTAATTCGGCAAGCACAGCGGCCAACTGGTCGCGCAGCGCTTTGTACACTCTGGGGTTGCCCTGTACCACCACATCCTTGCAGAGCAGACGGCGGGTAATGTAGTCCTGCTTCGTCAGACCAGAGAGTTTGACGAATGTTTCCAGCTGCTCGTCCTCCTCCGGCGATACACGGAACGCCACGGTCTTGTTTCGCCAACGGTTGTGGTTGTCTCTGTTTTTCAATGACATGGTCAATTTCTCCTCTCAATATTCAGCTTTTCAGCCATCTCTTTCTGTACGGTCGGGAACAGGTGCGCATAACGGTAAGTGATCTCTACGCTCTCATGCCCTACACGGTTGCCGATCGCAACGGCAGAATACCCCATATTGATGAGCAGGGAAACGTGGCTGTGTCGTAAGTCATGGATTCGGATGACTTTGACACCAGCTTCCTTGCAGCCAAACTCCATGCCGCGCTTCAGCGTGTGCTTCGTCAGCGGGAATAGACGGCTGTCAGGCTCCAGACCGTATAACTGCTTGAAGTAGTCCTGCATCTCGTCGCAGAGGAAATCCGGAATCTGAATTACGCGGTTGCTCTTCTTTGTTTTCGGCGTGGTAATGACATCTTTACCCTGCAAACGCTGATAAGACTTGTTGATACGGAGCGTCTTCTTCTCAAAATCGAAGTCTGCAGGAGTCAGTGCCAACAGCTCGCCCTCACGGATGCCGCACCAGTACAGAATTTCAAAAGCATAGTAAAGCATCGGCTTGTCCATCATGACATCGATAAACTTGAGATACTCTTCCTTCGTCCAGAACAGCATTTCCTTCGGCTGCTCACCGCCCATGGTGCCGGCCTTTGCCGCAGGGTTGACCTGCAGGCCGTAATACTTGATGGCGTGGTTGAAAATACAGCTGAGTTGGGTATGCACATTCTTAAGGTAATCCGGCGAATAGGTCTCACCGTCCGTCTTTGTGATCTGACGGATTTCATTTTGCCAGTCAATGACATCACGTGCGGTAATCTCCGACAGCTTGCGCTTCTTGAAGTACGGCAGAATTTTCGTGCGGATGATGTGCTCTTTGCTGAGCCAGGTATTGAGCTTCAGCTTGGGCTTTACATCCTTCTCATACAGCTCTACAAAGCTTTCAAAGCTCATGTTCACATCAGCCTGTTTCTGCATCAGGAACTCACGCTCCCACGCCTGGGCATCCTTCTTTGTGGCAAATCCGCGCTTCAGCTTCTGCTGACGCTCTCCGCGCCAGTCCGTGTACCGGAACTGCACATACCATGATCCGTTCCTCTTGTCCTTGAATGCTGCCATCTTATCCCTTCCTTTCTGTTTGCTCTCTTGTTCCGTAGAACTTCTCGTGGAAGAACTTACGATCGATCCTGCCTGCGATGGTAATGCAGCCGGTCTTTCGCAGTTCCTCATTCATCTCTCGAATGAGCTTGTAAGCATAAGGAACGGATACACCCAGTTCCTCAGCCACCTCATCCACACGCATGAAAATTTCTCCTGCCATAAACAATGACTCCTTTCATATATTAAGCTAATCTGCTTAGTTTATTTGCATTATACTATACAATACTGTTTAAGTCAAGCGAGCTTGCAGAAAAATCTTAAACA
>CAVHXA010000126.1:0-4430 GCA_963639765.1 Oscillospiraceae bacterium | reverse complement strand
CCAATATCAAGGCGATTGTCCGTGAGATGGATGACGATACCGCAGTGATCACCATAGTGCCCCGTTGCGAGTCCGTCAAAGCCGTGCGCGTCCGCCCAGTCCAGCAGCGCGCCGAATTTGAGCAGCCGGTTGCACTCATAGCAGGGATTCGGCGTGCCGCCCGCCTGATAGACGGCTGCAAAGCGCGCCATTACATCCCGGTCAAATTCGGCCTTCAGGTCGATGGCGGTAAAGTCCAGTCCGAGCACGCGGCAGATGCGCTCGGCATCGGCCACCTCGTGCTCCTGCCCGTCGCGCAGAAGCATCGTGGCACCCGCCACCTCAAAACCTGCCTTTTTCAGGCAAAGCGCTGCCGCGGCGGAGTCCACCCCGCCGGAGAGCGCAGCGAGAATCTTTTTCATGTGCTTCCCTCCGCGGCTATCGTACCATTCACAGGGGCAAAAAGCAAGCGCACCGCTTTCCCTTCCGGGGGAAACCGATGCGCAGATGTTTATTTTTTCCCGGCGAGCCGGTCGGCCTCCAGCAGGTCTGCCTCGTCCGTCACGCGTCCGTGGTAGTAGCTCTTTTTGTCCTCCGGTCCGATCTCGCGCAGCACGCGGCAGGGATTGCCCACCGCCACCACATTGGCCGGAATGTCCTTCGTCACCACGCTGCCCGCGCCGATCACGCTGTTCTCGCCGATCGTCACGCCCGGGCAGATCGTCGCGTTTGCGCCGATCCAAACGCCGTCCGAAATTGTCACATCGTCGCAGTACATGTAGCCCGCCTTCCGGAGCTCCGGATCCACCGGATGTCCAACGGTTGCAATCGTCACGCCCGAGGCGATGAGCACTTTTTTGCCGATGTTGATGCAGCCATCGTCCAGAAACGTGCAGTTCATGTTGATATACACCTGCTCGGCGTGGATGTGCGAGCCATAGCAGAAGTAGATGGGCGGCTCAATTGTGCCCTTCGAGCCGGGTGCCAGCATCTGTGCAATCAGCGCAGCGCGCCCCTCCGCGTCCTGCGGATCGGTGGCGTTGTAGGCTGCCATCAGCCGTTTGCCGCGCGCGCGCTCCTCCGGCAGGCCCTCGCAGAGATCCGTAAACAGCTTGCCCGCTGCCATGCGTTCGTGCATATTCATTGTGGTTCCTCCCAATCATCAACTGCGCTTATGATAGCATGCAACGGGAGGAAAAGTCAATTTTTCGGCGGAAGGCTTGATTTTTGCTGTTAGTACGGAAAGAAGGCTCCCCCTTGCGCCCAAGGGGAGCTGTCAGCGAAGCTGACTGAGGGGATTCGAATGTCGCGTTTTTCTGTTTGCCGCGATCAGACTTGTAACCTTGTCATGTCTCCGACGGCCTCTTTTCCAGCGAAGGAAAAGCCAGGGGTCCCCGTCGCGCCTGCGCGATGGGGGGCTGCGCCCGCAGGCGCGTGCAGAGGCCAACCGGCCGCAGGCCGGCACTTAGGCCGGAGCAAGGAGCGACTCTGACTTATGTCGAGCTTTGCCGTAAACGGCAAAGTGAGCGATAAGGAAGAGGGAGCGACGCTTTCGCCGGGGCTTGCCCCGGACCCCCGTACTATGTCTTACTGCCCGGGAACATATAGTCAAGTTTTCTGCGGGTTTTTGGGTTTAGGTTCCTACGCAAGCGGCGCTGCCTGCGTTTGCATGAGCAGCTCAGAGCTGCCCCGGATACACCGGGAAGGCTTCCATTTGAATTGGTGCCATGCGTGAGACGATTTTTCGATGAAATCGGTACTTAAAGCGATCACAGGTACCCTCGTGCGGCATGGTTGCAGCAGAGCCGTTGCGGTGCAAATACTCGCAAGGCTGGCGAGTCCACGAAACAGGCAGGGTGCGCGGCAGCGCTGTAAGTCCTAAGTACGGGGCACGTGTGTCGGGAAAACTAACAAATTAGAATCTACCCAAAGCTCCACCGCCGCTCAGCCCCCGTAAGCTCCCGTTTGGTAGAAAGAGGTCTGGAGAAAGGCGGCCAAACGCCTTTCTCCGGCGATTTTTCGCCCCTTTTCTTCGCAGAAAAGGGGCTCGCCGAAGGCAGACCGGCTAGCAAGTCAGATCGAGTCTAACAGAAAAAACAGAAAAGAGGCTCGCCGGAGGCCGCATATCACCCCGCAGTGAATGCCGGGCGATGTTCCTTTGGAGCCCGGCAGAGACATGACCAGCGGACAAATCAGCTCGAGCCAAACAAAAAAAGAGCCTCCCCGTGGGGAGACTCTTTTGGAAATTGCAGCCGATATTACTTGCTGACTTCTGCCCATGCCGCTGTGGCAGTGGTAAAGCCATCAGCCTGAATGGCGTATGCCTTGAAATCCAGCGTGGGGGCCGAACTTGCTGCCGCAATTTCTGCAGCCTCAGCGGAGGTCAGCTCGCCGCTGACTTTGAGCTGATCGTGTGCAAGGACGTGAAAGATCGTGTCCACTGCCGTAGTGGAATACTGGCGGTAGTAAACATTCGCAGGGATGTTGGTGCCGTCACCCGCCGTCCAGCCGTCAGCAATGGTGTAAGTGACATTGTCTTCCATGCCGCGCGTCCAGTTCTTTTCCGTAACCTCCACGAACACCCAGCTGTCCTCGGAGTTTTCCGTTACCGTGATCTTCGGATCCTTGGCAATGTCGTGTCCCGGGATGATCTTGTACGTATCACCGGTTGTCTCGGCAAGCGAAATTGCAACATTACCGACCGTGAAGGTGTTGGTCACGGTTTCGGTGGTGGAGGTCAGGTAGGCAAAGGTGCCGAATACGGTGGCAACCATCAGCAGCAGCGCGCACGCCACGGTGAGCAGTGCCTTGCTTCTTTCCTTCATGAATACACTCCCTTTCCATATGGTATATATATCATATACCAACTCCGTTCAAAAGTCAAGCAAAGTTTCGACAAACTTTTTTCTTTGCGGCATCTTTCCGCTGCATTGGGAGGCGGTTCGTTTTTCGATTGCTTCGGGCCTAACTTGTTACCTTGTCATGCCTCTGCAGGGCAGTAAAGGCTCCCCTTTGGCGCAAGGGAAGCCTTTGGTGCGGTGCGCACCACGCAAAAAAGGCCCGGAACCGACGGCCCTGGGAGGAGGCCGCCGGTTCCGGGTTTTGCAGGGGCTACGCCGGGGAAAAAGGAGGGACAGTTCTCAGACCGCGAGGACGGGCGGCACTGGTCAGTGCCGGCGGCCTGAGATCAAGTATTTTACGAGTTTGCTGCCTTCCAGGCATCGAGCTGAGCCTGTGCCGCATCCAGATAATCCTGAACGCCGGCTTCATTCAGCTTGGAGATGTACTCGTCGAGCTTTTCGGGGGTGTAGCCGCCGTAGATCATATCCTTGGCGTACTGATCGGTGACTGCAGTGATCTGGCTCATCACGAGATCCAGATTGCCGGTTGCCAGGGCGAAGCCCAGGAACGGGGACTTTCTGGCGGTCTCGTTAATGTTCTTTACCTGCTCATAGAAGTCAGCGCCGTTGCCCATCAGCGGGGTGAGGATGGTGGCGTTGCCGAGCACGAAGTCGACCGACAGATAGTGGGCGCCCTCGGTGGAAACAACCTGACCGTCCTGAACGGTGTAATCCTTGCCCTCTTCGCCCCAGATCAGCAGGTTCATGAGGTCTGCATTCGTATAGAGCTGGTTGATGAACTTCACAGCTGCTTCGGGCTCTTCTGCCGTGGAGGGGACTGCAACGCCGGTGAACTGCGGCTGTGCGGTCTTGACCATGCCGATGTTGGTGTTGACGCAGAGCACGTCAAAGCCATATGCTGCCGCCGTCAGGAGAATACTTGAGTGCATTGTCCAGCAGGATAGAAACCATTTGCTGGATCGCTGTGCGGTCACCGATCACGGTCAGCCCATCGGCAATATCCTGTGCGTATGTTTTCCCCTTTGCCCGCGCAAGAGAGACAAACGGCTCGCTGATCTCCCAGAGCGCGTCGCTGAGAGAAAATTCCGCGCGAACTAGGAACGGATTTTCTTCATCCAGCCGGGAGAGGGTCACAAGATTGGTGATGAGCTTTGACAGCTTCCCCGCCTGCGTCTGAATGTTATGCACCCATTCGTCCCCGTCATGCTCCATCGCCAGCACATCCGCACTGGTGGCGATGGCGGTCAGCGGTGTTTTCAGTTCATGGCTGGCGTTGGTGATAAACTGCTTCTGCGCCTCCATGTTTTTAAGATACGGTGTGATGGCCCGTCGGGAAAAAAGTACGACGAGGCCGAACACCACCACAAGGCAGAATCCCGCAATCGCCAGAGTGATCCAGAGCAGTGACTTCATCGTTTGCAGCTCTCGTTCCGAGTTCAGGAACAAAATCACGGTTTCTGCACCTTCTTGGCTGACAAGGTATCGGTAGCCGCCTTCATAACCATGCGTTTTCCCATGAGAGAGTACGGTATCCGCATAGGCTTCCGCGTCAGCCTCAGAGACAGAGGCAATATAGTTTTGATTGACACG
>CAVHXA010000125.1:0-4468 GCA_963639765.1 Oscillospiraceae bacterium | reverse complement strand
GCTCTGATTAACTAATTTCTACCATGCAGGTGTCCAACTTGCACTTGCAATTTGCGCTATTGATTTTTCCTAACTTCGGTGCTATAATCTGAAATGAATATTATAGGGTGAATGGCTCATGGAGTGATGAACTCCACGAAGCGCCGAATCCCAAGGCTTTTTTGATATGAAGGAGGATTGTCGTAGATTTCCTTGTTGTGGGTTGCACTCACGTCTATCCGTCGAGTGATGAACTCCACGATGATTTTCGCCAAAACCAGCAGATCAACCAATCAGCAGGAGATGGTGGTTTGCTATTTTTTCAAAGTTCAAATAAGCGGCCACTTATTCGGAATGGAGGACAACTATTTGGAGCAGCAGAGCATGAAACAGGCGTTTATGGAGAGTGCCGTCCGCATCGTAGCAAGGGATGGACTGGAAAAGGCAACCACCAAATCCATTGCAGCCGAGGCCGGACTGAACGAGGCGTACATCTATAAATGCTTCAGCAGCAAGGACGAGCTGCTCAGCGAGGCGTTTCATTTGGAAGATGAGCGTTTCGCAGCGCTTCTGCGCGAGACACTTCCGATCATGCACATAGCCGGGTTTACTTGGAAAGAGCGTGCGTTTGTGCTTTGGAAGCGGAGCTGGGAGTTCATTCTGACAAAAGAACCCGACCTGCTGTTTTACCTGCGATACTTCTATTCCTCAAACTGCCGGGCGTATGCGTATGACGTTCATTTGAAGCGCTTTCATGACCTGATTGCAAAGGTTAGCCCGACTTTCAAGCAGGACACGAACGTGGACATGCTGGTCAATCAAATATTCGATACCATGCTCGCCTTTGCAGCGCGGGTAATAAACGGCGAGATGGAAAACAGTGAGGAGACGACACAATGGGCGTTTGAGCAGGTGTACAGTTTTGTCGTGCCAAACGTCAGAGCCGAGCTTTTGGAGGAAGAAGGTAAGAAAGAAACCGTATGAGTCGTTCAATCAAGAAAGCGTGGAACATCGTCAGCAGTATTTTGGTTGCGCTGGTGGTCATGCTTGCACTCCTGCTGGTAGGCGCGAGGGTCATCGGATTGCAGGTGTTCACCGTGCTGTCCGGCTCCATGGAACCAACGTACCACACCGGCTCCCTGATCTACGTGAAAAAGGTAGACCCTCATACCATAACGGAGGGTCAGCCCATCACCTTCATGCTGGACGAGAATACCGTGGCCACACACCGCGTTGTGGGTATTGTCCCAGACGAGGAAGACCCTACCGTGATTCGGTTCCGCACCAAAGGCGATGCTAACGAGGCTGAGGACGGTGCGCTTGTACATTATAAAAATGTGATCGGCACGCCAATCTTCTCCATACCGTATCTGGGCTATGTGGCTGATTACATTCAGCACCCGCCTGGCATGTACATTGCAATTTCCGCAGGTGCTGTGCTTCTGCTGCTGGTCTTCATCCCGGATATATTCGCGAACGACGACAAAAAGGAGAAAAAGAAAGCAGGGGCGCACGAAAAGGGTGCTCATGCCGCAAAACGCAGCGGCGCAGATTTTGACCCGAACGAACCCGTACCGGCAGAGCGAACGGAGCGGCTGAGACAGGCTGCGGAAACACTGTTTTCGAAAAATGAGATTCAAGCACTGGATGCAAGGCTTGCAGAAGGGCCTTTAACGAGGGGCGAGTATCGGGAGATACGCAGACACATGAAGCAGTTGAGCGAAGAGGTCTCCGCTCAGCAGTAATTTCAAGGGCAATGCCACAAGGCTCCTTCCTGCTACGTCAGAGGATACCGAGATGGAACCCTTGTTCACAAAGGTCACTATCCCCGGCATGATTGACGGGGCCGCACTTGCCAGGCTGGTCGGTGTGGAGATCAGCATCACGGCATAGGCCATTCAGGCAGACGGCTTTGCCAATGCCGATGCAGCATGGGTTGCCTACACTGCATAATTTCTTATGATTCCAAAAAGCCGAATGAGTAAAACTCCCGGCGTCTGTTGAAATAAATCGCCCGCAGCAAAAACATGGTGAGAGGAGTGGGTGATCTTGAAAAGCTAATTTTGAGCCAGTTTCGGTACAACTGCACGAAATATTTATTGTGCTTATCGGCTTCACGCAGCTGAACGAAAAATAGATGTAAAAGTCCGAAATATAGGACAGCGAAAATGCTACAATGATCTCAGAAAACACAGGAGGTCATTGGCATGGCGCGAGCAGAGAGCATCACGTTTGAAGAATTTCGCACTCGTTTCAGCACGGAAGAGAGCTGCCGGGCAGAATTATTCCGGCTTCGGTTTCCAAACGGCTTCGCCTGCCCGAAATGCGGCTGTACGGAATATTATCCGGTTCGCGGGCGAAACACGTTCCAGTGCCGCGCCTGCCGACACCAGACCTCCGTCACCGCAGGAACCGTTATGCACCGCACGCATCTGCCGCTGACAGTCTGGTTCTGGGCGATCTATCTGTGTGCCACGGACAAGCGCGGCATTTCCGCCGTTCAGCTGAGCCGTACGCTGGGCATCTGCTATGAGTCAGCATGGTATCTTTTGCACAGAATTCGCCGCGCGATGGCTCAAAGAGACGAGAAATACGCACTTTCCGGCATCGTTGAGATGGACGACGGCTACGTGGGCGGAGCAACGCACAATGGCAAACGTGGTCGCGGGACGGACAAGGCGAAGATCGTGGTGGCGCTGTCAAAAACAGAAAACGGGTCTGCGCTGTTCACGCGGATGCAGGTCGTGGAAGACGTCACGAGCAAAACACTTCAGCAAGTCGTCGGCAAAACTGTTGCGACAGGTGCAAAAATCGAATGCGACGGCTACAGAAGCTATAAGAACCTGTCTGGCGTTGCGCTGGACGCGAAAAAGTATGAACCTGGCGACCTGCATTGGCTGCACAAAGCCATCAGCAACCTGAAAGCGTTCCTGCTGGGAACTTACCACGGCCGCTGTACACAGCTTCAGGCGTACCTGGATGAGTTCTGCTTCCGCTTCAATCGCAGAAAAACCGGCGATCAGATCTTCATGCGCCTAGCAAGAGCCGTCGCTGCATCTTGTGCCCAGCTGCATTAAGCCGATAAGCACATTTTATAATTTTACCATACGATTTGTTTTTCGCCTATTCTGCAAAACGGAGAAAGAAAGCACGGGTTTTCAGAGATGTTTGTATCGTTCGACGATCCATAAGACACACTTATATCTAGTGGCCGTGAAATTTATACTTTGAACCTTGCATTTGGATGAATCTATACTCTTTGCGTCATGATCGATTTTCACTCGACCAAAGACCAAATTTCCAAGAGTGAGGATTTACAGCACGATTGAAACGGTGAGGGAAAATGCCCGAGATTCCTACCGCTATCTGACCTGAGTGCTGACCAATGCGCCAATCCTAGCTGCTAAGGATGACGGTTGAGCAAGTGAACTGCTGTCGGCTAATGCTCCTTGGAATAGCTGGTCCTTACCACAGAACAATCGACTTTTGAAGTTGAGTCTTACTCTGAGGCTCAACTTTTTACCGTTTGAAGCTTTTGAAAGCGGCTACGTTTGCGTTTTGAATACTGAGTAATTCGTGCAAAGAAACCTTATTCTTCGTTGGAAGATAGAATACGTACCTCTAACCCGGTGATATAATTATCCGGACGGCCCTCACAGCACTGATCGACGATGTTGGGCGTGATTACGCAGTCATCCACAGGCAGAGCCCTGCGTCTAGCCTCTTGAAATAGCAGGTCGATAGAGTCCTGTATTGTCAGATACGGTCCGTAATGGTAGCCGCAAAGATACTCCCCGACCGGAATATATGCCACCGTCTGCTTTGCCGCAACATCCGACAGGCGATGCATTTCTATGGGCTGCTCATCATACAGATACGCGCCGAACCATTTGCGGTCTCCCTGATAGAAGCCGATGGTCGGATAAAAATAGAACAGCTCATGCGTAAACAGGTTGATCTCCTCGCCGATGTGCAGATATGCCCGGCGCGGAAACGCGCGGGTATAAAACTTCCCGCGCTGGCTGGCAGCCTGTTCCCGCTCGATGAACTCCACCTTCTGCTGGATGATCTGAATGGTGGCATTCAGCTCGTCACACTGCCGGCGCAGCTGTTCCGCTTGCTGCGACAGCATCGACAGGTTATCACGCAGACCGTTGCTGTGCAGAAATTCTTTGATCTGCGCCAATGAATAGTTCAGCCGTCTCAGATAGCGGATGGTCGCCAGCGGATAGACTTGGTCAAAGTGGTAAAAGCGGCGCTTGTTTTCGCTGTTTCGCACCTGCGGCACCAGCAGGCCCTTCGCGTCATAGTGGCGCAGCAGCTGCACATCCATTCCAAAGATATCCGCAAGCTCGCCAATCGTCAAAAACTCTTTCATAAAAACCGCCACACTTTTCTGAAGAATATCAGTTCTATTTTGTGAGAACATCCGAAAATATCCGCAAGCACAAAATAGCACTTGAACCTATAATGGTTACAGGTTGTACTG
>CAVHXA010000124.1:0-4590 GCA_963639765.1 Oscillospiraceae bacterium | reverse complement strand
TTCAGAAGAGTTGTCGCGTCCGGCACGCTTTCACTGATGAAATCAATGCCCATATCGAGAGGAGTGCTCCTTGGTTGAAACTTCGTATTTATCGTTTTACCGAAACTAGAAAAGGGGGTTTATTCCTTTGGCATGAAGCAGAGGAAGCTATAAATCTGCTTCTTCCGAAGGAGTGATAACTTTGCCTAATAAGCCCAGTAAGTTCTCTCATCTCTTGAACGCTGATTTATTTCAGCGAGAGCTGCGATACCAAGCCATCGCGCACATAGCTCGACGGATGATCAGTCAAGGGATTCTGAATGATGACGAATACGATCAAATCAGAACAATTTTTGTTGAGAAGTACCGCCCTGTATTCAGCGACCTATTTTCCGATCTTACTCTGATTTCGAACACTAAACCAAATTCAGGAGGAGATGAAACCCATGACTGATGCACAAAAAAAGCAGATTGCGACTCTGAGATCGAACGGATTGGGATACAAGTCTGTTGCAAAAGAACTGAATCTTCCCTACGAGACAGTAAAATCCTACTGCAAACGCCATCTGGTGAGTACGCCCGTGGTAAGCCATTCCACAGAGGATTCACTGCCAGTGAATGTCACAGGCACGACCAAATGCGAAACATGTGCCAAAACCATCTGGCAAGTAAAAGGCCGAAAGAAGAAGCGGTTTTGCTGTGATGCCTGCCGCAATAAATGGTGGAACAGCCATTTATATCTTGTGAATCGTAAAGCAGTGTATGAGTTTGTTTGCCCTTGGTGTGGTAAACGTTTCCAAGTCTACGGAGATAAGCATCGAAAATACTGTAGTATCACCTGTGCCAGTTTCGCTCGTAGACGGCACGAGCTTCCAAACTCTCCTGAAAGTGACTAATCGGACGTATCATTTCCTTGCTTGACTTATTCTCCTAAACGAGTGATATATGGTGCCGGAAGGAGGTTGTGATATGGCCGAATTGATTAGAGTCGAGAAAAAGCTACCCGAAATCAAATCTCGTAAAAGGGTAGCAGCGTATGCCCGTGTATCGGTTGAAACGGAACGCATGAGCCATTCCTTATCAACACAGATCAGCTATTACAGTACCCTAATACAGAACAATCCGGAATGGGAGTATGTCGGCGTATTTGCGGATAACGGAATTTCAGGCACCAAGATTCAAAAGCGAACCGAATTTCAGAATATGATCTCTTTAGCTGACAAAGGCATGATTGATATTATTCTTACGAAATCGATTCAGCGCTTTGCTCGCAATACAGTAGACCTGCTAAAAACAGTTCGTCACCTGAAGAGCATTGGGGTTGATGTCCGATTTGAGAAAGAAAGCATCAGCTCCATGAGCAAGGATGGTGAGTTAATGCTCTCCATTCTTGCATCCTTCGCGCAGGAAGAAAGTCGCAGTATATCTGAGAATATCAAGTGGAGCGTTCGAAAGAAGTTCAGTGAAGGCATTGCGGATCGCAGATTTCAGATATACGGATATCGATGGGACGGTGAGCAACTTGTTGTTAAAGAGGATGAAGCCCAGGTTGTCCGGCTGATATTCTCCGATTACCTAAACGGACTATCCGCAGACGCAATAGAAAAGAAGTTAGGTGAAATGGGCATTAAGTCTGCCAAAGGTCAGCACTTCTGTAAAATGTCAGTTCGGAGTATTCTTCGCAACGTAACATACACCGGTAATTTACTTTTTCAGAGGTGGTTCGTTGACGACCCAATCACCGGTAAGCACAAATTCAATCGCGGAGAACTACCTCAATACTGGGTCGAGAATTCCCATGAATCGATTATCTCCGTGGAAGACTATGAAGCCGTTCAAATGGAAAAAGCACGGCGACAGGAACTGGGCGTTTTTGCCAACAACGCTATTAACACTTCCTGCTTCACGAGCAAGATCAAGTGCAGTGTCTGTGGTAAGAGCTACAGAAGGCATATCCGGCATAAGAAAAAAGGCTCCGAAGAAACCTATTGCACATGGGTTTGCCGAACCAAGGATGAGAAAGGCGCAAAAGCCTGCCCCGGAAAACGCGTACCGGAAAGCGCACTGGAAAAGGCAACTGTGCAGGTGCTGTCTTTGGATAGCTTTGACGAGGAGGCTTTTAGCCGCTTGGTTGATAAGGTAATCGTCTTTGGCGATGACACGCTTGAATTTCATCTTTTCAACGGCAGCATTCAGAGCACCACATGGAGGTCGACAGCCGTTGAGGATTGGTGGACGCCTGAAAGACGCGCAGAATGCAGCAGACTTAGAAGCATTAAGCAGACAAGTATAAGTCATAAATACGAGTTTGCCGGATTTATCAGGTGCGAAAAGTGCGGCTCATGGTATACCGGTATACGCGTTGACTACGTGAACGGTGAACAGGACCGCAGATGGCATTGTAAGGCATGGTGCGGGAATAGCACTATAAAGAGTTCAACCCTCAGGAAAATGGTATGTGATGTCCTCGGCACCTCGGAATACTCAGAAACTCAAATGGACACAATGCTGGATAGTATAAGCATTCTCGACAACACTGCCACCTTTAGGTTTAAGGATGGTCGCACTGAAACTAGGAAATATAAAGAGGAAGTCATTCGGAGGGAGCGAAAAGACAAATGACGCAGAGAATGGTAAAAGTAATTCCGGCGACAATAAGCAGGTTTACCGCAACCCCGTTTACGCAGCAAAAAAAGCGCAAGGTTGCCGCCTATGCCCGGGTCAGCACGGATCATGAAGAACAGTTGAGCAGTTATGATGCGCAAGTCGATTACTATACAAATTTCATCAAAAACCATGAAGGCTGGGAGTTTGTATGTGTATACGCAGATGAAGGAATCAGCGGCTGCAATACGAAAAATCGTGATGGATTCAATCGTATGGTCCAGGATGCACTTGCCGGCCGTATTGATCTCATAATCACAAAAAGCGTTTCAAGATTTGCGCGAAACACCGTAGATAGCCTAACGACTATCCGCCTGCTGAAGGATAAAGGGACCGAAGTCTATTTCGAAAAGGAGAATATTTGGACTTTCGACAGCAAAGGCGAACTGCTCATCACCATTATGTCAAGCCTTGCTCAGGAAGAAAGCCGTAGCATTTCCGAAAACGTCACATGGGGCCATAGGAAGCGTTTTGCAGACGGAAAATTCAGTTATGCTTACAGCCATTTTCTTGGATTGGACTACGATCAAGAAACCGGCAATCTAGTCGTAAACCCTGAGGAAGCCAAGACGATAAAGCTGATTTTCAAGCGTTTTCTCGAAGGGATGTCGCCGCATTCAATCGCAAGGGAACTTGAAAAACGCGGGATAAAGTCCCCAACTGGGAGGGATAAATGGTACTACAACACTATTCGATATATTCTTTCGAACGAGAAATACAAGGGCGACGTGCTGATCCAGAAGGAATTTACCGTCGACTATCTGCAGAAGCGGATGAAGAAAAACGAAGGCGAAGTACCGCAGTACTATGTACAGGGAAACCATGAGGCCATTATTGATCCGGAGGTATTTGACCTGGTTCAGGTTGAGTTGGCTAAGCGCTTTAAAGGTGGAATGCATGGCGGGGGAAGCAGCATATATACCAACAAGATCATATGCGGAGATTGCGGTTGCGCTTACGGGCCTAAAGTATGGCATTCCAACCAAAACTGCCGTAAGATTGTCTTTCGTTGCAATCAAAAGTACGAGGGAGAGAAATGCCAAACGCCTGTCGTAACCGAGCAGGAAGTAAAGGATGCGTTCGTTTCTGCATTCAATAAGCTCATTGGGAACAGTGAAGAGGTAATCACCAACCTCAAGCTTATACGCAAGACGTTAACCAATACAAAAGGACTCGAACAGGAATTGACTGAGTACGAAAGCATAATGCGCGGCGCTGCAGAAAATGTTCAGCAGCTTATCACAGAGAATGCCCATACCGCACAAAACCAGGAGGAATACCAGATTCGGTATGAAACCCAAGCTAAACTATACGAGAACGCTAAACAGAAATTCGATGAAATTTCCGAGAGCATTTCAAACAAGAAGGCGCAAGCCGCTCGGATTGGGTTATTCATTGATAGGCTCAAAGCACAAAGCGGCTTCCTGGAAGAATTTGACAAGGAGTTATGGTGCTGCCTTGTATCGCATGTTACAATCAAGAGGGGCAAACAGATTATAGTCACCTTCCGTGACGGTACAGACATATTGGCATAAAACAGAATCTGAAACTACACTCGGCTCAGCCCGGGTGTAGTTTTGTATTGAAAACCGACTATTTACAACAGTGAATTCGTGTGTTAAAATGGGAAAGACGATCGCATATTAGCGCTGCATTCGCTGAAAACACGCCTTGTTACTCCAAAACAGGCCAGTTTTTGCACACTGTGCGGTTCACCGTTAAAGGGTTGGAATAAATTGCCTTCAATGGGCGTATCAAAAACGTTATACCAATAGAAATCGGTCGTACTGATTTTCACATACGAACATTTGTCGATACAGTTTCACTGCATAAACTTTTGCCATTAATTCGCGTTGCAAATGCAACTTCTTCCGTGCTGTACCCTTCATAACGATTGTTCCTTTCCGTTAGTTTTGTTGTGGCAACTATATTCTAACAGGTTCAATC
>CAVHXA010000123.1:0-4631 GCA_963639765.1 Oscillospiraceae bacterium | reverse complement strand
GCGGCGTGTACGTCGGCAAAAATCCTGCCCGGGCGGCAAACGTGCGAGCGCAGCGAGTGCGCTGCAGCCGACCGCAAAATTCCGGAGCCCGAACGAAAGCGAAGCGGTTCGGGCCCGGGCAAGGGAAGGGGGAGGGGACGTCCCCGTTCCACGGGGACCGTGGTTTTATCCGCTCCGGTCGGAGTCGGGCTACATTTTCAAAAGAGCTGGGTGGAGAAATAGTCCTCGGGGGTTTCGGCGCGGCGAATGCAGCGCACCTGCCCGTTTTGCAGGAGGTATTCCGCACAGCGCAGCTTGCCGGCGTATTGATAGCCCATGGAATGCCCGTGCGCGCCCGCGTCGTGGATGACGGCAAGGTCTCCGATTTCCGGCTCGGGCAGCAGCCGGTCCCGCGCAAAACGGTCGGTATCCTCGGCAATGCCGCCCACCACCTGCCAGACCGACCGCGGCGCGGACGGGTCTTTGCCCAGAAGGGTGATGTGGTGATAGGCGTTATACAGCATGGGCCGCATCAGGTCGGCTGCGGAGGCGTCGAGCCCCATATAGCTGCGGTACCCGCGCTTGATCGAGCACACACGGCTGACCAGAATGCCGGAGGGACCCGTAATCACGCGGCCCGGCTCGGTATACAGCGGGGTTTCGCCCAGCCCGGCGGGACGGAGAATGCGGTCGTATTCGCTGCGAACCTGCCGGCCCGACGCGGAAATGTCCGCCGGCTGCTCCTGCGGATGATAGGCAAGGCCCAGTCCGCCGGAAAGATTGACATAGGCAGGCCGCAGACCCGTTTCGCGGCAGAGGCGGACCATGCGCGAAAACAGAAGCCGCGCCAGCGACGGCAGATAGGCCGGGTTGCGCGTGTTGCCGCAAAGATAGGCGTGCAGACCCACGGCCCGCGTGCCCAGAGCGGCCAGCTCGAGCGCGCTCACCGAAAGGGCGGCGTCGTCCTGCCCGAACTTCTGCTCACAGGGATGCAGGACCGTGTCGCCGCAGACCAGCTCGCCGGGATTATAGCGCAGGCCGACTGTTTCCATGGCGCAGCCGGCTTTTGCAAGGCGCGCGGCCCCGGGGCCGTCGAGAATCAGGGAAACACCCAGCCGGGCCGCCGTTTTCAGGTCGGTGTCGGTCGGATAGTTCGGCAGAAACAGCACGTCGCGCATCGGAATGCCGCAGCGCTCGCACAAAAGCAGCTCGGTGCCCGTGGAGCAGACCATGCCGCAGCCGGCACGGTGCAGCAGACGCAGAATTGCGGCCGTGGGCGTGGCCTTTACGGGAAAGAACATGCGGCTGCCCGCGTTCCAGGAAAAGGCGTCGGCATATTGCCGCACGGCTGCCTCGATGCCCCCGGCGTCGTATAGATAAAAGGGGGTGGGGATGCGGCCGGCAAGCGCATAAAGCGCGGCCTCGGAAAGAAAGAGGGGCTTTTCGGTCATGTGCGGTCTCCTTTGCGGGGGCCGAGCACGTTGGCCCGGATATGGGCAAACAGCGCATCCTCGCCGCTGTCGCGCAGGATGGTCAGCAGCTCTTCCAGCCGGCGGCGCGTTTCGGCGTGCATAAAGCGGTTGTCGGGGCCGTGGGTGAGGTAGTGCAGCGGGTCGGCGTTGGTATAGGCGGCGCCGTTGTAGACCCGGCAGGCGGCAATGCGGTCCATGCACATTTCGACCAGATACCTGGGCGGCATCTCGATGGCGGTCACCTCGCGGGTGCCGGAAAGATAATCCGTCCAGTATTCGAAGTGGTGGCGGTTCCGGCCCTTGTGGTGCAGCCATGCAGCGGAATAGCCCAGCTGCTTTCGTTCCTCCACGTTCGGGCTGCGAAAGCCCTGATAGTATTTTGCGCCGGGCAGAAATTCCGTTGGCGAATATTTGGACAGGTCGTGCAGCAGGCCCTGCCGGTAGAGTCCCACACGAAAGCAGTAGCGCATGACCAGATGGCGGTGTCGGGTGATTGTACGAAAGTGTTTCCACGGCTGCATGGCTTCGCATCCTTTCCGTCCACCAGTATACCCGTCCCCCGCGCAAATTGCAAGCACGCGCTCCCCGCTTCGCCACACCTCTGTGGGGCGGCAGAGACTGCCCCCTTGCAGGGCCCGGGCAGAGAAAAGGAGAAAACATGCTCTTGCGGGCGGGTCGGATTGCTGGTATAATACCGGAGTATCAGAACTCGAACATGTTTACGGAAAGGATGAAACCAATGAAGAAAAAGCTGCTTTGCTGGCTTTTGACAGTCAGCATGCTCGCGGGCCTGTGCTCCGTGGCCGCCCTGGCTGAGCAGGGACCTGTGATCGAGCCTGCCGGCCCGAACCCGAATGCGGCCGGCGTCGAGGCCGAAGCACCCGAAGCGCCCGGGGCAGACACGAGCTCCGGACAGAGCGGGGCCGCAGGCGAGGTGGTGTATATCGTTCTGGCCGACACCATCGCCGAAGACGGCACCCACTCCGGCACCGCCACGGTAAACGGTGCTGCCGTGCCCGAATACGACTACACCTGGCACGCCGACCCGGGCACCGTCCACGACGAGGTCAAAAACTGCCCCGCCGAGTATTACACGGGCACCGAGCCCTCGGGTACCGACGCGGTGTATGTGGCGCACGACATCTTCTACTATCCCGAGCTGCCCGTTTCGGGCTTCCGCAGGGTCAACTACGACGGCGACGTCGAGTGGGCCTACTACTACACGGCCGAGGGCTATACCG
This sequence comes from Oscillospiraceae bacterium, assembly GCA_963639765.1. Classification (GTDB taxonomy): domain Bacteria; phylum Bacillota; class Clostridia; order Oscillospirales; family Oscillospiraceae; genus CAVHXA01. The sequence goes on along the minus strand of CAVHXA010000123.1, from coordinate 1,939 downwards.
ACTACATCTTTGCCACACTGCCCGCAGGCGACGGTGCGGTTCCCACGCAGATGATGCACAGTGCCGGGGAGGCCTATGAAAACGCCGTTCTGCACATCACGCAGCCCGGCACCTACAGCATCGAGGGCACGTGGCACGGTCAGATCCGCATCGACCTTGGCGACACCGACGACACCTTTGCCGATCCGAATGCAAGGGTCACCCTGATTCTCAACGGCGCGGACGTCACCTGCACCGTGGCGCCGGCCCTGATTTTCGGCAGCGTGTATGAGTGCGACAACGGCTGGGAGGCCGCCTATGAGGCCGCCGGCTCCGCCCCCATGACGGTCGACACCTCCGACGCGGGCGCGGTGGTTGTGATTGCCGACGGCAGCGTAAACAGCTTCTCCGGCACCAACGTCTATCGCATGCTCAAGGCCAAATTCAAAAACGAAGACAGCACCGACGTTGTAAAGGCCCAGAAAAAGGCCCGCAAGACCGACGCCGCGTTCTATTCCTACGTCTCGATGAACATCAACGGCGGCGAGCTGGGCACGGGCATTCTGAACATCACCTCCGGCTTTGAGGGGCTCGACACCGAGCTGCACCTGAGCATCAACGGCGGTCATGTCAACATCTTCTCGCAGGACGACGGCATCAACACCAACGAAGACAACGTCTCCGTAACCGCCATCAACGGCGGAAGCGTACACATTCTCGCCGGTCTCGGCACAGAGGGCGACGGCGTGGACTCCAACGGCTATCTCGTCATCAACGACGGCACCGTTGTGGCCATGGCCAACCCCCGGTCCGACTCCGGACTCGACGCCGAGCAGGGCTGCTATGTAAACGGCGGCACCGTCGTGGCGCTGGGCTCCACCATGGACTGGGCCGAAAGCGACTCGCAGCAGGTTACCGTCAATCTCCAGTTCGCCTCCGCGCAGGACGCGGGTGCGGCCATCGTGCTCACCGACACCGAGGGCAATATCGTGTTTGCCTACGACCCCTCAGAGGATGAGGTAGCCGGCAGCAGCATCCGCACCTATACCGGCGCGGTCATCAGCAGCCCCGCCCTTGCCGTTGGCGAAACCTATCAGCTCTATCTCGACGGCACCCTCACCGGAACCGACGAGCAGGGCATGTTCGACACGGCCGCCATCACAGGCTACGAGGGCGGCACAGCCATGGCCTACACCGGTACCGACGTGGGCATGGGCGGCCCGGGCGGCGGCCCGGGCGGCGGTCCCGGCATGGGCGGTCCCGGAATGCCTCCCGACATGGGCGAGGGCTTTACACCTCCCGATATGGGCGAGATGCCCGAGGGCGGTCCCGGCATGGGCGGTCCCGGCGGCGAAGGCACGCAAAACGCGGGCAGCTCGATCTATTTCTACATGACCGACAAGGTCAACCGCTTCAGCGGCATTGCGCAGGCCGAAGAGGGCTCCGACAGTCCCTTTGTCGACATCGCGCCCGATGCCTCGTATCTCGAGGCGGTAAAGGCTCTGTATGCCGCCGGCATCCTCCGCGGCACCTCTGCCACCACCTTTGAGCCCGACACCGAGGTCAACTGGGCCATGCTCATCACCGTGTTCTCCCGCCTGCTCGGAGCCGATGTTCCCGACGCCGAGGGTGCGTGGTACGCAGGTCCGATCGCCTGGGCAGAGAGCCTTGGCCTTTCTGTCGAGCCCGAGGATGTCCCCGCGCTTGGGGATCTGCTTGAGGCCGCGCTCTGGCTTGCGCAGTCCGGGCTGCTGCCCGAGGGTGTCGCGGTTCCCGCGCTCACCGGTCTGACGGATTCCTCCGCCACCCTCACCCGCGGCCACATGGCCGAGCTTCTGGCAGCCTTCCTTCAATAAGACAGCCGTCCATCGGCAGACAAATCCCCACCCCCAACCCCCTCCCGCCGGGAGGGGGCACAGAGGGGGGAGGGACGTCCCCGTTCCACGGGGACCGTGGTTTT
>CAVHXA010000122.1:0-4673 GCA_963639765.1 Oscillospiraceae bacterium | reverse complement strand
CATGCAAAAGCTCCGAGGAGGCGTGAAGCTATGTCTATGGATACACTGCAAGAACAAATCCGTCGATTCAAATGCCCGGTTTCTCTTGGCCTTGAGCCCGAGCTGGACGATCTGCCGCCGCAGCTGCTGCAGGGCGTGCCAACGCCCGGCGCGATTGCACAGGCACTCGAAGACTACAGCGTGGGGATTCTTCAGGCAGTATATGAAATTGTTCCGGCGGTCAAATTTCGCGCCTGCTGCTACGAGGCCTACGGGGCACCCGGGCTGGGCGCGTTGCAGCGTGCAGCCGCAAAGGCAAAGGAACTTGGCTATTATGTCATACTGGATATTGGCCGAAGCGAGGATGCCGAAACGGCAGGACTGCTGGCACAGGCATATTTTGGCGCTGCAGACTGGTCGCCGTTTGACTGCGACGCGGTAACCGTCAATGGCTATCTGGGAACCGATGCCATCAGTCCGTGGGTCCAGGCCGCACGGACGCGCGAACGTGCCGTTTTTCTTCTGGCACGCACGCCCAACCGCTCTGCACGCCAGCTCCAGGATCTGATTTCCGGCGATCGTCTGATGTATACTGCAATGTTGGATCTGGGTATACGTGCGGCAGGTGACGAATACGAAAACATCAGCTGGTCACGAGTCGGTGCAATCGTTACGCCCGGATGGGGTGCAGACCTGACACAGCTTCGCGCAAAATACGGCAGAACCTTTTTCCTTCTGCCGGAATACGGTGGACAGGGCGCCACGGCGCAGACGCTGTCTGCCGCCTTTGATCAATATGGCCACGGAGCCATTATACACACGCCAAAGGGAATTGCTGCAGCCTGGCAACGGCAGGAAAACGGAGCAGAGAATTATCAACAGCTGGCTCAGCAGGCAGCACGCAAAATCAAAAAAGAAATTGGCCGCATACTTTATATCTGCTGAGGCGGTTAAATATGACACAAATCTACCTTATTCGTCACGCTGAGGCCGAGGGGAACCTCTACCGTCGGATTCAGGGACAAACAGACACACGGATAACTCCTGCAGGATTCAGGCAGTTGACTGCACTGGAGCACAGATTTCACGATATACATCTGGATGCGGTATACTACAGCGGCCTGAATCGTACACGCCTCACGGCCCGGGCGATTGCCGGGCCGCATGGGCTGCCGCTCCGTGAAGATCGTCGCCTGATTGAGGTTGATCTCGGGCCATGGGAGGATAAACCGGTTGGAGAAATATCGGCCGAATGGCCCGAAAGCCTGCGCCAGTTCACCTATCAGATTGACGAGTGGCATCTGGATGGTGCCGAATCCTACAGCCACCTGACCGATCGTTTTATGCAGGCTCTGTCAGAGCTTGCCTGCCGACACGATGGTCAGGCAATTGCTGTGTGTACACACGGCGGCATCCTTCGTGCATCTTTGGGCCGTATGTTCCCCGGGCAAAAGTCTGTGCATCCGGACAATACGGCTGTTTCCCTGATAACATGGGATCATGGTGAATTTCGTCCGATATTCCTCAACGACAATAGCCACCTTGGAGAGCTGTCCACACTGAACCGCCAGGGCTGGGTGCATGGTCAAAAAGAAGAGAATTTTCGATTTTGTCCATTAAAGCAGGAAGATGGGCAGACATATATCCGTTTTCGAAAGGATGCCTGGGATGTGGTATATCCCGGGGTAAAGGGCTTTGATGGTCCCGGCTTTCTGGCAGATGCACGGCGAAGCACACAAAACGAGCCGCAAGCGTTGGTTTTTGCCATGGAGCACGGTCAAATTGCAGGTCTTCTGCAGCTGAACATGCTTCGCGGAAAAGAAAAAAACGCAGGTTATATTTCTTTTTTTTACCTAAAACCCGAATATCGTGGCCGTCGTCTGGGTGTTCAGCTTGTCGGACACGCAGTCAGTGTATTTCGCAGCTGCGGCAGAAGCGTTCTTCAGCTGAGTGTTGCACCCACAAACAGCAGGGCAATCAGCCTGTATCGCGACTGCGGATTTACAATTATCGAACCGGCGCGAAGATGGCGGCATATGTCTCTGCATCTGATGCAGATGGATCTTGGCACAAATCAGACGTTTCCGGAGTAAAAAATCTGCGACAGAATCGCAACATTCGGCAAGTGGATTTGACGCGCTTCTGAACCGCCCACATTTTTCCGCTTTTCCTTTGTTCTGTTATCCCACATTCTTTGGCCGGAACTTCCTTGCGGGGTTCCGGCCAGGCAGGTATCATATCTGCCGGCGTCTGCCGTGTATGCAGGGGGTTTGTGTAATATGCCGCAAGGTACTTGCAACCCGGCTTTGTATATGTTAGTATACGAATGAACAAAGAGAAGGAGGTACATCATGGCATATGTTATCAATCAGGATCTGTGCTCGGCCTGCCATCAATGCCGCGTAGAATGCCCTGTGGGAGCAATTACATTCCGAAATGCAAAATACTGGATCAACCCCGAAAAATGTATTTCCTGCGGCAGCTGTGTCAATGTCTGCCACAACGAGTGCATACACAATCCGGACCAGCCACCCCACGAGGCTGAGTTGCACGAAAAGATTTACAAGACCTGCGATGTTTGCGTGATCGGCGCCGGCGCTGCGGGCATGGTTGCCGCAGCAAAGGCCACAGATCTGGGTAAAAGTGTAATCGTGCTTGAAAAGATGCGCGAGGTTGGCGGCAGTGCATGGTATGCAGCCGGGTTTCGCGTTCACTGGTCCAAGTGGCATGCGGCAGCAGGCAAGACCGACGAGCGCCGCGGCTTATACGAAAAATTTCTGAAAAAAATCCCCAATGTCAATCCAAAGCTTCTCTGGCGCATGTACGAGGCCAATGCCGAATTTGCAGACTGGCTTATCGATGAGCATGAACTGGGCAGGTATTATGAACTCAGCTCCACACCGATGGGTGCCATGCTGCACGGAACCTTTCAATGGGAACGAGCCGGAAGCAGAATTGATAAAATGATCGGTCCCGGCGAGGGCGGCTGGTTCATGACAACACATCTGCGGGATGACAGCCTTGCACGCGGTGCCGAGATTCTTTATCATACCCCGGCACAAAAGCTGCTGACCGACCAAAACGGCGCGGTGGTTGGCGTATTGGCAAAAGACGAGGGCGGTGAGATAGAGATTTCGTGCAAATCCGTTGTGGTCGCTGCCGGAGCCTTCAGCCGCAACCGCGATATCATGCAGAAAATGCAGCCGATGTTCTATGATGATGCGGGCAAAGAACCGGTACACGTCTTCACTGCTGCGGGCTGCACCGGAGACGGCATTACCATGTGCGAGGAGCTCGGTGCAGACATAGATTACGTCAACCGCCGTGTCAACATGTTTGGACCGATGCGGCATCCTTATCCCTGTGTAAGTCTGAATATTGCGCTTTGCAGCAGTGGATTTGCTGTCGGATCTCAGGGCAATCTGATAAATGGATCTCTGCAGATGCATGAGGTCAGCCCCCTGACCGAGGATCCGAAATGGTATTGCTGGAAGATTACGGACTATACCATCGCCAAAGAAGCCATCGAGGATGCCAGAAAGCAGCCACCTCAGTCGCCTGGGATGGACCTGAACCGCTTTATGGAAGACTGGCAGGGCGTTCTGAAAGAAGAAGAGGAAGCCGGCAGTGTAGTCAGCGCGGCCACACTTGAAGAACTGGCCAATAAACTCGGCTTCGATCCAGCAGATTTTCTGAAAAAAGTAGCGGACTATAACAAATCCACCACTGAGCCTGCAGCTCAACCAAAAGGCAGTGAGGACGGCATGGATATGGCAGCCATGTTTGGAACACCTCAACCGCCGAAGCCTATCAGACAGGGTCCCTTTTATGCGCTCAAGCTCAAGCTTTTCCACGAGGATGCCATTGGCGGCATGACCATTGATGAGAATGCGCGTGTTCTGAAAAACGAAACTCCGATTCCGGGCCTGTATGCGGCGGGGGATACAACACGCGGGATTATCATTGCCGGAGATCTGGGTGTAGATTTCATCGAAAACAACTTCTCTGCACTGACACAGGCCTTTAATGAGGGCTATATTGCCGGAATTTCTGCTGCTGAATACGCAACATAACAGCCTGCTGTTTCCGGGTTAAACAAAAAGAAGTCTTTGAGTCGGCACTGCACAATTTATATAATATTATCCGCCGTTTCTTTGCCTTTACAAGGGAAAAGGAGCGGCGGATTTTTTGAACGGATACACCGAAGAACAAAAAAGCCCCGCCTGAAAAGGCAGAGCTTTTAACGGAGATGGAGAGATTCGAACTCTCGAGGAGCTTTTGACCCCTACACGATTTCCAGTCGTGCGCCCTCGACCAAGCTAGGCGACATCTCCATAAACCGGGGCACCGACACAACGGTCAAGCGCCGTGAGATATCTTACATGAAAACATGGATAAAGTCAATAGAAAAATAAAAAACGGATGCGAAGAGTTTTGCAGTTGAAGGGAAAAAATGAAGGCGACAATCAGGAGGCGATGCCCAATTTTTGGACATTGTCTACCGAGATGTCTATTGAAGAAAAAAACGAGTTTGTTAAGCTAAGACCAGCCGATTCGAAAAAAGCGATCGCGAAAATTGCAGGCACAAGGAAAAACGTGGCAAACAGCATAAAATGTGGGAAAATTTGTGAATCAAAAGACTTACTTGAATTCACATTTTATATCGTTTATAATAGTAAAGAGTATTGTAATAA
>CAVHXA010000121.1:0-4702 GCA_963639765.1 Oscillospiraceae bacterium | reverse complement strand
CGGCAGGAGTTCTTGAAGAAAGAACGCATCCGAGGCCGTGAGCGCTATCAGAAGCTGAAATCCGGTGAACGCGCTGTCGGCGTTCCTGTTACGCTGACCTGCAAGTGCTGCGGTCAGGAATTTGCATCCAAACGGACGAACACCCTGTTCTGCGGCCCCAACTGCCGGGCAAAATTCTACCGGCAGGAGGCGGCAGAAAGCCGCAGCCGGGAGTGCACTTGTGAGAACTGCGGCAAGACGTTCAACACAACGCGGTCAAATGTAAAATATTGTAGTGATGATTGCAGATACGAAGGTCATCTCAAGGGGCAGCGAGTGCGAAATGCCGCCCGAAGAGGCAAGAACACTACCCCGGCTGTGCCGGAGAAAGAAACAATAACAGCATAAGAAAAGACGCAGACGGCGGCTTGCCTCATATCAGGCAGGCCGCCGTTTTTGCGCAGAAATGGAGGCTATGATGCGTATTTTTGAAACTGTAAAAGAAAATGTAAGCTTGCGGGAAGCAGCAGAGCTGTACGAGATCGATGTGAACAGGTATGGGAAAGCTCTCTGCCCCTTCCACAACGACCGACACCCCAGCTTGATTGTAGCGAACGACCATTATCATTGCTTTGCCTGCGGTGCGCATGGGGATGTGATTGACTTTGTGGGCAAATTGTTTCAGCTTTCGCCCTATGATGCAGCACGGAAGCTGATGGCAGATTTTCATCTCAGCCCGGACAAACCGCCCAGCGCAGCGGCAATTCACGCAAAGCGCATCCGAACGGAAGCACAGCGGCTCATGAAAAACGAGCGGCTGTGTTTTTCTGTTCTGACAGAGTATCTGCACCTGCTTCAAGACTGGAAGGAGCGATATGCGCCCAGGACGCCGGAGGAGCAACTGGATGACCGCTTTGTGGAGGCCTGCCAGATGGAGTGCCGCATCGAGTATCTCTGCGATGTGTTCATTTCCGGCAGCACGGAGCAGCGGGTCGCCGCCGTCCGGGAACTGACAGATAACGGCAGGATACAGCAGCTGCGGGAGTACACCAAGAGAAAACGAAGAGAGGAGCAACAGTATGAGAGAAACACAGAATATGACTACGACCTCGCGGTCTGATGGGGCATGGCCAGGCTGGTTCAACGGCAAGGACATCAACGAGGCCCTTTTCTGCCGGGATTTCCTGTCCCGCCATGAGCTGGTCTATTCCGGCAATTCCTTCTTTACCCCGGAAGGGCGGCTGACCGACCTGCTGCCCCTGAAGGAACAGATTTTTACCGAACTGGAGGGCTGCGCCGTAAAGAACATTCCCCGCACCATCTGTAACATTGCGGAGCTGATGAAGCTGGCCGCTCATGTGGAGGATTTCCCGCCCCGGCCTGACGAGATCCACGTGCAGAATGGGACGCTGCATATCGACGGTAGCTTCACGCCGGGCAGGAGCGGCGCGGTGCGCAGCCGCTTCCCGGTGCGGTATGACCCCAATGCCGGAGCGCCGGAGCTGTGGCTGCAATTCCTCTACGAGCTGCTGCACCCGGAGGATATCCCTACCTTGCAGGAGTATATCGGCTATTGCCTCATTCCCAGCACCAAGGGACAGCGGATGATGATCATCAAGGGCGAAGGCGGCGAGGGCAAGTCCCAGATCGGCACGGTGCTCTCCGCTGTGTTCGGCTGCAACATGAAGGACGGCAGCATTGGGAAGATATCCGACAACCGCTTTGCCCGTGCAGACCTGGAGAACATTCACCTGCTGGTGGACGACGATATGAAGATGGAGGCATTGAAGCAGACCAACTACGTCAAATCCATCGTCACGGCGCAGGGCAAGATGGATCTGGAGCGCAAGGGTGTGCAGAGCTATCAGGGGTGGATGTACGCCCGGCTGCTGGCCTTCTCCAACGGTGATCTGCAGGCCTTATATGACCGCAGCAACGGCTTCTACCGCCGCCAGCTCATTTTGACCACGAAGGACAGACCCACAGGCCGCATGGACGATACCGAGATTGCCGCGAAGATGAAGCGGGAGGCGGAGAGCATTTTCCTCTGGGCTTTTGCGGGCTTGCGGCGGCTGGCCGCCAACGGCTACCGTTTCACCGAAAGTCCCCGCACAAGAGCCAACCGGGAGTATGTGCGGCGGGACGGCAACAATATTCTGGACTTCATGGATTCCACCGGATACATCCGCCTGAAAGCGGATATGTCGGTCAGCTCCAAGGAGCTGTATGCCGTGTACAGCCTCTGGTGCGACGAGAACGGCCTTGTCCCCATGAAGCAGCGTACCTTCAGCGATTTTCTGGTAGCCAACCAGAAAAAGTACAATCTGGAGCACACCAACACCGTCACCAACGCCGCAGGCCGCCGGGTGTGGGGCTTTCTGGGCATCGAGGTCACAGCGCGCCCCTGTATATCCGGGGATTGGGGCAAATCGCTATGTACGTACGTACGGAATGAGGAATGACCCACGGGGCAGGCGGAAATCCCACGCTTCCGTGAAAACAGCGCCGGAAAAAGCCCTGCTGCGTCTGTCCGGTACGTACGTACGCAGTGAAAAGCCGGAAATCACAGATATATGAAAACCGCCGCAGAAGGAGGAGATGAAAAACGGCGCAGAAATCAAGCCCTGTGAAATCCGCAAAGAAATATGCCGCAGATCGAACACACCGCACTATCCGGTGATTTACCAAGTTGTAAAGCTGCTGCACCGGATTGCGGAGTTTCTTCTCCTTCCGTATGTTCTCACACAGAAAGATGAAGCCAATCAAGCGCTGTTATGAACAGGGCACCACGGTCGGAAATCTGGGCGGTTTTGCCGTGCGGCAGATTTTTCACTGCAAAGCGCACACAGTTCACTTACTCAAAAACCAATATCACGAAAATATGGAGGTAAAAAGCCCATGAAATCCAATCTGAGAAACGAGATCAAGTCATATATCGTCCGGCAGGGCATGACCATGCAGGAGGTGGTCGATCTGCTGCGGGACGAACACGGCTGGTCCGACAGCGTTTCCAACCTGTCCAACAAGCTCCAGCGGGAATCCCTGCGCTATGTCGAGGCTGTCCAGCTTGCCGATGCGCTGGGCTATGAGATCATCTGGCAGAAGAACAAGTAATCCACCCAATCATCATTTTACAGCCGCACAGCGGCAGAAAGGAATGACTATGAATTATATGAACAGCAAACCCATCATCATTGGCATCGACCACGGCTACGGGAACATCAAGACGGCTCATACTTGCTTTCCCACCGGCGTGACCGCCCATGACAAGGAGCCGACCTTCAAGAACGACCTGCTGATCTATGACGGCAGGTATTACACCATCGGCGAGGGACACAAGGAATTTGCCGCCGAAAAAATGACGGACAGCGACTATTATATCCTGACCCTTGCCGCCATCGGGCGGGAGCTGCACATCCGCCATCTGGCATCTGCCCGTGTCCATCTCGCGGCAGGGCTTCCTCTCACATGGGTAAGTGAACAGAAGGAATCTTTCAAGGCATATCTCTTGCAGAACGACAGCGTGAATTTTAACTTCCGGGGCGTGGATTATCATGTGGAGTTCACCGGAGCGGATATCTTCCCGCAGGGCTTTGCCGCCGTTGCAGGGAATCTGGGGCAGTTCAAGGGAACGAATATGCTCTGCGACATCGGCAACGGTACAATGAACGTCATGTATATCAACGAGCGCAGGCCGGTTCTCAGCCGCTGCTATACGGAGAAGTTCGGGACGCATCAGTGCATGCTGGCCGTCCGGGAGAGCGTGCTGCGGCAGTTCGGCAAGACGCTGGATGATGCCACCATTGATCGTGTGCTGCGCAAGGGTACGGCGGACATCGGGGAACGCTACCTGACCGCCATCCGCGAGACGGCTGCAGAGTATGTGGCCGGTATCTTCCGCAGACTGCGGGAGCATGAGTACGATCCGGAGCTGATGCGGCTTTATGTGGTAGGCGGCGGGAGCTGTCTTGTGAGAAACTTCGGGGAGTACGAGACAGGGCGCGTTATCATCAATGATGATATCTGCGCCACTGCCAAAGGCTATGAGCTCCTGGCGGAGAGCAAAGTGAAGAAAGCAGGCGGCATCGTATGAGAAAGCACATCTACACAACCACGCTGCGGCTGAATCTGGAAAATGCCGCAGACCGCGAGGCGTGGGAGCACTTGCAGCGGCTAGACAGGACGCAGTACCGTTCTGTGAACAGCGCAGTGATTGCCGCAGTCAATGCCTTCTTTGGCAAACAGGAGCAATTGATTGCTGACCCTTATCTGGAAAGCCGCGAGAAGGAGGATGCTTTTCTCCAGGAAATTCGGGATACCATCCGGGAGAGCTTGCAGGGAACTGTGCCCATAAGCTTTGCCCCTTGGATGCAGTTCATGCAGGGAACAGTTCCGGCAGCCACACAGCAGAAAGCAGAGTACAGTGAGGATCTGGACGCTGCCCTGGACTTCGCGGACAGCTTTTGATACCAAATCTGCCTGTTTTGATAGCGTTGCAGATACGAATTCCGGCAAGTTTGCTACCGCAGACGAAATCTGAAGCCATTATACCACCAAACACCGGCTGTTTGCTATCACGATTGGTAGCAGACAGCCGTTTTTTACTATCACGAAGGGAGAATTTGAATATGCAAACCATGACCGAAAACGAAAAGAAGCTCCTGCAGGCACAGCACCGGCTGGAGGAAGCACAGATGCGCAACCGGAAAAAGGAGCGAAATGC
>CAVHXA010000120.1:0-4741 GCA_963639765.1 Oscillospiraceae bacterium | reverse complement strand
CATCAAAACCTCCGCCCGGGCACCCAGCTTCAGGCGGAGGTTTTTTCACGGGAAATTTGTAAGTACATTATAAATAGCATCTTGCAATATTCAAAATAATCGTATATACTTGCAACTAGACGAGCCAACATGCGATTGGCAGTTTTGAGACAGCAGTGAATAGTAAATGCTGTAATCCTTTTATGGTTTGGGCAAACTGGTATACGGTTATATAAATAATCACACAAAAAGATAGATATTTGTGCGGAAATGGATACGGTATCCAAGAGTAGTTACACTTTAATTGACATCGAACTTGCTTATTGAATCCAGCGTTTCGAGGCTGGCGTAAAAATAGAAATATATGTATATCTGCGGCGGTGCCGCATAATTAAATATTGTTATAGAGTCGAAGGAGGACAAAAAGGACATATAAAACAAAGGATTTTGTTTAACGTAACCCAGTCTCTATGTAAACACAAAATGATCTGACTTGTGAAAGGGAAAAAGAAAAATGAAGAGAATAATTGCTTTTGTTCTTGCATTGGTTATGGTAATGGCACTGTTTGCAGCCTGCAGCAGCAACACTGAAAACAACGATGTTGCTACGACCGACAACAGCGGCACTGCCGACAATACTACAACTACTAACAGCGGAGAATCAACTAGCACTGAAAGCGCGAACGTTGATCCTTATACAGGCATCGCATATTCTGAAAATACGGAATATCGTTATCTGTACGGATCCGAAATAACCACCATGAACTACCTGACCACATCCGTGGCTCAGAACCAGAAAGCTCTGGCCAACTTTGTAGATACCCTGGTAGAATATGATTCTTACGGCAACGTAATTCCTTGCCTGGCCGAATCATGGGAGTCCGAGGATGAGACTTGGGTTGACGCTAATGGCGAATCCCATCAGGGACAGAAGTGGACGTTCCATCTGCGCAATGACGCTAAATGGTATACCTGCGAAGGCGAAGAGTACGCTCCTGTTGTTGCTGATGACTTTGTATATGCCGCCCGTTTGGTTGTTAATGCCGACTTTGACTCTGATATGCCTGATATGATCATTCAGTATGTTCGCAACGGCATGGAACTCTATAATAAAGTCATTGATGACTATACTCAGCTTGGTGTTGAAGCGGTTGATGATTATACGCTTGTATATCATCTTAAGCAGCCCTGCGCTTACTTTATAACTCTGCTGACTTATGGTTGCTATCTGCCTGTAAACGGTGAGTTCTATGAGTCACTGGCAGTTGAGAACCCCACGCCGGTTATCAACGATGACGGCACCGAGGGCGACCCGATCACTAACGAGTTTGGTAATGATCGCGATAAGATACTTTATAACGGTGGTTATATCTGTTCGAGCTGGATGCCCCAGGAGGAGTTTGTTTGGACCAAGAATGAAGGATATTGGGACGCTGGCAATATATTTATAACGAAGGTTATAGGTAAATATAATGCACAGGCTGACTCAATTGCTCCCGAGATGTATCTGCGTGGTGAACTTGACGCGTGCAACGTAACAACTGCAATTCTTGAGGATTGGCTGTCCGGTGAAAATGCTCAGTATGTGCATTCCAGCATGCCCACGGGTTTTGTTCAGTATATGCAGATGAACTTTAACCCGAAATTTGATGATGAAGCGGCCAGCGCAAATTATCTGATTGCCGTTAACAATAAGAATTTCCGCCTGTCTATAGTTCACGGCTTGGACAAGGAATACTCGGTATCTGCCTATGATCCCTACAATGCTGCTGATCTGGTGTGGGATCGTCTGATGCCGGATGGATTCTGTGTTACTGATGGTAAGGATTATAACGATTTCGGCTCTGGTGATGCTATGGTCCTGTCTTTTGATGAAGATCTGGCTAAGCAGTATCGCGATGCGGCAATAGAAGAACTTACCGCTGCCGGCTGCACCTTCCCGATAACTATACCTCTGTATTACAATCCTTCCCGCGCTAACCAGGATCAGTGCTGCCAGCTCATAGAAGCCCAGCTTGAAAGCACTCTCGGTAAAGACTATATAGACATAATCGTCTATTCCGGTCCTTCCACTAACTACATCGGCGAAGTTCGTAAACCCGGACTTTGGGGCCTGTTTGAAGCCGGCTGGGGTCCTGACTATGCTGACCCTGCTACCTTCTTTGATCCCTTCAGCTATGGATGGACTTATGGCTCTTTGGAATACATACAGGGCGATGAGTATAAGACCGGTTATGTATATACTGAAGAAGATTACGCAAACGGCGTAATTACCGATGAGGACCTGATCGGCCAGCCTCAGATGGTATTTAATTCTCTGGTGGAGGCTGCATTGGCTGAAACTCAGGATATGTCAAAACGCTATGAATTGTTCTCCAAGGCTGAGGAATACGGAATTCAGGAAGCTCTCATAGTACCTTACATGCTCCTTAACGATGGCTATGTAGCCGATAATCGTACGGTGTTTGATAAGGAACAGTCTATGGCTGGTATTTGTGGATATAAGTATAAATTCCGCCACATGCTTGAGAAATCTTACAGCATGGAAGAATACGAGACCGCCAAGGCCGCTTGGGAAGCAGCCAAAGCAGCTCAATAATTATAAAATTCATCTAATGCATTAGCGTAAATAGTGCAAGTCGGCCCTTTGCTTGCAAAGGGCCGACATCATTTTTAAGATTAATTTGGTTTGTTTATCTAAAAAGTATGGCTAAAGGAGGAAACGAGAAGGGATGCTTAAATACGTCATCAGGCGTTTTTTAAGAGCGTTGCTCAGCCTTTTCATTATCATAACGACTATGTTCTGTCTGCTTCGCTTAATGCCTATAGAAGGCTACCTGGGTGCTAACTGGGAAAAAATGAGCGAGGAAGTTATTGCAGCTAAATTGGCTGCTAAGGGCCTTGACAAGCCCGTTATAGTGCAATTGTTCAATTTTTATAAGGACTTGCTCCATGGAGACCTTGGACGATCCTGGATTTATAGAGAAAATGTGGAAATAACTGAGATTATCCAGCCTAAGATAAAAGTATCTGCAAAACTGGGCGTTATGGCAATGGCACTTTCACTGGTTTTAGGTATACCACTTGGAGCTGTGATGGCTCGCAGTAAGGGCAAATGGCCCGATAAATTGGGTACGGGGTTTATTATGCTGATACAGGCGATACCAAGTGCTGTGTATTATTTGTTTATTCAGATGTATGCCACGAAAAATACAGGTATTCCGATGCTCTACGATTCCAATGACCCGGTTTCGTGGATTTTACCGATTATCTCATTGGCATTGCCGTCTATTGCTTCCTACGGAATGTGGATGAGGCGCTACATGGTGGACCAAATGAATCAAGACTATGTGAAACTCGCCAGAGCTAAAGGCGTCAGCAATCACAATATAACTATGCATCATGTGTTACGTAATGCGTTTGTGCCGATGGTACAAACTATTCCGGGATCATTGCTGTTTACCATAATGGGTTCCCTTTATGTTGAATCAATATATTCTGTGCCGGGTATGGGCGGACTGCTCATAAATGTTATTCAAAGACAGGATAATACTATGGTACAGGCTCTTATACTGATATTCGCAAGCCTGGGCGTAATAGGACTCTTTTTGGGTGATGTGCTCATGGTGGTAGTTGATCCTCGCATCAGTCTTACTAGGGGAGAGGAGAGCAGATGACAATGAAAAAATGGTTTCGCAAGGGCGCTCGAATGGAAAAATGGGCATCTGGAGTCACAAGCCAGCTTGAAAAGGAATTGACCGAGCTTCCTGATGACCTTAATGATGCACAAATTGCGCAACTCAGCCCCGAAGACTTTGAACTGACTGAATACGATGAATTGAATGCGGAAAATACGGGTTATTCAAACTATTCATATTGGCGCTGCACTTGGCAGGCGTTCTGGAAAAACGGAATAGCCAGATTCTTTCTGATAGCTTTGTGCGCATTGTTGATTTTTACCGTAATACAGCCTTATCTGCCGGCACAAAAAGACCCAAACGAGATTTTTAACACGGTTGATAAGTACGGAAAAACAACGCCAATGAAAAATCAGGCTCCCAGCAGTGACTTCTGGTTTGGAACCGATGCCGTTGGACATGACCTGTGGGCAAGAATATGGTCCGGCACAAGAACGTCATTGCTTATGGCACTGATTGTGGCAGCATTTAACTGCATTATAGGCATTACCATCGGAAGCTTGTGGGGCTATGTGCGAAAGTTGGATGCTTTACTAACAGAAATTTACAACATTGTTGATAATATACCGCGTACAATCATACTTATTTTGATTTCGTATATTATGCAGCCGGGCATGGTTACCATGATTATATCAATGTGCGTGGTAGGTTGGCTTGGAATGGCGCGATTCATTCGTAATCAAATCGTCATGATACGAGATCGAGATTATAATTTGGCGTCGCGTTGTTTGGGCACCAATACCAAGAGGATTATGCTGCGAAACCTTCTTCCTTACCTGGTATCTGTTATCATGTTGCAAACAGCACTTGCTATACCTTCTGTTATTTCTGATGAAGTGTTCCTAACATACTGCGGCTTGGGCATGCCTAAATCTATTGCATCCCTGGGCAATTTGGTAGAAGATGGACGAAAGGTAA
Organism: Oscillospiraceae bacterium; assembly: GCA_963639765.1. Classification (GTDB taxonomy): domain Bacteria; phylum Bacillota; class Clostridia; order Oscillospirales; family Oscillospiraceae; genus CAVHXA01. The sequence goes on along the minus strand of CAVHXA010000120.1, from coordinate 146 downwards.
TGATGTCAGCTACGCAGCGTTATCAGTTGATAATTCCTGCAGCAGTGGTTTCATTTATCACGGTGGCTTTCTATCTTGTAGGAAACGCCTTCTCCGATGCTTCCGACCCGAGAAATCACGTTTAAGGAGGGCTGACAATGGAAAAC
>CAVHXA010000119.1:1914-4774 GCA_963639765.1 Oscillospiraceae bacterium | reverse complement strand
ATTGATATGCAAAGTGCAACGAAAATGCGCTCAATTCTGCGGAAACTGGCAAGTACGGCAGAACAAACGCAATGTGCGGTGATTCTAATCGGGCATATGAACAAGGACAGCGGTGCAAAAAATCTGTATCGCGGCCTGGGTTCCATTGACATTGCGGCAATTGCCAGAAGCGTCTTGATGATTGCACGGGATACGGAGCGACCGGAACTTCGGTATCTGTATCCCGTAAAATCCAGCTTGGCGCCGGAAGGCTCCACAATGGCATTTTCGTTTCGGAAAAACGGCGGCATTGAATGGCGCGGTCAATATGACGTCGCTCCTCCCACCTTCGACAACGGTACAACCATCAAGACCTCCAAGCGGGACAAAGCTCGTGCGGAGCTGATACGGCTCTTACAGCATGGAGCTAAACCCGCCAGTGAGATGATCGATACACTGGCGGAAGCTGGTATCGGAAGCCGAACCGTTGAAAAGGTGAAGCAGGAAATGCAGATTGTGGCGTACCGGTCTGGGAAGCGCTGGTTTTGGAAGCTTCCGGAGAACCATGAAGGCAAAATCGGGTGATGAGAATGGAGTGCAAATTACGAATTGCGGGCTATGTGAAATTAGCGAAGTTATGGGAACGAAGCCGAGTGCAGGCGCTTGAATATCACAAGCAATACTATGAGAGCAAATATGAGGATTCCGACCTTTTTGATTTGGTCGATGTTTATGTAGATATTACCGGGCAAAAAGAAATCCGGAACAGACCGGAAATGCTCCGGCTGCTCCGAGATTGCAAAGAAGGTCATGTGGATTGCATTGCTACGCAGACAAAAGCATACTTAGCGGCAAACACCGGCGAGTTCTGTAAATTGATTCGCTACTTGTTTGATATGAAGCGTCCTATCCACATTCTGACGGAGGATGGCGACTATAACATCAACACGCTGGTAAATGACGATCATCAGCGGGAGGAACTCTATCGCATGGCCTACCGCTTTACAGAAATTGACCCGGATGATTACTGCCAGTGGATCAATGGTATTGAACTGGCTATGGATAAACTAACGGGGAAAGAGGGTGAACCCTATGGACAATGAAAAAGAAAAATCGGAGCAAGCCGGAAGAACGTGGCGTCCCCAGGACGCTGACCGAGAAGTTCTGAAGGCAGATATTCGCCGCAGGGTTTGGTCGTCCAATGCTTCACCCAAAGCGCAGTTTATACCCGCAAAGCCACTGCCGACTGTCCAGGATGAGGGTCAGAAGACGGTCGCTGTATACGCTCGTGTCAGCACCAAAAGTACAGAACAGGTATCTTCTATCGAAAACCAGACACGGTATTACACCGAGAAAATTGAGAAAACGCCAAATTGGGATATGTATCAGATCTACAGTGACGAGGGCATATCCGGGGTGTCCATCAAAAAGCGACCGGCTTTTCTCCAGATGATTCAAGATGCTACGGACAAAAAAATGGATCTGATCCTATGTGCCAGCGTTTCCCGATTTGCCAGAAACACCTCAGAATGTCTTGAGCAGGTGCAGCTTCTAAAGACCAAGAATCCATCTCACCCGGTCGGTATCTACTTTGAGACCGAAAATATCTACACTTTGGATCCTCGGAGTGAAGATCAGCTGCAAATTCACGCCATGCTGGCAGATTGGGAGTCCGCCAACAAAAGCCGTCGAATGATTCTCTCCTACGACCAGCGCATCAGCACGGGTCAGTATCCGGTGCTGGATCTGCTTGGGTATCGCCATACCGAGGATGGTCAGCTGATTATTGAGGAGAGCGAGGCTGAAACCGTGCGTTTTATCTTCCTTGCTTATGTGATCGGCTACTCTCTGAGTGAAATCGCTGAAATCCTGACGGAACGGGGCCGTCCCACTCTTAAAGGAAATACACACTGGAATTCGGCAATGGTCAAGAATATTATGATGAACGAACGCCGGTGGGGACATCTTGAGGCGAGGAAAAGCATCGTAATTGACCACAAGTCCAAAAAGGTCACCAAAAACAATAATACCCGTGACTCTGCCTATGACCCGGAGCACCATGAAGGCATCGTAACCTTTGAAATCGCAAAGGCGGCGCACATGGTGGCTGCCAGTGGCCGCGTGCTGAAGGACGGTGTGCATGACCTTACCGTGATTCATCGCGGCGCATTGAAGGGATTTATCAGCGTCTGGCCGTTTTGGAGCGGAATGAACAACGAGACGCTTCTTCGTATTTGCTCTGATGCTTACAGCGAGGACGAATATACGGAACTCCTGCACGAAGCCGGGCTTTTACATGGTACAGAGCACGGAAATGTTGATTCTTTGACTTTTCACAGTTACGAGGCTCCTCCCGGTGTCTACTTCATGAACAGAAATACGCCGACGCTGACGCTTTCCGGAAAAGCGATTAAATTTAGCAGATCCTGCCGTTCACGCTTTTCAAAGCATACGCATATAGAGATTTTGTATCACCCGATCTTTCAGATGATCGTGGTTCGCGGCTGTAATGCAGATACCCCGAATGCGATTGCACTGGATAAGGACAACGGCGAACCGGTTTCAATGGTTGTTTCCCGTGCATTCACAGCGGCCGTTTATGAAAAAATGGACTGGCTGCCGCAGTATCGCTTCCGTTTCCGTGGCATCGGCCGGGAGCGCGAAGACCATCAGTTCATGTTTTTCTTTCTGGATGAGCCACAAATTCTGCTCCCCAAAAAGGAACGGGAGAAACTTGCGGAAAGTCAGGAAGCATCTGATGTGCAGTATATTCCCTACAAGACGGAATCTGATGGATCTGTTTCTGAAGACCCTGCCGCTCTGGTGGCATACCCGGAAGCATGGGGCGGGAAAAATGTTGGCATAAGCTACGAGCTACGGC
>CAVHXA010000119.1:0-1904 GCA_963639765.1 Oscillospiraceae bacterium | reverse complement strand
CGATCTCAAATTGAAGATGAAGTGGAGCATCTGCTCCAAATACTGTGATGAAGGGAGGTCGAAATGATGGATACGAAAAATGATAAAAGTCAGGGCTATACTGCCAAAGAGCAGGAACTGATACGCCAGCTCATTCAGGCGCGGTTAGAGCAGCAAAGTGAATTGAGTTACGAGAATTTGGACGAATACGAATTGCCTCCTCGCACACAATTTTCGATGCTGAACAAACCGGCCGTTACATTCAAGCATCGGCAGATAACCTTCAATATGGCTAGTATTCGACTGTTTGATGGTGTAAAATATATCTTGCCCTTCACCAACGTCCCTAAGAAGCGTATCGCAGTTGTTACCTGTGGTGAAGAAGAAAGCGAATCCGTGGAATGGGCACGTAAGAACAAAAAAGGCATCTGGGTCAACAAGGCCATCACCTCGGATGAATATGTGTCCAAGGTGTTCAAATTCATGAATTGGGATGAAAAGTGCCGCTACAAGGTTATGGGGCGTGTATCCAATTCGGAACATGGGCTGGTGCTGGTCTTTGATTTGACCGAGGCGATTCTGTTTACGACTCCGGAAGAATATGTGGACAAGAAAACTGGCGAGGTCAAAAAGCGACAGATCAAGTACTACCCGGACGAATATAAGGAACGGATCGGCAAGACCTATCGGGATTACCTTGCAAGGCAGCAGATGAGCTTCTTTGAACCGCTCGGAGAATATGAATCCGACCAGAGCCAAGAAGATGCCATGCTGAATGGAATAGGCGGTGATGCCAATGAGTAAACCACAAAAACCACTCAGCTTACGCATCACGATAAAGGGTCCTCGCAACCGCATCTACATCGGGAAGGATGTAATTCGTGCGCTGGAGTTCCCGCCATTCATCTGCATGTCATCCCTGGCGATTCAGCCCGGCGAAGAAAAAGAATATATGTCATTTAAGGTGCCGGAACGGTTATTTGAAAGCAACAAGGTGGAATTTACCGTCCACAGCAAAAGTTTTGTCCACACACTGCTGGCGGCAAATGGACTGGATGGACAGATGAATTACCCTCTGATGGGCGTATATTCTGAGCTGGGGAACGCTGTTGTGTTTAAGGTTTTACAGATTCACAAGCAGTTAGGAGATGAACTTAAAAATGCTATCAAAATTCAAAGCACCACAGATCCAGCGATATATTGATTGGCTCGGTCGGGTCGGATACCAGCAGTCTGACTGTAGTTATTCCTACGATGCCAAAACCAACGCATTACTGGGTGAACTGTTTACACTGCTGGAAGAAATAGAGCCGAATGAGAACCGTGTATGGAGTTTCTGGCTTAAGGCGGATCGTGGAACGATTGAGGACTTCGGTAATTGCGAGGAATGGCTGGAAGACGGCGCTGTAGACAGCTATGAGGAGTTTGAACAGTGCTGGAAGGCCGAATACCCGAATGCTGTGGAATGGTTCGATGTTTACGCTATCTTCGATGCCGAGATTGATTATCGCGCTGTTTTTGTACGCCATAAGTTTGTAATTGAGCTTGATTCTCGAAAACCCAAAAGCGAGGAGCACGATATTTCTGAGTTCGCTCAATGGCTTGTAGACGGTGTAAAAGATATGCTTTCCGAACTGAAAGCCGGGACATATAATTCTCGCATCAAACAGGAGCTGCCTGTACAGCATCGTGTCGGTACTGTGCTACGAAAGTATGAATGGGAGGTAATCCCTGAACTCAGAAAACAGCTTATAGGAAATCTGACCGATGCGGATCTGAACGAGTTCCTGAAATATGCGAAAAGCAGCCTTAGTGATGATGAGCGGCTGCCCCAGATCACCGCCAATGATTTCTACTCCTTCTGCACAGTTGGCTATCGTGCCTGCGGCTATGAAGGGACAGATGCACCGGCAGCGGCACTTTAC
>CAVHXA010000118.1:1300-4786 GCA_963639765.1 Oscillospiraceae bacterium | reverse complement strand
TCCACACCGCAATGCCATGGGAGGCGAACCACTCCACGATAAATGGTGTTTCATCCTCTTTGCGACCAAGCCGGTCGAACATGAACACGAGAAGTATATCGAATCTGCCTTTTAACGCATCCTCTTTGAGCTTGATGATAGCCTCTCTGTCGGCTGCGCTGACCTTAAACCCTGATACACCCGCTTCCTGTTCCTCCTGAACGATCTCCCAGCCCATGGACTCCGCGAACTTATGACAGGCTTTTCTCTGCATTGGGATATCCGCCTGTTTCAGCGGGTCATAGTTTACCTGCTTTGTCGTTGAAACACGATATAAGCAGCATACTCTTTTTTTCATGTATCCGTCCTTTCAGTTCAGGTTCGGATACACCTCCCCAACGCTATTATTGCAGGTGATGTCGCTCCCGTCAACAGCACTGGCTGTTTTGCTTTTATTTAAGCTGGGCTGGTTGCCAAGACATCCAGCCCCAGCTCGAACTGTGCGAGGCTCATGTTGAACTCGATGTGCAGGCGGTAATCGGAGTACACATCCACTCTCTTGATGATGTATCCTGCGATCATCTTCTTCACATCCATGTCGCTGCCATCGAACATCTCGGACCATTCCATGATGCGGCGGTAATCCGCCTTGATGGCTTCGATGCGCTGATTGCTTTTCTCGACTTCCTCATTGAGTTCCGTCAGTTGGGCATTGGCATCCAGCATCCTGGTACGGGCATTGTTGACCAGCTCCGACAGGATGTCCATCGGGAACGCGCTCTCGCCCTGCACGGCTTTGATGATCTCCAGCTTCAGGGATTCATATTCCTTGGTAGCCTTGGCGGACTCTGCTTTGGCATCCGCGAGGCGCTTCTTGAGACTGACCATGGCGCTGCGGTGGGTACGGGAGATGATCTCGTTCTCCTCTACAGACCGCATCCGGTCGAATACCTGATGAAGGATGTCGGTGACCATCTTGTCCAAAATATGCATGGTGTAGCCGGTTTGCCCATCGCAGTTACTGCGCTTGCGGGTCTTGTTGTAGCACACATAGCGGATGCGCTTACGGCCAACCTTTTCGCCGGCAGCGTTGATTCGAGTCGTCCCATTGGTGGTCAGCGTCAGACGCCCACCGCAGTGTCCGCAGAACACATTGCCGGATAGCAGGGATTGCCCCCTGGTGTTGCGGGGCATGGTTCGCAGCGCATTGCACTCATTGGCTCGTTCGGCCATGAGCTTCTGCGCCAGCTCGAAGTTCTCCGGTGAGATGATCTGCAAATCAGGGAATGCTTTAGACTGCGTACTGCCGCTCCGAAGCACGCCGGTGTACATGATATTATGCAGAATGTGGCCAACGGTGGCTTCGTGCCAGTTCTTTCCGTCGCGGGTCTTGATGCCCATATCAGACAGGAAATTGGCGATTTTGAATCTGCCGTAGCCGGAGCCGACGCACAGGTCGAACATCATGCGCACGACCTTTGCCTCGTCGGGATTAATCTCCAGCTTGAAGACCTCGTGCTTACGCTTGTTGTATGTGCCGCTGGGGACCAGATCATAGCCGTAAGGGGCGGAGCCACCACGGAAGCGGCCTTCCTGCACCATTTGCCCGAGGGCGGCCTTGGTACGCATGGAGGTTTTCTGACTCTCACCGTCTGCCTGCCAGAAGCGGATGTAGTTGGTGAGACGGTCGACATGCGTATCGATCCGCTGTTCACCTTCATTGACACTCCAGACCTGAATACCGTGATTGATGAGCCACTCGACTACGAAAGGCGTTTCTTCGGCTCGTCTGCCTATGCGGTCGAACATGAACACCAGCAGGATATCGAATTTGCCCTGTTCGGCATATTCCTTGATGAGCTGGATCTTGTCACGGTCATTGGCGCTGACCTTGAATCCTGACACACCGTTTTCCTGTTCCTCGTACACGATGGTCCAGCCCATCCGCTCTGCGAACTCACGGCAGGCTTTTCTCTGCACGGGGATGTCGGCCTGATTCTGGTCATCGTGGTCGACCTGCTTGGTGGTGGAGACGCGGTACAAGCAGCACACTCTGTTCTGGATGCTGAGTACATTTTGATAAGAACAACAAACTCTTTCAGCCATAATGTATCCTTCCTCTCAATGAACGATTTAGAAATGTGAGAGGTTCAGATACACCTTTCCATGTATTCACTTTTCAAAGTACACGGCATTCCGCCACCTTGATTATCTCACATTTCAGGTTAAATAGCTATCAAAACCTTGAAATACAAGCAACAAAGAAACGGCCTCCGATCCGGTAAAATCGCGCTTGGGCAGCTTGGGTGGTAGCTTGGGTGGCACCACGTAAGCTACCCATCTCTCGTAAGCCAAAACATTGGTGGAAGATTTTTTCCAAAGCACACGGCATAGAAAAAAACCGGCCGCAGCAGTAAATTGCGGCCTGCCGCCATATTATACTTGTGGCTGGAATATTGCAATGGTAAATTATAAATTTATTCCCATTTCGGAATATTGTATTGACTTAAGGCGTACTTTGTTCTATAATGGGCATGCTTTATATGGGAGGTGGCTTCATTGGTAGAACGGAAAGAGTATCTTGCCGAGTTGATCAGTTGGAAAGATGAACAGGTCATCAAGGTTGTGACCGGCATTCGCCGCTGCGGAAAATCCACACTGCTTGCACAGTTCCAGGAATGGCTCAAAACAAACGGCATTTCGGATGAGCAGATCGTATCGGTAAACTTTGAGGAATTGGAATATGAAGAACTGCTGGATTACAAAAAGCTATACACCTATCTGAAAGAGCACCTGGTTTCCGGGAAAACGACCTACATCTTTCTGGATGAAATTCAAAAGGTCACCGACTTTGAAAAGGTCGTGGATAGTCTCTATGTTAAGCCGGATGTGGATATCTACATCACTGGTTCCAATGCATATATGCTCTCCGGCGATCTCGCAACGCTTCTGACCGGACGCTATGTTGAGATCAAAATGCTCCCGCTTTCTTTGAAAGAGTTTCTGATCATCACAGAGATGGACGAAGAACGCGGCTTTGCGGAATATATGAAATGCGGCGGCCTGCCCTATGTTGCCAAAATGGATCGTACCACAGAAAAGGTGGAGACCTATTTGGAGGGCATCTACAATACCGTCATAGTCAAGGACATTGAGGACCGGCAGGCCCGAAAAGAAACTGAGCCGTCCAAGCGAAAGATTACTGATATTGCTCTTCTGAAATCCATCGCAAAATATCTCGCAAGTGTGGTGGGCAGCCCCGTTTCCATTCGCAGCATAACGGATTACCTGATTTCCTCCGGCAGAAAGGTTTCCCCAAACACGGTAGACGATTATGTGGATGCTCTGACGGAATACTTTATTTTCTATCCCGCAGATCGCTTTGACATTGTGGGCAAGCAACTTCTGAAGGTCAATAAGAAGTTCTACATCGTGGATCTCGGTCTGCGCAATTACATTCTGCCGCGCCGGAATTATGACCTCGGCTTTTCTCTTGAAAACATCGTC
>CAVHXA010000118.1:0-1290 GCA_963639765.1 Oscillospiraceae bacterium | reverse complement strand
CATCGTCTATTTCGAGCTGCTGCGTCGGGGCTGCAAGGTGACGATCGGAAAGCTTGGCAGCACGGAAGTCGATTTTGTCGCAGAGAAGCACGGTGAATATACCTACTACCAGGTGACAGCTGATATGACGGCGCAGGAAACCTTTGACCGTGAACTGCGTCCTCTGACGCTGATCCGCGATAACTACGAGAAGATAGTGCTTACAGCAGATCGTTTGACGGCAGGCAACTATAATGGCATTCGTGTGAAGAACCTCGCAGACTGGCTGCTTGGAAAAGACAATTGAATAGATTTCTGAAAAGATCCGCCCGCGAATTGCGGTCGGACCTTTTCATACCCAGGCGTAATGATGACAACTGGAACGAGGCTGACCGCAATCAGATCGTAGATGAATGTCCTCCAGCAGAACGCCAAATGCGTCTCTGTCCAAATGTAGTTTCATATCATCTCTCCTGCACTTGCCGTGCTTGCCAGATGAAGCACAGTCGTTTTATTGTAAAAGTCATTTGCGAAAGCCAGCAGAGTTCCGTACTCAAGCCTTTTTCCTTTGATGTGGCGTGCGATGATCTCATAAGGGTGAGCATCGTCCACCGGCGCTTTGTCCATGAGTTCAAGAACGTCCAACACCTGCAGATAAGATTTGTTCTCCGCAGTCACGACAGTCTTGGGAGGACGAATCGTCACGCCAAGTTTCTTATCTGCTCTTGCGCATTCCTTCGCCACATTCGTGGCAAGAATGCGCTGTCGCGGCATTTGAGAGGTGAGCCCCAATTGATGCATAACTGTGAAGCCGGTTTCATAGCCGATATTAGGCAGCAGGTATTTGTCTGCAATGAGCTGCTCCTTATTGATCCCGACTTCTCCGAACGGTGTCACAGATGTCCGGTAATAGATGCCTTTTTGATAAAATCTTAGCTCAGGAAGAACTGCTCCGTCCATAATACGCTTGAATGCAACAGCGGTAGCTGCAGCAGCTTCCTTATTGTCAAGCTGATAGGCTGTTCCAAGCTGTTCAGCAACACGGTTCGTATAGATAGGTGTGCCGACAGCCTCTTTTTTGAGAATATCACAAGTAAAGTCTACATAGGTCGCGCACATTCTGACCGCCTCCTTGATATATTATATTCAGAATTACGCTTTTAATTCCGATAAAATTATATCATTTCTGTTGGCGACAGTCAAGAGTAATGCGGCAGATGTTTTTTGCTATGTCTCTATGCGGGTTGTTCCTCGCCGCACAGCCCGTTCTTTCGGATATATGCGTCCAGCAGGGTGTTGCGTACCAGAGCA
>CAVHXA010000117.1:0-4817 GCA_963639765.1 Oscillospiraceae bacterium | reverse complement strand
GTCTTAGATTATATTGCTATGATGGCAAATGTCGATTTGTCTCCGGTTACGGAAGAGGAATCCGAAGAGGAGGGCATGTCGCATGAAGAGTAAGAACTTCGAAAAAATTAAGAAGTATTACGATAAGGGTTGGTGGAAAAAGCAGGCTGTTTATAACGCCGTCGTTATGAAACAGATCACAGCCGAGGAGTACGAGGAAATCGTCGGCGAACCCTATTCGGAGGCTGAATAATGTCGGTGCCGGTTGGCGAGCGCAGTGAAGGACGGTTCTCACTGCTGATTAAAGCCGAATACCTGACGCGGTATACGATACTGATTACCTCCAACGAGAAAGTGTTCGCCCCGGCTTATCAAAGAGCTCTTACCGATGACATTATCGATACCGCTAAGAACATCTATCTCGATTTGAGAGAAGCCAATGATATTTCCGTTCGTGTCGGAACTGAATCTCATAGGTTCGACTATCACGAACGGAATCAGTTGCAGCGGGAGGCGTTTCGGAAGACGAAGCGTCTCCTTTATCTGATCGATCTGGCACATCGGATCTTTCATTTGAGCAGCAAACGCGTGAAATACTGGGCAGAGCTGGTTATCGAAGTGAAAGATCGCGTCCATGGTTGGATCGAAAGCGACGATCAACGGTATGGTATCTAATTGACAATCTCTTACATGGCTGTAGGCTGAACGCACAGAACGTCCGTTTGAGGAGCGCGAATCGCAACAACTCCTATAATACGTGGAATGTCAACTCGAGCGGATACGTCAACAACAACAACGCGTACAACGCGAATCGGTTCTCCCCGGATTGCGTTAGCTCCGAAATAACATATGGTCGAATTACAGATTCGATGCATTTTTACACCTAACGCAAGGAGCCGAAAGCCATGCGGGTTTTTCCGCAAAACAATACAAAGGAGATGGTTCTATCGCATGTGTGATAGTGAGCCTGTGAACTCCGGCGACTTCTACAAAGTAGCAAGCTTTGAAGCACTTCACGAATCCATGACGAAGTGCATAAAGGGTGTGCTGTGGAAGGATACTCCAGCGCACTTCTTTCTCAACAATTTGGAACAGACCTTACATCTTGAAAAGCAACTTCGGAGAGGCATCTATAGGGCGCATAAACCGAAGAAATTCAAGATCTATTACCCGAAAGAACGTGATATTGTCAGCGTACACTTTCGGGATCGCGTCTTCCAGCGAAGCTTGAATGACAACATTATCTATCCGAGAATCTGCAACGGTTTTATTTACGACAACATGGCCTGTCAGAAGGGAAAAGGCCCGGATCTGGCGAGGGATCGGTTGAAATGTTTTCTGCAACGATTCTATCGAAAGCATGGCACAGAGGGTTATATTCTCAAGTGTGACATCAAGGGCTATTATCCGAACATGTCACACAAAGTTGTACGAGACTGTTTTCGAAAGGTAATCGACGGCTGGACGTACAATCAGGCAGCAATCATATTGGACAGCCAATACGATTCTGAGATCGGTTTCAATCCCGGTAGCCAGATGATTCAGATTGCCGGAATCGGTATTCTGAATACGGTAGACCACTTCGTAAAGGAACAATTGCACATCAAACATTATATCCGCTACATGGACGATTTCATACTGATTCATCCAGACAAGACATACTTACTCGAGTGCAAAGCACGCCTTGCGACGCTGCTTCAATCGTTGGATTGTACGTTCAATACAAAGAAAACCGGTGTGATTCCGCTGAGTGATGGCATTATATTTCTGGGTTTTCACTTCCGTTTGACCGATACCGGAAAAGTGTTGATGACCATCAATTCCGATAACGTTCGTCATGAGCGGCGAAAGCTCAAGAAAATGGTGCATCTGGCCAAGAAGGGTCTGCGCACCCGTGAAAAGGTGGACGAATGCTATGCATCCTGGAAGAATCATGTAAGCAAAGGCAACAGCTACAAGTTGTTGCAGCGGATGGACAAATACTACCGTGACCTTTGGAAACAAACCGATATTTAGGAGGAAAAAGCATGGGTTACGATCCGAAGAAAGTAATCGCTGTCGCGGAAGCGGAAGTCGGTTACCTCGAGAAGAAATCCAACTCGAAGTTGGATGATCCGACGGCAAATGCCGGTTACAACAACTACACCAAGTATGCCCGTGATTTGGATAAACTTGGTTTCTATAACGGTCGAAAGAACGGCTTTGCGTGGTGTGATGTCTTCGTAGACTGGTGTTTCGTACAGGCCTATGGTCTGGAAGCGGCACTGAAGCTGACGAATCAGCCGTTGGGCGAGGGCAATTGCGGTGCCGGTTGCAAGTACAGCAGACGTTATTATAAGAACAAGGGACGCCTGTTTGACAAGCCTGAAGTCGGTGATCAGATCTTCTTCTGGCCGAAGGACGAGATCGGCGGTCCCGCTGTAGCGCATACCGGCTTGGTGTATGCGGTGGACAACACTTATGTTTACACCATCGAGGGCAATACGTCCAGCTCGAGCGGCGTGGTAGCAAATGGCGGCGCCGTTCGTAAGAAGAAGTACAAGCTCACGTACAATCGCATCGCCGGCTACGGTCGTCCGGATTGGGGTACTGTTGAAGAAACGACCACCGAGACGAAAATCGAAACCGCGGAGACCGCAAAGGTGAAGACCATCACCATCAAGGGGACATCCGTTAACATCCGTCTCGGCGACTCCACGAAGTATTCAAGCGTTGCCAAGCTGAACACCGGTGATACAATGGAATACGTTGCTACCGCGCCGAATGGCTGGCATGCCGGACGATACGGAAAGTATATTGTCTGGGTCTGCTATAAGTATGCAACCGTCTCTGACATCTAAGGGGGCTGTATATGGAACCGTGGATTCAGATGATGATAACCGTCCTTTGTGCGGTTATCGCTTCGTCCGGTTTTTGGGCGTATCTTACCAAACGCAGCGAAAAGAAAGACATCAAGACACGCATGCTCGTGGGGCTTGCACACGACCGAATCATGTTTTTGGGAATGCAGTACATCAATCGTGGTTATATTACCCGTGATGAGTATGAAAATTTGTACGAATACTTGTACAAGCCTTATGAAGAAATGGGTGGTAACGGCTCGGCAAAGCGTGTGATGCAAGAAGTCGACAAACTACCGATACGATCATAGTAGGAGGGGTTATCATGAAGCTTTCCGACAAAGTTTATGACGTTCTCAAGTGGATCGCCATGTATCTGCTGCCGGCATTGGGCACTTTATATTTTGCTCTTGCGGGCATCTGGAACTTTCCTTGCGGCGAAGAAGTCGTCGGCACAATCACGGCCATCGACACCTTCTTGGGCGTCATTCTGGGGATCAGTACGGCGCAGTATAACAAGGAAAACAGCGAAGAGGAATAAAAAGATTGCGCTCGTCCACGCGACGGGCGCTTTCCCTTTTGGTTTTCGACTTTATGAAAAGGAGATTGACATGAATTCGTTGGCTGCTTATACTTTGAATTGGGTTGGGCAAAAATTAACTCAATCTGCGAACCTTGAAAACAAAAGACCGCATTCTCCTTGTGTAGAAAGCGAGGAGATTATGTCCATCAACAAGAAAAAGATACGGCGCGAAGTCGTAATCAACGGCGTTAAAGTGTGGGTGACGGCGGACACCGAGCAGGAATACGTGGATAAAGTGCTGAGGTTGTCCGGAACATCGTCCCAAAATACCCAAACAAAGCATTCTTTCGCCGACTATGCCAATAACTGGTTTGAGGTTTTCTCCAAGCCGAATGTCGCAAACGTAACCGCGCTGACCTATCGTAGACAACTCGACAATTATATTCTGCCGATTTTGGGTGAAATGCAATTGGAATCTATAAGCCCTGCTGATGTGCAGAAGGTTTTTAATCAGATGGGCGAGGATTGCAAGCAGGAGACGAAGAATAAAGTCAAGATCGTTCTGAATCAGATCTTCAAAATGGCGATAGATGACGGTTTGATTCTCAGGAATCCGCTTCATTCTTCAGCTGTTAAGATCAAAGGAAAAGCAGCAACCGTAACAGAACCTTATACCATAGAGCAGATGCGCTATTTGGCGGCACATATTTGCGATATCAAACGCGATACAGATCGAGCGTGGCTTGCAATTTCGATCAGCCTGCCTCTTCGCCCGGAAGAAGTACTGGGGCTGCGATGGAGTGATGTGGATACTGAGAATTGTGTCATCCATGTGCGTAACACCGTGATTCATCCTTCAAGAAATGAACCGGAATTCAAACCCTACACCAAGACAGCATCCAGTATTCGAGATCTGGCATTTCCGAGAGAGATTCTGGGATATTTGCCGACTGCAGGAAAGCCGGACGAGTTTGTAGTGGGCGGCGAAAAGCCAATCAGCTATACACAGCTTCGCGGCATTCGCAAACGGATCAACTGGGATACGCACTTCGGCGAAACTATCACCCCCAGACGGTTCAGGACGACCGTGGCGACTGATATTTCTGCAATGACGCATGATTTGAAGCTTGTTCAGCAAATGCTCGGACACTCAACGCCGCAGATGACGTTAAAACATTATGACAAAGGTCGAAGCAACGCCATTGACGCGTCCAAAGCGATTGAAAAATGCTACGGAATCGGCCAAAACTGACGGATTTTTGACGCCGCATACAGTAGTAGGGATGCTCAAAAACTGACGGATTTCTGACGGAGAAACAGATGAGGTCTTCGTTTTGCAAGTTGGAATGTCAAAACTTGCAGAAAATGCCGATTACAAAAGAAAAGAACCCACATTTCTGCAGGTTCTTGTGGAGCTGATGACCAGATTCGAACTGGTGACCTCATCCTTACCAAACATTGATTGATATTGTGAT
>CAVHXA010000116.1:419-4847 GCA_963639765.1 Oscillospiraceae bacterium | reverse complement strand
GCACTAACTTCTTTTGTTTGCAAAACAAATACATCCGAAAGCATGTAATATAACAAATACCTTATCGGCAGTATCGTTTCTATTGGATACATATCAGCGCTACATAAGCCATCAAATGATGCAATTGCTACTTTATTCAATGCTGGCCTAATCTTAGAATACAGTATTTGTCCCTTAAAAAAATAATGATTCCAACTATCCACACCAACCTCATCGACAGTCCGAACATTTTCGATAACTCCCACAGACGAGATTATGTTCTCTGGCGAAACCTGCATCATATCCGGATAGTTAATTGGATCCACCAAATTCGGCTTGATCGATGCAATGTATTTAAAGCGTATTGTTTTGGCATTATCCGAAATCATCCCAATATACTGACAACCGCTGTCCTTCATCGGCACATCCGGATTCAAGCCTTTGGTGACGGCCTCAGAAATCAGCGACTTTTTATAGTTCTGCAGGCACTCAATCTGCCGCTGCAGATCGGCAATGATGTCATCGATCTGACCGCATTTGCGGTCAAGATAGGTAGCAATGGCATGTTGTTCAGAAATTTCAGGTGTAAAAAATCTGAATTCATCGATTTTTTCTTGAGAAAGAGAATCCATTGTACTTCCAGAAGATGTCTTTTCATAATATCCCTGAAAGCATGTACTACTTAGTACCCAATAAAGATATTCATTGCAATACTTACCGAACAACGGACGAATGACCAGTAAATGTGAATTCAACGATGCCTTGCCCGGCAACACATCTATATACGCCAGCTTTCCTATAGTTCCATCTTTTGTGACAAGCAAATCGCCAATCTGAAGTTGTATTGGAACGGCCTCATTATAACGTTTCTCGGAAATATGATAGCTTCGCTCCCAGCAAACATGGCCATCTTCAAAATCTGTCCCTGTCACTAAGAAAGGTCCTTCATCAATAAACTCATCAGCTGTGAGACCTTGCCAACCTATCCGCCCCTTCATATAAGAGCAGTCTTTCATACGAATAAGATTCCACTCTTCCGGTATCTCACCAATCCACGCAATTCCGCTGTCCTTCATTTTCTCCGCCATCACAGATCACCATTCAGTGCCGCAATCTTGGCAGCAAGGCCTTTCTCGATTTCCATGAATTCTGCCAGCAGATCATCACTCTTTTCCGGCTCATGATATTCATAGAAGAATCGTGTAAACGGGAACTCAGCTCCCAGCTTTTCCTTGTTGGAAGCACTTTCTGCCTTTTCAGGATCATACTCATATCGCCAGATGGCATCCGGCACATAAGGATATACTTCTGCCTGCATATATGCGACAGGATCCTTATCCAGCGAAATGATCTCCGTATCCTTGGTGGTGGGATCCACGA
Source organism: Oscillospiraceae bacterium (assembly GCA_963639765.1). Taxonomy (GTDB): domain Bacteria; phylum Bacillota; class Clostridia; order Oscillospirales; family Oscillospiraceae; genus CAVHXA01. The sequence continues at coordinate 3,488 of CAVHXA010000116.1, read as the reverse complement.
TCACGTTACCTTTCCTATCCTTCTGCACCTTCGCCGACTTGTCCATCACCGACATTTCCATAGCAATGCCGGTCAATCGAGAAGCGGAATAGCCTTCAATCCCATGGAGAATCATTTTCAGCTGTGCCTCAAAAGCAGAATAATCGGTATAGACCTTGTCAGACTGATGATCCTTTAGGGCAGCAATCACAGCCTCAGTAAAGGCCTTGCCCTTCAGGTACTTCTGATATTTCTTCTCTGCCTTTGCATCACGCGGATCTGTTTCTGCCAGCTCCTCGAAGTCTGCTTCATTGAAAAGATTGGCATTTGCCGTAAAGTAGGCACTTGTGCGCAGTTTTTCAATGCTGTCGGCATCGATCACACCCCGTCGCTGCAGAGGCTGATACACAGCATACTCTTTGTATAGGAAGGTATCCCTGTCAAAAATCCGGCATTCCAGACGGCAGGAATAGGTCTCACCGTTTTCCTTGCGCCGTTCACTGACATAGCTTGTTTTGCCTTCTTCAAAATCCGCATAGGTTTTCGTAATGGCCGCAATCTGTGCCTTGGAAATCTCACGGCGCTTCTTGCCCAGGGAACGCTTCAGCGGCTCCCACATGTCCGTTGCATCGATGAGCTGAATTTTATTCTTGCGGCGCTCATCCTTGTTTTTGGACAGAATGAAGGCATAAATACCGATATCCGTGTTGTAGAAGAGTTGGGACGGCAATGCAATGATCGCCTCAATCAGATCCTCCTCCAGCATCATGCGGCGAATCTGACTTTCACCGCTGGTGGTGTTGCCTGAGAACAACGGAGAGCCGTTGGTTATGATGGCAGCTCGACCGACATGAGCATCCATTTTGGCAATGGCGTGCTGCATGAAAAGCAGCTGCATATCGCCGGTAGCAGGAAGGCCTGCTGCAAAACGTCCGTTTTTGCCACGCTTATACTCATCACGCACAGCTTTCTCTACGCCATCTCCTGCATCCTTGCCGCCCCATGGCTGGCCGAATGGGGGATTTGCAATCACAAATCTCATGGGCTGGTCTTCAAAACAGTCCGCCTTCATTGTGTCCTGGAAGCGGATGTTGTCCGCCGACTGTCCTTTGATGAGCATGTCCGCCAGGCAGATGGCATAGGACTCCTCGTTGTTTTCCTGACCGAAGAGACGCACTGTTGCATCCGGGTTCATTCTCCGGATGAAATCATGGGTCGTAGAAAGCATCCCGCCTGTGCCGCAGGCCATGTCCAGCACGGTGATTTCCTTGCCTTCACCGAAAAGATCGTCAGCACCCTCTGCCAGCAGAATGCTCGCCAACATACGAATTACCTCTCGCGGTGTATAGTGGTCACCGGCATCTGCATTCTCTGAGAATTTCCGAATGATTTCCTCAAACATATATCCCATCTTATGTCCGTCTATGGTTTCCGGATTCAGATCCAGCTCCGAGAATTTCTTCACAACACCCAGCAGCCGGTTATTCTTGTCCAGTTTCTTGATTTCTTCTTTGAAATTCAGCTTATCAATCAGAATGTCCTGAATATTCGCTGAGAAAGACTCGATGTAAAAGGTGAAGTTCTCCACGATGGATGGTGCCTCATCCAGAAGCGTTTTTAATGTGAATGCACTTGTATTGTAGAAGGGATACCCGGACAGCGTCTCCAGTACCTGTTTGGGTGTCTTTTTGTTTTTGGCATACATCTCTGCCACCTTCTGCTGCCGTGTTTTTCCCGACGCATCCCTCAGCTGCAGTGCACACTCCAAGCGGCGGATGATAATCATCGGGATGATGACATACTTGTATTTATCTGCACGATACGGTCCGCGCAGTGTATTGGCGATGGAAAACACCATAGCAACTTCCTTGCTGACATCCAGCGTCGCGTCGTCCATCATCACTTTTGTAAAATCTATCTCTGCCACTGCAGTTTCCTCCATAATCAGTATTCTGTAATATCAATCCCAGCTTTTAATAAGCGTTCATATCGATCATTTGAGATCACAACCGTTAGCGGCCGTCCATTTTTCAAGACGAAGGCAGCCTTATCCTCTTCTGATATGGCTGTCATGATTTTTGAAGACTGCCCCCGCAGGAACTCAGACATGTTGTAATGCTCCATTGGCGTTTTTGCCTTGTTTTCATTGCTCATTTCGTTTTCTCCCAGAAAGAAAAAGTGCAAGTGTTCACTTATAAGAATAGCAAAAAGTAATTACAATTTCAACTACCACGTCAGGCTTTTGTCTCTTTTATCAGTTTATTTCGGTATTTTTAAAAATGTTTCTAACTTAGCAAGTTAAGAATTTCGATTTCAAGATTCCTTATGTCCGGGTATTGTTTGCGCAAAGTTCATCATTATGCCGCAAAAGTCATCCCGTTTTTTGTATATTTTCACCCTTTCTTTAAGCATTTCTCATAACTCTCAAAGTTACGACAGCACTTCCGTTTTCATTTACCCTTAAACCATTAAATTAAAGGAGGTGCTGATTATGAGCACAACAAAGAACATTATCGATGATGGTTTCCGCGCTGATCTGGTACGGACAGCCGATTTCTACGGAATCTTTGAAATTCCGGGCATCAAAAAGCCGGAGGAATTCATCATTCCCAAGGACACCATCCCTTTCAGTCTCCGCAGCAAGACACATGATTACTCAGAGTTTGTTGTCTTCTATGAACACGACATTCGCTTTGCTGACGTGCTGCTGTCCACAGATGACTATCTTGATGAGCTGCGCAACTTTCCCGGAATTATCAGTCCGGACTGCAGTCTTTATCGCGACATGCCACTGGTACTTCAGATTGCAAACACGTACATGAACCGTGCCGTCGGGCATTATCTCCAGTCTCAGGGGCTCTACGTCATTCCCAACGTTCGATGGGGCGATGAGCGAAGTTACACCACCTGTATGCTGCCGGAAAAATTTGCATTTACCGGTATTGAAAAGCACAGCATTGTCTCCATCGGAACCTATGGATGTATTCAGAGTCGTGAAAACCGCCATTACTTCCGAGAAGGACTGAGAGCCATGCTCGACGAACTGGAGCCGGCCATTGTTCTCGTCTATGGTGGTATGCCGGATGACGT
>CAVHXA010000116.1:0-409 GCA_963639765.1 Oscillospiraceae bacterium | reverse complement strand
ATTTCAAGGCCGAACCAAGTTCATCCAATTTACAGATTGGATCAGCAAGAAGAAGGGGGTATAATATGGGTAGTAGTATCAGCGGTAATTATCACGGCACATATGGCGGATCACAGCCCTACGCTGAAACCTATCATGTCTATCCCAAGGCAATGGCTACTGACAAGAAAGATCCCTCCATTTACGATTCCAAGACCGGTTATTTTCACAATCCCACTGCTGTCAAGTTAGAAGATGCCATTCAGAACAACCGTATCTATGTTGCCGGGCATCGGCAAGAGGGAAAGCTAACCTATGTCATGGATTCCGCAGGCAATCTCGTCATTGGCGTCCGAAGCAATCCAAACAACAGCAAAGGGCGTGCGCCGCATCCAACGCTCATCGGCGGGAAGGATCCGCAGGTTCAGTG
>CAVHXA010000115.1:0-4959 GCA_963639765.1 Oscillospiraceae bacterium | reverse complement strand
GTACAAGCTACGGCCCGGACTGTCGCTCCCCACGCGGGGAGCGTGGATTGAAATACTGCCAACTTTTTCCGGGTCGTCCTCTGCGACGGGTCGCTCCCCACGCGGGGAGCGTGGATTGAAATGTCGTGCGTGGCGGCAAGGCCCTGCATGAACGCGTCGCTCCCCACGCGGGGAGCGTGGATTGAAATTCCTCCGCTGCCATGCACATAAAACCGCCGCGCAGTCGCTCCCCACGCGGGGAGCGTGGATCGGTATTTCGCGCAGACAATTATCAATACATCCTCGGAGAGCTATAAGCTGACAGAAAAAATGAAACGGAGAGGTCTTATGCGAAACCATGTATTGGGCATCTTTCTTTGTGTGATGCTGATGGTTGGAACACTTGCCGGCACTGCATCTGCGGATTTCACGTTTCCGGATGTGGCAGACGACGCAGACTATGCATGGGCGGCGGAACTGACTCAGGAGCTGGGAATATTTACAGGAGATAACAACGGCAATTTCAATCCTGATCAGGGTATTACCCGGGCGCAGTGCGCAGCGGTTGTGTGTCGCCTGCTGGATGCAGAGTCGGATGCGCAGAGCATGACAACTGCGGCGTTCACGGATGTTCCGGCTTCTCACTGGGCAAACGGCTATATTGCCTGGTCCTATGATCAGGGAATCATCAACGGTTACGGCAACGGGAAATTTGGCCCGTCGGATACAGTCACCTATGAACAGGCCATTAAAATGCTGATGGGAGGAATCGGGTATGGCGATGCGGCGATTGATGCAGGCGGCTATCCATACGGGTATCTGTCCGTTGCAGAAGGCTGCGGGTTTCTCAATGGTGTCGAAAACACATTCGGCAATGTGATCACACGGGCAAACATCGCCGTTCTTGTGGCGAATATCGTTCAGCCGCAGGCGCCTGAAGAAGAGGACCTGTGGATCTATCAGGATATCGAGGACTTTGCACCAGTGCCGGACGAGCTCGTGTCTGAGAGCATATCCGGTCTTTCCTCTGCGTTGCCGGAGCCAAGCCTGTCGAGCGATGATCCGTCCCGAATGGCACACAATATTTATGTGGATCCTGATCTTTCCGGCACAAGCCAACGGTTTGACGGATTTCTGATTGATTTTCGGGCTGAAGAGGCGGGAACAGGCACCTATTGGGCTCTTTGCAACTGGCAGATGGACACGAGCTGCCTCTCCTCCGGCTGTGTAACCAATGAGGGCGGCGCCTATGCAGGTCTGCAGATGCGTACGGACGGTCCGAAGTCAATCCTCTCGTTTTGGGACATCAGCTGGATAGATGCCAACGCCTGCGAACAGACCATTACAGCACAGCTTATATATCCGGGCAGCTCTGAGTCAGGCCGCTTTGACGGTGAGGGAGAGGGCGCAAACTATATCACGGATTATCCCTGGGAAGCAGATACATGGTATCGGATGTATCTTGGCTGCTATGAGGATGCTGCCTCCGGACACACGCTTGTTGAGCAGTGGATTCGTGCTCTGCCGGATGGGCAATGGAAACAGATCTGCTGTTTTGATACCGGACTTTCCGATTCCTGCTTTGTAGGCAGTATGTCGCAGTTTATGGAAAACTACCAGTCGGAGTATGCTGCCGAGCTGCGCAGCTTTGAATACCGCAATATCTATGTCCGCGATGTGCGCAGCAGCCAATGGACCCCGATCACAGCGGCCGAAATAAGTATCGATACCTGGTGGAACAATAAAAAAGGAACGTTTGTCTTTGGAGCGGATGAAACCACTCTTTGGGGAGTCACGCAGGGTTATGGAGCAGACACCGCCGAACTGAACGAGGATATCAGTGCAAGGTATTCTGTCTGCGTTTTTGATGAGCCGGACATTCCTCCGCTGGCAGAACAAATCAAAACAGAACCGGTTTACCGGAAACCGACCGTCACCATCAGCGGCGAGGTATCTCCCTCCGGGACTCTGACGCAGGGAAGCAATTTTGGAATCCGGGGCAATGTACAGACAGATGCCGGCAAAATTACAAAGATATACGGCGCAATTGTTGATGTATACGGAAGCACGGTTCAGGACACGACCTGTTATCCGAATGCGGCATCAGACAACCTGCGGTATTCCATCAACAAATATCTGATCTTTGAGAACCTTGCCGCAGGAAACTACCAGTATATTGTCGGAGTCTGGACAGAAAGCGACGGAGTGGAGGATTATACTCTGCTTGTCTCCTCTGATTTTGAAATTGGCGGAAGTGCAGTCACAACCGGGGACACATATGTTTACAGTGGAACAACCTTCGGTGTTGTGCCAAACTTCAAAACAGAATACTGCTTTAACCAGAATGACTATTCGCGCTTTGTAAACAGCGCCGGAAAGAATCGGGGCTGCACTGCAACCGCGATGTGCATTGCCTATTCCATCTATCACGACAGTTCGCTCAGCCCCAATAACGTCAAATGGAGCAGCGGCGGCACAAGCTGGGAATACTGCACCCGCTATGCGGATTCCAGTCAAATCTATAAAGGCAATACGTTTACACAGACCGGAGCTCTGAAAGCAGCCTATGACTGTATTCTCAGCAGTCGAAAGCCGATGATTGTCGGAGTAAACGGCTACAGCTCGGACCACGTTGTCACAATTGTTGGTGTCGCACAAAATGCAGACAGGAGCAGTTTGTCTCTCGGCGATTTTCTGATTGTCGATCCATACGGCGGAGCAATCCGCACACTTGCCTATTTTAATTCCGTTGACTGTGAATGGGCACTCAGAATCCCAACCTGAGGCTCTTTCATAAGCCCACGAGACCAAAAGCCAGGCCGGCTGATTTTCCGCCTTTTTGGTATAACGGATTTTTTGCAAGCAATGCCTTTGTATAGCCACACAGACAAAACCGGAGGGCCGTCCAGATGACGGACCCTCCCGGTCTGCTTGTTGGGGAGATTTCCCCAAACCCCGCAAAGCATTGCAGAGCAATGGCTGCGCACCCTGGCGGGCGCTGTAAAAAGGGATTCAATTAAATACGCTGGCGGGATTATACAAAATGAATTGTTTGTATTTCATAATTCGCATCGTGTCAGTGAAAGATAACTGTTGATGGAAGATGCTTTTGAAAATACATACTGACCACCGGGCAGGCGTTTTTGCCTGCCCGCCGGATGAAACCATATAATCTGCCTTATGCCTTTTCCAGAATCTCGCTCAGGTCGATTTTCTCCCCGTTGACGATCAGGAACAGGGTGGTGCCGTCATAGCTGAGCGTGTAGCCTTCGCTCTGCCCGATCAGGGCCAGCAGCTCCGCCAGAGGAACGGAAAACGTCCTGCCGCCAAGGATAAGCACGAGCTTTTCCGCGCCCTGCGCGCGGAGTGTGTTCAGGCTGTCAGTCGCGCCGGTTAGGACCGCGGTCTGCGCATCCACCGTGACGGTCAGCGTGCCCTCGCTCTGCTCGACTGTATAGCCGATTTCGTTGCCGCTTTCGTCGGTTATCGAATGGAAGGGAACAACGGCCTGAGGCTCCGTGTTTTCAACGAGAATGCTGCCGGAGGTTTCATGGATGTTCAGCGTACCGATCTCAAATGTAATGTCGGTCCCATCCAGCGTCAGCACGACGGACACGGCATAGCTGCCGGGCTCGGTGGGGACGGTTTCCTCTCCGTCATAAAGAACCTTCTCCAGACTGCCCTGACCCGTGGCGGTTACCGTGATTTTGTTGTTCCTGATTACATAGTCGAGCATGGTCAGATTCTCCGGCTCGCCGTCATTCTCCGTGCCGGACAGGCGCATGTTGACATACTCCTTGAGTGCATCCGTATCGCTGCCACGGATGCCGTTGATGGTGATGTCCGAGCCGAGAATGTAGTTCCCGTAATTGCTGTCATGATGGCTGGTTTCTCCATCTCCGATATATCCGACAGCCTCCGGGTTCAGATTGTATCTGATTTCCTTTGCGTCGTAATCGAACCACACATCATCGAATTGTTTCCAGTATCCTCCATACTCGTGCCAGCCTTGCGAGTGGTCTTTGTAGACATCGGAGTCTTCGTCGAAGCAGGCGGTATCGCACGCAACAAAAATTTCTATCTGATCCTTCGCCACTGCCGTGGAAACAGCGGCATTGCCGATAATGATAATGCTGCCTGTCATTTCGTCACTATCATCGCTGCCGATGGCCGCTGCTTCATTTCCTGCAATGGCCTTGACCTGCGCATTGTCCCGGATGATGATCATACCGTTCATGTTTTTATTTCTGCCAGCACCGATGCCACTTCCGTCATTCTGCCCGATTGCCGTCACATTGGCGTTGTCCCGGATGATGATTCTGCCACTGGAGTTAACTGTCCCTGAGTCACCGCTGCCAATTCCTGCGCTGTCATCATTGCTTCCCGCAGAAACCCGCGCACGGCCGCCGATGATGATGCTGCCGGATACCTCTCCGTCCTCGCCGGATCCAATACCGGCACCCTCGTTTCCGCTCCACGCCGTTACGTTTGCATGCCCGTCGATGGTGATACGTCCTGACATATCCGCATTCTCATTATTCTCATAACCGGATCCGATACCTGCGCCATCGTCATCGCTTACGGCGATAACCTGTGCATTGTCCCGGATGGTGATGTTGCCGGACATGTTACCATCCATTCCTGCGCCGATACCGGCACCGTCAGATTGACTGAACGCGGCAACATTGGCGTTTCCGTCAATGAGAATGTCTCCGGACATATCGCCCTCGTAGCCAGAGCCGATACCCGCACCTTCACCACCGCCATCGCTGTTCTCCATGGTGACTGTCGCGTCGCCCGTAATGTGTATGCTGCCGGACATTTCTTCCGACTCATGGCTTCCGATTTTGGCGTTATCGTTGTCCTCTTCGTAATTGGTGCCAATCTCTGCCTCCAGAGTGCCGCTGCCGGTGATGCTCAAATCGCCGCTCGAAACATGGATGGCAGAGCCGGACTCGGAGTAGAGCTTGTTGTCGCCCT
>CAVHXA010000114.1:0-4985 GCA_963639765.1 Oscillospiraceae bacterium | reverse complement strand
ATGCCGTGAGCCTCTGGCTACAAAAAAAGCTTCAGATGTAGCCAATTTGTAGCCAAGCAAAAAGTAAAATCCCGAAAAGCACTGTAATACCAACGCTTTTCAGGATTCAGAAAACACTAAATATTTATTCCCACTCGATGGTGGCAGGTGGTTTGGATGTGATATCATATACAACCCGATTGATATCGGAAAGCTCGTTTGTAATGCGGATTGATATTTTTGCCAGTACTTCCCACGGCAGCCGCGTAAATTGACAGGTCATAAAATCGTTGGTGCATACCGCACGCAGCGCCAGCATATGGGAATATGTCCGGCTGTCCCCCATGACACCCACGCTTCGGCAATTTGTCAATACAGCAAAATACTGATCCGATGCTATGTTGTTTTTGATTATTTCCTGCCGCAGTATAGCGTCTGCCCGACGCAGCAGATCCAGCTTTTCCTCTGTTACCTCGCCCAGAACACGAATTGCAAGACCCGGCCCCGGAAACGGCTGACGCTCGACAATGCTGTCCGGCAGCCCCAGAAGTCTGCCGAGACGACGAACCTCATCTTTAAACAGACTCCGCAATGGCTCGACAACACCGCTGAAACCCAGATCCTTTGGAAGTCCGCCGACGTTGTGGTGGCTTTTAATCACAGCTGCATTGCCGCCTGACTCGACCACGTCCGGATAGATGGTTCCCTGCGCCAGAAAATCTATCCCACCCAGCTTTCGCGCCTCCTGCTCGAAGGTTCGCGCAAAGAGGGCTCCGATACGTTTTCGCTTTTCTTCCGGGTCTGTAATGCCGGACAATGCCGCAAGAAATTGCTTTCCCGCATCTACACATATAAGCTTCAGATGCAGATTCTCAAAAGCTTTTTGGATCTCTTCGGTTTCGTTCAGACGCATAAAACCGTGATCAACATATATACAGGTCAGTCTGTTTGGAATTGCTCTGGCCAGAAGAGCCGCACAGACTGCGGAATCTACACCGCCTGACAGCCCCAGAAGAACTCTTCCCTGTCCTACCTGATCCCGGACAGCCTGAATCTGCCGTTCGAGGTATCCTTCTATCGAGTAGCCGCCCTGTGCATGACAGATTTCAAATAGAAATCTGCTCAGGATATTTTTCCCGGACAATGTATGTTCCACCTCTGGATGAAACTGTACGGCATATAATCCCAGACTCGGTTCCTCCATTGCCGCGACAGGACAAAGCTGTGTGGAAGCAGCAGTATGAAACCCTTGCGGCAGCTCCAGTACCCGGTCTGTATGGCTCATAAGCACAGGGCTTTCTCCCGCAAAGGGGCCGAGAAGATGGCTGTCTTGATAAAACTCGGCATTCAAAACACCATATTCACTTTTTTCGCAGGGACCGACACGTCCGCCCATCAGCTTGCACATCAGCTGCATGCCATAACAGATCCCAAGCACGGGGACGCCAAGGCGAAGCAGGTCCGGATCGCAGGTCGGCGCATGCTCATCATATACGCTGCTTGGCCCACCCGTAAAAATCAGGCCGATCGGCTGCTTTTCGCGCACCGCCTGTGCAGATATGGAATTGGGCAGAATTTCTGAATAGACTCCAAGCTCTCTGACTCTGCGTGCGATGAGTTCTTTGTATTGGCCGCCGAAATCTACAATAATAACCGTTTGCTCACTCATGGCTTATCTCCTCGATCCAGTTGGGAATCTTCAAAAGAACGGATGATCTGCTCTGCCACATTCAGGCGCCTGGTGCAGGAATCCATTGCTTTTTTTTCGATGATACGATGCGCCTGCGCTTCTGTAATGTTCAGCTGCTGCATCAGCAGAAGCTTGGCACGATTCACAGCGCGCAGTTCCTGAATCTTTGTCTGCAGGTCTTCCGTCCTGGCCTGCAGTTTTTTCATGCGAAACGCGGCTGCGGCAAGCAGGTTTATCGCCTGGCAGAACATCTGTCGGCTGACCGGTCTTGACAGGATCATAATTCCTGCACTTATAAGGCTTGTCTGCACAGCTTCATACTGTTGTGCCGAAACAAACAGCAGCATACCAATTGTCTCATTTGCGGCCAAATCCTGCACAAGCTGCCAAACAGACTCATCCGGCAACGGCGGACTGAGAATTATGATATCCACCAGGCCCTCGGCTATAGCCTGTCTTGTCTGTGATGCGGTTTTTTCCGGAGTCAGCAGACGAAAACGTTCCTGCGGAAGCATCCCTGTCAGAGTTTGAATCGTCTTTTCCGAACCGCCCGCGATGAGAACGGAAAGCCGAAGATCGTGCCCGCTCAAACGATTTCCCCCTTTGTTTCCGTTCGGGACGCAAATGTCAGTTGAATAACTCCGGAAGTACCTCATGCAGCCACGTACTTTGCATAGCCTGTTCCTTTGCCTCTGTAAGAGATGTGGGAAGGTCCGTCAATGCAGCATAAAACTGTTTATCCGACAGGCTGCCGCTATCCGGTGCCGGCGGAACAAGCCCCCGCTCAATTCCATCCATGCCGGCATACAGTATCAGCGAAAATGCAAGATACGGATTCGCACCCGGATCCGGTGAGTGCAGTGTAATATAGGGAACCCCTTCACTCTGCGCGTGTGAAGCCCCGGCGAACCAGCCGCAATCGGATGTGCTCCATTCGATATACTTTGGTGCTCTATACTCACTCAGACGACGGTATGATTCCTGTGTTGGATTCAGAATCGAAGTAATTTCGCAGATGTGCTTGAAAATACCGGCCAGAAACGATGCGCTACGGTCCTGCCCGTCGCTGCAGCAAACAGACAGACCGATATGCAGACCATTTCCCTTTTGTTCCGGTAATGGTTTCGGATAAAAGCTGGCATAGAGCCCCGACCGCGCTGCGACCGTTCGCACTACAGATTTGAAGGTTGTCGCGTTATCCGCTGCAGACATCGGATCCGCACCGCAAAAGTCAATTCTGTTCTGACCCGGTCCTGCCTCGTGACGTGCCGTTTTTGGCCGTATGCCCATACCGGACAGGGTTATACAGATTTCACGCCGTATGGATTCACACTTATCGCCCGGATCCATATCCATATAGCCTGCCTTGTCGTATGGAATCTGTGTCCGCTCTGCATTTTCGTCGGTCTGAAACAGATAAAATTCGTATTCTGTTTGAAAGCTGCACAACACCCCCCGGACTTTGGCATAATCCACTGCCTTCTGTAGAAGATAGCGGCTGTCTCTTTGGAAGGTTTTCCCTTCGGGAGTACGGAGGCTGCAATACATACGAATCATCTTGCCGTGCATCGAGTGCCAGGGTACGGCTGCCAATGTAGACGGATCCGGAATAAGATACAGATTGCCGTCTGCCTTCTCGCCAAAGCCCTCGATTGCAGAGGCATCTGCCGATATGCCTCCGGCCATGGCTTTCGGAAGCTCATCCGCCATAACAGTCAGGCTTTTCTGCTGACCCGCAAAATCACAGAAGGTCAGGCGAATGAATTTCACTTCTTCTTCTTCTTTAATGTACAGTGCAACATCTTCTGCTGTGTACATGCGGTCACGCTCCTTGAGTATAAGGGCAACACCGTACAATTCGTCTGCGGCCTTTGCCGGATCCTTTGCCCCATTGTGCGGTGTTGCTAAAGAAAAAAGGCGTTACGGCAGGGGCACTTCACCCACTCCAGTAAACGCCTTTGCTCACTGACATCGCAGAAAGTATACTCTTTTCACATTCGATCTGTCAAGCTGTTTTTATTTCCTTTTATCGCCCCAGAAGAACAGAGCTACCGTTCCCGGACCTGTGTGGCTTCCGATTGTAGTTCCGATGTTGTTGATCTCAACCCTTCCGTTTAGTTTTGGGAATTTCTTTTCAACAAGTTCTGCTACCTCTCTTGCATCCTCCATACAGGCCGACTGTGAAATATAGCATTTTCCGTCGTAATCCTGCCCGTCCCTGGCATGCTGCTCCATCTTTTTTACAATTTCCTGTATAACCCGTTTCTTTGTTCGTATTTTCGCCCGCGGCATCAGTCTGCCCTGTTCATCCATATCCAACAGCGGACAAATTCCAAGAATCCCGCCAACCATTCCTGCAGCCTTCGAGATTCGTCCGCCGCGGACATAATACTTTAAATCCGTGGAAAAGAACCAGTGATGCATCTCAAGGCGATGTTCCCTTGCCCAGTCATACAGCGCATCAATTTCCATGCCCTGATCGCGAAGATCAGCCAGTGTTTCCATCAGCAGGCCGTACCCGGAGGAAGCGCCCAGAGAATCCACAACATACAGCTTTCGTCCGGGATATCTCTCGCGAGCTATACGCGCGGCGTTCTCTGCGGACAGATATGTGCCGGACAGCCCGGAGGACAGACAGACATGCAGCACATCCTGCCCGTTTTCCAGAAAATTGCAAAAATAATCGAGATATTCGGAGATATTGACCTGAGATGTTCTTGTCATGGCTCCGTCTTCCATCTTTTTGTAAAACTGGTCCATTGTTATGGTCTGGCCAAGATCGTCTACATATTCAACATCGTCGATGAAGTAGTGAAAGCTGATGTATTTGCAGTCTCTGCGCTGAAGGTGCTCTGCGCTGAGATCGGCTGTGGAACAGCAGCTGAGAATGTATTTGCTCATTGAAATTACGCCCCGGTTTCTTTGGAGTTTGGCGTTGGCCAACTATCCTTCAGGCTACGCCGATACCCGCTGCAGTGCAATCCACTTGGCTGAAATGACTCTCTCCATTCTGAAAAGCAGACGTAGAATGCCTGTTCATTCTCGATAGAATCCATATATATGGAAAAATTTACATTCTACTGTGCGTAGAATTCCAAATAAAGGGTGTGTCTGTAATATATTTCTCTTTTCTGTGATATATTTCTTCTTTTTGCCGGCAGATCATAGCGACAGATAAAATCCGGCGACTGCGGTCGCCGGACATTTGTCTCATTTTTCAATCTTATCCATCAGCAGGATTTTTCCGTCATTTTGTGTCTGATTTTATTGCAGCGTCATTCAGCGATTCTTCTGACGTCTCTTCGCAGGTTTTCTG
>CAVHXA010000113.1:0-5175 GCA_963639765.1 Oscillospiraceae bacterium | reverse complement strand
ATAGTGATTGCCCTCCCTTGGCAGATGTTGTGTGCAAACTTCATTCTACCATGCAGGGGAAAATCACTATGGATTTTTTTCTTAGGTGTCCAACTTCATTATGCAATCAACCTTCCATTGATGGCAAATACGGAGCTTATATTCCTAATTTAGGGCATAGCATGTATGGCTATAACCCGCAGTTCGGTTTTAATTACGAATGCATCGAAGGCGAAGCTCTTAAACATAATTTAGGACTTATGAAAGCGAAACTGCAGGGATATATCTGCGATTTTCTTGTATTAACGGATTCGGCAGCATCGCAGAATAATATTAGCGTTACTGTACCGGTTACAAACGAAATCAACATAGATATTACATTTGAGCAGGCAAAACAGCAAATAGAAGACATGCCGGGCTTGACAGATGCAGATACAGAGGAAATCAAGTCCAAAATTGACGAGTTAGAGAATATCGCAAAAGAGCTAACACCAAAGAAAAAGAAATGGGAAAAGGTGAAGCCAATTCTGAAATTTGCCTTGGACAAGGGCGCAGATGTGGCTATTACGATCATGGGTTTAGTTATGCAGATGAAATTAGGTGCTTGAGGATGGTACTCATATGAGCAAGAATTATTCGGATTACATGAATGAAATAACTGCGGATGAGCTCTATAAGGGCTTACTGGCTTTTGGCCTTTTCACTGAAAAGCTGCCGCCGGTTTTTACTTCAGAACCGCTCTATAATTATGCTCCAGTACAACCTTTTTCCAACAAAACACATGGCTTCATCTTTCACGAATCAATGCGTGATATCAATGTTCCTCGCCCCCTTGGTATACCTAATCCAATGGCCTATCAGAGGCTATGTGAGTGCTTAAGAGATAATTGGGCAGAAATTCAGTTGCACTTTGAAAAGCAGACAAAAGGCAACTCCCATAAAATCAGCAGGATTCACATCAGAAAGCAAAAGGATACAGAAACACTGTTCAAAATGAACTACAAGAATTGGAGAACAGATGATTCACCAATTCCGGATATACTGATTGGTAAGAAATACATAGTAAGTGCAGATATATCTACATGCTTTCCAAGCATGTACACACACTCTCTTTGTTGGGCGTTGGTGGGAAAAGATGCAGCAAAGAATAATCGCAATCGAACCCTTTGGTTTAATGAACTTGACCACCGTTGCATGAATCTTCGCTCAGGTGAAACACATGGTTTTTTAATCGGTCCGCATGCATCAAACTTGTTGTCAGAAATCATTCTTACCGTTATTGATTGTGAATTGGGCAAAAAATGGGATTATGTGCGTAATATAGATGATTATACCTGCTATGTGGATTCTTATGAAAAAGGGCAGGAATTTCTAACTGATATTGGAGCACAGCTAAGACAGTTTGATCTGCCACTTAACCACAAAAAGACAAAGATAGAGCTTCTTCCTGTAGCTTCTACCAGGCAATGGGTCAGACACCTTAACACCTTTGATTTAGCAACTGCATATGGAAAGGTCGACTTCAAAAAAGCTCAGGCTTACTTAGATCTTGCGGTAGCTCTGATGGAAGAGAACAATGGAAATGCGGCTGTTTTGAATTATGCGATCAAAGTGCTTTCCAAACGAGAACTGACCGAAAATGCCAGAAATTATACGCTAAAGACGATAATGCATTTTGCGATAATCTATCCGTATTTAATACCGCTGCTCGATGAGTATGTTTTTAAGCCGTTTGTTGCGTCCAAATCGGACATAGAGCGCTTTTCCAACATTATATTTGATAATGCGCAAAAAGCAAAAAACTACGAAGCACTCATCTATGCCATTTTTTTCTCGCTGAAATATGATTTTGACATCTCTGGAATTTCGGCGGCCTTTGCTATCCAGGAAAACAGTTGCTTATTTAAGATTTTCACTTGGATATACTTCAATCGAAGAAAAAACAGAGCAGAAATCAAGGTATTAAAAGACCACGCGCGCGTTTTATCGCAAAATAACGATGAGTTAGATGAAAACTGGTTATTCATATACGAAGTACTGCCAAAATCGGATTTGAAGGACGAATGGAAGGCAATGAAGGAGGCAGGCATTTCGTTTATTAAGCAAGAATTTAGGATGGTGATTCCATGAGCTACGATTATTCTGAAAATATCCTTGTGCAGGAGAGTGCCGGTCACCTGCTGCATGACGAGCTGGGCTGGGAAGTTGCCTTTGCCTATAATACGGAGCAGCTCGGCAATGGTGGCACATTCGGCCGCAAGAGTTATAAAGAAATCCTCCTGACCCGGTATTTCCGGGAGGCTCTGCTGCGCCTGAATCCGTGGATCACACCTGCGCAGATAGACGAAGCACAGCGAAAACTGGAGAGCCGCCTGTCTACTGCTTCTCTGCTGCAAATCAACGAGGAAAAATATTTTCTGATTCGGGACGGCATCCCCGTCACAGTAAAGAAGCCCGGCGGCAAAACCGAAGAGAAGAAAGCTGCTGTTGTCGATTTTCAGAATCCCGGGAACAACCATTTTCTCGCGATCAAGGAGCTGAAAATTCACGGTGACCTGTACCGCCGCCGCACGGATATCGTCGGCTTTGTCAACGGGATACCTTTGCTGTTCATTGAGCTGAAAAAGAACACAGTGGATGTACAGGACGCCTACACCAATAATTACACCGATTATTTGGATACCATTCCCCATCTGTTCTACTACAACGCTTTCCTTATTCTTTCCAACGGAACAGAGGCTAAGGTCGGCACACTGGGCAGCAAATACGAATTTTTCCATGAGTGGAAGCGCCTTTCCGAACAGGAACCGGGCAGCGTGGCTTTGGAAACGATGCTGCGCGGCATCTGCAAGAAGGAAAACTTCTTGGATCTGCTGGAGAATTTCATTCTCTTTGACCATTCCGGCGGACATACGGCAAAGATACTTGCCCGCAACCATCAGTTTCTCGGCGTTAATGAGGCAATCAAGGCTTACGAAGCCCGTAAGTTGAAGAACGGCAAGCTGGGCGTTTTCTGGCACACCCAAGGCAGCGGCAAAAGCTATTCCATGGTGTTTCTCGCGCAGAAGATCCGCCGCAAATTTGCCGGTTCGCCGACCATCGTGATTCTGACAGACCGTGATGAGCTGAATACACAGATCAGCGATACCTTTGAAAACTGCGGCATTCTCGGGAAAACTAAGGCAAGCCAGTTTATTGCCTCCAGCGGGGATAATCTAATCAGCAAGCTGAAGGGCAATCCCAGCTTCATCTTTACGCTGATCCAAAAGTTCAACAAGGCTGATGCGGAGCCGATCTATCCGGATCACGATGTCATTATCATGTCGGACGAGGCTCACCGCAGCCAGTATGGAATTTTTGCGGATAATATGGTTCGACTGCTGCCTACGGCATCCCGCATCGGTTTCACGGGAACTCCGTTGCTTTCCAGTGACAATATCACCGAGCGTACTTTCGGTGGTTACATATCTGTATACGATTTCAAACGCGCCGTCGAGGACGGTGCAACTGTTCCGCTGTACTATGAAAACCGCGGTGAAAAAATCCTTGACGTGAAGGATAATCCGGAAATTACCGACCGCATTCTGGATGCCATCGAGCAGGCCGATTTAGATGCAGATCAGCAGGACAAGCTGGAAGCGGAGTTTGCCAAGGAAATCCATCTTCTTACCGCAACCCCGCGTTTGGAGTCCATCGCCCGAGACTTCGTCGGGCATTACTCTGATTTGTGGACAAGCGGAAAAGCGATGTTCGTCTGCCTGAATAAAGTGACTTGTGTCCGCATGTATGACCTGGTGCAGAAATATTGGACTGCTGAAATCGAAGCGCTGAAAATCCGCATCAAGCAGGCAACGCAGCAGGAAGCGCAGGAGTTGGAACGGAAACTGCAATGGATGCAGGAGACGGAAATGGCTGTTGTGATCAGCCAGGAGCAGAATGAAATTCAGACTTTCCAGAAATGGGGGCTGGATATCAAAACGCACCGCGAAAAAATGGAGAAGCGGGAGCTGGACAAGGAATTCAAGGATTCTGCCAATCCGCTTCGTGTGGTGTTCGTTTGTGCTATGTGGCTCACTGGCTTTGACGTAAAATGCCTGTCCTGCCTCTATCTGGACAAGCCGTTGAAGGCACACACGCTGATGCAGACGATTGCACGTGCTAACCGCGTGGCCGAGGGCAAAAGCAACGGCCTGATTATCGACTATATCGGTATTGTTAAGGCATTGAGAAAAGCACTGGCCGATTATACCGCGAACATGGACGGCAACGGCAGCGCAGATCCGACTGTAGATAAAGAAAAACTAATCGCCCGGATATTGGAGACTATCGCAGCGGCAGAGAACTTCCTTGCAGGATATGATTTTTCCCTTCAGGCGTTGATCCAAGCAAAAGATTTTGAAAAACTGGCTTTATTGCAGGCCGCGGCCAACGCAGTATCTTCCAGCATTGAGGAAAAGAAGACCTTCCAGACCTATGCTTCCGAGTTGATCCGTCTGACGAAATATACCAATCGAGAGGATATAGACCCGGATAACCGCAAACGCTATGAGGCAATCGCGGCCATCGATGGCGTGTTGAAAAAGAAGCGCAAAACCGCATCCAACGTGGATTTAATGGTAGAAATCAACAACATCATCAGCGACTATGTTCATATGGAGCCGGTCACGCAGGGCATAACGCCGTCCAGACAGTTCGATATCAGTAAAATCGATTTTGACCTGCTCCGACGGGAGTTTGCAAAAGCAAAGCAAAAGAATTTAGTGATGAAAGACCTTGAAGAGCTGATCCAGGTTCGGTTGGACAGTATGTTGTTCAATAATCCCGACCGTATTCGATATCATGAGCGATATCAGAAAATCATTGATGACTACAACAGCCAGCAGGACAGGGCAACAATTGAGAAAACCTTCGATGAGCTGATGCAGCTGGTAAAGGATATGGATCAGGAGGAACAGCGTTATGTTCGGGAAGGTTTCGCCAGCGATGAGGAGCTTTCCCTTTACGACATGCTTTTCTCGGAAAACCTTAGCAAGCAGGACATTCAGAAGATTAAGAAAGTGGCGGTCGATCTACTGCGGAAAGTCAAATCCAAAATTGCTGAGCTTGATCACTGGACGGATAAGCAGGAAACCAAAGCAACCATTGATAATCTAATTCGAGATACGCTGTGGAGCGAGCTCCCCGAATGCTATGATG
>CAVHXA010000112.1:2558-5178 GCA_963639765.1 Oscillospiraceae bacterium | reverse complement strand
CATAGGCTTCCGCGTCAGCCTCAGAGACAGAGGCAATATAGTTTTGATTGACACGCCCAACTGTTCCATCCGCAGACAAATGTACCGAGAAAAAGCGGATCATGTAGGGTACTTCCGGGGAGAACCTGCCCATGTTCTCAAAGGGAGGTGTGATTTCCCCGTCAGGTGTCTCCGCGTTCTTTTGATCCACTTCCAACAGCCGGTCGAGCGTCGTGTCCTGCTGCCGGGTCATGCTGAAATAGTTCCAGATATTCACGAAGCACAAAAGCGTAAGAACAACCGCCGTAAACGCCGCCATTGCTGCACCGATGAAGCGCCAGCGCATCTTTTTCAGCATCGCATGTCCTCCAGCGCATAGCCCGCGCCGCGGATCGTCCTGATCTCAATATCCGCGCCGATCTGCTTGAGCTTTCTCCTTAAAAATCCAATATCTGTCCATACAACATCCATATCCGCTTCGCTGTCAAGACCCCATACCTTTTCCATCAGGTGTTCCGAGGAAAACACCTGATGCGGATGGCGCAGAAATAATTCTGCAAGCTGGTATTCCTTGTTGTTCAGCCTCACTTCGTTTGACGGTGTGCGGAGCGTATATTGCCCCCGGTCAAGCGTGACATTTCCAAAGCTGAGTTCGGACGGTGCATAGGCACTGCTGCGCCGGGTAAGGGCACGAACGCGGGCAAGAAACTCACTTGCCGCAAACGGCTTGGGGAGGTAATCGTCTGCGCCAGCGTCCAGTCCGGCTACCCGGTCGGCCACCTCCGCCTTTGCCGTCAGAAACAGGGCCGGTGTGGTATTACCCTCTGCACGGGCGGTTTTCAGCACCTCGATCCCGTCCTTTCCCGGCATCATAATATCCAGCACCAGCGCGTCATAGGTCGTTGCCTGAATATAGTCCAGTGCGTCATTCCCGTTGTGAACCATATCCACAGCGTATTTGTTCTTTTCCAGCATGACCTTCAGCGCCCGGGCGATGGTCACTTCATCTTCTGCAATCAGGATACGCATGGCACATCCCTCCAATCTGCGCCTATTCTTGCACAGCAAGTCAAAATGAACTTGAAATCTCTTTTATGATAGCAGAAGATTGTGACCAAATAAAGTGTCGATACAAAGCAGAAGTTCACAAATTTCTTACATACTTTTTTGAGTTCATTTCAGGAAGAAACGGCATATTGTAAGGCACAGACACGCGAAATGATTTCTACGGCTATAGCTTCACAAAAGCGTGCCGGGCGGTTACTGTCCACCGGGGCAATATGCTGAAAGCGGCAGACAAATGACAATCACCGCCCTGCGGTGTTTACATAGAAAGGGCCGGGCAGCTGCGCGCTGCTCGGTTTTTTCGTTGATTGGTGCGTTTTTCAAGTACATTTTAGGGCGGTTTTGAAACGCAACGCAGTATTCATGCTTGATGGGATAAAACCACCTTGACAAATCCCGTCTCATGTAAGGATTTTCGCGTTGTTTACGCGGAGAGAATAACCGTCCACAGTATCTTCAAAGCCTATGGTTTGATAATTCTCACCAAAGGGGACTATCTCTCCCATGTCATAATATTCCTGATCGTCGCCGTAGCTTGCTTCTAAATTTTGAGTCAGGCGTTGGTTGGCAATGAACGTGGCAATGACGGTCAAGGGAAGAAACCTACACCTGCTGTCTGCAAATCCAAATAGGGTCGATGCGAACATCTATGTGGATAGAGAGAGCGGGTCTTCCGTAAAATGCTGTGGCAAGGTCTTGCTTGGCAAAACAATACCTCTGCCGGATTATTTTGGAGTGCGCTAAAGAAGAGGGGCTTGCGCCCCTCTTTTCTTAATTATGGTATAGGATGTCTCTTAAAAATTATTTCCCTATCGAAGGCAAATTTGACCTCGTACTTCGCAGGATCGTTTTTGTGTAACGGATTAGTTCCTTCCCAATAATAAGCCTTACTTCCAAGATACCTATGATAATAGAGATTAACTTCGGCACCATGCTGGCGCATCAGCTTCAAAATTGTTTCGGCATATTCATAGGCACTTTCTTTCAACTCGCGAGGCCCGTCTATATAGGCTTTATACCCAAAGATAGCGGCCATCGTAGAAACCTTTCCTCTGTTTGCAAGCATAATATCCAAAGCTATTGTTTGATTTTTTCTCATTCTCTCGTAAGCCCGTTTATAATTAGCAGACCCATAGATTTGACTTTCATTCAGTGCAAAATCTCCATCTAACAAATACCGCCAATGTTCCATGGTTGAGAGCACTTTGGAAACCTCCTCGCGCACCTCCGCATAATTGCATTCATCTGCTATACAGCGCTCCAACCTTATTTCGAGATCCATATCGACATAAAGCTTTTTCCAATCTGCAACTATACGATCTCGTTCTCTCGCGCTGCGATCGAACGCAGCGGCCTTAGACTTCTCGCCGCCGACCGTACACAGTATAATCACAATCAGGAACAGCGCTATGATTAAACTCATATTAGTTACCTCACTCAATTACCTAATCACGCAATAGCTCTGTCGATATGTTCCGTTGCTTCATCGATGCTGCTGATAGCATCCTCCAAATGGTCAATCGCTTCTTCCATTGCTTCGTATCTCTCACCGCTCTGGAGATTCTCAGGCATATTG
>CAVHXA010000112.1:0-2548 GCA_963639765.1 Oscillospiraceae bacterium | reverse complement strand
CGAGATAACCGGCGGCAATCCTAATAGATGAACGACGGTGCTTATTCATATGTTACACCGCCTTCCAAAGACCCGCTACACACACTTTAATAATTAAACCTCCGTCTCTTGAGGCGGAAACGTCGATGAAGTCAACCATCGCCAGTAGCTCCGTGAACAGAACAAGCCCGTCTCGAAACAGATCGACAGCAGGAACCTCAGCCACAATTTTTGCCTTGTCAGCACCACGTACATCAACATTCTTGATACCGCCGTCATTCTGAAGGGCAAATTTTCTGAACATCTTATATGTGCCCAGCACTCGCTTGTACACCTCATCGTCCAGTACGTACTTGCCCTCGTACTCCGTAACGGTAGCTTTAATCTTTGCCGCCACAAGCGCTGCGGTGTTGATAGCTACTGCGAAATTCTCTTCGGACATAGCATCTCCCTCTTTTCTTTGCATTTTTTGTATTATAACCGAAGTTATTGCATTTTTCAAGTGAATCACTGCACAACAAGGCATTTGATATCCAGCCTCACAGGAACACCCCTAGGCAGCATGGATGCAAGAGAGTTGCAAATCATCTCGCGATTGAAGTTGCCGGAGATGCTCAAAGTATGAGTGCTGGCAATAGCACAACGATCACAGTCGATGCGTATACCGCGATTACAGCACACATTGCAGGAGTAACGGAAACTTCCTTGTGCCTTTTGCTTACTGGTCGCGCCGTACTGAATTTCGACACCGATTCTTTCAAATCTGGTCATCGTAACAACTCCTTTCGTGTTAAATTTTGAAACTTTGGAGACGTGCTCTGCCGATTTTGGGCATAAAAAAGACCCTCCGGAAAAGCCGGAAGGTCTTGATGCAGAATAGCTTATTTAGTTGTTTTGAAAACGCCCTTAACCGTTACGGACGCTCGGACAGTGCCATCACTCAACGGCAAAATCTCGAATGTATTGCATTTAGCCAAAACCTCTTTGAGCCTCGAAGCTCCATCTTTGTCCAAATGGATCTCAGGAGCCTCAATGGTAACGCTTCCAGAGGTGAAGCTTGGGAACAGCTTCAGCACCGGCTTAATTGCGGTCAGATTAGAAACCTCGTTGAAAACTTGGTTTAGAACCTCATACCGCTCCGGAACAACCTCACTGTTCACGTTACCCTCTGTCACAGCAGAATGCAAAAGAGCTTCAAAAACATCGCCAAACTCGTACAGAATACCACGCTCCTATCGCTTAATTTTGTTCATTGTAGCATATCTTGAAGCGGTTTTCAACTCAAAACATTCCGACTTGCTTGCGCTTGCCGTCCGGCTTGCCTACAATGTAGTAGGCTTGCGGTGTAGCACCGCCGTCCGGCTTGTACCCACTCTGCGTTTACACGGACTTGTGACCGTTTGCAAAACCTTTTGCAAGTCGCATTAGGCGCGGAGAGCCGAAACCCTCCGCATTTGGGAACTCAGGCGGCAGCCTTGGACTTTTTGACCACAACGGTCTCAGCCTCTGCGACCTTCTTGGAAATGTTATTTTAATAATTTTCACGGCAAAGCTATATTATAAGCAGCCGTTGAAAAAGATATTTTATCCGTTTTTGCTCTTGTTCATTTCCTCCATGATTTCAGATGTTCTTTGCGGAAGTATTTTGACTGTGAGCGGATTTCCATGTAGTTCCATTATGGGAACAGGAACAGGCAGGATAGTCTATAACAGCATGGCAAAGCTTCTGAATCTTTTATTCCTTTTCGTTATTCTGTCGCTAATGAAAAGCCGGAACGCAAGCCCTAAGCCCGCGCAAATCGTTCTGCTCCTGTCGTGCCAAATTCTCAGCTACATTGTTTGCTATCAGAATTTTGTCGCCATCGCTGCCGATGTCGGCACCAGCAGCACAGTAATTTTTGAAAGCCTTGTGATGCTCTATATAAACATCATTATTTGTTATTATATAGAAATCCTAAATCGCTCTTATGCCAAGCAACAGGAGGCTATTCTCGCCAGGCAGCAGCTTGAGATACGGGAAAACTACTATCGCGATATGGTGAAGCAGCAGGAGGAAACGCGCAAATTATGGCACGACATCAAGAAATACCTGGCGGCCATGGAAGCCCTTATCAGCCACGATAAACAAGAGGAAGCCAAGCAATGTTTAGAGGCAGTTCAAACCTCTTTCGCACATATCGAAAATACGATCGATACAGGTAATTCTTTGGTGGACAGCATACTCACCCATGGGATGGATAAAGCGGCATCCGCAGGCGTGATCCTGAAGCCTTCTATATGGGTAGACACCGCCCTAAATATACCGGCTTCTGATTTATTTATCATTATAGGGAATACGATCGACAATGCCGTCGAAGCTTGCTCTCAACTGGACGAGCCAAAGAAAAGAACAATTTTTGTCAATTTATATCAAAAAAATCATGTTCTTTTTTATGAGATCAAAAACGCTTATCAAGACGGGAAAAAACGAAAATCGGGGAAAATTCACGGTTATGGCTTACAGAATGTCCGAATCTGCGTTGAGCGAAATGATGGGAATATGTCCATTTCATCCGACGCAGGGCAATAT
>CAVHXA010000111.1:1209-5220 GCA_963639765.1 Oscillospiraceae bacterium | reverse complement strand
CGCCGCTGGATACCGTCCGCAGCGCAGTCCACCGCAAGCTCCGGGAGGAGGGCGACGACAACCCCGGCACGGAGGCGGCGAACACCCTGACCGAGACGGCGGAGCGCACCTGGCGCATTGCGGAATCGGTGCACCGCTCCCATGCGGAAAAGCCCTACCGCAGGGCGGACAAGGCGGAAGCCGCCGCAGACAAAGCCAATCTCAAGGTGCTGAACAAACAGTACGAGCAGGAATACGGCGGGGCTTCCAACCCCTATTCCCGTTGGCGGCAGAAGCAGGCTATTAAAAAGGAATACGCCGCCGCAAAAGCGGGGAACGGCGCGAGGAATACCGTCAAAGCGTCCGAGACCACCGCGAAGGCGGCAAAGCGCGCCGCCGAGGGAAGCAAAAAGGCCGGCAGCTTTTTTGTCCGGCACAAGAAGGGCTTTCTCATCGCGGGCGGCGTCGCCGCCGCGATACTGCTGCTCATGACCTGCATTTCTTCCTGCTCCACGCTGTTTCAGGGCGGGATATCCGGCATCGTGTCCTCCACCTACCCGCTGGAGGACGCGGATATGCTGGCGGCGGAAGCCGCCTACTGCGCCATGGAGGACGAGCTGCGGGAGTATCTGGACAGCTACGAAAGCACCCACGACTACGACGAGTATCATTTTGACCTGGACGAGATCGAGCACGACCCCTATGTGCTCATCTCCATGATCACCGCCCTCAAGGGCGGCGAATGGACGATTGACGAAGTGGGCGGCATTCTGGAGCTGCTGTTTGAAAAGCAGTACATCCTTACGGAGACCGTCACCACGGAGACCAGATACCGCACCGAGACGCGCACCGGCTATTACACCGACGAAAACGGCAATCTGCAAAGCTACGAGTACGAGGCGGAGGTTCCCTACACCTGGTATATCTGCCATGTGGAGCTGGAAAACTTCAACCTCTCCCATGTGCCGGTGCATATCATGTCCCACGATCAGCTCTCCATGTACGCCGTGTATATGAGCGTGCTGGGCAACCGTCCCGACCTGTTCCCCGGCTCCCCGTATGTGAACCGGTACTACTATACCAAGTATGAGAAGTACGAGATACCCCCGGAAGCGCTGGCGGACGAGCAGTTCGCCGCAGTTATAAAGGAAGCGGAGAAGTATCTGGGCTACCCCTACGTCTGGGGCGGCAGCTCGCCGGACACCTCCTTCGACTGCTCCGGCTTCGTTTCGTATGTCTACAACAACTGCGGCCAGCATTGGAGCTTCGGCAGGCTGGGCGCGGAGGGGCTGCGGGGCATGTGCGCCTATGGCTTCCTGGAAAGCGCCCGTCCCGGCGACCTGATATTCATTGAAAAGACCTACGACACCGCAGGTGCGTCCCATGTGGGCATCTATGTGGGCAATAACAGGATGCTCCACTGCGGCGACCCCATTCACTACGCTTCCATCGACACGAGCTACCGGCGAAGCCATTTTCTCCAGTTTGGCAGATTACCTTAATAACAACCATATCAACCAACGCTAAAAGGAGGATGTTATGAACCCGCGACTTGAAAAGCTGCGCCAAGAGCGCGAGAAGCTGGCGGAAAAGCTCACCACGCTGATCGCACGGCTCAAAGCCCTGGACGAGCAGATTCTGAAGCTGGAAAACACGGATATTGTGGGCATCGTCCGTGAGAACGGGCTGACCATCGAGCAGCTTGCGGTGCTGATGGCGATGCTGGAAAAGCGTCCCACGGCGGCCCTGCCCGACGAATACAGAAAAACGGAGGATTTTGTGGATGAAGAATAAATGGAGATTTTTTGCCGTGACGCTGGCCGTCGTGCTCTGCATGACAGCCTTTTCCGTTACGGCCTATGCAGGCGGCGGCGATATGGATGAGCCGACCGATACCATGCAGCCGGAGGATGCGGAGATCTGCGTACAGGGCTGTGAGTTGACCGACATCGAACAGACCCTGACGATGAACGTGACTGAGAACGCGGACGGGAGCCATACCGTGACCATCGGGGATCAGAGCTGGACGCTTCCCGTCAAGCAGGAGCAGACCGGAAAGGTGGTCAACGTCCGCACCTATTTGAACCTGCGCACCGGCCCCGGCACGGATTACACCGTGGTCGGGCGTCTGCTCAACGGCGCGGAGGTGAAGGTGCTGGAGGAAAGCAACGGCTGGTACAAGGTGGTCGTGCCGGAGCAGACCGGCTATGTATACGGCAAATACCTTGAGGTTCTCAACACCTCTGCGGGAGGCGGTGAGAACGACACGGATACTGCGGGACTGCTGGAGATACTGCTGCAATATTACGCCGCTGCCGGAGGCTCCGCGCCCCTGACCCCGGAGGGCAACCTGACGCTTATGGACGACATCGGCTCCGCTTTCGGCGCAGGCAAGCAGTTCATCACCGTGACGACCAAGGGCGGCAACACCTTTTATCTCATCATCGACCGGGACGATAAGGGCAATGAGAACGTCCATTTCCTGAATCTTGTGGACGAGGCCGACCTGCTGGCGCTGACCAAGGACGGCGAGAGCATCGTCCCCGCCTGCACCTGCACGGACAAATGCGCCGTGGGCAAAATCAACACGGGCTGCAAGGTGTGCAGAACCAATATGAGCGAGTGCGCGGGCAAGGAAGTGACGGAACCCACGCCACAGCCCGCCGAGCCTGCGGAGACCGCGCCCGAAAAGAAGACCGGCGGCACGGGTATCATCGCCGTTCTGCTGCTCCTGCTGCTGGGCGGCGGCGGTGCGCTGTACTGGTTCAAGCTCCGCAAGCCCAAGGCCGACACCCGCGGGGCGGACGATCTGGACGATTACGACTATGGCGAGGACGAGGAAGAAGAGGATTACGAGTTTGAAGCCGAGGACGAGACGGACGCCGGGGAGGATGCGGAAGAATGAGAATTTTGAATATCGCGGGCATGAGCCTGATCGCCCTGACCCATCTGCTTTTCCTCTGCTTCATCGTTCAGGAGTTCTGCCGGACGCTCAGAGGAAAGAAGCACAGGGCGGATGCGCCTGTATTCGAGGGCTTTGCCGCTGCGGAGGAGGACGAGCCGTATATCCCGAAGCTCAGCGCCGATGCGCTGCAAAAGCTGAAGCCCGGGCGGGAAGCCTGTTTCGTGGAGCAGGAGATATTTCCCGCCGTTCCGAGGATGCTGTCCTTTATGACCATGGAGGAGCGGGGCTGGGCGCGCATGGCGTTGAGTGCGTTTATCGGATTCATTCTGGAAATCAGCGTGGAGCAGGAGAAGGATTTTACCACGGTGCTGGCGCTGCTGGAAAATGCGGCAATCCCGGAGGCTGCGGACAAGGACTGGAAATCCGTTGCGGATCTGGTTATGGAGGATCACAAAGGATTGTCATGCTATTCGATTTTTGCGTTCTTCCGGGAGCACTGCCCCGACAGGCAGCATATCTATTCCTTCTGCATCCAGATTGTGAAAACGCTCTGCGTAAATCTGTACGGGTTCGTCCCCCTGGCATTTACCGACAACCCGTTGAGAACGGTTGTGAAAGGAGAAAGCGAAGCATGACACAGACTGTCAGCACAGAATCGCCCATGGAGCTGTCTCCCCGCGAGCGGCTTATTCAGATCATGAAGCGCGAGCAGGCGCTTTTCATTCGGCAGACGCTCTCCCAAAAGCCCGGATACCGGGGCGGCAAGAAAGCCTTTGAATACTTCATCCGGCAGAAGATCGTAAAAGCTGTGGAGGCGGGCTGCGGGGACGCAGAGGCGCTGCTCCGCACCCCCAAGCCCGTCAAATCCATCTACTACGACTTCAAATACTATTTCGACGAATACAGCTACGCAAACTGTGACCTGTGTGTGGAGAAGGCCATCGAGGACTGCGGGAACAACACCCTGCGCAAGGAGTTCCTGCGGGCAAAGGGCTGGGACGCGCCGGATGATTTCGATATCAACGATGAGGAGGAATAAAGGAATATGAACGAATACCGATTGGTTGTGTGTGAAAAGCCCTCCGTGGCAAGGAGTATTGCCGCCGTTCGTGGCGCAGGCAAACGCG
>CAVHXA010000111.1:0-1199 GCA_963639765.1 Oscillospiraceae bacterium | reverse complement strand
ACGAGGAAGATGAGGATTATGAATTTGAAGATGAAAACACTGCTGACCATGAGGAGGGCGAAAACCAATGATGAATACGACCTGTTACCGATTGGTTGTGTGTGAAAAGCCCTCCGTGGCAAGGAGCATCGCCGCCGTTCTTGGCGCAGACAGGCGCGAGGACGGTTTTCTTTCTGGCGGAGGCTACCTCGTCTCCTGGTGCTTCGGACACCTTGCGGAGCTTTCGGATGCGGACGCCTACGATGAAAAGTACGGCAAATGGCGAAGGGAGGACTTGCCCATTCTGCCGGAAAGCTGGCAGTACACCGTGGCGAGGGACAAGCAGAAGCAGATGAACACCCTCCGCGCCCTCATGCACAGGGACGATGTGTATGAAGTGGTCAACGCCTGCGACGCCGGGCGCGAGGGCGAGCTGATCTTCCGCACGGCGTATAATCTCAACAACTGCCGCAAGCGCGTGAAGCGGCTCTGGATCTCCTCCATGGAGGATGCGGCTATCCTTCAGGGCTTTGACAATCTCCGCGACGGCGCGGAGTACGACAACCTCTACGCCTCCGCCCTCTGCCGCAGCAAGGCGGACTGGCTGGTGGGCATCAACGCCACCCGCCTGTTTTCCGTGATGTACCACCGCACCTTGAACGTGGGGCGCGTGGTATCGCCCACACTTGCATTGTTGGTACAGCGAGAAGCTGAGATCAACGCCTTTCAGCCTGAGACCTTCTACACCGTCCATCTTGGCTTCGGCGATTTCTCCGCCGCAAGTGAACGCATGAAGGAGCAGGCCGAGGCTGAGCGGCTTGCCGGGGACTGCAACAGCAAAACCGCCACTGTTACCTCCGTTGTGCAGACAAAAAAGACGGAGAAAGCCCCGGCGCTCTACGACCTGACCACCCTCCAGCGGGATGCGAACCGCCTGCTTGGGTACACGGCCCAGCAGACGCTGGATTATCTGCAAAGCCTCTACGAAAAGAAGCTCTGCACCTATCCCCGCACCGACAGCCGCTATCTCACCGACGATATGGAGAGCGGCGTGAACGCGCTGGTGCTGTGCTGTGCGGGCATCTGCGGCACAGAGCCGCCTGCAACTGTCTATTCGGGGCAGGTATGCAGCAGCAAAAAGGTCAGCGACCACCACGCCGTCGTTCCCACCATGGCGGCGGGCGAGGCGGACTTGAACGCCCTGCCCGCAGGCGAACGGG
>CAVHXA010000110.1:4686-5387 GCA_963639765.1 Oscillospiraceae bacterium | reverse complement strand
CTTTAAGGCACCAACCGAAACCAGCTGGGACGGTGTGCTGGACTGCACCGATTGGGGCGCCAGCTGCGTACAGCAGAAAGAACGCCCGATAGCAGCCTACACGGCGGAGTTCATGGGTTCCAGCACAAAATATTCGGAGGACTGCCTCAACCTGAACGTCTGGACCGGCAATGATGATGAAACCGGCAAGCCCGTTATCGTCTACTTCCACGGCGGCGGTTACACCACCGGCAATGCTTCCTGCAAGGTATATGAAGGCAAGGGCATTGCACAGAAGGGCTGCGTTTACGTCGGCGTCAACTTCCGCATTGGCCTGTTCGGCTTCTATGCCAATGAGGAGCTGGTGAAGGAGGACCCCACCGCAGCAGGCAATTATGCAGTGCTGGACTGGATTGCATCGCTGAAATGGGTGCAGGAAAATATCGAGAAATTCGGCGGCGACCCGAACAACGTGACGATCATGGGCCAGTCTGCCGGTGCCGGTGCGGTCAATATGCTGACCATTTCCCCCTTGGCGAAGGGGCTCTTTAAGCGCGTCGTTTCTATGAGCCACAACAGCGTGGCGGGCCAGCAGTTCCAAATCGGCACGCAGGCTGAGAAAGTCACCGGGTTTGAAGATGCCGTTGCAAAATACGAGCTGCCCGACTTGACGCTGGAAGAGATGCGGGCCATGACCGACCAGGAGTTCTACGACACCTACG
>CAVHXA010000110.1:366-4676 GCA_963639765.1 Oscillospiraceae bacterium | reverse complement strand
ACGAGAAGATTTGGTTTGTGGACAACAGCCCCTGTGAGCCCTGCATCGACGGCGTGGTGATTCCCGATAGCTACACCAACGTGATGGCCAGCGGCCAAGCCAATGATGTGGACATCATGGTCGGTACGACCTCGCATGACTTGGGCGGCAAGGTCGAAGGCCTGACCGGTGACCTGCAGGTTGACGCCTGGACCGGCGAGACCGACATCTTTGCCTACGCCCACGCGATGGGCGGCTATGAGGGCAGCACCTATACTTACATCTTTACCCACGCCATGCCGGGCAAGAGCAACCATGGCGCGTTCCATACCTCGGATGTGCCGTACTTCCTGAACGTCTTCACGAAACTGCGTCAAGAGTATTGGACCGATGAAGATTACGAACTGGGCGACACCATGAGCGATTATCTGGTGAATTTTGCCACCAGCGGTGACCCGAACGGGGAAGGGCTGCCCCAGTGGGATGCCAACACCGCCGAGCCCGGGAAAATTGATTACACCTACATGAATCTGGACATTACCAACGAAATGAAACAGATCCCCGACAGCTCTATAGCACTGATTGAAACAGAATACGGGGATTTGATTCAGCATATCGAGGACGAAAGCCCCGTGGCTGCCGCATCTGCGGAGTAAGCCGCACCAATCAATGATTTGCGGGATGGCCTTTTGCAGCGGTGAGTTGTGATGGGAGCCGCAGGCGAAAACCATTCCGGAAATATAAGGAGTTTCCCTCTGCAGAAAGCGGAGAAACTCCACACCACGAAAAATAAAGGAGGAAAAGATTATGAAAACGAAATTTAAGGCTATTGCAATCGCTTGCGCACTTGTCATGGCACTTGGTTTGACTGGCTGCAGTTCCAGCGCACAGAAGTACACGTTTGAAGCTGAGAAAGCCATCATCAAAGATGGCAACGGTGCATGGCCCGCTGTGAATCAGGTCGGCATCAATGCGGCCAGCGACAAATATACCCAGGTCGACGGCATCTCCAACTTCAGCGACGGTACCGCTATGACCTGGAAGATTACTGCGGAGAAGGCCGGTACGGCCACCATCACCCTGAAGGTCGGTTCGCACCTGAGAGAGTGGGGTGCTGACGACGGCATTGTCAACGGCATCGACGATATCTCCAAGGCGCTGTCTCTGACGGTCAACGGCACCAAGGTCGCCATCAGCGGATCCGTTCCCGAAGGCCCGCAGCAGCTGCCGGAGTCCGTCACCGTGAACGCCCCCGAGGGTGCCCTTGCGTACTTCATTGCCGAGATTACTGCTGAAATCAATCTGGTAGCAGGCGAAAACGACATCACCTTTACCTCCTTGGGTGAGGGCGGCGAATACAACCTGTACATGGAAAGCCTGGATGTTGAGTCCCCCGCAAAGCTGACCTTTACGGAAACCGACAACAGCTCCCGTGTGTGGAGTATGTAACCTGCCGCAATATCCCTTGCCGCAGTACATCACAGCTGCGGCAAGGGAATCTTTGAAAGAGGAAATGATGTGGAACAAAGCGTAAAATTTACCGTTCTGCTGAGCACAGCCTGTTTTTGTGCGGTGCTGGCCATGAGTGGTTGTTCCTCGAATGTCTCGACGGGCACGGCGGCAACGCCGGAACCGACCGCTGCGGCAGAAGTCACCCCAACACCGTCGCCTGCAGCAGAATATGCTGTAGCCTCGGAAACATACGAAAATGAAAATCTGCAGAAGATTGCAGACCAGATACAGCAGTCCACAGAGGTTCTGCAGGAATATCTGGCTCAGCCGGAGGAAAGCATCCGCGGCACAGTGGAAGCTGTTACCTATCAAACGCGGGCCTACGCCTACGAGGAATACTTCTCTGCAGAGTTAAACGGGCAGGAACTGCCTGTTGAAAAAACGCTCTACGTCTATCTGCCGCATGATTACAACACGGAAACCCAATACCCCGTGCTATACCTGCTTCATGGCGGGCATGAAATTGCGGAATATTGGTTCTCTATGGAAACGGAAAAGGATGATGACGGAGCAGTTGGTGAAGGCGCAGTGGTGCGCATGCTGGACAACATGATTGCAAGCGGCATCATAGAACCGATGATTGTGGTGACGCCTGCCATTTATGTGGAAACCAACGGCTACCACGCCTATCCCGAAGGAGACCTGGATCAGCGGCACCTGACAGATCGGACAGAAAACGACCCTGCCACGGTATGCTCAAACAAAGACACAGTCTGGACGGACAATTTCGCAAAAGAATTGCGTAACGAGATTATTCCCTTGATAGACGGAAAGTACGCCACTTTGGCCGACCGTGAACACCGGGCTATCGCAGGAACTTCTATGGGCGCGATGACGACTATACGGGCCGGGCTTTGGCAATGCAGTGATCTGATTGCGTGGTTTGCCCCGATGTCCTCCGGTGTGACAGCGGAAACCGATGAAGCCGTCATCAAGGAACAGACGAATGCCCTTATCTCCGATGTGTTCAGTGGTGAGGAAGACCCGGAAATTTCCATGCTGCTGAACTTCAACGGAACAAAGGATATGTCCCGCGGTCCGCACCTGACCTGTATGCAGTATCTGCTGGAAAACAGCAACGGTGCGCTGCGCAACGGCGACAATTACGCGTTCTTTGTTGTGGAGCCGTTTGAGCATAACTTTAATGCGTGGCGCTATACTTTGTGCCTTGCGTTACAGGTGTTCTTCCAAAAATAGGGGGAAAGAAGGAATAAAGTGAAGCGAAGCAAACGATTTGTGAGTCTGGCGTGTGCGGCCTGCATCTGCACATCGCTGGTCATGACCGGCTGCTCGTCAGCCACGCCGGCTGCATCCTCTGCGACGGCTCCGGCCAAGTCGGAAACAGCCAAACAGACGGAACCTACGCCCACGCCGACACCCGCAGTAGATTATGTGGCTGTCACGCCCGAGGAATACGGGAATGAAAATCTGCAAAAGATTGCGGACGAGATTCAGCAGACCTTGACCGTGCCGGACGAATATACGGCGCAGACGTCGGAAGAAATCCGTGGCACCGTGGAAACCGTCACCTATGACACCCGTGCCTATGCCTATGAGGAATACTTTGCGGATGACCTGAACAGCGCAGAGCTCCCGGTGGAAAAAACCATGTATGTCTATCTGCCTGCGGGTTACAGCGAAGATCAGGAATATTCGACCCTGTATCTGATTCCGGGCGGCTCGGAGATTGCCGAATATTGGTTCTCGATGGAAACCGAAGAGGATGATAACGGCCCTGTTGGGGAAGGCTTTCTGGTGCGCCTGCTGGATAACATGATTGCGCAGGGCACAATCGAGCCGTTGATTGTGGTATCCCCGGGACTGTATGTGGAAACTGCCGGGTACCATGCCTACGATAAAGGCGGGCTGAACCGCCGCTATCCGGAAGGCACCGAGAAGAACGATCCTGCAACGGTCTGCTCCTCTATCAATACCGCATGGACAGATAACTTTGCAAAAGAACTGCGCGATGATATCATTCCGGTGATCGATTCCCGGTACTCTACCTACGCAGACCGCGCACACCGGGGCATTGGCGGCACCTCTATGGGTTCTATGACCACGTTGCGTTCCGGCTTGTGGCAGTGCAATGACCTGTTTGCATGGTATGCTCCGATGTCCTCCGGTGTGACATCCTCCCGCTCTCAGGATGCGGTCTATGCGCAGACTGAAATGGTGTGGGATGATTTGACCAAGGATGGCGCTGACCCGGATATCTCGATGCTTTTGAACTTCAACGGCAGCGAAGATATGGCGCATGACCCCCACGTGCTGTGCATGAACCATCTGCTGGAATACAGCGCGGGAAAGCTCGTCAACGGCACAAATTACTGCTTCTTCGACATTGATGGCTTTGACCACAACTTTGATGCGTGGAAGTATGATTTGTATCTGACCCTGCAAGTGTTCTTTAAATAACGAAAAAAAGGAGAAATCGAATGAAACGACTGACAAAAACCCTCTCAAAAGTGGCTGTG
The DNA here is from genome assembly GCA_963639765.1 of Oscillospiraceae bacterium. Lineage (GTDB taxonomy): Bacteria > Bacillota > Clostridia > Oscillospirales > Oscillospiraceae > CAVHXA01. Next base: position 708 of record CAVHXA010000110.1, on the reverse strand, counting down.
GTTGCGTTTGTGTTCCTGCTTGTCTTGTCTATTGTGGCGACAAATATACTGAACACCTATGAGGTTTACGTCAACCAGTTTCTGGGAATTCAGAGCAGCTACACCGTGGGTGGCGAGCCCGGAGAGGTGTTTTACCCTACAGAGTACTCTTCGTCTGAGGAAGAATTTCAGGCAAAATCTGCGCTTGTCCGGCAAATCGTGGCGGAAGGCACGGTTCTTCTGAAAAACGAGAACAATGCGCTGCCCGTTGCCTCCGGCAACAATGTGGCTGTGTACTTCCCCGACATTACCCCCGGTTATACCCCTGAGGTCGGCGGCGGTATGTTCTTTACGGTGGATGGC
>CAVHXA010000110.1:0-356 GCA_963639765.1 Oscillospiraceae bacterium | reverse complement strand
GACCACCGAGACTTCCACCAGCCTGACGGAAGCACTGACTTATGACGGCCTGAACGTCACCACGGTCAAGGTACCCGAAGAGGGCACGGTTTCTGCGGCCTCCGGCTGCAGCACGGCGTTTGTCGTGTTTGGCCGTGTGGCTGGCGAGCGCGCGGATCTGGACTATGAAAACGACGTGCTGGCACTGGATGCCCGTGACCTGAAAACGCTGGAGCTTGCCAAGTCCAGCGGCGCTGACAAAATCGTGGTTATCCTCAGCGGCGACCATGTGATTGAAGCGGCAGACCTCCAGAATGACCCCGATATTGATGCCATCATCAAGGTCGGCAACGTCGGCTACCGCGGTGCCTATGGTC
>CAVHXA010000109.1:0-5399 GCA_963639765.1 Oscillospiraceae bacterium | reverse complement strand
CTTGTTTGCTTTGCCCTTCGGACTACCTCTGCTTGTACCCGGTGTTTTCACACTATCAACCTCCTTGAAGTCATTATTCAACAATATGGGGTGGAGCGATGTTCCCGACTGTCTACTGACTGTACTACGTAAACAGATACAGTCTCAGAGATAGGTTCGTCTATCCCTGAGACTGCACAAAACATTGCATTACTTGGCTTAAGTTTGGCTTAAATGCTTAAAATATCGGAACGACCAAAGCTCGAAAATGCCGATACCGTCGCACTTTTCGTCACTTGTCGCTGCCCAAAGGCTTCATTGTCGGGAACACAATGTCGTTCGATTGATAACCGTCTAATACTCTGCAAGTCCCTTGTTATAACGGTTTTCTAGAAGGCATATCATTCACAACCCTCTATAAGTCATTGACTGTTTTGATGGTTTGGTGGTAAATTGGTGGTAAGTGTGGTGGTAAGCCTTGCTTAGTCCGCCCTAGTGACCATTTCCATCTTCTGGGCAAGGAAATCACTAAATCGACCTATCTCCTTCGACTTGAAGTCCTTAGTTGCATCCGTGTAGATATTCATCGTTGTTCTAATGTCCGCATGACCGAGAAAATCCTGAATGACTTTCATATTGATGCCAGCCTCACAAAGACGCGTTGCACAAGTATGCCTAAGAGAATGACAGGAGAACTTTGGAAGTAGCACAACATCGCACTGCTTCATTTTCCTTTTTCCAACTTGTTCCAATATCTCTTGGTTGCAGTCTCTCATAATACGTTGCAGGGCCCTATTCAAGGTTCCTTGATTCTGCACGTTTCCGAACCGGTTTACGAAAATAAAATCCGTGTACCCATCCACGCGTGCTACGCATTTGATTCCTTCACAATCCTGACGGTGTTTTTCCTCAATAAGAACCTTTTTTACGGTTTGGGTCATCGGAACCATTCTTCGTCCTGAAGCAGTCTTCGGAGAGTTGATTCCAAAGTAGCAACCGCCCTTCCCATGGTTATAATATACCAACGTGTGATTGACATCGATAATTCCGTTTTCTATATCGACATCTTCCCAGCGGAGTCCCGTCGCTTCCCCCACTCTCAGACCAGCTTCCATCATTACCGTAAAGATAGGCTTCCAGTGATGATACTGCGGGTTTTTCTCCAAATAAGAAGAAAAGAGCCGCTGTTCCGGGACAGTCAGTGCCATGCGCCTATCCCCATCAAAGTTATGTGATTGCCTTAACTCTTTCAAGGCGTTATCAGATGGATTTGTCCGAAGGTAGCAGTCCTCCACAGCAATATCCAACACCTGATGAAGAACGGTATGTATATTGTCAATGCTGGCCACTTTGAGCAGTTTTTCATCCGCCAAGTTGTTGTAGAACAATCTTATATCTGACCGTTTGAGGCTCTTAATTCTCTTTTTCCCGAAATCAGGGAATACAAATTGTTCGTACATATACTTGTAGTTTTGAAATGTATTGTCCTTCAAGCCTTTCTTCAATCTACACCACAACTCGTAAATGTCATTTATAGTGATATTACCTGCATCAGTACGAATACCTTCGCTCTTATCTCTGAGGATAGATTTCTCCTTTTCGCGCAGCTCTTCCAATGTGGTAGCGTAGGTATAGTGCCTCTTGCCGTCTTCCGTGCGCCAACGATATTCATAGCTCCCGTTGGAACGCTGATATTCGCCTTCCTTTAGCACGCGCTTCTTATTGTCTTTCCTCTTAACTACCATTATATCACCCCCAAGCATGAATGTCGAGATAAAATACCACCATGTGTCGGCTAAAATGTGAACTTCTGCGCAAGAAGCATTCGAACCGGAAGAGCTAAAACGAAGTGCACGATCGAAGCATAATCAGAGGAGATAGTATAGTGCGAGACTTTGGAACCTCCTTTCGTACATTACAATAAAAGCATCATTCTTGCGTTCGCTTTATTTGTCTCCCGGTTCAGTATTCATTTTAAAGCAGGGAATCCCTTCAGCGCAACGATGTCGTGACAGTCACTAAAATCAAATTGAAAACTCCCGCTCCAAATACTCATCTAACTTCCTACGTTTCAAAAGCCTCTTTGCACCGTTCCAGAGAACAAACTCACAATTCTTCCTGTCAGATATTTCTCGAAGCTTACTTGTGCCAATACCTGAGTATGCGGCTGCTTCCTCCAATGTTAAATTGCTCTTTTCCCAGATTGGAACTTCATGTTTTGTATTCATTACTCAACGCATCCTTTCTTTGTTCGTCTACGTTTTGGCTGAACTTCCTGCTACATATTATAGATTTTAATCTGAATTTAGCGCAAGGCTCACGGATAGGCAATTTCGAAATTCGGGGCTTTCCAGAATCTCACGATCCACTGTGCCCATGTATTTGATGATCCTGCGCTTATCCAGCGTCTTGATCTGCTCCAGTATCACCATAGAGGCCATGCTCAATCCATTCGTTTTCTTCAGAAGGAAGTGTGTGGGCTGCCTCGGCTTTTTCAGAATGTTGGAAGTCATGGGTGCAACGATCAGCGTGGGTGCGTAATGATTGCCGACATTGTTTTGCAGCACCAGCACCGGACGAATACCGCCGAGTTCCGCTCCGATTACGGGATTCAGATCCGCAAGGTAAATATCGCCGCGCTTATATTCCCAATCTTCGTTCAATCGCATCATCTCCGTTTTCGTGTATTTCGTATATCTCCGTGTATTGGGATGAACCGGATTGCTCCGGCTATGTAAGCACCTCCCATTCGAGCTATCCCCCGGAGGCCGGGATTTCGTCAGGCGGCAGTTTGCGAATCTGCCTCATAGGAATCTAACCTCTCCGCCTTCGTTGTGGCCGAGCCGCGAGTTACGGAAGTATCATTGTCCCTTGCGCGTTGTCATAGCCGTATCCGTTGCAAGCGGATATTTCTGATGACCCGAAATCGCTCGACACCTTGCTTTTCGTGATTACCCTTTCGGGCAGGTGCGTCTTGGCGTGTCATCATGCGGCTTGGGGAATATTCCCCCGCACAGGAATGTACCTGATGAAATGATTTGAAGTTTTCAAGGATCGGAGTGAGTTTCGCTTGCCGCTTCTGCGGCGATGGAGAGGAATTTCAAATACCCCTCTATAATGTATAGGAGGATTTTGAACCAAAACACGAACCTTTTTTCAAAAAAAGCGTTTTGCTTTGTTCCTGATAAGCCGAATCAGCTTATCAACGTTCCTTGAACTTACTCCAAGTCGGTTTGCACACTCCGATATGCTCAGTCGCATTTTGAATCGAAGCTCGTAAATCCGCCGCTGTTTTGGGGTCAGTACCTTGAGAAAAGTACTTTCCATCATTTCGTTCTCCACAGCATCATACGGATTTTCCGATCCGACGAAGCAAGAATCGGAATCGTCTGTATCGGAATCCCTTGCTTCGTCCAAGGACACGATTCGACTTCGCTTACAGCCGTCCGCATCGATGAACGTTGTGTTCAAGCAGTACCGGCTCATGCGATACAACTCCAGCCAGAGCTCTCGCACAACCTCCTCCGAAACTTGGGTGATCTCGCCGGTACGCTTTACGCGAACGAAGTAGAGACCGTTCTCATCCTTCCAGATGTCGTAGTCGAAATCCCCGGGAGTCTTCATACGCCACGTCCTGTTCCGGAGGCATAGGCTCCCATCCGGTTCGACGTGCCGTGGGGGCGGCTGTGGGCCGTCGTTCCCTCATCGTGCGGAATATTGCGAAGTGCGAAGTAGGCCGTAGGATCGGAATAGCCTTCCGGGTTGCGATAATCCAGTGAATCATCCTCCACATCTTCAACGTAGGGGCATCCCAGGATGCGAAGGGATTCGTTATGACGCAGGAAGCAGGTGCCTGCGAATCTGCAATCGGCGCAGTTCTTCGTGAAACGCTTCACACGATCACCGCCTTTTCGCCCTTCGGCAAACGGCAGCCCGAAGTCTCGTGGAACATGAAGTCGGTTGAAGCTTCATCGATAGGATTCTTGGAAACAGCAGCACCGTTGGCAGTGGGTGCAACGTAGATGAAGATGTCCGCTATGTACCAGATGCCATCCGCCTTGAACATCAGGATGTTGAGGCGGTCATCGAAGCGGATGGTCTGGCAGTCCTCGTTAAAGCCGATGCCGGCGGCCTCATGTGCCGTGATGTACAACGCCATTTCCTCGAGGACGGTAGACTTGTTGAGCGCGGAATAGCCGCGGGTCTTGCGGACAGAGCCAAGCTGATGGAAAGCGAAGTCGGTGAATTCAACCTTGACGAGTTCGGAACTGACAAACGGCGAGGTTTCGGGATTCATGGTCTCGGTGATGAAATCGTTCTTAAACAACATAAAAGGTGCCCTCCCATTCTATCTCGGAACGGCAGCAACAGCGAAGACCTGTCGTGGTCACAGAAAAGACACTTCGGGCGCGAGCCTTTGGCGAAAAGAGTGCTTTTTGCACAATCGTTTCGCGCATCGGCTGTCGCTTGGGTCGTCTTCCGTTGTGTTGCCCGGTTCCTGATTTCGTGGGTGGCCACCTCACGAGAATTATGATAACGGATAAAAAGACGAAATACCATATCATAAAATGAAGGGTTATTTTGACGTGTTTTACTTCAAAAATATATTGAACTTCTTGATTTTTACTTGTTAATCCGCAAATTGTGAATCAGCCGTTGACAATCCTGCAAATTCAGGCTCTGAGAGGCTTGAACAAGCTCCAAAAACCCTTCAAATTTTGGGGGCTTTCGGAAAGAGATTTTCAAAAAAACGGCGCACAGATCCTATTTGGACAACTTATGAAACCTTCTTGAAGCAATGTTTATCTTGTGTTATAATGATTTCATTGGTTGATATTTTTTATTAGAGACGAAGATATAAACTTCCATAGTGTAAACATCTCGCGTCCAAGTTAGTATTATTCCCTTGCATTGCTTTTGAACTTGATGTGCGCAGTTAGTTTTTTTGCTACGTTGACGGAGGGAACATCGATGAAGAAATCTTTGAAGTCAGTACTTTGCTTGCTTACCGCTACTATTCTACTCATCACATTCTCAGGATGTGGCAATAACACATCTTACGCGCCGAATTCTACTGATATACCGGATGCTACGGTCATTGAGCAGATTACCGGAACACCAATAGAGGGTACAATATCTACGGTAGCACCTGCCCCGACGGATACTTTGACAGAGGAATCCGATCCTGTGTCAGCATTAACCGATACGCAACGCAATTCGATTAATATGTTGAACTGGCTTGCATATCTGACGCAGGATATCAATTCATCCAGCAATAACCGTTTGTACATCGAAGAAGTGTATTCTCTGATTGTGAACGAAACGTATCCCAATGCTGTAGATGAGAGAACACAGGATCGTCTAAGAAAACCCGGCAAAATCCCTATTTGGTAAAGTCGGTGGTGGAGAATTTGGTATAA
>CAVHXA010000108.1:0-5412 GCA_963639765.1 Oscillospiraceae bacterium | reverse complement strand
ATCAGGGCGGCATTGCCGTTGTGGAAAGCTATGCCATTCAAGGCTCCATGATAGGTCGAAGCAATGAGAACGGTCCCCAGGGAGACGGCATCAATGAAGATGTGTCTTTCACGCTTAACACCGTAGACCGCCATGCCGTATACACCATGACCACAGGCAGCTTTACACAGGTGGCAGAAGAAAAAGCACCCACAGTTCTCGCAAGAGATTACAAAGATCCCACAGCCGTCTGCTACGGTATCGGCAGAGACGCATTCAACCAGGGACAGAATGCAAAATTCAATCCGTCCTATTCTGAGGAGTTGCAGCCTACGCTGGTGGCAAAAGGCCCCGGCGCTATCCAAAGCGGATATACCGTTCGCAGACTGACGCCTACCGAATGCGCAAGACTGCAGGGGTTCCCTGATTGGTGGTGCTCCGACCTCGGTACGGAAAAGCCGACCGACGAGGAGATGTACTTCTGGTACAAGGTATTCAAGACCTACTCTGATGTCACAGGCGGTAAGATGAAATCCGACAAGCAGATTGTCAAATGGCTGAAGAATCCGCACTCGGACAGTGCCGAGTATAAGATGTGGGGCAACGGTGTTTGTCTTAATATCGTGGTTATGTTAATGTACGGGGTAAAATGGGCGATAAATAAGGAAAATCCTAATTAGAACTTTCACATAATATTCTCATGTTATCCCCCTGTGCATGTTAGAATATCCCTCGAAAGGAGGGCTACTATATGCCAGAAATAACATTAAACCAGCTTATTGCCCAGGCCATTGACCTGATGCATGAGCAGAGCTACAATGATCGTATTATTAAATACGATGTTACAGTTTGGAGGAGGTTCCTTGAGTTCTGTGATTCAAAAGGATATAAAGAATACTCGCCTTTATATAAGGATGAGTTCATCACACAACTTAGGAATTCCGTCCCTCCATTGAAAAATCTACTGTTGCCAGGAAGATGAACGCTTTAAAGAAGATCGATCTCCTCGCAACAAGAGGTTCATGGACAAAGGGTGAACTAAATCCATTGTCCGAACTTCCACCGGAATTCAATGATTTCCTGGACAAACAGGATGAATATCTGGTTAAAACGGCGCATTCCGATTGTTCCCGTAAAACAATGCGTAAGTCAGTCGCCTTTGTCATGCGGTATTTCATCAGCATTGGCGTCGAACATCTTTCAGAGATTGATAATACGCGGGTTTCCGCATACCTGCTGACGCTGAGTGGGCATGCAAAAAGCACAGTCCGTGGGGAATTAAGCCGATTGCGTATATTTTTGTCCTATCTGCATTTGCTTGGCTACACCACTGAAAACCTCGCCGAACGGGTGCCTGAATACCGTTTGGGCGGTTCCAAGAGCATGGTAAAAATCTGGGAATCGGAAGAGATCAACAAAGTCCTTGCAGCTATTGACCGTTCGAATCCCAAAGGAAAGCGGGATTTTGCCATGGTTTCCATTGCAGCGGAACTTGGCGTCCGGAGCAAAGATGTCTGTGACTTAAAACTCACGGATATTGACTGGGATTTATGTTCGATCTCCTTTGTCCAGAGCAAAACCAGAAAACCTAATACACTGCCCCTGAGCGAAAATATAGGCACAGGCATTATTGATTACCTCCGGGTCAGACCGCAGACTGATAGCCAATATCTGTTTGTAAATTTAAATCCACCATATGGGAGAATGAAATCTTTCAACTCATCCTTTGAGAAATACGTGGCTCGCTCCGGGGTCAAAGTGCAGCCAGAAGCACATCATGGCCTACATTCATTAAGGGCAACCCTGGCGACAAAATTGCTTTCTGCTGATGTATCACCCGATGTCATCTTTTCGTTCCTTGGCCATACGGATCGGAATTCATTGAGCCATTACATCCGGTTGGATGTAGAAAATCTGCGTGACTGCGCTCTGTCTATTGAGGACGGTGAACTCATATGAGCAGGGTGTATGAATATCGGAGTGGCCTGGCCAGCCAAATCAACGCTTTTATAGAGGAAAAACGTGCGTTAGGGTGCAAGCATGAGAAAGAAGCAAAAACCTTCTGGGAGTTCGACAGGTTCCTTGTGTCAGAAAAAGTGGACACACCGGTGCTTCCAGAAGCTGCCGTTCTCAAATGGATAGAGCGCAGACCAAATGAAAAAAGAAAGAACCAACGATGGCGTTTAAATTTTACCAAACGGTTTGCGCACTATCTCAGGCTCAACGGCTACGAGGCATACTGCCCATTATTGTCCATCTCCTCACGGGATGATGCGGATTTTGTCCCATATATTTTTACGAACGCAGAGCTTGCATCTCTGATAAGTTACTTTGAAAACCTTCCGCCCAGCAGGCAATACCCCAATGGACATATCGTATTCCCGCTGCTGTTCAAGACACTGATATGCTGTGGATTGCGTGCAGGGGAAGCTGCACAGCTTCGGGTGAAAGACGTAGATCTTGGTCGCGGCATTCTTGCGATACGCAATGCAAAACATGATAAGCCCCGCTATGTTCCGCTGTCTGTTAGCATGTGGGCAGAGTATGAACAGTATTTCAAAAAACTACATACTGCAAGCACCGATGAGGATTATTTCTTTCCAAATGCGCGGCGTAATTTCCACCATACCAATGTTATCTACGACAGGTTCAGAGAAGCGCTATGGCACTGTGGAATCGAACATAAAGGCCGTGGGTATGGTCCCAGAGTTCATGATTTGCGCCATACTTTCGCAGTTCGATGTATGCAGAAGCTCCAAAAAGAGAAGGGCGACATCATAACTGCCCTGCCATACCTTTCTGTATATCTGGGGCACTATAACATTGGGAAAACCCAGATATATCTGCGTTTGGTCGCTGAGTATTATCCGGAATTCCTTCAAAACGAAAGCAGCTATCTTGGAGATACGATTCCTACGTGGGAGGTGCCAAATGAAAACAACTGATTTCGCAATACATCTGACCACTTTCCTGGAACACTATTTGCCGGAGCTAAAGAATGTCAGTACAAATACTATCTCCTCTTATTGTGATACTTTCCGTCTATTCTTCGGTTATTGCCAGGATGTGGAGGGGCTGCGGGTTGAACGGTTCAAACTGGAGGATCTGACAGCAGAACTTGTTGCCCGCTTCCTACAGTGGCTGGAAACAGAACGAGGCAATGGGATTGCCACTCGCAATCAACGGCTGGCGGCCATAAACTCATTCGTAAGGTACGTTCAGATTCAGGAACCCCGGCTTCTGCTAAATTTCCAGAAGATACTCGCAATCCCGGTAAAAAAAGCTGAGCGCAAAGCAATCAAGCCACTCAGCAAAGAAGCGGTAGCATTAATTCTTCGACAGCCGGACACCTCTACACCACAAGGCAGGAAAGATGCAACGATTCTGTGTTTCCTGTATGACACAGCCGCCAGAGTTCAGGAATTATGCGATCTCCGCATCGGGGATGTCCGTCTGGAACATCCGGCAAGCGCGCGGATTTATGGCAAAGGACGAAAAACACGAACAGTGCCGATTCTTCCTTCCACAGCAAAGAACTTAAAAAATTACTTAACAGAAATGCATCTGCTTGATCCCGAAAAGAGTCATCTGCCTTTATTCACCAACCGCGATGGCAAAAAGATGAGCAGGGCAAATGTCACATATATACTTGATAAATACGTTAAAGCTGCTTCAGAGATTGATTCCTCTATTCCAGAGAGGATTACGCCCCATGTCATGCGGCATTCGAAGGCAATGCACATATATGAAGCCGAAAACAATCTGATCTACGTTAGGGACATTCTTGGACATTCGGACATTAAAACCACTGGCATTTATGCGCAATCAAGTCTGGCTATGAAGAGAAAAGCCTTGGAGCAAGTGTCGGATTCCCCTGTTCCCGATATCCCGTCCTGGCAGAAAAGCAAGGACATGATGGCGTGGCTTAAGAGTTTCGGTGTCGCAAAACCGTAGGATATTATGTTAAAGGCAGATCAGGAAAAGTCCTGATCTGCCGTCCATTTTATCCCGTACATTAACATAACCACGATATTAAGACAAACACCGTTATGTACAATTCAACATAACGGTGTGGCACTGCCGTGTGTGGTATTTGTGCTCTCCGGCATCGTGTACTGTACACAATCCGAAACCGAATAATTCTACATATTTCTACGCTTACAGGCCTTGCTATTTAGGGCATTCAGAGCGAATATGTGACTACCAAAAAAACAAGGAGGTCACGAAAATGACAATTACAATTAATGCACAGGGTGCGCAGCGCAAACGACTGGTACAGACCGTTTCCGACTGGCTGGGAGTTCCCGCAAAATACTGCGGAGCGCCCACATTCAACTACGAAGTGGATTACTTCACCATCGACAAAAACGGCAGTCTGTCCTTTGATGACAGTGCTGACAGCGAGGTAATTGAAAGGCTTTTACAGCACATTTACGACGAGGGCTTTGATATTGACCAGAGCCACACCGAAGATGACTCAACCGGACTTACGGTCAGCATTCCGCTGGATAAAGTGGCAGTCGGAAATCTTACCAATCTGCTGGAGGCCAAAGGCAGTCTCATAAAAAAGGCACTTGGAATTAACAATCTTCCCGTTGAGATTGGCGAAGATGCGGTTTCATTTCCCTGGTTTACAGAGGTTCCGGACGCAGATACGGCAAAAGCCTACACCGAGTTTATTTCCTCCTTATGCAAAATGAGCCGTGAACAGAAACGCATCACCTCAAGCGAAAAAGCGGTAGACAATGAAAAATACGCATTCCGCTGTTTTCTCCTGCGTCTCGGTTTCATCGGAACAGAATACAAAACCGCAAGAAAGATTTTGCTGAAGAACCTGTCCGGCTTATCGGCTTTCAAGAACGGAGGTGCGCAGCATGAGATTTCCGAGTAAGGAAACAGTCGAGAGAATCCGCAAGAATTACCCGGTCGGCGCCCGTGTGGAACTTGTCCGAATGGATGATCCCCAGGCTCCGCCCATCGGCACAAAAGGCACCGTCCTTGGCGTTGACGATATTGGCAGCGTTATGGTTCGCTGGGATAACGGCTCCGGCCTTTCCGTAGCTTACGGTGAAGATTATGCGGTGAAAATTGACTGATATACTGCTGTAATATACACAGTTTTATGCCGGTAAATTCGTGTAGTTTATGGCTCATAATTAACTGGATATAGTGTGCTTTCAGAGCTAATATGTGACTACCGAAAGGGAAAACAAAGCTAAACGGAGGGCACAAAAATGAGCCGGAAGACAGAAAACCAGGTAGCCGAAATGAAAAAGCAGACCATTGGGGTCGAGATCGAGATGAACAGCATCACAAGACAGACCGCCTCCAAGCTCGCCGCCGAGTTCTTCGGCACGGGCAGATACGAGGACACCGCGAGACGCAACGGGTACTGCACCTGGTCGGCTTGGGACGAGAGCGGACGCGAGTGGA
>CAVHXA010000107.1:0-5458 GCA_963639765.1 Oscillospiraceae bacterium | reverse complement strand
CCGGGGCCCAGGGCGGAAAGACGACGCTTGTGGGTCAGCTCCGCCAGGGGGTTGGTCTGATCCATGAACTGGCTCAGGGGGCTGGAGCCGAAGAACTCCTTGATGGCGGCGGTCACAGGCCGGATATTGATAAGGCTCTGAGGAGTGACGATATCCAGATCCTGAATGGTCATGCGCTCGCGGATGACGCGCTCCATACGGCTGAAGCCGATGCGGAACTGGTTCTGCAGCAGCTCGCCCACGCAGCGCAGGCGGCGGTTGCCCAGATGGTCGATATCGTCACGGGTGACAAGGCCGTAGGCCAGCGCGTTCATGTAGTTGATGGACGCGAAGATATCGTCGATGATGATGTGCTTGGGCACCAGCTGGTCGGCGTGCAGCTTGCACTGTTCAATCAGCTCCTCGCCCTGATACTGGCCCAGCAGCTCCTGCAGCACGTCGAAGCGGACGCGCTCCTTGATGCCGCACTCCTTGCGGGGATCGAAGTCCACATAGCGGGACATGTCGCACATGCCGTTGCTGGTGATCTTCAGGATCTTGCCGGTATCCAGCGTGACGACGACTTCCTTCACGCCCACGGTATCCAGCAGCGTGCAGTCGTCGGCGGTCAGCACACGGCCTTCCTCGAACAGCAGCTCGCCGGTGGCGGGATCGGCCACAGGCTCGTGCAGCATCTGGCCCTTGGCTCGGACCCAGAAGGTCAGCTTCTTGTTGAACTTATAGCGGCCCACGGTGCTCAGGTCATAGCGCCGGGGATCGAAGAACAGGTTCTGGATCAGGGTCTGGGCGGAGTCCACCGTGGGAGGCTCGCCGGGACGCAGCTTGCGGTAGATCTCCAGCAGGGCATCCTCATAGGTCTTGCAGGTGTCCTTCTCCAGCGTCATTATGATGCGCTCGTCGTCGCCGAAGTGCTCGATGATCTCGGCGTCGGTCTTGAGGCCCAGCGCACGGATCAGGCAGGTGATGGGCAGCTTGCGGTTCTTATCGATACGAACCCAGAACACCTCGCTGGTGTCGGTCTCGTACTCCAGCCAAGCGCCGCGGTAGGGGATCACGGTGCTGGTCAGCAGGGGCAGGTCGGTCTTGAGGTCGATCTCCTTGCCGTAGTAGATGCCGGGGGAACGGACGATCTGGCTGACCACCACGCGCTCGGCGCCGTTGATGACGAAGGTGCCGGAGTGGGTCATCAGGGGGAAGTCGCCCATGAAGATCTCCTGCTCCTTGATCTCCTCGGTCTCCTTGTTGCGCAGACGCACCCGCACCTTCATGGGGGCGGCATAGGTGGCGTCACGGGCCTTGCACTCCTCCACATCGTACTTGGGCTTCTCGTCCATAGTATAGTCGATGAAGCTCAGCTCCAGATTTCCCGCATAGTCCGAGATCACGTCCACATCGGAAAACACTTCCCGCAGGCCGGTCTCCAGAAACCATTTGTAGGAATCCTTCTGGATCTCCAGCAGGTTGGGCATTGCCACCACTTCTTCGTGGCGGGCAAAGTTCTTGCGCACTGTCTTGCCGTAATACTTGTCCTTGGCCATGTCATCACGCCTTTCTGTTTGTTGTGCCGCCTCCGCCGCTGCCGCCGTTCCCACCGGCGACGGGCCTTGGCCGCTGTATTTTCAAATTTTCTGAACGGTATTGATGCCGCCGTTTTGATACACGCGGGCTTGTTGGCATTTTTGCCGAAAACCACTTGTTTTTCCCTCTTGGCGGTGGTATACTGAGCATGTAAAAGGGGATATGTCCCCATCATCTCAATATAAGCGTCTTAGTTTACCATATTTTTGATGGCATGTCAAGATGAAGTACGGGCAGCGGCAAAATATTTTGCCGCTGCCCGTTTGATTTTGTGTACTGTATTTCAGCTGCCCTTCCGCTCCATCAGCACCACCGTCTCGACTGTTGTTTCATTTTCCAAGGAAAGTTCTTTCACTTCCTGACCGTTCACTGGAACGGGGAATGCAAACACAATATTCCTGATCCAGTTGCCGTCCTTCTGCTTTTCCGGGTACAGGTCAATGCGTTCGATGAATGCCTGCATGAACTCCTTTTGTTCAGCTTCAGTAGCAGAGCCATATACTTCATCGAATGCCAACAAAAGCTGGTAGATATTATCGCCGGAGATTTTCTCCTGCTGGATACTCAGAATTTGAGCTTCTACATCATCAATCTGCGTTTCAATTTGCTCCATTGTATCATACTGCTCATCATACCGGCGCTGCAAGTCCAACATTTTACGGTCAAAATGCTCATCGGTGATGTCCAGCGTATCCATCTGGCGTTCCAGTCTTGTTTTGATACCTAAAGTCTGCCGAAGCTGTGCCTGCAATATGGAAAGTTGCTTTTCCAAATCCTTGGTATCTACCGCAGACCCAATCTTTTCTTTGATCGCCTTAGAGAACTGCGGATCATTAACCATAGCCGAAACGATTGCCGCTACCATCCGGTTCATTTCTGTCTGCTCAATATTCAACCGGAAGGTGCATTTGTGTCCCGTAGCGCCAACCGTATTCTTGCAGTAATAATAAAACCTCGTTTTCTTGTCCTTGCTGTGCGCCTTTGCGATATTTCCGTAGAGGCTTTTTCCGCAGCACGGACATTTCAGAATACCGGATAAGATATGCGCGTGTTTTGGGTCGTGGATTTTCTCCCGCTTAAATGCGTTGAGTTTTCGCTTTTCCTGTGCAAGTTTCCAATCTTCTTCCGAAATGATTGCCTCATGTTTCCCCTCATAAATCGGGAACTCGTCCTGTTCGACAACGTGCATTTCATTTCGTGAACCGATCTTCTTCTCCGTTCTGCGTCTGCCGTATGCGATCTTGCCCATATAAACAGGATTGTCCAGAACATCCTTCACAAAGTTAGATGAGAACCCCGGAATCGTTCCATTCTGGCGAACTTTCTTTGTGTAGCCGTGATTGTTCAGGTAATTTGCAACAGCAACCAGCCCGTCGCTGGTATGAATATAGCGGTCATAGATAATACGGATGATTTCTGCCTCATCTTCTGCGATCAGAAGCTCACCTTTTTCAAGCCGGTATCCATAGGGCGCAAATCCGCCGTTCCATTTGCCTTCTCGCGCTTTCTGCTCACGTCCTGCCATTGTCTGCGTTCTGATATTTTCGCGTTCAATCTCTGCCACCGCAGACAGCACAGAGATCATCAGTTTCCCGGAATCCTTAGAACTGTCAATACCGTCCTCTACGCAAATCAGATTGACGCCGAAATCCTGCATGAGCTGCAAGGAGTTCAGTACGTCCGCTGCATTACGTCCGAAACGTGAGAGCTTAAACACCAGCACATAGGAAACATCGTCCTTGCCCTCTTGAATGTCCGTCAGCATCCGTTGAAATTCCAACCGTCCCTGAATATTCTTTCCAGAGAAGCCCTCATCAGAATACTCGCCAGCTATGGTCATATCTTCGTATTCAGCATATTTCCGCAGCTTTTCTCTCTGCGCATCCAAGCTATACCCATCAACCTGTACTGCGGTAGAAACGCGCGTATAGATATAGCATTTAGTTCGTTTCTTCATAGCTGGAACTCCTTTCTCCGGTCAGTGTGCTGTCTTCCGGTGTTTGAATCAACCCTTCATTGCGGATATAATACTCCAAAAGGCGAAGAACGTAGGATGGGGCATGACGGTTATCCAATTCCCATTCTGTTACTGTCCGATAGGGAATATCAAAATACTTGCAGAACTCCTTGCGGTTCATTCCGGTCATTTCCCGCAGCTCTTTGATTTTGGTCTTACAGTCCATTGCAATCTCTCCATAAACGCAAAAAACACGTTGCGTAACTATTATAGCAGAACCTCAATAGTTACGCAACGTGTAAATTGCAATTTTTAAGCAGCATTCTCCAAAAAGCTGCTCTCGTTCTTAATGGCTCGTTCAGATAAAGAAAGCGGGGCTGTTTCTCCTCGATGCTCCAATACCTGATTGCCGTATTTCAGCATCAGCCTTGCCATCACATCCACACAGCGGTCGAATGCCGCATTGTCCTTTGCATTCTCGTAGATTTTACTCAATCGCATTCTCCCTTCTTTTCGGTCTGTGCGTATATGCTGCCAGCACTTCTTTTGGAATACGATCCAGCACAGCAACAGCATCTTCGTAATCGCGGCGCAATCTGGCGTCGGCAAGCTGCTTCAAAG
Source organism: Oscillospiraceae bacterium (assembly GCA_963639765.1). Classification (GTDB taxonomy): domain Bacteria; phylum Bacillota; class Clostridia; order Oscillospirales; family Oscillospiraceae; genus CAVHXA01. The sequence goes on along the minus strand of CAVHXA010000107.1, from coordinate 1,302 downwards.
TGCTTTCCTTTGTTGCTTTTTCCAGCGATTTTTCCAACTGTGCATTTTCTGTTTTCAGGGCTTCATTCTCCGAAGCTGTTTCCGTGAATGCAACCCGATACTTTTTCATAGTGGTGTGCATCTGTTCTACCGAAGGGATATACTTATCCAGCAATACACCAATTTCAGCGGTTTTCCCCTTGATGTTGAACGGGTTGATGTCGGACAGCAGTTCTTCCAATTTGGCTTTCTGCTTGGTCAGGCGCGTCATTTCTTTGAACACCCGTGGTGGGATATGGTCACGTCCGGTTTCGCTGGCGCTCTCGCCGCGCTCCAAATCGGGGTATTTTTTGACCATATGCTCCCAAAATCTGTCCTGCCACTGCGTCAGCTTCTTCTTATTGCCTACGATTTCCTTGGCACAGAGCCGCCCGTCCTCTGTCAGCGGGACAAAAGAAAGGTGCATATGGGGCGTTTTCTCGTCCATATGCACCACAGCGGATATAATTGTTTTCGGGTCTTGGTGTTCCCGGATAAAGTCCAATGCCTCCTGAAAATAGGCTTTGATTTCAGCTTTCTTCTTACCCTTGAAGAACTCCGGTGTTGCGGTCACAAGAGCTTCCACCAGCCGCACGCTGTCTGAACGGGTGCGGCAACCAGCGTCCTTGATCTGCCGCTCTGCCTCTGCACGATATTTGCGTTTCGGTTCGAGCAGATGAAAATTTAGGTGGCTGCGGCTCTTGTCAATGTCGGGATTACTGGCGTATTCCTCTTTTGTGCGCTCATTATGCGCCTCAATATTGGAAATCTCCGGTCCTTTGTACTTGGCAAAGCGGAGAATCGCAAACTGCGGCTTACTCATTTATTTCTCCCTCCGTCTCTGCCAGATCAGGTCATAACCCAGCGCATTGGCAAGCTCGACAACCTCTTTATAGCGGATACTTTCCCGCTGCAACTTGGCTGACAAATTGGAAACGCTGTCCGACCAGCCATATTCATCATGCAACAGATCAACAACCTCCTGCATGGTAAAACCGGCGCGAATGATCTGCGCCTTGATCTCATTGCGTACACTCATACTCGAATTCCCTCCAAAATTCAGATAATGAAAAAGCGAAGCCGGTACGCCCTCTGGTGTATCCGCTTCGCTGCATCGTGAAAAATCCTGTTGCCGTCAAATCCGCTCAGAATCGCCGTTATGATGTCCTGTTCACAGGTGACACCTATCGACTTTTCTGTTCCGTGTGACTTTGCTCTAAAACGTGTAGTTTCCCACGTTTCCGCGCACCCATGTTGCTGTTCTGAGAAGCGCGATTCCGTGAA
>CAVHXA010000106.1:0-5461 GCA_963639765.1 Oscillospiraceae bacterium | reverse complement strand
CGTTTCAGGGCGTTACCCCATCATTCCACCAATCGAATTATCAGTTCACTTGTCCTTCTTTTCACCTCCAATCATTGGACAAGTGCCCAACCTTTTCAGTTGGGAACAAGTTGCACCGTAGGGATAGCCGAGGTATTTCTCCGCCTCCTGTATGATGGCGGCAAACTGCTCGTCCTCCAGCGCCTCCGGCGGGATCTCATACTTCTCATAATCCGCAGTAAAGTATCTCCCGATATACGCAGACTCCCCGAACAGGTCCGGGCGGTTGCCCAGCGTCGCCATATACATGGCATAGAGGGAGAGCTGATCCTGCGACATGATATAGACCGGCACATGAGACAAATTGAAGTTCTCCAGCGTCACCGTGCAGATATAATAGGTGTACGGCACCCGCACGTCATACTCGTAGGTTTGCAGGTTTCCGTCCGCGTCGGTGTAGTACCCGGTGCGGGTTTCTGTGCGGTATCTCGTCTCGGTGGTCACGGTCTCGGTGAGGATGTACTGCTTTTCAAAGAGCGTATCGAGAATGCCGCCCACCTCATCTATCCTCCATTCCTTTCCCACAAGGGCGGTGATGGCGGAGATCAGGACATAGGGGTCGTGCGCAATGTCGTCCAGGTCGAAGTGGTATTCGTCATAATCATGGGTGCTCTCATAGGTGTCGAGATACTGCCGGAGCTCTGCCTCCATGGCGCAGTATGCGGCTTCCGCAGCCAGCATATCCGCGTCTTCGCAGGGATAGGTGGAGACATTCACGCCGGTGGCTCCGCCCTGGATCAGCATGGAGCAGGAGGACACCGCGCAGAGGATGAGAACAACCATGGCGGCAAGCCCGCCGATGATGAGCAGTCCCTTTTTGTGCTTCTGGATAAAGTCTCCGGCCTTTTTCGTACGCTCCGCCGCCTTTTTCGCGGATTTGGCCGCAGTATCAGACGCGCGGATCGTACCGCCGGCGCTTTTTCCGGCCTTGGCGGCGGCATATTCCTTCTTGATCGCCTGCTTCTGCTGCCACCGGGAATAGGGGTTACTGGACAGCTCCGGCTCGTGGTACTGCGCCGTTTTGTCCAGTGCACGGAGATTGGCGCTGTCTGCCTTGCCCTCCGCCCGAGCCGCGTCCCGGTAGGGCTTCTCCCGGTGGCTGCGATGGACGTGCTGCGCCAGCCGCAGCACGCGCTCCGACACCTGTTCTGCGCCGTGGGCGCTCTCCACGCCCACGTTGTCCTGTTCATGCTCCCGAATCTCACGGTGTACGGCGGACAACACGGCGTTGCCGGGTGCGTCCCGCACTGCATGGGAGAGCTTCGATGGCGGACGCTTTTTGTCCACCTCCTCAAAGGACAGGCGCGTGGTGACGGTGCCGGTTTTCGCATCCACCACACGCTGTTTTCGCTTGACGGTTTTCTTTGGAATCCTCGCCTCGGCCTTTTCCAGCTTTTTATACGCCTTCTCCGCTTTTTGAATCGGTTTCTTCAGTTCCGGTGCTGTCCGCTCCTCCTCGGTGAACAGCAGCCGGGGCGTGCGCTTGCCCATGGGCTTCACCTCCGATGCTACAGGTGCGGTTATTTCGCACGATACTCCCGGATCTCCCGATCCACGACGGCAAGCAGACGGCTTGTGGTATCCAGCAGATCCGAGGCAGCTACGCGTGTTTCATCGGCGATGGCAAGCAGCTCCTCCAGATAGTCGAACAGCCCCTCCGCGCCGGGCCCGCAGTCCTCCCGGTCCTCGTCGTATTCGTCCTCGTCATCATAATCGTAGTCATATTCATATGCATCATAAAAAGCCTCGTCTTCCGCATCCGGTCCCGCATCGCGCTTTGCCGCATATTTACGCTCGATGCGCTCGGCATACTCGCAGCAGCGCTCACCGGGGCAGCAGGGCCTGTCCGCAGGGACATAGCCCGCGTATTCCGGCTCGATCAGATCGTTATCGATGAGATCGGACAGATCCGCAACGTCGTGGGTTTCCATGTAGTTGACAGCACTGCCCCAGCTCTCGAACAGTTCCTCGAGGCGCTCGTCATAGTCCTGTGTAGCTCTGCGCACGTGATCCAGGAAGCGGTCCTCCTTGCCCAGCTCATGGATGTAGTTCATAAGAACATTCGCCATCCAGAACAGCTCCATCTTTTCATCGATGTGGCGCAGATAGTCCTCGCCGTGGATCAGATACAGATTTTCCTTTTTCATGATGATTCGCTCCTTTTCCGTATAATATATATTGTATGCTCAGGCGATCTCGGCCAGCATGGTGAGGAACAGCGCCTTGCCCTTGGGCGTGACCAGGGTATATACCCCCTGATGGCCGTTGACGGCAATGTAGTCCTTTACCTGAAACAGACCGTCGCTGGCAGGCTTTGCGTAGGGCAGCAGCGTACCGGAGGGCGCGCGGTAGAGATACCGTTTGCGCAGAAGGAAGGCCGTGAACATCTTCTCCGGCACCTTCAGCTCCTTGGCGGTGGCGCGGATGTTGGTGCAGCTCTCCGGGTGAATAAAGGCATCGTAGTAGTCCGCCTTGGGCTTCGCAACGCGCAGTGCCTGCTGAAGCTGCTCGTTCTTCTGCCGTTCCTCCAGCATCCGCTGCGCCATGAGCAGCACCAGCTCCGGGTTTTCCAGAACCTGCTCCAGAACCGGCTTTGTCATGTACGCGCCATGCCTGCGGATGCCGGGCAGCACCTCGTCGAACACCCATTTCTCAAAACGGTCTGCGGATGGCAGCTTGCTGTGGGTGATGAGCCGGTACACGTCGCCCTCCGGGATGAACAGCATCTCGATCTCCTTGTTTTCGGCCTGCGGATGGGGTATACGGCGTTTTACCGTATACCTGCAATGAGCGGTAATCGCATCATTTGGTCGGCTATACCCCAATGCCTTTGCGGCATCCGAACCGCAAAACAGGTGTTTTTCCCCTTCCTGAAGGATGCGGACGGTGCCGAACTCCGTGCTGTTGAAGATTTCCAGTTTGTTTTCCATGTCGATTGTCCTTTCCGGTTGTGTTATGCAGGCTGCTTGTCCAGTGGTTTTGTGGTCATGATGCCATAGAGCTCGGTGTTCTTCGGGAAACGATCCACGAAGGGCAGGATGACATTGCCATAAAAAAGCAGCCCTTCTCCTTCACCCGAATGGGTGACATACGAGAGCTGATGGGGAGAAATATTGAGCTGTTTGGCGAGAATCTGCCGGTCGCCCGATGCCTGGTTGAGCATGAGGATAAAGTCCGAGTTTTCAAAGATGTTCTCCACCTCGCGGGAAGAGAGCAGGTCCTTGATGTTCTGGGTAATGCCGCTGGGGATGCCGCCCCATTTGCGAAAGCGTTTCCAGATTTCCACGGTATAGGCCGCCGTCTGCTCCTCTTTCAAAAGCAGGTGCATTTCGTCAATATAGTAGCGGGTGGATTTGCGGGCCTCGCGGTTGATGGTGACGCGGTTCCACACTGCGTCCTGCACGATGAGCATCCCGATCTTCTTGAGCTGCTTGCCCAGTTCCTTGATATCAAAAGACACAATGCGGTTGGCGATGTTGATGTTGGTGCGGTGGTTGAATACGTTCAGAGAGCCGGTGACGTAGATTTCCAGCGCTGTGGCGATGTACTGTGCCTCCTTTTCCTCCTGCTTCCGCAGCTCGTTGTACAGATCCTCCAGAATGGGCATCTTCTCCGGGCAGGGATCGCTGAGATAGTCCCGGTAGACCATGCGCACGCAGCGGTCGATGATGGTTTTCTCTACTGGTTTGAGACCGTCCTTACCTCCCACGATGAGCTCACACAGGGAGAGGATGAAGTCGGATTTCAGGCTCAGCGGATTTTCATCGTCCGAGTAGTTGAGGTTCAGGTCCATGGGATTGATGTAGTGCGGGCTGGTGGGCGAAATTTTGATGACCTGCCCGTGCAGCCGCTCCACCAGCGGTCCGTATTCCGCCTCCGGGTCACAGATGATGATATCGTCGTTTGTGACGAGGAACACGTTGGCGATCTCCCGCTTGGCGGCAAAGCTCTTGCCGGAGCCGGGCGTGCCGAGGATGAGACCGTTGGGGTTCTTCAAGAGCTTGCGATCCACCATGATGAGGTTGTTGCTCAGGGCGTTCAGCCCGCAGTAGAGCGCCTCCCTGCCGTCCTGAAACAGCTCCTGCGTGGTAAAGGGGATAAAGATGGCCACGCTGGAGGTGGTGAGCCCGCGCTGGATCTCCAGCTGGTTCAGTCCCAGGGGGAGAGAGCTCATAAGCCCCTCCTCCTGCCGGAAGTCCAGCTTCGTCAGCTGGCAGTTGTACTTCTGGGCGATGCTGGCCGCCTGGAATACGTTGTTGTCCAGCTGCTGGCGGCTGCCCGCCGTGTTGACCACGATGAAAGTCAGCAGGAACATGCGCTCGTTGCGGCTCTGCAGATCCTGCAGCAGCTTTTTCGCCTCCGTACCGTAGGTGGCGAGATCGGAGGGGATGATGTCCATGTCGTATCCGGCGCGGACGGCTTTTTTCTGCTCGTCCATCTTCATGCGGTCGAGATCGGTGATCTTGCGCTTGATGGTCTTGATGGCCTTCACCTGATCCACGGACTGGACATGCATGGTGACGATGAGGGAGCTTTCCATATCCAGAAAGTCCGCCAGCATCCGGTCGTTGAGCTCCGGTGCGAGGATCTGCAGGAAGGACGCGCAGCCGATGCGCTTGCCCACGCAGAAGCTGTGCCCCGTGCGGAACTCGAAGGAGCTGGGCGCGATGAAATCCTTCACCGACAGCCCGGAGGATGCCAGCCAGTCCCAGGAAAAGCGGAAGGGCTCCTGCTCGTCCATGTGGAGGATGCCGTGCATCAGCCGCAGACGGTCATGACCGTTCATGCTCTCTGCCTGCACGCCCAGTCGCTTGAAGTTGTTGAGAAGATCCGTCTCAATGCGCTCCAGCCTCGGCTTTGCGGTTTTGAGGCTTTCCGCCTCCACGCCGAAGGTCAGGTATTTGGTCTTGATGAGTCCGTTGTTGCCTCGGGCCAGCTGGTTTTGCAGCATCTCGGAGTATTCCGCGCGGATATTGTCAAAGTCGTCGCCCCGGGGCGGGATGACGATGTTCCGCGCGTAGCTGTCCCGGGTGGCTGTGCGGTTGACAAAGGAGAGCTGGAACTTCACGGAGCTGTCGAAATAGTTGAGGAAATCGCACCATGCGTCAAAGATGGCGGTCTTGTCCTCGTTCTGGTTGAGCTGGTAGTTGATGTCCTGAAACTGGACGGTTTTTGTATAATAGCTGTCCGTCACACGGCAGATGCCGTCGGGGAACATTCTCTGGAACGGAATGCTGTCCTGTGCGGACTTCTGTTTCTTATCCTGCCGCTTCGCTCTTGCGATGGCGGCTGCGATCTGACGCCTTTCGGCGCGGGTGAGCCTGGTGCGGGTGGACAATACGATACACCTCCCGGTCTAATTTGTCCTGCCGTTCCAATACGGCGTAGAAGTTATTGGTCGCATAGGGGCGCTGCCTGGGGC
>CAVHXA010000105.1:0-5558 GCA_963639765.1 Oscillospiraceae bacterium | reverse complement strand
GTAGATAGAACAAGACCGTAAGGCGTTGGCCTTACGGTCTGTTGTTGGTGGAGATAAGCGGGATCGAACCGCTGACCTCTTGAATGCCATTCAAGCGCTCTCCCAGCTGAGCTATACCCCCATGCGAATTGTTGTGCTTGAAAAAGTACGTATTAAGTTTTTGATCCGTGGGTACGTGACTGCTTTCCCCAAGATACCCGGTGAAACCGCACGCACAAATATTTTATTGCTCTCAACGGTTCCAAGTATAGCAGAAGGGTCCGCTTTTGTCAAGAGATTTTACGCAAAAATGTGCCTTCTTGCAGACACGGGCTCTGGCACAGCATGCACGAAGGCCTGTTTTTGTGCCGGACCCCTGCAGAAAAGCTCCCTGCTTTTTGATATGTACCCGATTTTCCGCGCACTTTCATTTGAACCGAACAGTCTTTCCTTTTCCATGGACGTCTGATCTGTACCGCCAACATCTGGCATCCAACATCGGAGATACAGATCATTTCCGGAACGATTTTGATGTGGCTGGTATGCCGGACCATGCACCCTTGTATCAGGTATCGGTCCGCTGATATCCGCAGCGCATGGCCTCGCTGGCCTGGAGCAGTACCTTTCCCAGCGCATCAGATGTTTCTTTTTTTGCCATTTTCGCCAGCTCGCTGTTTGCCTTTTCGGTTTGTGAAAAATCCCTGGATGTTATCATTTTCTGATCATAGCTGTGAATCAGAGCCGTTCCGAAATTGGCAACCGCGGCCTGATAGCGTTCAATAATTTGCACGCACGAAGCATGGTGTGCGTCGGCCATGGCCCCGATCAGGCGGCTTGCCCAATAGAAGGTATCCGTTGAAACGTCTGTGGTGACCTTGTCGAGATATGCCGGCATCCTGTCTGCGTTTGCATATACCGGCAGCGCCGCATTAAACGGGTTTGCACCGAAGCAGATCCATTCAAGAGCGGAAATTTCTTCCGGCAGATATCCGCGAAGCTGCAGAATTGCCATAACGCCGGTGCGGTTGATGCCGATAGGACGGTATTTTTCCGGCTGCTCACGCGATGCCCTGCAGTAGGGATCATAGGAGGTTGTCTGGTAATGCGAGGAAAGAATGTACTTCACGTCTTCTACCGTAATTTTATGCTCAGGCACAAACGACCAGGGGATGTTGTCGCTGTGTGGAGTATAGTCGGCATCCGGTCCGTCCCAGCGGACCGTGTTCGGGTTGAAATACCGACCCATATACCAGGCGCGTGGGGTGTTGTATACGTGGTCTGCGTCGCTGTGGGAGCCAAAAGCCAGTCTTGGATTGAAATCTCCCTGCAAACCCAGATCCAGATGGTTGCTGCGGATAAAGTCCGGCAAATCGGCAGAGCACATATAGTTTTTCTTTTCGCCGAACGCATCGTCGAAATCAAAGTGGTCCAGACCGAACTGGTTTGGCATGATCACATAGCTGTCGTCCGGAACGCGGCAGGCAATCCAGTGGTGCCCGCCGATGGTCTCCATCCACCAGATTTCGTCCCGGTCGGAAAAAGCGATGCCATTGGATTCATAGGTTCCGTATTTCTCCAGCAGAGACCCAAGTCGCTCAACGCCCTGTCTCGCGCTGCGGATATACGGAAGTACAAGACAGACAAGGTCTTCTTCACCGATGCCGCCCGGCGTTTCCTTTCCTCTCGGAGTCTTCCCGGGGACATAGCAGACCAGTGGGTCGGCACCCAGAACCCTGGGGTTGGTTGTAATGGTTTCTGTGGCAGTCATGGCCACATTTGCAGCATTGATGCCATTGGCGGCCCAGATGCCGTTTGTCCGGTCCACGCTGGGCGTGGCAGTGTAGCGCAGGGGAGCTTCCGGCAGAGGAATTTCGAGATGGCCGATTTTGCTGCAGTAGATTTTTGGCTGATCCTTTGGCTGTATAACCGTCAGTCGCTTTACGTCGAAGTGACCGTCGTCGTTGCGGGCAATCATTGTAGAGCCGTCAAAACTTGCATTTTTCCCGATAAGAATTGTCGTACATGCCATAAGTCACAAAACTCCCTTCTATTGCTGCTTGCTTCGGTACATCATTTCGTCTGCCTGCCTGATCACATCGCGAATACTGTCGTTCCCGGGTGTGAACCGCGCATAGCCCACCGATACGCCGGGCAGGCGGGGCTCCTGCTCACGCAGCTGTGCAAGCTCCTGTATGAACCGATCGTTGAGCTCCTCGACATGGTCAAGGTTTTTTGTGAGGATCACGCAGAATTCGTCTCCGCCGTAGCGAAAACACCGGCCATAGGGTGCATAGACCCTTTTGATGCTCTGGCCGAAATGTCTGAGCACAACGTCGCCAAAGGCATGGCCGTATCGGTCGTTGACCTGTTTGAAGCTGTCTACGTCGAAAAAGATAATAATACTTTTTTCTTCGATGTGAAAGATGCTGTTTTCATAGCCCCGGCGATTGATCAGCTGTGTGAGCGCGTCGGTCTGCTGAATCATCTCGAGTGTGAATACATAGACCAGAATTGCTGCCATGCCCACAGAGACATAGTCGACCTTGAGGCTGCTGTTGACAAGCTGAACAACAATGCCTGCCATCATCCACAGAACAATCAGGAGAAATACGAGGCCGCCTCTATATTGGTATTTTTTGACGTTTCTGAAGACCACAGCAATGCAGTAGAGGGCTGAAAGAATGTAGCATGCAATATAGATCCAGTAGCCCTGCGCATGGGAATAGATGTTGTTTTCGTCGACAACATAGATGAAGCCGAAAATGCCGGACAGACATTCTGCCAGTGCGTGGATTGCAAGAAAGGTCCAGATGATCTTACGATGGCGATTGTCGATAATCCAGGCAAACAGAAATCCGATAGATGGAGCAATGGAAAGCTCGCAGGTCTTTATGACGATGTGTGCCGCACGAGTATATCGCGGTGCTCCCTGCAGACTGGCGCCCAGCCATTCGCACAGGGCGGCCGCCGCAATCACTGCAAAAAGCGTTCGGAACAGGGTTTTGTGAGCGGGCAGAAAGGTATTGTTGTGTGAGACAAACAGCTGCATGATCAGCATGGCGCTGATGATCAGAAAAACAATAACTGTGTAGTATGACTGATTTTCCATCTGCTTCTCACCACCATAAAAGCACACATCTGATCTCGAAGCACCCGGTTTGTACCGAAGCTTTCTGCAGGAGATCCGTATGAAAGTTGACAGCTGCCCGCATCTTTTGGCAGCTCTGCCCGGATGGACCGTTCCGGTCTTTCCGTGTCCGTCCTGCGGCAGCAGACGGGCTATGCTTTTTTGCCTGCATTGCCGCCCGGCTCCACTGCGCGGTGTTGCATCCTATTCTAGTACAAAAGCCCCTGCAAATCAACGTGCATGTGCGGTTTTTCAGCAGCAGTCCGTTTTTAAACAGATACGGCAAAAGTCTGCCGCAGCCGGAACAGATCCGGAAAGGTTCCTTTGGCTTGACACAGGTGTACGCTTGGGATAGAATGACGCTGCGGGCCCGGTCCCGCGAAAATATGCGCTGCATCCCTGTTTTTGGGAGCAGCAGCAGGAGGTTATCGCGTTGAACAACACAAAAAAACAGACCATCGGTGTACACACTCTGGTCGGCGTCGGGCTGCTCACGGCAATCGTGGTTGTGCTGCAGCTGCTTGGCAGCTTCATTCGCTTCGGGCCCTTCTCCATTTCTCTGGTGCTGCTTCCCATTGTCGTGGGCGCGGCAACATATGGCACCGGTGCCGGTGCATGGCTGGGCTTTGCCTTTGGTGCAACCGTACTTCTTTCGGGTGATGCCGCAGCCTTTCTTACCGTAGACCCCATCGGTACAGTGCTTGTGGTCCTGCTCAAAGGTATGCTGGCCGGCCTGCTTTCCGGTCTGGTCTACCGTCTGCTCAGCCGCAGAAGCCGCTATCTGTCTGTCGCGATTTCTGCCATTGTTTGTCCGATTATCAATACCGGCATCTTTCTGCTTGGCTGCAGACTGTTCTTTTTCGATACCATTGCCGGCTGGGCCGAAGCTGCGGGCTTTTCGGGGGGAGCCGGCCTGTATCTGATCGTTGTCATGGTCGGCCTCAACTTTATCGTTGAGCTGCTGATCAATGTGATCCTGGCTCCTGCTGTAGTCCGGATCCTTACGGCTATCCGAAAAAACTGACGTATCCTCCCCCGTCCGGCAGTGTACCAGTCAAAAGCTCGATTCCCGCAGATTCCGTGTGCTGCGCCGCAGCGCCGGGTCTGCGGGTTTTTGCTGTCTATCGGCTCTTTTGAGCAGCAGCGTGCAAACACGTCTGTGGATTTCGCATGATCTTTTGGAAATATGTTCCGGCAGTACAGAAAACTGCAAGAGCTTCCCGCGGTGCTGCCTCAGTCAGACTTTCTTATGGATTCGTGCTGGTTTCCCTTGCATTTCCTATCATGACATGATAAAACTTTTAGGGAAAATTGTGCAGTTGAAAAGCTAGGAAGTGCCATATATGGAAGATATTAGAAATATTGCAATCATCGCCCACGTTGACCATGGAAAGACCACATTGGTCGACGAGATGCTCAAGCAGAGCGGCGTATTTCGCAGCAACCAGGAAATGCAGGACCGAGCTCTTGACTCCGGTGCGCTGGAGCGCGAACGCGGCATCACTATTCTGTCCAAAAATACCGCAGTAACCTGGAACTCCACGCGCATCAACATCGTAGACACGCCGGGGCACGCTGATTTCGGCGGCGAAGTAGAGCGCGTCCTTAAAATGGTCAACGGCGTACTGCTTCTTGTCGACGCAGCAGAGGGCCCAATGCCGCAGACCCGTTTTGTACTCAGCCGTGCGCTTGAGCTGGGACACAAGATCATCGTTGTCATCAACAAGATAGACCGTCCCGACCAGCGTGTGCTCGAAGTGATCGATGAGGTTCTCGAACTGCTTCTCGACCTCAACGCCACCGATGAACAGCTCGACAGTCCTATGCTGTTCTGTTCAGGCCGCAATGGCACGGCCTCGTATTCACCCGATGTTGCCGGCACAGATCTCACGCCTCTGTTTCAAACCATCACCGACTATATCGACCCGCCTGAACAGGATACCGAAGCGCCTTTTCAGATGCTTATATCCTCAGTTGACTACAGCGAATACGTCGGACGCATTGCGATCGGCCGCATCGAGCGCGGCGAGATCAACCAAAACCAGGAAATCAGTGTCTGCAACTACCACAACATCAGTGCTCCGCCCGAACGGGCCAAGATCGTCTCCATGTACCGCTTCGAGGGCCTGAACCGTGTTGCGATTCCGCATGCCTCCGCCGGCGAGATCATTGCCGTAAGCGGTATTGCCGATGTTACCATTGGCGACACGCTGTGCGCACCGGGCACTCCCGAGCCGCTGAGCTTTGTAAAAATCTCCGAGCCCACAGTCGAAATGACCTTCAGCGTAAACGATTCCCCTTTTGCCGGGCGTGAAGGCAAATTTGTTACCTCTCGCCAGATCCGCCAGCGGCTGACCAAAGAAACGCTCAAAGACGTCTCTCTGCAGGTTTCCGACGTGGAAAACAGCACCGAGAGCTTTCGTGTGGCCGGGCGCGGCGAGATGTCCCTGTC
>CAVHXA010000104.1:0-5686 GCA_963639765.1 Oscillospiraceae bacterium | reverse complement strand
GGTATTCAGCGGCTTTGCAATATGCTCATTCATGCCGGCGTTGAGCGCCGCTACCCGGTCCTCTGCAAATGCATTGGCGGTCATCGCAATAATGGGAATCACTGCCGCATTCGGTTTCGCAGATTCACGGATCTTCCGGGTAGTCTCATAGCCATCCATGATCGGCATCATAACATCCATGAGAATGACATCAATCTCATCTTCCGAAGCCGCCATAAAGATATCCAGCGCCTCTTTCCCATTCCAGGCTTCTGTAACAAGGGCACCTTCCTCCTCCAGCAGGAATTTGGCAATTTCCATGTTCAGTTCATTATCCTCTGCAAGAAGAATTTTCATTCCCTTGATAGAAGCCCGTTTTTCTTCCGGCTCAGCTGCGGCAGCCTTCGGTACCGATTGGTCGATTTCAAACGGAATTCTGACGTCAAAGGTAGTTCCCTCTCCCTTGACACTCGTGACCGTAATCGTGCCGCCCATCTTATCGGCCAGGCTTTTTGCAATCGACATTCCAAGACCTGTACCTGCATACTTGGTCCGCGCGGCTGCATTTTCCTGCGTGAACGGTTCGAATATATGTTCCATAAACTCAGGGCTCATTCCGATGCCTGTATCACGGCATTTAAATTCCAGATTGACCTTATCCTTGTCGACATCGGATGTTCTGCAGATAATGTATATTTTTCCATGATCCTTGTTGTACTTGACCGCGTTTCCCATGATATTCAGCATCAGCCTCTTTAAATGGAGGGGGCTGCCTATCAATCTGTTGATTTTTGCGTTGCAATCTTCCTGGACAATCTCAATGTCCCTGTCGTCTGCCTGCTTTTTTACTGCGTAATAAACCTCTCTGCAGACACTGGTCATGTCAAAAGGAACATGCTCGATCTGAATCTCACCCGATTCTAATTTACTCATATCCAGGACTTCATTGATCAAATCCAGCAGTATTACGGACGCTTCTCTTATTTTTTTCCTGCAGTCCGTCTGCCGTTCCAGATTATCTGCCGTTTTATCCGCAATATCCAGCATTCCCATGATGCCATTGATAGGAGTACGGATATCATGGGACATCCGCAGCAGAAACTCCGTCTTTGCAGCGTTCGCCCGATCAGCGCTCTCCTTAGCCGCAATCAGTTCCTTTTGATGAGCCTCCTCTTTTTCTCTTTCTTTTCGTTCTGTCTCCAAATGTTCTTCAATGATGTCATCAATATTCTGGAAGCCGAGAATAATTACATCCGAATCTGCTTCCATCTTGCTGGCATTGTATTGATAATAGTGAATCTCTCCTGTGGCAATACTGCGATAATTTCCCACATATTCTTCATGCTCAGCAAGCTGCTTTTTCAGATTTTGAATACTTAACGCATCATGCATTTCCTCCCGTTCCTCTGAATAAACCAAGGAATCAATCCACGGATGAATCAGAGCATCATAAGAAAACTCCTGATTTTCATCCATCTGCGGGAGCACAACATATTTTGTTTCAAGCTTCAGCACTTTCGTCTTGCCCGTTTTGAGATTAACCCGGTAGACATTCTTGAAACTTCTTGCCAATGTATTGGAAATTTCGATCTGTTCGCTGAGCTGCTTCTCCTGTTTCTTTTGTGCAACGACAAAATTAGTGACATCTGTAAGCGTGCCCTGATAAAAGGTTTGAGCGCCAACAGTAACAAGAGATGTAGAGTCAGATACCCATATATAGCCATTCTTTCCTCTCATGCGGTAAATGGCATCTAAAACGTTTTCATTTTTGCTATGCCTTAACAGCTCCGCGTACTCTAACGTAGACTCTGTATCCTCCGGATGCATCATGTTAATGAACTTATTGTCAAATTCCGTCTCGATTTCTTCTCTTGTCCAGCCGAACATCTCGCAGAAGCGATCACTGATATACAGGAACGGATAGCCCTCCTCGGCGGCGCAGCGATGATATCCTCCCGGCATATTCTCTAAGGTGGATTTCGAAAGTTTATTGCTTCTTTCAAGCTCGGCATGCCTGTCGATAAATTCCGTCATATCGTTGCAGATGCTTAAAATAGCCAGTCTACCGCCTTCCGTGCGTATGACCTTCCCCTTATCCACCGTCCACAGCGAGCTTCCGTCTTTTTTCAGCATACGATAGGTAATCTTATATGTCATACCTTCGTAGTAATTGCCGTTATTAAGTTCCCTGGCCACTCGGTCCATATCATCCGGATGAATGGTATTTGCAACCTTGCCATGGATACCCTCAATCAGATCATTGACATCGGTATACCCGAGCAGGCGTGCCATTTTATCATTGGCATAATAGATTGGAAAGCCCTCCTCACAGTAGCCTCCGATTGTCCCGACATCCTGTCCTTCCGTTAATTCAGCGACGATAGATTTATCTCTCTCGTTTGACATATTCGTCAGCATGCAAAGCAATCCTCCTTTTTCTTTGCTCCCTCACTAAAGCAACTGCATCAGCAGTACAATATTTCAGGCGTCGCATGAGCTATATTATCCTTTCTTTCTAACTGCAAAACGGAACATATACGGTCCTAACACTTTTACATTCAGTTCAGCAGCAACTTCTTCTAGTTTTTTTCATCTCTGTTTCACTTAATTTTGTATCGGCGGCAACTTTTAATTGCTCAACACTTTGTATCTCCTCATCTATTGTTTAAGATTCAAATCTTAACTTTTTTCTCTCTCAAGCCAGAAATCGCACTTGCTTCCGCCTGTTCCAAGTGTCTCTGTTCTTGTAAAGCGGATTCCACCCAGATGTCCATAAGCATAGATATCGTTATCGCAGAAAATATGTGTAAGCTCAGGGCAACCCTCACCCTCACAATATTTTACATAAGGGCACGCTGTAACATCCATCTTGTATTCTTTTCCTGTAGCCTTGTGAACTACATTTGAAAAGCCTGCATCTGCGCCAAAGCCGCTCTTACAGCCCATAGCAAATGCCTTGAAAAACAGTGTCTTGCCAAATGGAATCTTAACAATCTTCTGATAAGAGCTTCCGGTTTCCTTTGCCGTAATTGCCTCTCCCTCTTCCATGATTTTCATAGCAACATCGACATGACTGTTAAGGAGAGCCTTATACACAGAAATATGAGGAAAAATCAAATCTGTATGAGTCTGTTCCTTGGGCTGTATTGACGGGTATTTGCTTAGTATATCGGCAAGAATACTTCGTGCTTCTTCCCACGCTTTATCCGTTTCTTCTGCGCCAATTGTCCTTATCGCCACATCTTTGATGGCATTCATCTTTTTACCGCTATCTAAAATTTCTGTAATTTTATCCATGTTTGCGCCTTTTTTTAGTTCTCTGTAGATATTTAGTTCATTGTCCAGATATCATCCATCGTTACTTCATCCAGCCTTTTTTACAATGCAAAGTCGAGACAATGATCGGTAAAACGTACTGTTTGGTGTGCCATAACTTCTGCAATACTCAAAATCGCTGCCTCCGCACGTTCTGGCTTTAAGAATAGTCTGCCGCCACTCTTCATCGGATTGGTGCGGTGCTCGTTTACCGTTTATGGACTCCTCCTGATTTTTAGTAGAGCAAAAGGCCAAAAGTCATACACCCGCGTACAACCTTTGGCCCTAAACATTTTATATAATTCTGGAATCTGAAAGCCACTCGGAATTATTCAAGCTCGACCGCTGGTTCTCTGCAAACTGTTTTTGTCCATATATTTCGCGATACGCTAGCGTATCTTTTGATACGTTTTTTCTCAAATCCGCGTTGTTCATCAGCTGCTGTACCCAAAATGTACCCAGCTACTGTTCTCGCCCGGTTTACTTTTCTCCCTTCCCGGATTCGCTCACAATCTGCTGGATCAGCTCCTGAATTCTATCTACCGGAGCATCCAATTCCTCTGCAATCTGATCTGCAGAATAATGCAGCTTGGTGTAGTAGATCTGTGTCATACCTTCCAGCTTACCTTCAGCCAGTCCTTCTTCACGTCCTTTATTCTCAACTCTGTCCAATACTTCACACATACTAACACCTCCTTCTGCCGGCAACTCCTGCACGGCTTCTTCAAATCTTCTGTTGCCGGTCAAGGTAACCCTAATCGTATTGCAGCCCCATCTCTATGTACTCTGTTCGCCTATCCCAATCAGTGCCACGATCTGTTCCATATTGTTACGAACAGTATAATAACGATTCAGTTCATTTTTGTTATAGCTGTAATGCGTGCCTTTTGTATTCTGCACCAGATAGCTTGTAAAGAACTGCTCCCAGCTGAAATAATCGGAAGACTCCAAATACTCAGACGTGTTGTCCAGTATCTCATTTAAACCATTCGTCTGAACAAGTCCCGACTTCAAGATTAACCATTCAAACGATTCCGGCAAACAGATTGTCATATTCGGATAATGTTCCTGAAGCGCCATCACACGATTCATTTCCGCACCAAAAGCGGCACCATCTGCCACAACAAATATTTTTTTATCCTTATTGGCTACCAACCAGGCATAAATAGATGAATTAGCCCCTGCAGAGACACACTCAACCGCATCACCTTCAAAGTAGTGCTCATAGAATTCCAACCCGCTTTTGGAATCTTCAGTAATGAAATAAGAAAAGTCTGTCTTCTTTCTCCGACTGCCCTTCAATGAATATCTATAACCAGATTGCTGTTTGTACATCTTACGAAAGGTATGATATTTTCCGGATGTATGGATCTCATAAATTTCCTCCACACTGTAGGGAAGATTATGCAGATTTTCACGAGTAAAGATGACATAATAATTACTGGTTTGCTTGATTACAGAGGCGAACTTCTGCTGTCCGACATAATCGGACTCCTCGTCAATGAAAACAATGCTGTCCTCTGCGTTTTCAAGCATATGCTGCCAGTCAGAATCTGGCCGAAGAGCAATACACGGTTTGTCACACACAATCTGCACGCCGCTCTTATCCTTAAGACGTGCATACGCCGCGATCATATCAAACAGTGTGGTTTTCCCAGTACCACTGTTGCCCTGCACAATAGTAATGTTTCGAATCAATTCAAAATTATACTTAACCCGATTGTCAGAGATTTTAACGATATGTTTCCCCTTCATATCGACCTCACACATATTCACCGGCCAAAAGGACCAGTTCCTTCATGCTGGTGACAATCTTTCCATTGTTTAAAATTTTAATCTTAAATTCTCCTTCCCCAAAATTCATGATGTGACGCAGGTTGATAACCTTTTTCTTCTTTTCTGCCATCTTCAGCAACCACTTGGCACAATTATCTCCACATTTGGAAGCATTAAAGATCTTGCCGGAATCCTGATAAATCAGAATAAGCGTTTTCGCACCACCTGATAATTGTATTGGAGAGATGGCCCCTAAGACTGGGCTCTGAATTAGGTTATCGCCAATCACCTCTGAATTGTCTACATCCCGGATTATTTCCATCGTCATAGGATCGGTAATCCACTTATTCTTATAAGCATGCCTGAAATAAGTCGATGTATCATAGATTGCTTCCGGCATCTCACCAAAATATATATTCAACATTTGTATTTCCTCACAAGTTTAAGAAGAGATATCAGAGATGTCGTATCAGATACAACAATCATACCACAGTCTCCTTCTTTTTATGTTCTCTGTAGATATTTAGTTCATTGTCCAGATATCATCCATCGTTACTTCAACCAGCCTTTTTTACAATGCAAAGTCGAGACAATGATCGGTAAAACGTACTGTTTG
>CAVHXA010000103.1:0-5696 GCA_963639765.1 Oscillospiraceae bacterium | reverse complement strand
GGGACGAATTCGATGAAGAACGCTTTTCAAGAGAGGTCGTGCGTGTGGATGTGTATGAGGACAGACTGGAGTATGAAAAGCAGAAGATGGCGGGATAAGGCGTACCGCTTGCCCACTTACTTACCTTTCCGCTTGGGATGGAATTTCCCTGGTGGAAAAGTGAGTAGGTGGGCTTTTTGCTTCGTGTTCAAGAAAAAGTTACAAGAGCAAAATTCGTTGAAGCTATTGACAAAAACGAGTTTTGGGTTTACAATATAAGTACGATGGGTTTAGTGTATCCGCCTGTAAGATTAGTGCTGAAAGGAGGCATCGCGGCTATGGATGAAAAAGAACTTATAGAGCAAGGCTGTCTTGATATCTGGATAGATGATATTGTCCCGTGCCTTCGAGATACGGAATCTGGAGACTTAAAAGATACAGTTGTGTTTAAGATTGAAAGTCGCTCATACTTGAAAAAGTTCAAAAAGAAGGATGGGTGGCATATCAACTGGGATGAAGTGCCGAAGGACGTAGAAGTGTATGCACTTGCGCTTCTTGACAGCAATGAAATTCAAGGACTTGTTGGTCTCAGGGATGACAAGGACGCCGATGCTGTTTATATTCATTGGGCCTGTGCAGCTCCTCACAATAACAAACATGATTTTGGTAAGCAAAAATATGAAGGCGTTGGAGGTCATTTGTTTGCGATAGCAGCAGATAAATCAATCCAATGGGGTCATGGAGGAGCGATTTATGGCTTTGCTGCAAACGAGCAGCTTCTAGAACATTATCTGGATAAATTTGGCGGTGTGTATCTTGGAGCTTTGCACAGATACCATTTTTGGATTCCAGAGGATGAAGCAAAAAAGATGTTGGAGGTGTATCATTATGAATGGAACTAATGTCGTCAAAATCCCAAAGTTCTTAGAAGGCGAATCACTTCCCGTTGGCTATTTTGATCCACCCAAGCCGTATGCAAATCCACCTAAGGCAAAATATAACTTCAGAGCCATGGTGAATTACGCATTGAAGCAGGGAAAGAATGTCACAGATCTTACCAAGGATGAAGTGAAGCCCTTTCTAATCAAATAGACTGAGGCTTTGTTATCTACGCCTTGAAAGAACGATGCAGAGTTAAAGTCCCTCCAATCCTCACACCCAACACTGGCTGGAGGTGCGGAGGGAATTTTCTGTAAGAACGACATCATAGGATGGGGTCAAAGAGTTTGACTACGAGGGGAGCTGACACAATGAACCCTTACCCCGCAGAAGAAAAAGCGAAGATGGATGCAATCATGGCGGCGTTCAAGCCGTACATAGATGCTCATTATTACTTTGATATTCTGTACTCCGCTAAGTGTGGTTATGTGTACATAGTGGTGAACGAGGACGAAGTTCCAGCCGTCATTCTGGAGAACGCCAGTGATCTGCTGGATCGCCTTATCAACGAGATCAGGGGCGACGTCAGAGCCGAAAACGGAGACCACATGGAGATAGAGGACAGCCCAGAGGAAATCACGGAGATCCACCGTAGGGCATTGTCATATCTCAACTCGATGGATCCAGAACTGCAGTCGTTCTGCATTGATGTGATGACCATGTGCATGGTTGGCGAGGCGCTGATAAGCGACTGAAAGCTCAGTCTTGGGGAAAATAAAAATTATTTTTCAACAACCACTTGCTATGTGCAAAAATTAGAGCTACTGTCTTGTCCTGAAAAAACAGCCCGGACGTGGCTGGAACAGGAGGATAAACACATGACAACGAAATGGATAGAGTGCATTACATCAATCGGTCTTTTCCTGATGCCCACAGAGGTGCGGCGGGAGAGGATGAGCCGCGTGTTCACCGGTGATACTGAAATCAGCGGACCGGCATTAGCGGAACTCATCGATGAGTGAAGGCGGCAGCAGGAGCTTTTCTGGTGAAACAGAAAAACAGCGGAGCAATCAGCCCAGAGCAGAAAAACACAATCCGTGAAATGCTGGAGCTGACGGAAGGCAAGACTGAGGTCGCGGCTATAGGCTTGACGGAGGATATCGACTGGCTGATAGAACTGAGAGATAAGGTAGAGGACAGCGGTATCACTGTGGCGGATTGGGTACGGATTTAAAGTACATATATAATTAGGAAGAAACACATTTGAAGGAGCCCACTTGGTGGCTTTCCTACTGGCTAAGAGATTAGCTGGCTGGAGAGTTACCAGGTGGGCTTCTTTGTTGTGGGTAGTAGAACGAGTCGCTTCGGCGGCTCTATTTTTTTGCCTGTTACAGGCATCCACGCCGGGGCAGGCAAGACTGTGGACGGTAGCAAAGACAGCGAGGGTCGGACAGTTACAAAGACAGTGCTGGGAAAGCCATGGACAGTTACAAAGACAACCGCAGTATGGGCTACGAAGCGTGGACGGTTACAAAGACAATCATTTGTCAGTAGCAATGACAACAGCAGTGAGGGTTTGTCGGTAGCAATGACAACAGCAGTGAGGGTTTGTCGGTAGCAATAACAGCCACAGCGAGGGCTTGACAGATACAATAACGCCCCCAATTAGCGGAAATCCATGTGGAACGAAAAGGCTATTTTGCTTTGATTTTTCGTATTTTTGCGCTTATTTTGCTCGTTTTCACCCCTATTTTGAAAAAAGCGAAAAACTACATATAGTGCATATAAAACTAATCAACCACTATATATTGTGGCGTTTGCGCCTGACCGCCACGAAACCCCGTGCGCCATCAACCTGCATTTTGCGGGTTGCGTCCGAGAAGGACACAAAATGATGCTGAGGGTAACGAAAAATGTGTAAAAGCAGAGGCTTAATGGTATAAAACTAATGATTTTGATACTGATAGCAACGCATTTGGCGGCGTAGACGAACCTCACAAAAATATGGGTTGATGACGCACGGGGTAGGTAGACACACCGCTCTCTGAAAAAGAGATGTACATAGTACCGCATCACGCGGGAGAAAAAACCACAGAAGTGTGGTGATAGGTAAGGGAGAACTAAGTAATGGACGAGCGTTTTCGCGGAATTGAAAAGTTTGATAAAAAGATCTGGCTGGCTTCGCCGACCATGCATGGCGAAGAGCTGAAGTATATGACGGAAGCTTACGAAACCAACTGGATGTCCACAGTAGGTGAGAACATCAACGAAGTGGAACGCATTGCGGCTGAGAAGGCTGAGGTGAGATATGCGGTGGGGCTTTCTTCTTGTACGGCTGCATTGCACTTATGCTGCAAGCTCGCCGGGGAGAAGCTGTATGGAAAGCCTACAATTTCTCACGGAGCGTTGGAAGAAAAACGGGTTTTCTGCTCCGATATGACCTTTGATGCGACGCTGAACCCAGTGGTTTATGAAGGTGGCATTCCTGTGTTTATCGACACAGAGGCAGAGTCTTGGAACATGGATCCGGTGGCGCTGGAGAAGGCGTTTGAACTGTACCCCGATGTGAAGCTCGTGGTAGCTGCTGAGCTGTACGGCTTCCCCGGACGGATTGATGAGATTAAGCGAATTTGCGAGAAGCACGGTGCGTTGCTCATCGAGGACGCTGCCGAAGCGATGGGAGCCACGGTGGATGGAAAGCAGTGCGGTTCTTTCGGTGACTACAGTGCCATCAGCTATAACGGAAATAAGATTATTACAGGAAGCTCTGGCGGTTGTCTGTTGACGAATAGCTTGGAGGATGCGAACCGGGCGAGAAAGTGGTCTACACAGAGCCGCGAGGCTGCTCCCTGGTATCAGCATGAGGAAGTCGGCTATAACTACCGCATGAGCAATGTGATTGCCGGCGTTATAAGAGGACAGTATGGACACCTTGAGGAGCATATTGAAGCTAAAAAGGCAGTTTATGAGAGATACAGAGAGGGTCTGAAGGATCTGCCTGTGACCATGAATCCGATCACAGAGGGGACACAGCCGAACTACTGGCTGAGTGCGCTCATCATTGATAAAGAGGCCATGTGTGAGCAAGTCAGAGATGACCACAGGGCGTTGTATAGAAGTGCTCCTGGCAAATCCTGCCCGACAGAGATACTGGAGGCACTGTCATTCTTCAACGCTGAGGGACGCCCGATATGGAAATGTATGCATCTCCAGCCAATGTATAGGATGCACCCCTTCATCACACGCGATGGTGACGGCAGGGCAAGAACCAACGCTTATATCGCCGGTGGCTGTGAGGATGTCGGGGCGGATATCTTTGAGAGAGGTTGCTGTTTGCCGAGCGATAACAAGATGACGGCAGAGGAGCAGGATAGAGTGATTGAGATTATTAGACGGTGTTTTGGATGAGTGAGAATAGGTACGATGGCGTAGGCAGACACAAGTGTGCAGCCAGACACAAGGGACCATATGAAAAATACTTCAAGCGACCGCTTGACATACTCTGTGCTTTGCTTGCTGTGATTGTTTTTTCTTGGCTCTACCTTATCCTTATCATCCTCGGAGCGATTTTCATGCGTGGGAATCCGTTCTTCACGCAGGAGCGTCCGGGAAAAGATGAGAAGATCTTCAAGCTCATCAAGTTCCGCACGATGGATAATCGGAAGGATAAGAATGGAAAGCTTTTGCCGGACGAGGTAAGGCTGAATAGGTATGGCAGGTTTTTGAGAAGTACTTCGCTCGATGAACTCCCGGAGGCGTTCAATATCCTGAAAGGCGATATGAGTGTCATAGGCCCGAGACCGCAACTTGTCCGAGATATGGTTTTCATGACGCCGGAGCAGAGAAGAAGGCATGATGTGAGGCCGGGTCTTAGCGGTTTAGCTCAGACGAGAGGCAGAAACGCCATTAGCTGGGATGGAAAGCTAGAGACGGATCTGGAGTACATAAGGAACGTCACGTTCTTGGGTGATGTGAAGATAGTAGTCGATACCGTGAAACAGGTGTTCTTTGGTAAGAAGGGGCTGGAGGATAGCGATGTCAATGAGATTGATATCACCGATGATTTTGGAGATTACCTGCTGAAAAATGGAAGAATAAGTGTTGAAGAATACGAGGAAAAACAAGAGGAAGCAAAAGAGCTGTTGGGGGTGTAAGTGTGGAAAAGTACAGTGTTTTAATGTCTCTATACAAAAAGGAACATCCCGAGTATCTAAGGCTGGCTCTTGATTCTATGCTTAACCAGACAGTCAAGCCGGACGAAATCGTGCTGGTGGAGGATGGTCCCCTTACACCGGAACTTTACGCGATACTTGATGAGTATCCTATGCTTCATAGAGTAAAGAACGAGAAGAACCTCGGCTTAGGTCTGGCTCTAAATGAAGGGTTAAAAGTTTGCAGAAACGAGCTCGTTGCCCGCATGGATACGGACGATATATCCAAGCCGGATCGGTGTGAAAAACAACTGAGGCGGTTTGAAGAAAAACCGGAGCTTGCGATTGTGGCTGATGATGAGAACTTTCATAGCTGTCGGCACGTGCCCTTCCTGTTCATTTCTTTTGGTAAAATCGCCTCACGGATGGGCGGAATTTTTCGGGAAAGATTCACAACTCTATCACATTTTACCACGATTGCGTAAAAATGTCAATATGCTTTGTGAAAATAATTGTAAAATGTTCTTGCTTCTTTGAGATGCTATCAGCTGTAAAGGGAACAGGCGTCGGATTTCAATCCACGCCCCCCTGAGGGGGGGCGACAGCGCATATTTTTGTAACTGCATTTACAAAAGGGCACCTCTAAAAATCCCGCCCATATCTTGCAATTTTCCGCAAGATAAGGTA
>CAVHXA010000102.1:0-5777 GCA_963639765.1 Oscillospiraceae bacterium | reverse complement strand
TGCCGTTCCTGTCGGTGACGGTCAAGGTTTCCAGCGTCCAGCCCGTATCCGGCTCAACCGTCAGTGTTACGCGATCTCCGCGCTCGGCATAGCGGCGGCTGGAGGTGATTGTGCCGTTCTCGGCTTTGTTCACGGTAATGGAATAGCTGGGTTCGCTGTCATCGTAGACGATGGCGTTCCACCTCGCCGCGAGTGTGATGTTCTCTGTTACGGCGGTTTCAAAATCCCACGGCGTTCCGTCCTTATACCAGCCCACAAAGGTGCAGCCCGCCTTGGTGGGGTTGTCCGGTACGGTGGCGGGCGCGTTGGCGCGTATCTGCCACGGCACTTCACTGCCTCCGTTCGAGTCAAAGGCAACGGTGTACGCGCCGTTCACGGTGCCTGTAAAGGTTCCGCCGGAGATGATGCCATCGCGCTCGTTCGTCACAGTGTTCATAAACGTGCCGCCGGTAATTTTTCCCGGGTTGGTATACTCACTGCTACCTCCGCTGTTCTTCACCATGCCCTTAAAAATGCCGTCTTTTATAACCGCACCTGGACAGTTGCCGACACAGCAATCAAAGGTCGTGCCGTCTTTGTCTGTGCCAACATCTATTGTTCCCCAGTTTAGCAGAGAGTTATTAACATCTGTATTCGTGCTCGTCACCGTTCCGCCGTTGGCATACATGGTGCCGCTGTTATGAATTGCTCTCTTGTCACCTGTATCGACAGCACCGCCGTTCATGGTGAATGTGCTGCCTCTGACAGAGATATGTTTCTTCACCGTTCCGCTGTTCAGGGTGAGAGCGCAGCCGACTTTAATCACAATATCCATGTTTACGTTCCCGCTTTCAGCGGCGCTGCTGTCACTAATGATCAGATGGCCGCCGTCTTGAACTTTAATCTCATCAACACTGCTTACCGTTTTGCCGTTCATGTCGAGGTAAACGATCTTGTTGATTGTCAGCCCGTCTCTGAGTTTAATGTCGCCTGTCAGTTTGATAATATCGCCACTATTTGCACTGTCGATTTTGGATTGCAAGTCGTCATCTGTACCGACTTCAATTTCCGCCGCAAAGACGGCAGTCGGTAGTAATGCAACAACCAGCATAAAACTGATCAGAATACTGAGCAGTCGGTTCTTCATATGTTTTCGCCTCTTTCCTTCTTTGTTCAGATTGTCATTGTCCTTTGGTGCTATACCAAAGGACAGAGGGGCGCCCCTCTGTGATTTTTCTTATCCGAGTTTTCCCTTGCGAGCCTCGGCTATCTCGGTCTCAATTTCTTTTTCGCTCAAATACCCTTTATCCGCAGCCTTTGCTCGCATGGAAAGGAAGGCACTTACAGCCTTCTTCTGCTGTTCGCTGTCTGCATTCTTCTTTTTTTCGTCCACGTCTTTCATCCTCCGAATAGCTTCCGAAACCAGCTTTTCTTTTCCGTTGCTCCTGTGGTCTCTTGCGTCTGCGCTGATCCTGCATCAGAATTTTCCTCCATAAGCTGCTGGATCGTCCCGGCGTGGAGTGCCTGTGCGGCCTGCGCCGTCTGCTGCGCCGCACGCCACACAAGCCAGACCTAAAACAGGTCGCTGTGAGAGCCTGTCCTAATCAATTTCAAAATCAACGTCTGCTGCAAAACTTTATATACCAGCAGCCAGTCCGTTTCTATATGGCACTCTCTCATGCCCTTGTAATTTCTTGAATTGGTTAGGACGTGATCCCGATATACGTCTGGAAGTGGCTCTTCTTTGCAGAGCAGCGAGATGACTTCTTCCAGCTTTTCCGGGTCACAGCCACGTTTCATGGCCAGCTTATAGTCTCTTTTGAATTGTCCCGTGAACTCCGGTTTAAGCATTGAGCGCCTCCATCAGTTCCGCCACACTGTCAAACGGCCCATGCATATCCTCGTCCTTTTCTGCTGCTTCCATTGCAGCATAGGTGACAGCGTTCGGCTCATCCAACCGAACCTCAAAAGGAAGCCCGTGGTATCTCAGCGCCTGCCGATAAAAAATGCCGGTCGCTGTGCTCAAATCCATACCGAGAGACTTGAAGAGAGCCGCCGCCTGAGCTTTCAGCTCCGGCTCCACTCTCAGAGTCATATTTCCTTTCGCCATACATAGCACTCCTTTCCTTGCTTCTGTAGCTTGTGTCCTTATTATATCCATTATCCAGCCTATATGCAAGTGCATTGCACATGATATTATCAGATTTTCTCGTCCCAGTCCTTAACTTTTTGATCCCGTCCATGCTTAAAAATATCGTTGGTAAAGCTATTTGCACCAGCCCACAAAGCTTTCCATGATTCTTCCCTGGTCAGCTTCACAAACAGGCCAACCGGACAAACATCTCCATATCCCGGAGTTGAGATATACCAGCAGCCGGGGCCTGTCGGCTCCCAACGCATCTCCAGCGTGATATCGCGCCAACCGTCCGGGAACAAAGCCGTCAAACTCTCTCCAGCATGGATACCGCGCCCGTCAAGCAGCAGACGCGGGTGCGGATCTGTGTCTGTCGGATCCGGAAGTTGAATCTGTCCAATGCTTGCCTTATCCCAGCTCATGCTCGCCATCCTTTCTCGTTGGTCATCGTACCGAGATCCTTATCCCTGCTTCAAGTCTCCAATATACAAAGTCTTTCCGAGTGGAGCAAGAACTTTCAAAACTGTGCTCAGATTTGGGGTCGTGCTGCCATTCTCCATCCGAGCGATCACCGGCTGCTTAACACCACTCAGCTCTTCCAACTCTCTCTGGGATAGTCCTCTGTCTCGTCTGGCCTTAGTCAGTTCTCCAATAAGGGCCACTCTCAAATCGCTTTCCGCAATTTCCTCCGGAGTAAACACTTCCTTGCGCACATCTTCCCAGGTGGTCCACTTAGCACCATTCAATTCAACACTCATTACAAACCGCTCCTTTCCTTAAAATCAGCCAGTTCCCGTTTTGCTTTTTCGATCTCTCTGGCCGGTGTTTTTTGTGTCTGCTTCATAAACTGATGCAGCAGTACATATCGACCGTCCACAACTCCGGCGAACAATATCCTATCACGGATCGGTCGTAGTTCCCATATATCGCCGTCTAAATGCTTGACATAGTTCTCGCTTAACTCGGTCGTCCCATACAGACTCAATGCCTGTATGTAGTCATTTACTTTGTTTAGCTTGATCCGGCTATCTTTGCCGTTTCCATTTTTCAATTCCTGGATATATTCAAGCACAGGTTTTCGCCCTTTGCTATCTTCATAGAAAATAATCTCGTGCATTCAGTATTCCCCCGTTTCTTATATTATACTCAAAAGTTATCGCTTCGTCAATGCCCAAAAGTTATCAAAATATTTGTTGTGTTCCATTTGTCCTGTTTGGTATAATGCAAGTGTACGGAGAATCCTTCATATTGCAGCTCCCAGTTGCCTCACCCATGGGATTCGCTTTTTCACTTCTATTCCTCTACCTACTCTCTGCTTTTTCAAACATCACTCCAACAAAGAGACAGCCTCCTGCACGGTCGGCTGTCTCTTTGCTTTGCTTTATCTGTCACGAGAGTTCTTTCACTTTCGCACGCCCCCATTAAGGCATTACTTCAGTTTCTCGTATTCGGCCAGTTCTGAGGTATGGCTACTCCTATATTCCTCCATCATAGAGGACAGCAGCTCGCTCACGCTCCGGCGCTGTACATAAGCGATTTTCTGTATATCATCATACAGACTTGGCAGCACAGACAGGCTGACCCTCTTTTTCAGTTCCCGATCCTCTTTCGGGCGGCCCCTGCTTCCGGTATTAACCTCTGGATATGTCGGCGCTTCAATCATTCCTCCAATGATACTCTTCCTTTTATTTTCCCGATCCTGCAACTTACTCATGACGCAGCGCCTCCCTCTCCATCTTTCCCGAAATGATCATTTCTGCAACGGCCTTGTACTCTGTGGAGATCTCACTATTAGGAGTCTGTTCCACCACAGCCAGCCCATCATATATTCCTTTTTTCGCCACAGCCAATCGCTTAAT
Source organism: Oscillospiraceae bacterium (assembly GCA_963639765.1). Taxonomy (GTDB): domain Bacteria; phylum Bacillota; class Clostridia; order Oscillospirales; family Oscillospiraceae; genus CAVHXA01. The sequence continues at coordinate 1,805 of CAVHXA010000102.1, read as the reverse complement.
AACCCCCAGCAGATTATATTCTTCTTTCAGCAGACCGAGGATCTCCCTGTCATCCTTCACCCGAGCATCGTGCAGCGTAGCCAAAACTCCGATGACCTTCAGATCAGGATTGATAAGCTCCTGGATTTCCCGGATGCTGTCCTGTAACTGCGTCAGCCCACGGTAGGCCAAATAGTCCGTCTTAACCGGGATCAGCACTCCATCGGCACAAGAGAGCGCATTGATCGTCAAGATAGAGAGCTGGGGAGGACAATCGATCAGAATAAAATCATAGTTCTCCTTCACCTGCTTCAGTGCACGATCCATTATCTTTTCACGACTGGCCCTCGACAACATCTCCATTTCCATCGGTGCCAGATCGATAATCGATGGGACAATATACAACCCCTCCCGAACCTTCTGGACACACTCGCTGATCGGTACGCCGTCCTTTTTCAGAACATCTACAATAGTACGCTGCACCTCCAGCGGCTCAAGTCCAACGCTGATCGTTAAGCTGGCCTGACTGTCCAGATCAACCAACAAAACCTTTTTCCCAGCCGCAGCCAATGCAACGCCGAGATTATGCGTGGTTGTTGTTTTGGCCACACCGCCCTTTTGATTTGCTATTGCAATAACTTTCAATCTGACTGCACCTCTTTGCATACGCTATTTAAGTTATATACAGTATCTCAATTGTGCCTTGTATATATCTTATGTAGAGTATATATCGTATTTACTGTATTGTCAATATGGCTGTTAGCGCCGGGAGGAACATGGCAAAAAGAAAAGACCGGCAAGTATGCTCCCCGCCGGTCTAATTTTACATTCTTTATATACTTTATATAACTTATATCTGTTATTTTTTAGGACTATTCGTCCTCCGATAGTATCTCGATTTCAGAAAATACCACATCTATCACTTTCTCAAGCTGTTCCTTCGGAATCCGTTCGATGACCCTGTATGGGCGTGCTTTTAAATCCAACGCTTTCACGTGTTCGCAAAGCACAACCCCTGTTGTCTCCGTCCTGCTGTCAAGCGGAATATGCAGCGGAAATTGATTGTCCGTATTGGTAATTGGGCAAACTATCGTGAGATTGGTTTTTCGATTGAAAAAATCATTGCTGATCACCAGAGCCGGTCTATAGCCGGCCTGCTCGTGGCCTGCCTGCGGATTGAAGTCCACCTTGATAATGTCCCCTTGCTTTACCATACTTCCTCCCCAACAGGCTCACCCCAATCCATTTCGATAGGGATATATTCTCCATGATAATCCGCAAAAAGTTCTTTGATATTCTTCCGCTTTTCTGCCCGTTCTATCACGATTTTATCATCCCCTGCGCTCACAACAAGACGTTCGCTGCCGGTCCAAGCCAGCGACTCAAGAATAAATTTTGGAATGCGAATCCCCTGGCTATTGCCCCACTTCTGAATCGACGTAATCATACACATCGCCCCTTCCTTTCGGATATACTAAGTATATCCGAAAGCGATGAAATTTGCAACTCCTTCTTTCTATTGAATCTTCACTCCATTTCTGTTTTATTTTTCAATGCGTCCACCAGTATATCGCTCAATGCCTGGGATGGACTCGCTCTGGCTACCAGATGACCGTCCTCCTGCCACACCGCAGACAGCTCACTGTCCCACCACTTGTATACCGTTGGCTTGCTCAGACCAGTATCTCGGATACAGTCCGCCTTGCGCCCTTCCGGGTGTTGCTGCCGCCATCTATAGACCTCCCATTCCGCATTATGCCTGCCGTTTCCATCTCTCCAATCCTTTTTTCCCTTTTGCCGAACCCCAATATCCCGAATTGCCCTTG
>CAVHXA010000101.1:0-5869 GCA_963639765.1 Oscillospiraceae bacterium | reverse complement strand
CTGATTGCCTTCGGCTATGTGGGTGATGCAGCGGTGTGGTCGGGTTTAGAGGTTATCCCTTTTTATAGAAAAGCATCTTTATTGCCAGCAGTGAAAATTTATGCTATGCTAAATTCACCGGACGTGATAATATGAAATTTGCCGAGAGGTTGAAGGAATATTTTTAAAGATACCTCGATCTTAATACGATGTGGACATACACAGATTACATGGGCATGCTGCATTTTACCGGCTCAATCCGCTAGCACCACTGGCGATGACACCGCCATCCATAACGATATCTGTGCCAGTTAGGAAGCCCAACCGTTCATCCAACAGCAAAACGAACAGTGCTGCAATTTCTTCCGGATGGCCATTGCGTTTCAAAGCAGAATATTTTTTGAACACTTCTGCCTGCTCACTTTCCAGTGCGCCCATGGGGGTATCAAAGTTGCCGGGGGTCACACTCAGGCAGCGCACATTTTTCGCTCCGAACCGTGCGGCATCAGTTTTGGCAAACCAGATGACAAAATGTTTGCTGATAGCATAGGCCACGCCGGGACGAGCATCTTTTGGTATCAAATTGACTCGCGCCAGCATCTTTTTCAAAAACGCTTCACGATCTGTCCGTGCCAGTTTGTAAGCCCTTTTCGGCATGATAAAGGATGGTGCAAGATAGGCACTCATACTGGAAGTGTCAATGATGCATCCCCCGGAGGCTATTACTTCGTAAAAAGCATCATTGATGTTGACAGTGCCCAAAGCATTGCCTCGCAGGATCTTCTCAGCATCGTCCATGTGGGGGCTGAGACCTGCAATATGCAGAACCGCCTTCACCTCACCGCATTCGGCAGCGTGGCGTGCCAATGCAAAGCAGCTTTCACGGTCAGAAACATCGCAGCTAAACGCTTCGGCTTCACCGCCCATGGCACATAGGTCGGCCACAGCCTTTTCCAGCTTAGAAGCGGTACGGCCAACTAAAATCGTGTAGTATCCGGATTCACAAATGAGTTTTGCGGTGGCCAGTCCCATGCCGCTGCCGCCTCCAGTGATGACACAAACTTTTTTCATGCGATTTTACCCTCCTGTTTTAGCCAGACTGCCAGATCGTGCAGCGTTTCCTTATAGGGACGCGGAGCAAAGCCTAACTCATTTTTAGCCTTAGTGCAGTCAAAGTGATTGTTGCGCTCCAGATTGTAAACGGCGAACTCGGTCAGTACGGCAGGCTTTCCTGTCTTGGCAGCACGGGCTTCCATTTGTTTGGCTGCAAAATGTGCGAAGGAAAGCGGCAGATAGAAGTAACAGCCACGGCATCCGGTGTCAGCCTTCAGCATTTCGCATAGCTCTTTCAAAGAAACTTCATCGTTGGAAAGAATGTAGCACTCTCCCTTGCGGCCGCGGTCGGCTGCGGCAATCGTACCGGTGGCAAGGTCACGGACATCCACAAGGTTGAACGAACCGGCCATACCAATCGGCATTTCGCCGTTCAAAATCTGGATGAGGGTACGGGTCGTCTGGCCGATGGCAGGATCGTTCGGGCCGAGAATCCCACTGGGATGCACGACACATGCGTTCAGGCCGTCAGCTGCGGCATCCAGTACCTTCTGGGTTGCCATCGCCTTGCTTCGACTGTACCATCCCACCACACGGGTGTCATCATACGGCACAAACCGGGTGGCTTCATGGATGCTTTCGCCCTTGGGGAGTTCGGGGATCGCACCTGTGCTGGATACATAAACGAACTTCTTACATTCGGGATGCTTTTTCGCCGCAGTAAGCATATTTTCTGTGCCGCCGACATTGACAGCGATGAGCTTTTCACTGTAATTGGGGTTGATCGTTACCATACTGGCGCAGTGGATGCAGACAGTTTCGGTGTTGGGCCCGACTGCAAAAAAACTCTCGCAGTCTTTAAGATTGCACAGGTCTCCCTCAAACACTTCGACCTCTTTGGGAATAAATTTGACAGCCGGATCACCTTTCAGAACAAAAGCACGCACAGCATCTCCACGTTCGAGCAGTTGAGCGCAGACATTTGTGCCAAGAAATCCGGCTGCACCAGTAACAAGATAAAGCGTTTTCATCGGTCATATCCTCCATTTGCAGTTTGTTTCAACGCTTGGAAGTATATCGCAGGAGGATAAACTTTTGGTAAAGAAACCAGTTTATCTTTTGTTTATCTTTGAGGTATAAAATAACCGTATAGAAAGGAATGGTGTATCATGTTTCGTATTTTGATCGCTGAGGATGACCCAAGCACGGCACGTCTGCTCAGTGCGATCTTAAAGCGTGATGGTTACGAGCCGTTGGTGGCTGCCAATGGCGTGGAAGCTCTGGAAATATTGGATAATAACCAAATTGATCTTCTGGTTTGCGATGTGATGATGCCACAGATGGACGGTTTTGAACTGACAAAAACGATCCGCGACAGCGGCAGCATGCTCCCCATTCTGATGCTGACGGCCAAAGATATGCCGCAAGACAAGCATACTGGATTCATCATCGGAACGGATGACTATATGACAAAGCCAGCAGACCGACAGGAGCTTTTGCTCCGCATCAAGGCACTTTTGCGCCGTGCCCGTATTGTGAATGAGCATAAGATCACAGTGGGAGATGTACAGCTTGACTATGACACGAATACAGTGAGCTGCGGCCGCACGGCGCAGGTGTTGCCGCCTAAGGAGTTCAGACTTTTATATAAGCTGTTGGCTTATCCGGAACGGACGTTTACACGATTGGAACTGCTGGATGAGATTTGGGGGATGGACAGCGACAGCACGGAAAAAACCGTAAATGTTCACATCAACCGTCTGCGCACCCGTTTTTACGACTGGCCGGAATTTGAGATACAGACTGTGCGTGGAATCGGATATCGTGCGGTAAAGAAGGTGTGAGATGGAACAACTTGCAAGAAAACTGAAAGATTCGATGAGAACGATCAACTTGACGATGCTCCTGATGCTGAATTTGTTTTTTATCGTTACGCTGAATCTTTCTTTCGTTACCATATTGGTGCTGCTGGGAGTAGACCGGGGCTTTTTCTTCAAGAATGGAGGTGTCAGCGTCGGTGGTGCACTTGTTGTTATATATGCAGGTTGTATCTTGATGGCAGTCGGCATCGTAGTTTCAATTCGTCTGGTTCTAATCAAACCATTCTTGAGGATCACGCAGGCGATGAATCAGCTGGCTGCCGGAGATTTCACGGTGCGGCTGCAACCCAATCGGCATGGATACGAGCCGGTAGAGATACGCTCTTTCAAAGAGTCCTTCAATCGTGCGGCCGAGGAATTGAGCGGGACCGAATTACTGCGCAAAGATTTTGTAAATAACTTTTCCCATGAGTTTAAGACACCGATCGTCAGTATCAACGGCTTTGCTGATTTGTTGTTGGACGAAGGCGTTTCGCCCGATGAACAGCAGGAATATTTGGAGATCATCCGTGACGAGAGCAAACGGCTGGCACAGCTTTCCAACAGTGTATTGCTGCTGAATCGAATCGAATCTCAGACGATTTTGACTGATAAGGAAGCGTTTCAGTTGGACGAGCAGCTGCGGCAGAGTATCCTTGTCACCCAGCAAAAATGGCGGACAAAACAGATTCGATTCGATGCGCAGCTTTCTCCCTGTGTGTACAACGGCAGTGAATCACTGCTGAAAGAGGTCTGGTTGAATCTGTTGGACAACGCCGCAAAGTTCAGTCCGGAGTTCGGTATGATTGGAATAGTACTGCGAGAAGAACCGAGGAATATTATTGTTTCGGTGACCGACCATGGCTGTGGTATGAGTGCGGAAACCTGCCGCCACATTTTCGAGCAGTTTTATCAAGGCGATACCAGCCATAAAACACAGGGAAACGGCTTGGGCCTTTCGATGGCTCGAAAAATCATTGATCTGCATGGAGGTATAATAGCAGTTGATAGTCAGCCGGGGGCAGGAAGCTGTTTTACGGTAACGCTTATAAAATGAGATAGAACAAAAACAGAAACCCAGAATCCCTTTTGAGCCCTTTGAGCTCGGAAGAGATTCTGGGTTTTGTACAAGGTTTTTCAGCGGGCTATTGCTCAACAACTCGCTGGACTTTAGGATTTATAAAGTTTCAAAGGCCATTAACAACATTGATAAGATCATGGGTCAGATAGGACTTGATGTTTTGCACCGTAGCATCCATGATCCGTTGACGGCTTTCTTTAGGAGCCCATGAGATATGAGGCGTAATAATGCAGTTTTTTGCTTTGAGAAGCGGATTATCCGGCTGGATCGGCTCGGTGGATACAACGTCAAGGCCGGCTGCAAAAACTTTACCGCAGTTAAGGGCATCTGCAAGATCCCGCTCCGCAATCAACTGGCCGCGGGAGTTGTTTATAATGATTACGCCATCCTTCATTTTGGCAATGCTGTCTCGATTGATAATGTGCTCCGTTTCCGGGAACAGCGGGCAATGAAGTGCAATGACATCACTGGAAGCAAACAGCGTGTCCAGATCCACATATTCGGCGATTTCGCGTCCAGATTCAGTTGGGTGGCTTTCGGATGCGAGAACCTTCATCCCAAGCGACTTAGCGATTCGTCCGGTGGTCTGTCCGATCCGGCCCAATCCGATGATTCCCATCGTTTTGCCGCTGAGTTCAATTAAAGGGGTATCCCAATAACACCAGTCGGGGCAGGCAGACCATTGACCGCTGTGGACAGTATCGTCATGATGACCGATGTGGTGGCAGATCTCCAGCAACAGTGCAATCGCAAATTGTCCGACAGAAGCTGTTCCGTAGCTTGGAACGTTAGAAACCGGAATACCGATTTCCTTTGCAGCATCGATATCCACAACATTATACCCGGTCGCGAGAACGGAGATATAACGAATATTGTGGCAGGCGGTCAACGTTGTTCTGGAGATGGGAGTCTTATTCGTCAGAACGATCTCTGCGTCACCAATACGCCGAATGATCTCGGCCTCATCATTTACATTCGTCCGGTCATAAACAGTCAGTTCTCCAAGAGCTTCCAATGAAGCCCAGCTCAGATCACCCGGATTTTCGGTATAACCATCCAATACAACAATTTTCATATATTTCACTCCAAAATGACATCCTGCGCCAGAAGAGCATCCCGCAGGACGGGATAGGAAAGTTCTCTGGTAGAACAATCTTTTTGTACACAAAGGGCGGCGGCTACACCAGCACCCTGACCCATGACCTGACAGCCGGGAACATTCCGGGTGGACATATGCGCTTTGATGTCGGAAGTGACACAGCGTCCTGCCATCAGCAGGTTATCGCAGCCCTTTGGCAGCAGCATCCGATAAGGGAAACCATAGAAACCGGGTTCTTTGATTTCACATTCCGGGTGTTTGTAGCTCATCAGATCCTCAAAGCCGAACAGACCGATCTCGTCTTCAAAACGGGTCGCAGATACGATCTCATCCAGCGAGATCGTATAATCGCAGATCGTGATTTTGCTGGCCCGGATGCCCAACTGGATCGCTGCCCAGTTAATATAAGATTCCTCAAAGCCGGGGACGGTCGTTTTGAGTGCGTTGGCAAACTGCATGATCTTGACCCGCATTTTCAGCTCTGCCGTGCTGTAATCGAGGGCTTTTGTTGCATCGCAGTCCACACCCTTGGAATTGTTGATATAAGTCATTTCGCCTTTGTGGATGGAAGACATGCTGGTGAAAGGACGCAAGTCCAAAGCGTTGATCGCCTGATAGCGTTCGGGGTCTTTCATCGTGGTAAAAGCATATTGCTCCGCGCACATTCCGGGGACATCCAGCTCCGCACTGGAAAGTTTGACTGCACCCTGCGGATTCTCTTTTACCATCCGGTCGATATCCACACCTGCCATACCGAATACCAGACCGGTGGGGCCGCCGCTGACGGTATGGTAATCC
>CAVHXA010000100.1:2690-5947 GCA_963639765.1 Oscillospiraceae bacterium | reverse complement strand
GAACAACATTTTTGCCGGAGAAATCGTTGGCGGAAACAAAGCTGCTCATGGGCCATGCGGCGATGCCCCACCAGATGGGGTAACCAATGAACACATTTTCATAGTTCTCCCAATCGGGGACGGTGGTGCTGGTCAGCGGGATATCCCGCAGACTTTCGTCTTCATATTCCTGCACCACGCGGCTGGAACGGTCTGTCCAGTTCAGGTCGGCAGAGGTGTAGGGCTGCACGGGGGTCACTTCAAAGGTGTCTGCGCCCAGCCGCTCTGCGATGGCCTGCGCCACACGGCGGGTGTTGCCGGATGCGGAATAGTAGACTACCAGCGAACGGCCGGACAGCTGCGGAAGAGAGGCACTGCCGCTTTCTGTTTGCGAGCAGCCTGTCAGAGCAAAAATTGTTGCAGAAAACCCTGCAAGCTGCAAAAAACGGCGACGTGAAATTTCAAACATGAGGGAAGACCTCCTTTTAATATTGGTAATCTGGTGCGAGCAGATTCAAAAGTGCTGTATCATGATGATGAACCAGCGTAGAGACGGTATCCAGCAGCATGGTAGCGCCGCCCTCGCGGGTGTAAGCTTCCCAAGTGGGCAGACCGTCGGCGCTGGGCACACCATTGCGGGCAAAATTTACCCAGATAGAGCTGAACAGATCATTCATGGCGGCAGAATCTGAATGATGGAAAATATACGGAATCTCGGCGCCATGGCTGGAATTGCCATAAGTCATCAGATAGGCGTAAACCGGCGCACCGTTCTGGTCTGCCTTGTGGCGCATTGTCTTGAGGATGGGCAGGCGGATCAGGATGTCTACATGATCGGCGGTTAAGTCAGTTTTATCTGGATATGTTTCTTTCAAAGCACCCGAAAGAGCATCGGCATCTACGCCATCAGTGGATGTACGGTAGAAACCTGTCCACTCATTCAGGTTGCTGCCGATGAGCAAGGGAATGTCCTGTCCGGCATCGGCAAAGCCTGTTTCGGTGACCGGGCTGGTAGGCAGGAAAGCCCCATCCACTACCGGCTCCCACTCCATCTGGTAGCCATCGGTAAGCGGAGCGGGAATCTTGAACTCCTGCGCTGTCGTGTCCAGCGCCTTGGTGGCGGCGGATTGCAGTTTGTCCACGGCAACGGTCTGGAGCTGTTCGATGTTTTCCGGGGCAATGTTCAGTTCTGCCAGCAGGTTTTCGGCCAACCGGGTGCTGGCTTCCTGCGAAGTGAAGTTGACGCCCACCGTCTCGGTGACGCCGCTTTCCACGATACCCTTGTGGAACAGGCCGGCGGCATACGGCGTGGACATGAGCCCCAGCACCTTGGCACCGCCGCCAGATTGACCGAACACCGTTACATTGTCCGGGTCGCCGCCGAACACCTCGATGTTCTGCTGGATCCACTCCAGTGCAGCGATGATATCCCACATGCCGACATTGGCGGAATCCTTGTACTTTTCGTCATAGGCGGAAAGGTCGAGGTAGCCGAATACGTTCAGCCGGTGGTTGACGCTCACCACGACGACGTCTCCATTTTTTGCAAGCGCTTCGCCATCGTAGCTGGAATCGTTCGCCGTTCCGGTAGAAAATCCGCCGCCGTGCAGCCAGACCAGCACCGGGCGCAAGCCACCATCGTTCAAACCAGGCGTCCAGATGTTCTGGCAGTTGTTGTCCGTGCCGTCCTGATTGCTCGAGCCAAAGCCCAGCATCGAGCCTTGGGGTGACATCGGCCCGTAACTGTCCGCCTTGCGGATACCTTCCCATGGAGTGACCGGCCCGGCGGTCACAAAGCGTTCGGCTGCCTCGGCATAGGGAACGCCTAGATAGCGGTAAATGCCATCGTTGATCGTGCCCTGAAGCTGGCCTTCTGCCACGGTGACGGTCTCGCCATCCTCGCCGGGACCGGGAGTGGTATCGGGCAGGAAACGACTGCGAACATACGCCGCACCGCCTACTCCGCCTGCGACAAGAATGCCGCCGGTTATACCGAGGATCGTCAGAAATTTACGCCGGGAAATCTTTTTCTTCATGGGAAGATACTCCTTTTTGATTTTACAAATTCAGCCCTGCGATCCAGTTTGCAATATCGCTCTCACTGGTGCTGCGGGTGAACCGCTGGCCGTCCAGCCAAGTTCCGGTGCCCGCCAGTTCTGCCAGCAGCTTACCGCTCTGCCCGATGCCGGAAGAAGCCGAGGTGCAGAACGGAACAACATTTTTGCCGGAGAAATCGTTGGCGGAAACAAAGCTGCTCATGGGCCACGCGGCGATGCCCCACCAGATGGGGTAGCCGATGAACACGGTGTCGTAATCGTCCCAGCCGTCTACCTCGGTATTTTCCAGAGCTACGGCACGGAGTCCTTCATCGTTGTGCTCAAGGGAAACACGGCTGTCGTTGTTCGTCCAGTTCAGGTCATCGGAGGTATAGGGGTCGGACGGAACCACTTCAAACAGGTCAGCACCCACGGTATCGGCGATGGTCTGTGCCACACTTTGTGTTGTGCCGGTGGCGGAAAAATACACCACCAGCGTTTTTCTGTTTGTAGTCACCGCGCTGGCAGCTTCCGAAGAAGCGGATTCACTGGACGCAGCAACAGACGATGCCGCTGAGGAAGCCACGGAAGAACCAGATGCGGCACTGGCGGAATTGCCGGAGCAGGAAGACAGCAGCAGGACGGCAGCGGATGTACCGGCCACCTGCAAAAACTGGCGCCGGGAAATTTTATTATTCTTCATAAGAAACACACCCTCTATCTATATAAAATGCCGGGAATTTCAGAGAGACGCTCATGCCAGTGAGCGGCTCTCCAGCCACTGATAAATGTGATCGGCGATTTCTTTGTTGTTCAGCTCCTGGAACATGAAGTGAGAATTGCCGGTGATGCCGATTTTCGGCAGATCGACCACGGTGCAGTCGCCGCCATCGGCGTTGTACTGGGCAGCAAAGGCCAGCGCACCGTCCCGCACCTGACGCCAGAAGCCAGTCGAGATGATATCTTCCGGACCGTTGTCGATGTAATCGCCGAAGTAGATGGCGATGGGAATGCCTGCACTCAACAGCTTTGTGTACTGCTCCGAGCCGATGGTGGGGGTTCCGCCCGGCTCAATGGCAACGATGGCGGCAATGTTGTCGGCGGGCACATCCCAGCCCACAGCACCGCCCTGCGAGTGGGTGACAAAAATGGACTTGTGACCGGTCAGGGCTTGTACATCCTTCATCACCTCGCCCAGTGCAGCGGCGGCAACTGCCTGATCGAAATCGCCGGTGTTGGGGG
>CAVHXA010000100.1:0-2606 GCA_963639765.1 Oscillospiraceae bacterium | reverse complement strand
GGTTCTGTGCGGCATCGCCCTCCGGGAACTGGGAGCCCTCGTACCGTTCCGGGGCAACGCGGCCAATACGGAAGTGGGTATACCATGCCTGATCGCCGGGCTTGTAGTCTTTGGAATCGGCAGACCATGTATCGAGGAAGCCGTCCGTGCTCATTTGGGCGGCACTGCCAGCTTCACCACGGCGGGGCTGGTCTACCAGGAACGCAGAGTAGCCATTGCGCAGGAACAAGTCAGCCCAGCCCTGACGTCCATCCGGGGTGGTCATCCAGCCCATGCGGGACTGACCGTAACCGTGCAGATACACCATCGGCCAGCCGTTGCTGTCTGCCGGAATCTGGTACAGCACATTGGCGTGGTCCACATGGGCCGTGTTGCCTGCACGGGTGGTGTCCAGCCAGTTGGTGGTGGCATCGTAAGTGCCTGCTACCGGGGCTGTGACCGTGCCGCCGGAGGAGAACATACCCTGCTTTGCGATGGTCAGTGCACCGTTGGGGTTCAGGGTATTCTTTACCCAGCGGCTCACCTTGCCGTTGGTCTCGTCAATATCAACAGGAGCCGCTGCGCCGGTCAGTGCGGAAGCGGCCGCACCGCCCACTACCGTGGCAGCAAGAACTTTCAGAAAATTTTTTCGCGTGATCTTATTCATCTTCATTTACCCTTTCATCTGGTTCGTTTTCCGCAAAAAATACTCCGCACCCAATTGCAAACTGCTTGAATTTTACTTCTGATCATCCACGGGAGGAAACATGGTGGCAAAGGCCGCCAGCTTGTCCGCCGAAACCTCATAATACCGCTTGTCCTTGTTCAGTGCGGCGATCTCCTGCATTTCCTCATCGGTCAGTGCAAAGTCGAACACATCGAAGTTGTCGTGGATGTGGGCCGGGTTCTTGGAACCGGGAATGACCACATTACCCGCCTGAATGTGCCAGCGCAGAATGACCTGCACATTGCTCTTGCCATACTTTTCAGCAAGGCGGGTGAACACCGGCTCGTTCAGCAAGCCCTTGTCAGCGTGACCCAGCGGATACCACGCCTGAATCACCATGCCGTTCTCGACGAGGAAGGCTTTCAGCTCTTTCTGCTGGGCGTAGGGGTGGACTTCGGTCTGGAGGATGGTGGGCTTGACCTCGCAGATGCTCAAAATCTCTTTGACCTGTTCCTCGTTGAAGTTGGACAGGCCGATGGTGCGGACTTTGCCCTCCTTGTAAGCCTTTTCCATCAGGCGGTAACCGGCAACATAATCACCGGCGGGCTGGTGGATGAGCAGCAGGTCGATGTAGTCAGTATCCAGACGAGCCAGCGTCTTGTCCACAGCATCGGCATCGGTGTAGAAGGTCGGCCACAGCTTGGTTTCGAGGAAAATTTCCTCCCGCAGCAGACCGGACTTCTTCATAGCACGACCCACAGCCTTTTCGTTGCAGTAGGCGTTGGCGGTGTCGATGAGCCGTGCGCCGTCTTTCAGCGCACTCAGCACAGCAGTTTCGGCTTCGTCCGGGGTCAGCAGGAAGGTACCGATGCCCTCTACCGGCATCTTGACACCATTGTTCAGAGTAATGGATTCCATAATAAATATCTCCCTTCGTATTCTTAATTACTTGCTCACTTGCACTCGTTGAGGATGTCCAGCAGCTCTTCGCGGCTCAGCTTTTTGCAGCAGCCGCCGGTCAGAACAGTGGAATCGGCCACGGCCTTGAGGTCGGTGTCGGCAGGGATGCCCAGCTGGGCAAAGGTGGTGGGCATTCCAATTTCCTTGATGAACGCTGCCAGAGCTTCCACACCGGCTTGTGCCAGCTTTAGCTCCGATTTGCCTGCCGGGTCGATGCCCCAGACGTTCTGTGCAAAGCGGGCGAACCGGGCGGCGTTGACCGGGAGCAGGTGGCGGTACAGCACCGGGTGAATGACCGCCAGACCGGCACCGTGGTTGCAGTTGGTGTATGCGCCCAGCTGATGCTCGATCATGTGGCACTGGAAGTCGGTGACCTTGCCGATTTTCAATATGCCATTCTCGGCCATAGCGGAGGCCCATGCCAGTTCACTGCGGGCCTCGTAGCTGCCCTTGTCGGTCAGAAGGACACGAATGTTGCGGATAACACTGCGCATGACGGCCTCGTTGATGTCGTCAGAGAGGTTATTTTCGTCCGGTTTGCCGAAGTAAGTCTCCATGGCGTGGCTCAGGGTGTCGAACGCGCCGGAAATGACCTGCTTCATAGGCACAGACAGCGTATAGTTCGGGTCAAGAAAAGCAAAGTCTGCCTGTGCGCCCCACAGTGCGCCCTTGATTTTCTTTTCCTCATGGGTAATGACGGCACCGTTGTTCATCTCAGAACCCGTGCCGAACACGGTGACGATGGTGCCCAGCGGGATGAACTCGGAAGGATAGGTGCGTTTGACGTTCTCCATGTCCCACAGGTCATCGTCCACCTTGGCCTGTGCAGACACCACCTTGCAGCAGTCGGACACAGAGCCGCCGCCCACGGCCAGAATCAAATCAACATAATTCTCACGGGCCAGCTTTGCGCCCTCCTGAACTTTTGCATAGGTGGGGTTCGGCATGATACCGGAGAACTCCACGATGCGCTTACCCTCGGCGTTCAGGATGCCGACGA
>CAVHXA010000099.1:0-5950 GCA_963639765.1 Oscillospiraceae bacterium | reverse complement strand
TAATACGTCCACTGCGCAAGGCCATATCCGTAGCCGTCATGGATGAAGGTATCCACAGAGTACTTGCTAGCATCGTATGCCGCCGTAAACTCAGCATCGCTTAACCCAAGCTTGCTGTTTCCATTGTTCTGCAAATTCTGGGGATTCAGCGCAGATTCTGCGTAGAGGTTCCCCATCAGCCCTGCTGTGCCGTAGGCATTCCCGATAGCTGCAAACAAGGTATCCCAGATCAGCTTTTCTTCGTCTTTGACTTCCGAGTTTTTGTTGTCTTCCGTTTTGCTGTCGGTCTTTGCTTCTTCGGTCTTAGTGTCCGTCACCGTCTTTCCAATCGTGCAGTAGGACGGATTCTCAAGATAAATCCATCCTGCCCCACTTTTTAATCTCCCCCAGCCGTCCTTCACCTCAGTGATGGTGAACGTGCCTTTTCCGGTCTGTCCGACAATCGCCGCGCTCATGGATCCGAACTTGCGGATGTTCAGGTCGGAAATAATCACACTCACAAGGAATGGAACTGCTGGAAAGCTGGTGGTCGTATCTGTGGACGGAGTGGTATCTGTGGACGGGGTGGTGCTCCCACCAAGCTGTGCGGTTACCTTGGAAGCCAAATCCCCCATACGAGCGTACATCCAGTCTCCTGGGCAGCTTTTGTTAGCATAAAAGCGGTGAGCTGTCAGGACCATCTCATCAGATGCGGGCGTATAATTTTCACAGGCAGCCTTATCTGCTGCTGTGGTTCCCTTGCCGCCAAGCCACAACAGCTTTTTCTTTCCGTTGCGCTTACAGATGTCCACGCAGAGCTTAATAAGTGCTGCATAAGCAGCGTCCTTAAAAGCATAAGGATGTGTAGAATCTGATGCCACCTCAATGGTGATGGCTCTTTGATCGTTTGCGTTAGAAGAACTACACCAGGAACGGTTCTTCTCCTCCACGCACAATGAGATTCGTCCGTCATAGCCAATGCCGTAGTTACAGGATGCCTGACGGGAAGTGCTGGTAAAGCATCCGCAGATGCTCTCAGCTGAAAGTTGACCGACAACACAATGAGGCGTGATTCGGTCAATCGCGTGAGTTCTCTGCCCCGAATGATTCGGGCTTAGTTTGGTGTAAGTCACCAGTGAGCTATTTGTATATGCCATAGTATTTTCCTTTCTCCCGCTTCTGCGGGCATCAAAATAGGCGGAGCGTTTCCACCCCGCCGTGTCGGTTATTCATCTGTGTTCGTTGTCAGTTCTTCACTGCGTACTTCCCGCCGCCATAGAGGATGTAGTTGCCGTCCGTGAGACACAGCCAGTCATTCTGTATGGATACGACCTCCACAGTCGTACCCTTTTCCAGAATTTTTAGCTTAGGAGCGGAAGTGGACGGCTCTTTGCGCACATTCATACGGGTGGTGAGGGTGTAATGATCCGGTGTAGGTGTCTCCTCCACAGCCTTCTCTACTTCATCTTCCACAGTAGTGTCGTTCGGCGTCTCGGTATCCGGTGCTGTGAGTTCCGGTGTATACACCACCTCGCCCTCGCACATCACCTCTGCGCCTTCTGCATCCGCCAGTTTCTTTGCCGCTGGCAGGGTTTTCAGTTCCTTCAGTTCGATGCCGTCTTTAACGACGGTGTAGGTCTTAGCCATTTGCCTTCTCCTCCTTCTTCATCTTTGCAATCAGCGCCTCGCCTGCTCCGGTAATGATTGCATTGATGTCCACACCTGCGGCTTCCAGCACATCCATTGCGCTGTCGGACATCTTGACGAGCGTACCGTCAAGCAATAGCTTTCCGAGTGCGTTAATCTCCTCTTGCGTCAGCTTGCCGTCAGAAGCGGCCTCCTTCATAGAGTCCACAGTGGTCTGCTGAAGCTCCAGCACGGTGTTCTCCGCAGCGGTTGTAAGCTCCGCTACAGCCGTGTGAATGTTGCCAAGCTTCTGACTTCTGCCGATCTGTGCAAGCAGCCATGCACCAAGTACTCCAATCATGGTAACGGCAAGGTTAGCAAGCACGCTCACAATGGTTTCAATAATGACAGTGTTCATATAGGTTCTCCCTTCTCCGTACAATGCCCGGCGGCATATTAACCCGCATTGATGAATTTGCGGGCAAAATAAAAACACGGTCGCCCGTGTCTTTTTCGATAAAGCTCCGCAAAAGTAGATGTTTTGCGGATAGTTTTCTAAATTTTGTGTTCACGACTAAGCTGTTGATAGAGTCCTCTTACATACTCTGTATCCGCCTTCACCACGCCGTTGCTGACGGTATTCTTCTTGCAGAAAACCTCATATTCGTCAGCAATCGACAGGATGTGATTCCACTCCTCCGCGTCATGCGGGATATCCCCACGGCACTCTCTGGCAAAGGTCAGGATAGATTGTCTGTGGGTGTTGATCCACATATCCCGCACCTGCTTCTGAAGCTCCTCCAGCCGCTTTTCCGCAGCGCCATTGAGCTTCTTCCCAAGCCAGCCTAAGATGGAATCCCAGGGGTTTAGCTTGAGTGGACTTATTTGGACAAGTGACAGTAGTATCACAAGCCCCGTCACTGCCCACCCCGCCATTTCCCCGGTCGTCATCTTCATAAAAATCTCGTTTAACGTCATAGTGTTTCTCCTCTCTTTCAGTTCTCCGTCACCACCGGGACGAGTGCCCGATACGCAACGTCACCGATCTGGTAATACCCCTGCGTGGTCGGATGCACTCCGTTTGTCCCGATCTGTTCTGTAGTTGTGCTTCTGGTGTTCACAGGCTTCGACTGACGCGGCATATTGTACTCGCTGTCAAACTGACCTGAGACGTTGATGAACTCCACATAGTCTTTGAACTCATCCTCATTCGCCATCGCCTGGTAAGCAAGATTCAGATTCATAACCGCACAGACAAGACCATACCAGTTGGAATACCCACTGTTCGCTCCGTAGTTCTGTCCGCAGCCACCGTTTATAGACGGAAGCTGTACGCCCATCATCTTCACCAGCGCATTTGGATACTGCTCATGGAAAATACGGAGCAGATTCTTTGCGTTTTCCACATGGGTCTTGATGCTGGTTTCACTGCTTGCAAACTGAGAAGCCGCCATACCGTTCCAGGAAAGCAGCGTGATAAGGCAATCAATACCTTCAAACTGATTTCTCGCACAGTAGGTCTGGAAATCAACCTTCCCCTCCGCGCTGTCCCAGAACGGATTTCCTTCCGCATACGCAGTGCCGCTGAAGCTGATGTCCGCTGTATGCGACGCGCTCTGGTAATGTGTAAGCGTACCTTCTCCAACCGGCATCTTCCCTTTGTGGCTCTGGTATCTGGTGAATTTGATGCGATCCTCTTCGATAGTCTCCATAGACCAGATATTCCCTGTCGCGTCCTTCCACAGGCTGTGTTGGTCGGTATTGTCCTTATCATGAGAACAGTACACCCACATTCCCAGCGTGGTTTCAGACGGTGCTCTAAGATAACTTGCCCACGTCCATCCGCCGTAGCCCTCATAGCCGCATTCGCCGTTTTTCTTTGTGCCAACGAAGCGGATGTTTGAAAGCGCATGTCCGGCAGGCTCTCCTCCACTTTCCGTAAGTCTCCGTCTCGCTTCTGCACACCAGATGCCGGAACTCGTGAGGCTGTCTCCTACGCAGAGGATGTTTTTCACTGTCTCCGGGCTTGCTCCTACCTTGTGGACGCGGATCACACTCTCCGCCGTTGTCAGGAGACTGCCGAGATGATCCCGTACATTCACCGTGAGCTTGTGGTCGCCTGCGTTACTATCCGTTGGCGTTACCTCAAAATACCGAAGCGTATTCTTTCCGATATCGCACTTGACCTCAATATTGTAGAAATAAGGATCGGGGTGTTCCACAAACCCGCGGTAAAACAGCTGGAGCGTATCGCCGGCAACAGCGTGAAACACATCCGGCAGGATGACCCTCGGAGGAAGCGCAACAGTCGCCTTCTCATGGAGAGTCGCATCGATCTCTGTCTCCGCTACCGTCTGCGCCACCTTTTCAACCGAATCCTTCATTCTGCCAAGCCCATACCTCACGGCATGTTTTGCGATGAGAAAATCAATCTTCATGGTGTTATTTTTACTTGGGTCATGAAGATTTGACCATTTTTCGGGTTCTTTCATCATGTCGGTATAGCTTGGTGTTCCGGATGCATTGTATGTCACCACACCATAGGCAGGCGGCTGAAGGATTATCCCTGTTTCGCCGCCCTTAAAGGACGCATACTGATCGCAGGCAAAACCGGCATAGAGTTCGTTCTCTTCCGTGTTATCGATTACTTTGGAAAAGCGGAACTCGATCTTTCGCCACTCTCCCGGCGCAATGTGTACATCCTGCATCACCTCATCTGCCAGCACATCTCCTGCCTTGTCCGTCAGCGAGACAAAACAGCGTACATTCTCGACATACTTGTCCTCGGTTCTGTTTTTAATGGAGAAAACAAGGGTATCAAAATCCTTCGCTTTCCCAATCGGACACGCCCAGCCAATGAAGGTTGAGGTCGTGTACTTTTCTACGGCAGAAATAACCGGAAGCGGATTCTGCTGGTTATCAAGGAAATCCTCCTTTTCAAACTCGCTCATCAGCGCATCCCACTCTTCCATTTCGGAAATGCGCTCCTCATGGTTATCCAACTCATCCTGCTGCCGGTCCGCTCTGAATTTGTCCTTTTCAAAGCCGATCATTTGCATATACAGGTGGTGTGACGTTCCTTTGCTCATTTTTTCCAAAGCAGGCAGCATTCCGTTAGTGGCATACCAGCTTACATTTTCCTGTCCGGGGTCACTGAAAAACCCGTGAGTGCAGATGGCATCCGCCAGTGTGGCGATATAGATAATTTCCCCCGCCGTCAGTTCCAGATGAGGCAAAGTGCAGGTTATGAGTTGCTCCGTCTCAGGCTCGATATTCACATCAAGGTCTTTTTCGAATCGGATTGCCTCATCCTTTCTCTCGCCAAAGGCAATCTCCACACGGATCTTTGATACCGGCGTTTCACGCGCCTTGATGTAAAAGCAAAGTGCATTAACCACAATATCCGCAGGAGCTTCATACTCGGATACCCATCCACTGAAGGTAGATGTATTGTAAGGGTGGACAAGCGTCCGATTTTTAAGAAGGTCGTACTCCTCCATGCTGAAAACGCCTGTATCATAATTTTCTACCATTGTCTGAGAGAAAACCTCTGCCGCATTTTCCTTTGCTCTCGGAAGGATATCCCGGACATGCGATCCAAGCGTATCGTACTCCTTGCCCTCCGCATCCACACGAGCGTCGAGGATTTCGGTTTCACCCGTTCCAGTGCCCGCCGCCAATACCGTGTCCATCCGCTTGTTGAGTTGGGATACGGTATCATCAAAGCCGGTCTTTGCCTGCTTCATTGCGGTTTCGGCAGAGGTCACACGCTTTTCCACCGTTGCCTTGGTGGAGGCATTGTCTGAGATAACCGACTGTACGGTTTGTTCGTTATCAGTCCTGATTTCAGCAGCTGTGTTGGCATTGTCGGTTTTTATCTCTTCCGCTGTATTGGCGTTATCCTGCTTGATGGCTTCTACTGTCTCTTTATTGTCCTTTCTGATAGCTTCTGCCGTTGCGTCATTATCCTGCTTGATCCTCGCCTCCGCGTCACTCAGCTGATCCGACATGTCCTTGATCTGCTGGGAATACAGGCTGTGAAGCATCCAGTATGCCGTGTCCGTTATCGCCGTTCCTGCCGGTACGACTCTTCGGCTGATATAGCTGTCACCGCTTGCCTCCTCCAGCACGATGGACAGCATTTCATAATCTTTTGTCTTGTCCCACTTTCCACAGTGGACGGGGACGATCCTCTTTCCGATATAAGTTGCCATATTAAAAATTCTCCTTCCGCATTAGATGCACATCTTCGTTTTCTGCTACCAATGAATGTGTCGTCCTCTGCGGAGGAGAATCAGCATAAGGTCTTATTCTATTAAGGGAAGTACCCCCCCCCCCCCCCCCC
>CAVHXA010000098.1:0-6070 GCA_963639765.1 Oscillospiraceae bacterium | reverse complement strand
TTCTGCGATATTGCACAATGCCGTGAGCTGGTCTGCCCGGAAAACAACAACTGCTCCCAAAAGCAGGTATGGGCAAGGCTCAAGCAGTATGAGGACACCGGCATTGCACCGGAGGAAATCCGGGACATGAAAAACGAGCTGTGCGGCAGATGCGGAAACTATACGCGCTCTTACATGGGCGCGTGTGACAACTGCCGATGGAGGGACAGATGATGGCGAAATACATTGACCGGGAAGCGGCATTGTCAATGCGCGAACCGCCAAAATCAAATAGGTGTTATCAAACCGACAACCTTGATGACGCATATGGACAAGGCTGGGACGATGCACTTTGTTGCCTTGAGCGCCTCCCCACCGCTGACGTTGCGCCAGTGGTGCATGGGGAATGGCTTGAGGACGAGCACACATATCCCGGAGCTGGATTGAGAAACAATCTGTGCTCTGTGTGTGGCAAGATCGCTGGAAGCTGGAGGACAGGATTAGAGCGGGGGAGAAAATGGCCCTACTGCCCCAACTGCGGGGCGAAGATGGACGGAGGGGATGATAACTGATGTGTATTTTCTGTGTGAACGGGTCAAATGTCTGGAGTGGAAGCCAGAAGATGAGGGTGTTTAGGATCAACGATGCCGAGACCGGCGCACCGGCGTTCCTCCTTACGCGTGGATTCGACGGTGATGCGCCGACCGTAACACTGCGGGCCAAGTATTGTCCGTGGTGCGGTGAGAAACTGGAGGGAGGTACAGAAAATGCGACTGATTGATGGTGACAAGCTGTATGACGATTTCTGCTCATACGGCGAGAGAAAGGACGATGCCACATAAGACGACTGAGACCAACGACAACTGACCGCATGATCGCCGCCGGGTGGGTGCTGCTTCTGTTGGCGGCGGTCTTGTTGGTGCTGACCGGATTTTCCACAAAGGAGCCGGAACGCGAGGAACGCACGATTCTGGTGATCGAGGGCGGCCCGCACGAGACGGCATACGAAGACCCGAACGAAGCGGAGAAAAGCGCGGAGGCGGTGATTGCCGCCATTGGCACAGACCGGGAGCATGAGACCTTCGGCTACAACGTGACAAAGGTGCTCCAGATCGTCACAGCGGAGGCGGGAAACGACGCTGACCAATGCCGCGGCATTGTACAAGCCCTATTCAACGCCTGTAACCGCCACAGGAACCGCTACACGCCGGAGGACGTATGCAGGGAGTATCAGTATACTACCCCGGCAAGCTGGGTGTCTGACGCGGCCTTAAACGCCTTTTGCGAGGTGTTTGTATACGGCGAGACATTTACCGACATCGGTAATGCGACGGTGTTCTATAATCCGCAAATCGCTGGACACAGCGAATATCACGAGGGGCAGATATACGTTTGCAGCATTGGCGATGTGAAATATTTTGAGGAAGCGTAAAAAGTTCCAAAAAAAACGATAAAACTTTTAAAGGTACGACTTTTAAACCTGCATATGGTATAGTAAAATAGCAAATGAGGACGTGCGGCCTCACGACACCTCCTATTTCATCAACTTGCTTGCATTCATTTTTCATTCTCCTTTCTGTGGCCCGTCGTTGCACGGCGGCGGGCACACACGGCATTGTAGCCCAGTTGGAAGAGCGGATAACGACAAATGTCGGGTTCAGGTTGCGGGTTCGAGTCCTGCCAATGCCCCATACCGGCTTTCACGGTATCATTTCCTTTCAACCGCTTACCCGCCAGCGGTATATGACGGGTATACGTCGGACTGCGTGAGCTACCCCACGATCAGGGGCGGGAGGTCGCACCTCCCATCCGGCACAAAAAGCGGTGCGGCACTACCGTGGGCAAGTGGCATAGCGTCCCGCCTGAAAGTGTGCCAGAACATTGAAGCGGCAGGCGCTCCGCCATGCGTTTACCGTGGAGTTCCGAAGGGTTGTGCGTATTCCTCAATGCGGATAGGCGAGAGCCGAAAGAAAACGCACGGAGATCCCATCTCCAGATTGGGATGACAGCGCGGAAAGACGGCAAGGAGAGAACGCACGGCGGGATGAACCCCCGCCATCTCCTTCAATCAGCATATCAGGGATAGCCCGACGGGGTGATAAGCGGCCATCCCTGCCTTTTGGCCGCTTCCCTGAATATATAAATCAACGAGAAAGGATTGGTAAAATGCTGGTAGAAATCAAGAGATTTGGCAAGGAAGAAGTTACGACAACGACAAGCCTTGATGTGGCGGAAACGTTTGGGAAAACGCATGACAAGGTTATGCGCGACATTCGTGAGTTGGGGTGCAGTGAAGAATTTAATGCCGCCAATTTTGGCGACATTAGTTATATCGATAGCAGAGGCAGAGCCCAAAAAGCAAAAATGATGACACGGGACGGGTTTGCACTTCTTGTTATGGGCTACACCGGCGAACTTGCGATGAAATTTAAAGAATTTTACATCAGGCAGTTCAACGCAATGGAGAAAGCGTTGCGCGACAAGAATGATGAGCGAAATAAGGGAATTGCGGTGCGGCAAGCGCTGACAAAAACGATACAGCAGTCAGCAGAAAACGAGCGTATGCACGGTCACGCTTATTCCACTTATACCAACTGTATTTATAAGGCGCTTTTTGGAAAAAACGCGGCGCAGCTTCGGGAAGAATACAACGTGCCCAAAACAGGCACTCTGCGCGACTATTTCAGCAAAGAAGATCTGGAAAACATTCAGGCGATGGAGTGTCTTGTTAGCGGCCTTGTGGCTTGCGGCTGGGGATATGACCAGGTAAAAGACTTCATCATGCAGACCAACACGCGCAGGCTCACAGCTTAATTCAAAAAGGATGAAAACGTTGAATCGTTTTCGCCCGCAAGGGACTTTATCGGGGCATATGCCCCATACGCAGCATAGATGCCACGAAAGTGGAGATCACGGCGAGTGACGGAGAACGTTTCCCGAAGCGCTAAAGCAGGGCAGGACTGCAATGCTGCACCAGAGGCCGGGTAGCGCCCGGACAATCTAAGCGGGAAGCCGAACAAAAAAACGAAAAGGGAGAATACAAGATGATTATCAGCGTGCATGAAGTATTAAACATCGTGGAATTTTGACAGGTGGGGCGCATGGCAAGCGGGAGCTATCGGCAGGTATATGTGGTGTGCCCCTACTATGTGACGGACAACGGCAGGGACAGAATCGTATGCGAGGGGCTGACCCCCGGCGGGCAGAACCAGACCTTTTACCAGAAGCGGCAGGACTACGCCTTGCAGATGGAGCTGTTCTGCTGCGGGGATTACTGGAACTGCGAGATATGCGCCGCGCTGGACGAGAAGTACCGGGAGGAATAGAAAAAGAGGGGCTGCGGCCCCTCTTCTTTCATGCGTGCGTTTTCTTGGTGATATCCGCACAGATCAACTGCTTGATATAGCCCTGTTTGCTGGGGACGGTTGCCAGCTTCGCAAGAATCGCGGCATCCGTATTGTGATTCAGATTCATCACGATGCGGGTGGTATTGGCTGCCGTCCACGCCTTTTTTGCCGGACTGTCTGCCATTCTTAGTCCTCCAACGTCTTCTGGAGGTTGTCCAGCACTTTGTCCATCTTGGCGGCTCTCTTGGCTTCGTCTGTCTCTGCGGCGATCTCGCGCAGTGCATCGATCACGAAACGAATAAACGCTTTGAACTGGCTGTCAGTCTGTCCCATGTGTTGACCTCCTTTCCTTTGGATGGCTTTATTGTAACATGGGTGTACACCCACGTCAATGGTCTTGTGGTGGTGGGATAGAAAACATGGTTCGGGATTTGGTAACATAGAGGGCAGAAAGAGGTGGTGACATGGCTGCACGTCTGACAGATTGGCAGAAAAAGAAAATACTGGCCGATTATGTGCAGCTTGGCAGCTACAACGCAACGGCGAAGATCAACGGCTGCTCTCTGAACACAGTGAAGAAGCTTGTGCAACAAAATGCAGATGTTGCAGAACTGTGCATTCAGAAAAAAATGGAGAACACAACGGACATTCTGGCCTACATGGAGAGCCAGCGGGACACGGTGTGCGAGATCATCGGAAAGGGGCTGGCGGCGCTGAACAATCCCGACAAGCTGGCAGAGGCAACGCCCAGCCAGATCACCACGGCGCTGGGGACGCTGATTGACAAGTGGACGATGATCGGCGGCGCTCCTGTTGATACCGCAAAGGATGACGCGCTTAGTCAAAGCCTGCGGGAATTGGCGGAGGATTTGCAGAGCGATGATTAGTAAAAAGCAAGCCAAGATACTGGCTTTTCCTTATACAAGCTATGACGCGCTGATATGTGACGGCGCGGTTCGTTCCGGCAAAACGTCGCTCATGATGTGGGCCTTTGTTCAGTGGGCAACGGAGAATTTCAGCGGGCAGCGATTTGGCATTTGCGGGAAGACGGTGGATTCCTGCGTAAAAAACATCATTGTCCCGTTCACCTCCATGTCTTTGGCGAAAGAACGTTATATTATCCGCTGGCGACGGTCTGATAAGATTCTTGAGGTAAGGCGTGGCGCGTCGACAAACTACTTTGAGGTGTTTGGCGGAAAAGACGAAGCCAGCTATGCGCTAATTCAAGGCCGAACGTTGGCGGGCGTGCTGCTGGATGAAGTCGTGTTGATGCCGCGCTCCTTTGTGGAGCAAGCGATGACACGATGTAGCGTGGACGGCGCAAAGCTATGGTTTTCCTGCAACCCCGGCAGCCCGCAGCATTGGTTCTATACCGAGTGGATAAAGCGGAGAAAAGAGCGCAATGCGCTGTATCTCCACTTTGAGATGACAGATAACCCCGGCTTGTCGCAGAAAACGCTTGAGCGCTATCAATCCATGTTTTCTGGCGTGTTTTACGATCGCTATATTCGCGGATTGTGGGTGTTGGCAGAGGGCATTATCTACCCAATGTTTGGCGAGAGCTGCATTGTTGACGATGTGCCCAAGACCGGCGAATATTACATAAGCTGCGACTACGGCACATTAAACCCGTTTTCTGCTGGGTTGTGGTGCTGGGATGGCAAGACGGCAACGCGAATCCGCGAGTATTATTATTCTGGCCGTGAAACGCAGAAGAACAAGACGGACGAAGAATATGCAGACGAGATCGAGAAGCTGTGTGGTGACTTGGATATCAAGAGCATCATCGTTGACCCGTCGGCTGCATCGTTTATCGAGGTGCTACGGCGGCGCGGATACATGGTGCGCAAGGCAAACAATGATGTGCTGAATGGCATTATAACAACCGGCCGTTTTTTACAGGACGGCATAATCAAGGTTCATCGTGGGTGTAAAGACTGCATCCGCGAATTTGGGCTATATTGCTGGGATGACAAATCGACCGAGGATAAGCCGGTTAAGGAGAACGACCATGCAATGGACGAGGTGCGATATTTTGTCATGACGGTGCTGCGGCACAAGGCTTACAAGAGCGAATATACACCAATTTGGAGCAGATAGGCGGTGATTAGCTATAAAGACATATCAGGATTTGCTTTTGGCAGAGTTGAACGGCAGCAAGGCGCTGATATCGTTTATTCTTGGCGCGATCAACGAGCATCGCGGAAGCGTGGCATACAGGACGGCAGTGGACGCAGAGGCGTACTATAACGGCCTCAATCCGACGATCAACAGATATGAGAAACTGCTGTATGATTTACAGGGTAAGGCGCACAAGGATATGTGGACGGCAAACCACAAGTTGGCAAGTCCGTTTTTTGGCATTGAGGTTGACCAATCTGTGTCATATCTGCTGGGAAACGGTGTGTCATTTGCCAAAGATGATACAGTCGGTAAACTGTGCCCGGATTTCGATCAAGAGGTGATGGATGCGGCTAGAGCGTCCAAGATTGCGGGTGTGTCGTTCGGATTCTGGGACTTGAAGCATCTTCGTGTGTTTTCTCTTTTGGAGTTCGTGCCGCTGTACGACGAGGAGAACGGCGCATTGATGGCCGGTATCCGTTTTTGGCAAATTGACGAAACCAAGCCGCTGCGTGCAACGCTTTACGAAACCGATGGTTTTACCGAGTATTACCAGCCGAGTGCTAAAGAGATGTACGAGATGCAGCCGAAGCGTGCCTATAAGCTAAACATTCGTTCGGCTG
>CAVHXA010000097.1:0-6179 GCA_963639765.1 Oscillospiraceae bacterium | reverse complement strand
CGAATCAAAAGTTGAATTGCGATAACTTTCAGGCCGAAAAAGCCTCATCAAAAAGCTGAATCGCGTTCTGCCGAATGGATTCCTGAACATGGAGATAATGCTCAGTCATTTCGGTATCGGCATGGCCTACAATGCTCTGGATGGTCTGAATATCCACGCCCAACGCCTGCATCTGCGACACATAGGTGTGGCGGCAGCTATGCGGAGTGAGCAAGCGAACATCGCCAGCTTCTTCCAGAGATTTGCGGAACACATCACGGAAATGGGTGGGATTGCAGGGTAAGCCGGTCTTGGGACTTTCCCAGATGAATTGATCGGTGGTATCGCGTAGCTTGATGGCGCATTTACGGACGTTCAGCGGCACCGGAATGCAAAAAAAATAATGTGGGTCAGAAGCTGCATAATAGCACCGCCTTTCGTATGGGTGGATAAAACAAAAGCACGATTTGGGCAGACACTGTTCAAAAAACTGCAAACCGCAGCAGGTTGGCGTGGTGAAAAATCGTGCTATGGAAACAAAAAAGCCGACTGCTTTTGGCAATCGGCATAGAAAAATAATTCAGTTAAGCAAGCATCTCGCCCTCCAGATAGGAGCAGCGCAGATAATCGGGGTTGGTATAATAGACATTGGAATTGAAGTCGGAAATCTCATCTGTGATGAACGAAGAGAAAACATCAATGATTGCCTGTGCTGCATCATCGTTCTTCATGGTGGACAGCACCAATCCCTGATACAGCATCCCGATGGAAGTTGCAGAAGGAACTTTGTAGCGGCACTCGGCTACGGTATCAAAATTACCGTCCGGGATGTTAAACCAATCAATCAGTTCTTCCGAAACCTGTTCAAAGGAAAGGCAGTGGTTTACCTCGGCATCATAAATTTGACGCTCAATGTCCTTTTTGGAAAAGCAACGAATCACATCCTGCCGATGGTTCTTTGTTTTGCGGGCAATGTATTCGATCAGGCTGCATACATAAAAAATATCATTCATCTGTTTTTCCGTCATGGATGTGTTCACTCCTCTCGAATGTTAAACAGCGCAGAGCATTGGCTGTATGAAAACTGATCTGATGTGTCGGGTGTTTGAATTTTGCCAATGCCCAAAATGCTTCGCGGCTGATTTGACCGGAAGTAAAGCCGTTGACATAATCCCAAATCGTATCGTCAGCCATTGGCCCCTCTACAATATCATACGGGTGCATTTCTCCTGCACGGCATTTTGCAATAAAGTCCAACCATTCATCCGACATTTCCGGGAAGCACAGGATTTTAAGCTCTGAATTTTCCACATAACGGTAAATATTTACAATACCGTCTGCGGAACGGCGGTCTGCCCAGCGGTAGGCTTGCTGGTAGTTATTCGTGCAATAAAATCCCCATGAGAAGTCCTTTGTATACCGCGTGATACGAATTTCGGGATAGATAACTTCTTCTTTGCTGCCATGATACAGTAAAATCTCGCTCATCTGCTTCACCTTCTGTAAATAAGATGGCGACTATGGCTTCACTTATTACAATATGTACCGGGCGGCAACCGCCGCCCGCCATGAGTTGTTTCATGCCCTGCGACTTGCTGCCGGGGTTATCGTTACCACAACCTTCCAGCAGGTTGATGGCACACCAAACGCCGAGGCCAGCACCCAGAGCGACGACCAGAGTCTGAAGAACTTCGATAGCACTGTTGAAGAATTCCATAGTCTTTTCTCCTTTATTATAAAGCGTTTTTGGTCATTTGTACACACCTGAAATCCCATCATTTTATGCCGCATAGCCGCAGCAAAGTTGATTTTCTGGTGTACTTATTAAACCGATGATAAAAATAACCGCCTACCAAATCAGATAGGCGGAAGTGAATCAGAACGGTAAACTCCTGACCGTTGATAGTGCGCTTGATGAAGAGGGCGTTCTTGCTATCGGGCAGTTTTATATTTTCCATTCAATTTCTCCTTTTATCGTCAATTTCTGAATTTGGCTGGCAGACTGACAATCGTGGGTGTACCATGAAGTTCCTGCCAGCCAAAATTTTCTGCCAGTCAAACGGCTTATTCCATCCAGAAGATTTTTCTGCGGCCTTCTCCGATTTTACTTTTCAGGGCATCGCCCAGTTCTCGTTTGGCATCCCGGACGTTTCGGCTGGGTATACCTTTCTCCAAAGCGGCATATCAGAAAGGCTCATTCGATCAAGCAGGATTCCATAGAGTGTTTTGGCATCTGTTGACGGATCTTGAAACCGCTGCTCCTGAAATAGTGCTTTGGGGATGCGATAGAACGAAAAAAGTTCTCCGGCCTGTCCATAGAAGTAGTCGAGCGTCATGCGGCTCTGTCAAGGATGAAAAAATGACGATGCTTCATTGACATGGTTGACAAATCCTCCTTATGAATAATTCGTGCAAACAAAAAAGCGCAATCTCGATTTTTTGAAAATCGGAATTGCGCAATGTAACTTAGTAGGGGAAAAGGTCATTTGTCAGGGTCGGTTGACCACAATTTTGACCACAATACAGGTGATTTTTGCAGGTTTATTGAGACACCCCAATGCCGGATGTGCGGTATCAGGGGTGCTTTTGCGGTTATGCTGTTTTTAGAGAAGCATTTCCATCACCTGTCCGATATCAGCATCAATGCAGATGGAACGGCTTCGTATTTCATCCGGACAGGTAACCTGACCGAAATTGATGCAGGCATAGGTTGCATTCGGATCCTTTGCCGTCATGCGCCAGAACGGATATTTTATGATGACCGGTGTATTATATCCAACGCCCAATTCCAGATAAAGGGTCTTCCCTCCTCTGCGTGTGCGCAGGAAATTCTCATAGCGTTCGGCAGCCTCGTGCCAGCCGCCATCCTCAACGAATGTATCATCTGCACGGAGATTCATGCTCATCGGTTTCCCGCAGTGTGGGCAATAAGGGACAAGCTCGGTCGGGATACGCATATCCTCCTGCTGTTCTACCATCTGGCAGATGATATCCTCGTTGTCGAAGGTCTCCTGACAGCAAGGCTCACTGCACTGGAACAAGCCGTAATCGCCCTGGGTATAGAATAGACGTTTTTTGTCGAAGCCTGCCTTTTGAAAACAGTGGTCAACGTTGGTCGTGACGACAAAATAGTCCTTATCGGAAACAAGCTTTTGGAGGTTTTGGTAAACCGGTTTTGGGGCATCCATGTATCGATTGATATAAATATACCGGCTCCAGTATGCCCAATGCTCCTCAAAAGATGAAAACGGGTAAAATCCACCGGAGTACATATCAGGGAAGCCATATTTCCCGATAAAGTCCGCAAAATATCTTTCAAAGCGCTCTCCGCTGTAGGTAAAACCTGCCGATGTCGACAGACCCGAGCCTGCACCGACGATGACGGTATCCGCGTCCTCAAGCGATTTTTTCAGATGCTCAACTTCATCCAAGCAGTCGTTCGTAGATTTCCTTGTCCATATCTTTGAAAACATTGAATATCACCTTCATCCCGCTGCGGGTTTCTTCCTTCCATTCTTTTACTGTCTGAACAGCAATTTCCGCCGCCCGCTCATTCGGGAAGCAAAACACACCGGTCGATATACAGCAAAAAGCCATGCTTTCGATGCAATTTTGTTCGGCCAGGTCGAGACAGGAGCGATAACAGGAGGAAAGAAGCTTCTCGTCCTCTGCTGTTACCCTGCCTTCCACAATCGGCCCTACGGTGTGAAGTACATAGCCGCACGGCAGGTTATAAGCTTGCGTGATTTTGGCGCCGCCAGTCGGCTCTTCATAGCCCTGCTTATCCATCAACTCTGCGCAGTCAAGACGCAGTTGAACGCCTGCAAAAGTATGGATACAGTTATCAATGCACGCATGGCACGGCACGTAGCAGCCGGTCATGCCGGAGTTCGCTGCATTGACGATTGCACCGCAGGCAAGCTTTGTAATATCACCCTGCCAGAGATACAAATCGCCATCAATTGGCGTTAAATCGCTAAGTTTCGTAACACCAGACTCAGCAAGCTCCTGCTTTAAGTATGCATCCTGAAGCTCCAGAAACTCGTCACTCACAGCTTTCGGTGGACGTACATTCATGAGTGAACGCAGCAGCCGTTTCTGCCCCGAAGCGTCATGGGGTACCGTCATTCGTTTATACTCCGCTTTTTCATTCATGAGCGACTGGATCAGGAACAGTCTCCGCTCACTCTGATTCATATCAGAACCTCTTTTCTATCGCCTGCTCTGGGCAAATCTGAACACATCGCCCGCAGTGCAGACAATGGTGTTGATCAATCACTGCCGGCTTCTTTGTGATGTCAATACATTTCTGCGGGCAGACAGAGTAACACAGCTTGCAGCCGATGCACGTCTCTCCGACAAAATAACCGGATGCGATATGCTCTGCGCCGCCGATAACGATCGTATCCCTTACAATGTGCGAGGGTTCGCTGATATCGAAAAATTCGCCCTCTGCCTCGTATAGACAGAACACCTCCAGCGCACTGCGGGTATCACCGGGATAGATGGATTGCATATAGGTGTTCTTTTCAAAAATTTCATCCAGCTTTTCACTGCCGATATTTTTGATTTTGCCCCGGAGCGAAACCGAAATTTTATCCTTCGTGGCGGACAATGCGATATATCCCTGTTCCATAAGCTGCGCATAAAACGCCTTACCCTTTGCGGTAAGAAAATACACGCCCTGCTCATCATAAAGCATCATGTCAATTATACGGGTCTGCGGGTGACCGTCTGCACCGATGGTTGCAATGGTCGTTGAATGGATGTTCTCGACCAGGAGTCTTAAATAATCACTCTTTGTCATTAGCCATCACCAGCTTACAGGGTATTGTACCACACAGAGTGGGACAACGGATACCGCTTGCCGCTCATTTTGGGGTTTGGAACAAAATTTTCTGCCGGGTAACCGATATAGATCATGTTGTTGATTTCCCATGTATCCGGGAGATGCAGAAGTTCTCTGGCTTTGGCTTTATCAAAATAGCTGATCCAGACCGTAGCAAGACCGATGCTGGCAGCCTCCAGCATCATATGCGTAGAAACGATGGTGGCATCCGTGGAGCCGCTTGATTCGCCGCTTTCCGGGTGCTCCCAGCAAGCCTCACGGTCGTAACAGACAAAGAGGACGAGCGGCGCACCGTAGTAGTAGACACATTGGTTGTGCTCCTTATCATCACAGGATGCGTCAAGCTCCGCATACTTCGGGTTATAGTTGAAGGTACAGAACTTGCGAACCTTTTCAAGGCTTTCACGCGTATTGAGCACAAGAATACGCTGCGGCTGAGCATTGACTGCTGTGGGCGCCCACCGTCCGGCCTCCAAAATCTTATCGATCTTTTCCTGCTCTACAGGAACGGGCGCAAATTGCCTTGTTGTCACACGGCGTTTTGAAATATCGATAAAGTCCATCTTCAATGTACCCCCTTAAGCACAGGCGACAGCCGCTTATAGACAAACATGGTGACAGCGCCTATCATAAGGCCCTTGAGCATATTAAATGGCAGTGCGCTGTACAACACGATATCAAGCTTTGTATGGATAAGCGGCAGAAATGCACCGAAAGCTGCAACCAGCTGTTCAAGCGGCATAAACGTCTCAAACAGAGGCAGCAGGATGAAGTAGTTTGCAAGCGCAGCAACGATACCCATGACCATGCTGGCAGTGATGCAAGCGAAAAGCGCCGACTTTTTTGTTTTTTGATGCGCATATATGCAGCCCGCAGTGACCGCATAGGATGCGCCCATCAGGAAGTTAGCAAGCTCACCGATGCCGCCCGTTGATGTAGACAAGAGCTGCAGGGCATTTTTAACAAGCTCAATGAGCAGACCGGAAACAGGCCCGAATGCAAATGCTCCAATGAGCGCCGGAAGATCTGAGATATCCATTTTTACAAAAGACGGTGACAGTGGTACCGGCACCTCTATAAAAGCAAGGATATAGGAAATCGCAGACAGGAGCGATGTCATTGTGAGGGCACGAATGCCAAAGACGGTAGATTTTTTGCATGCGGCAGTGGATGTGCTGTTCATAATTCTCCTTGATGAGATATGCTTGGATTTAGAAGCAGCCCCACAGGACGGGCTTTCCTGCGGGGCTGCTTCGTCATATCTTCTTTCATCCGGACTATACCGTCGGTTGCGGAATCTCACCGCATCGGGCGCTTTTCACGCTTCGCAGACTTTACTGCCGGTCAGGGA
>CAVHXA010000096.1:0-6221 GCA_963639765.1 Oscillospiraceae bacterium | reverse complement strand
CACCGGACGCAGAAAAATATGCTACAAGCTTCCTGCTCATGATGTTTGTCCTCCTATTTTGAATCCATTGGTATCCACCAGCCGTTCCCATCATAAAATCCATTCCGTTCCATAAACGGCTTCAAGACTACTATTTGTCCCGTTTTAGGGATATCTACATGCTCCATTTTCAGAATAGCAAAAATTTTGTCTTTCAATTCATCCATTAACGCACCCCAAGCATGAGTTATTTTTACAGCTTCCTCATACTCAGGTGTTCCTTCTTTATAGTCGTATACATTATCTTCGACCCACCAAAATTTATTGCTAACCGCAGCAAACGCGGTTGCAAGTCCATTTTCATCTCCGTGGAGTGCAAACCACGTTTGAATGTCCTCTGGTGATAGATTGGGAATAGGCTCTCTTCCCATTATTACAGCCTCTGATGCATCCATGTCTGCATGTTCGTTCACAACATCCATTCTTATGTCTCCTGTTGTTTGTTATCAAAATTAACGATGCTATCACTTCGGATATAGCTGCCGCTCAATCCACGTCATCAACAGCTTCACAATGCGCTTTTGCTCATTTTCCGTGAGCTCACGCCCGATCGGAATGCAATACCACTTACTCAAACACCCGCGACAACAACAGGCGCAGGCGTGCTGCGCGATGAACACCGGATGTCCGCGCATTGGCGTCTGCTTGCCGTCATTCGGAAGATTTGCCGGGGCAAGCCGCATCCGAACGAAGTCCGCGGCATGTCGCTGAATCGTATCCATGCCCTTGTCTGCAATGTACTGTCTATCCTTATCCGTCAGGTGAAACCTCGCGCGGAAGGTAGATTTTTGCAGGCGGGCAAAAGTTTGATCTATTGTTGCCATGCACTGTTCCTCATCAAGCCGGTTCACCTACAAGATAGATGTGTTCACGATCAAAGCAGATACGATCGGTATGATTATAGATCTGAATCATATCATTCAGCCGCTCCGTAAGTATCGAAGTACCTGGATTGCCAAGAATGGCAAACTCACGCACAGCTCTTTCCTCAAGGCCACTTGCCTTATCGGTCAACCGAGCGCCACTTTCCTGAAGGAGTTCATCTATCGGCCCCCTACGGGCACCTGGAACAGACCCGATAAACTTGCCTACAGCCTGACCTGCTGTCCCCAGGCCCTTCAGAAGCTTCGTGTCAATAGCGCCATTTCCCAACTGTTCAAGACGTATGGATGCCTTCTCAAAGAAATTGCGGTAGTCTATTGCAAACTGTTCAATTTCTGTCTTGACTGTGCTGATATATTCTTCCTTAAAATTGCCTCCCAGCATAATTTCAAGCAATGAAGCCAGCGAGTATGTATAGAGCGCCATACGGTAATATTTGAATTTCTTCTGCATATCCGCAAAAGTGCTTTCTACGTTGTTCTGTGCCACCAAAAGCCGCTTCTTTTCCAGCACTGCTGAAACCTGCTTCTGATATGAACGCATATTCTTTAACGCTGTGCGCTGAATATCAAGAACCATTTTGTGGTTACTGGCAACATAGTGTTCATTATCCCAGTTGAGCTTATATTTTGAGATAATTCCGGATAACATCTGTACATCCGCCTCAATTTGGGATTCATTCTCGCACACCAGAAAATCAATGATTTGCTGCTGCATCTCTTCGATTTTATCAAGCTTCTGCTCAATAGAATGAAGTGCTACTGCCATCATCATTGTTGCAGGATTGATTGGAAGCGTTGTTACTGTAGAGGCACTGACAGAACCCGCCTGTTGGAGCTGTGCAAATTTTGACGCTCCGTCTGCGGTTTTGAATGCGCCCCAAAAGTTTCCGTTTTTCGCAACTTTTAATGCATCGCCAACGCCTGCGTTTGCAAGAGTATAAAGCCCTTGCATATTAACTGTGGTAGTTTCCGTTACAGTGCGCAGTGCCGGAGCTATAGACGAAACCGCAGCTCCGAGCGATGCCAATGAAGTAATCGGAACACTTATGGTCTGCCGTTTTGCCAACTCAGTACTGGTATCCATGAGCAAGGCATCCGTTACCTGACGCAGCTCGTTTTGCTTTTCAGTCGGAGCAACCGCTCCGTTTTTTGGTAATTCAATAATCTCGCTCATGGAAAGCCCTCCTTACTGCATCACCTTGTTCAACAGCTCTTGATAGCTGTCAACATGGTCATAGGTCACAAGGCCATCTGAAAGCTTTGTGAATAGTTTCTTTGCGCAATCGATTTTTGCTTTTTCAATCGGGCGTAGATTTAAGCTTTCCATTGTACCTTTGGTTTCGGCCACAAAATAGATATGCTTAACTTTACCCTCATGAAAAACAATCGCCCAGTCCGGGGAATAGTGTCCGACCGGCGTAGGAATATAAAATCCCTTAGGTAGCTTCGCATATATAAATACTTCATCTGCTCCGTCGAGATTTTCTGCAAACTTGCGCTCTACACTCTTTTCCGCCATACCGTCAGTGAAAACATAGTCCTGAATAGCTTTCTTAGCGGGGTAGGCTTTGTCCATCGTCAAATTATGCTTTTCAGCGGTGAAGATATTGCTCTCATAATGGCCCTCAATCGTATCATAAGTTATATGCTCAACAATCATAGTGGCCTTCTGTTCCTTGATGAGCCGGATGACCTTCGTGATGAACTCTTCTGGATTCTTTTTATACATAGCAAAAGTATCCGGACGAATGCCTTGCAGGATGGACGCCACAGTTCTGCGTGTCAGGACTGTGCCTTCTGCAATTTTACCGAGCAGATCATACGGCACCTGACTTGTGTGAGCATTTTTCAGAGCTGTTGTTTTACTCTTGGCATCTTCAAAGCTGGAACCGCTACGAACCATATCCGCACTCAACTTTTCTCTCTGACCCGCCGCTGTAACCGTATACAACAATTCACTGACATAAAGCTCACTATAAATATGCGAAACTGCCTTTTTGATAAGTTCTTCCGAGTCAAAATCAACCGTATACGCATATTTATGGTTGATTGCTGTCCACAAGCGCTGGAACTCTGCCTTTTCAAAGCGATCATTCAACGGATTTTCCAAGACCTTTGGCTTATTTCCATCTTCAAACATTGCCTTAAGCAGGCTGTCATCGTAGATTGCCTGTACCAGCACATGAACGCCTTCTTCTATAGGCTTCAGGTTCTCCGGAACGGGAGCAAGGTTCCCGGATTTTGCATCTTCTCGATATTCCTTCGTGACGTTATCTTCTTCGTCCACATAATTGTTGCGGATAAGATACTGGTAGATTGCACGTGCCTGGCGATCGTCGACCTTAATTACCTTTCCGTCTATCTTAATGCTCTTGCCTGTGAAGTATTCAATGTCAGCTTTACGTGGACGGTCATACAGCACAGCTTCGGTCTGCTTCTGAAGTCCATCAACAAAACCAGCATAGCTTTCGCTGGCGATTACTGTCAGAACATTGATATCCTGCACCTTATCGCCAAGCACCTCTGCATCCATACGATTACCGCTTTGGTTTACACAAAGACGTAGACCTCGTCCAACCTCCTGGCGCTTCTGTGTGGTACTGTCACTATGCTTCAAGGTGCAAATCTGGAATACATTCGGATTGTCCCAGCCCTCGCGCAGAGCAGAGTGTGAGAAGATAAATCGTGTTGATTCTTCAAAAGAAAGCAGCCTTTCTTTGTTCTTGAGAATCAAGTCATATGCAGAGATATCGTCGGACATATCCGTGCCGCGGCGCAGGGAACTGTTTGTTGCGTGACCTTTTTTGTCAATACTGAAATATCCCCTGTGAACTTCATGCACCTCCATGGAGTCAAGGTATGCCATATACTCAGGATTGAGGAATGTTCTATACTCGTTCATTACAGAGATGTATTCCTGCTCGAATATCTTGCCATAGTCGCCCAGTAATTCACTGCCATCATCGTCATACTTACGGTACTTAGCGACTTCATCGATAAAGAACAAAGAAAGGGTCTTGATGCCTCTGTTGAAGAGGTCTTGTTCTTTCTCAAAATGTGAGATAATTGTCTCGCGAATCTGAACACGACGCCTATCGTCTTCCGATACATCGCCGACAATATTACCTTTGCGTAGTTCATCTCCGTTGGTGAAAGTCACAACACCGGTAAACGGATCGATTTCAGATACAACAAAGCCTTTATACTGTTCCATTTCAC
Source organism: Oscillospiraceae bacterium (assembly GCA_963639765.1). GTDB lineage: Bacteria > Bacillota > Clostridia > Oscillospirales > Oscillospiraceae > CAVHXA01. The sequence goes on along the minus strand of CAVHXA010000096.1, from coordinate 2,079 downwards.
CGGAAAGATAATAAAGATTGTCTCCGACATTCAGCTTTTTGAACTCACGCTTTGCGCCACCTTTATGGGATACTTCCATCTCTATACGTGCTTGTGGTGGGTTCTTCGGCGTTACAAGAATGCTCTCCAAATAAAGATACTTATCCGTACCTTGAAGGTTTTTGAGCTCAAAGCCCTTGACCTCAATTTTCTTGACCAAGCGCTTGTTATATGCGTCCAGTGCATCCAGCACATAGATAAGGTTATGCTGCTTTGCATGGGTTGCGGAGTAGTTCAGTGTGAAAAGCGGATTAAAGCGCTTTAGTGCCTTCTGGGTTGCAGAATCCTCTTTGCCCATCTTCTGCGGTTCGTCTAAGATCAAAATCGGTCTGTTGGCAGCGATAACATCGATAGGTCTACGAGAACCGAATTCGTCGCGCTTAGTGTAGATAATGCGAGCAGCAGCGTCACCCTTGCGTCCCTCCACGTTTTTAGCTTCATTCATAGAGGCCGCAAATGCCTGTGTATTGATGATCATGACGTTAATGCCCGAATTGCTGGAGAAGGCATCCAACTGATTCAAGTTACTGCTATTGTATATAAAGAAGCGAGCCTTCTTGCCATAACACTCCATAAAGTGATCCGTAGTGATTTCAAAGGACTTCTTTACACCCTCACGAATGGCAATACTCGGGACAACAACGATAAACTTGCTCCATCCGTAGCGCTTGTTCAGCTCAAACATGGTCTTGATATAGACATAGGTTTTGCCTGTACCTGTTTCCATCTCAATATCCAGTGAACATCTGCCGAGCGGAGCTACAAGCTCATTGGATTGATGTATGTTACTCTCAGTTTGGAGTGCTTGAATATTGCTCAAAATCTGTTCATCCGTGAGCTGAAGAGCCTCATTTTTAAAGCCGGAATCATTGATAAGGTCCTGTAATTCCAGCTGTTCCGGCGTTTCTTCGACCGGTATAAGGCTCATCTGCACCGGCTTCTGTGACAAAGAGCCCAAATCTCGCATATACGAAACACCTGCATTGAAAGGCTGACCTTGAAAGACTCGTGCTACTGCTTCCACGGCATCGGTCTGATATTGTTGAATCTTAAAGGTAAACTTCATTACAGCACCTTCCTTACTGTGTCCGGACTGTATGTTTCAAAAATCTGTTCAAAGTTCGTTGCAACGCTGTCGCTTGCCATGCTACTGTCGCGGAAGACAGCATAGTAAGGCTTCATCTGAGCAATCGCCTTGACAGTTTCATCAGTGACATCATGATCAAAGCACGCAAGCAGGAAACCATCGGCTACGTTGAACACCATCTTGCCTGCAATTTCCTTAACTTCTATAGGACTGGAGAGTAGTACACCCAGGTCAAGCATCACCTGGAACAGCAGATCTTCCGGAGTGCGGTCAGGCTTGACATTATCAACATAGTTGGCCAGTTCCATCTGTCCCAGCTCATCGGGAGTGTAATACACATTCTGCATATTGCTCTCGCTCAAACGTAAGCAGCGGAATCCAATATCAAGGTCTGCTGGAGCTGTTAGGCCGGCTTCTTCTTTGATCTTTTTACCTGCTCGACGAATGCGCTCCTTGCCAATTTCACAGATATTGTGCGTTACATGAATGGAATCAAGAAGTGCAACTGCACTTTGTGCGACTTTTTTAGCCTTTTCAGAGCTTTCTTTCTGCGGATCAATTTCTTCCGGCACTTGGACAAGAATGAATTTACGTCGCAAATTCTGCTCAACATTAGCCAAAAACAGCGCATGCGCTGTAGTTCCAGAACCCGAGAAGAAATCAAGCACGATATCTCCGTTATCGGTTCCACAGAACTGAATAATTCTCTGAACTACCTCTTCGTCCTTCGGATTTTCAAAGACTTTCTCGCCCATCAAGGTTGCAAGACGTTTTGACGCAGCGCGTCCGTCCTTGTAGAACACACTATAGGGAACACCAAGCTCGTGCTCAGATAAGTATGATTTCAATGTCGGAACAGAGCTCTCATCTTTTCCAAAATTGACTTTTCCCTCACTGATCCACTGCTTTAAAGTGTTTTCATTGGTAATCCAGCCTCTGGACGGTATCTTTAC
>CAVHXA010000095.1:0-6255 GCA_963639765.1 Oscillospiraceae bacterium | reverse complement strand
TACGAAATTCCGCAAAGGAGAGGATACACTATCAACCGATTATTTTCGTTTCATGGCCGGCGTGTGACCCGGCGGGTTCACCGCAGACGGGCAAACCGGCTTCTGACCGCCGTCTCTTTCCTGTGTGCGGCGGTTCTTCTCCTATCCCTTACCATGCTCTTAAAGAACCATGTACAGGGCGAACAGGAACAGGCGTCTTTTGAGGCGCTGAAAGCCAGCGTATCGGACACAACGCCCAGCCTGACGGAGGAAGCGGAGCCACAGGCATCGCCCACCGGGGAACAGCAGCCCGCATATACCGCCTACCATGCCCTCTATGAACAGAATGCGGATTTTGCCGCATGGCTGACCATCCCTGGCACAAAGGTGGATTATCCGGTGATGTATACACCGCAGGAGCCGGAACACTACTTGCGCCGTGCATTTGACGGCACCGGCGCCCAAAGCGGTACACCGTTTATCGGAGAAGGCGGCGACCTGGACAGTGATATGTTCATCATCTACGGCCACAATATGAAAAACAATACCATGTTCGGCACGCTGGACAGCTATGCGGCGGCGGATTTTTGGGAGGATAACCCGACCTTCACGCTGACCACCATCACCGAGGAACGGGAGTACGAGGTCTTTGCCGCCATTGAAACCCGAGTGCTCTATCAGGAGGAAAGCGGCTACCGCCCTCTTTCCAAAGCAGGCGACCTGACCGAGGAGGAATATGCCGAGCTGGCAACGTGGCTGAAGGAGAACGACCTGTACGACACCGGCATCACCCCCGCCTACGGAGAGCAGATTCTGCTGCTTGCCACATGCAGCTATCACACCGACAACGGACGCTTCCTTGTAGCGGCGCGGAGACTGCCAAATGAGGCGGACAAGGATCTCTCGCCGGCACCTATGTCCTGACGAGAGAAGAATGGCGGCTGTTAGCCAGAACCGCCAAAACCCATGCAGGACAAAGGCGGCATCCCACAGACGCAAACGGAATGATACGACCGCACAGGAGCCGGCATGACTATATAAATACATTACGAAGGGCGGAGGAATCTGACTCAGCCCTTCGGCAGTTATTTTCGGATTTGGTAAACCGATTGTATCGGGAGCCGGATTCTGCCCGCAGGATTGAGCTCCTGTTGGATTCGGCGATTGAATATTACGATGCGGACAGAGCCTATGTCATTGAAGGAGACAAGGAACTGATTATCGGAATCAATACCTATGAGCGCTGCGCACCGGGCATGCCGCATCAACAGGATACGATCCTGGAAATGCCAGTGGAAATGCTTCATCGCTGGGTAGAGATACACAACCGTCACGAGAGCACCATCATCGAGGATATGGAAACGATCCGGGAGCGGTATCCCAGCGAATATCGGTATTTTACCGATTCTGATGTGCATTCCGTTATCATCGTCCCCTTCAGCAAGCGCATCAGCATGGGCTTTGTCGGTATCGACAATCCCAAACGGCACAACGGTGACTCCATACCGCTCCACGTGCTGTCCTATGCCATCGTGATTGAGCTGAACGAGATTAAACTGGTCAAGGAAAACGCCGCCATTCGCGGCGTCTCCAACCACCCCAGAGATATTGTCAACGTGCGGCTTCTTGGCGATATGGAGATCATCGCGCAGGGTGGTATGCTTCGGGGCAGTTCCCTTTCTGCGCAGCAGTATGCGCTTCTGGCAATTATACTTTTGAACCCCAAAAAGGATTACACGCCTTGGATGCTTTACAGCATCCTGTGCCCTGGCCGAGAATCGGACAATCCGGGCAACGTCATCAACAACATTGTCTACAAGGTGCGACGCGAGCTGGAAAGCATTGGCATCAAGGATTTAATCTGCACCGAGCGCGGCGTATTCCATGTCAACCCTCGCTACAAGCTCATCGTAGACGTAGAACGGCTCCGGCAATATTTCTACTCCGTGCGTGCCACGGCGGACGAGACAGAACGCCTTTCGCTCTGTTGCTCCGCACTGGAGCTTTATCAGAATCCTCTGCATCCTGTCATTTGTGATTATATTGCTATCATGCACGAGGCGGCAGAGCTGAACAACATGTATTTCTTCCTTGCCATGGAGTGCGCAAAGCTGCACCTGAAGCGCCAGGAGCATTACGAGGCGTATGTCATCATCAAAAAAGCTCTGCTGCTTGAGCCACAGCACCCTGACATGATGCTGCTGATGGTAAAGACGATGAAAGCGGCCGGTGCGCCGAATTTGCGCGCCTATATACAGCAGATTGAAGAGCATCTGGAGGCGGACGATAGAGTTAAGCTGTATGATATTTTCGCGGGGCGAGAAACCCATTGAGCCACCGGCGACAAAATGATGGGGATCTGGAGAGTTAGAGAATGAGAAAAAAGAGATTGAAAAGAAATTTATGAGTGAGCCTCCGGTGATTCTCCCGGAGAGGCCCCCTTGATAGTATGGATTTATCAGCCGTACGCTGAGAAATTTTGTTACCAGGGGTTCCTTTTATGACGAGACAAGACCGAGCTTGTTTTCTGCTGAAACGTTTCCATCCGCGCCTAACGCAGAAAACAGGCAGAGGCTGGTTTGACATGCTCCTGATTGCCCGCCAATGCCAGAAAAGTAAACAAAATCCATACACCCCGGCCCGCAGCGAAAATGCTGCGGGCTTTTTTGCGTTTTGGAGGTTCTTTCACTGCCGCTCCCGCCTCTGTTTCCTGGTTTTTATGAGATTCAAAAATCAAGAAACGGAGGACAAAAGAATGAATCCCAAAATCTATCTTGTGAAAAAGAATCCTGCCGCCTGCGGCAAGGACGTCGAATGGATACAGATGGGCGGCAAGGCTTTTTACGCCTTTCTCAAATCCCCGGCGGCAAAAGACCGATATTTTATCCGCTTGACCGATGACATCAGCTATGAGTGCCCGGAGATTTTCATCGAGGCCAGCTATGAGGAGTACCGCAGATGGAAAAGCGAATATGACGCACACCAATATCTGCGGGCAGTCGAGCGGGATTATGATACCGTATCTGCGGATATGCCCACAACGGCTGACAGCATTCTGATTGACACCATTGCCGATGACAGTGCGACTGTTGAGGAAAGGGCTATAAAGAGCGTGGAACTGTATTGTCTCCACCTCTTTCTTGATCGACTTTCCGACAAGGAAAAGAGGAAAGTAAAAATCCTGTTTCTGTCGGAAAAGCCTATGACGATCCGAGCTGCCGCCAAATTGCTGGGGATCTCCAAATCAGAGATGGCTCGCCAGAAAAAAGCACTGCTGAAAGAACTGAGAAAAAAACTTGGGACAAATCCGGAATAATTCCGCAATGGTAAGAGTGAGAGGTCTCGTTTCATCCACCGCTGAAAGCGGTGGATGAAAGAAAGACTTTGTGTTCCTTGAAAAATTCATACCCATTCATCAGGTACTTTCCTGCATATGTGCGAAAGCATGAGCCACATCAGCGGTGCGCCATGACATCCACAGCCGCAAACAACGAATCCATTTCTGCGATGTCTGCGGACGAGCGATACAACCGGCTGAAGCTACCGGGCGGTTCCCGGTATGGCGAAGACAATATGCAGGGATAATGATACTTCTGTCCAGCCACAGCCTCACGCAATGGGGACAGCTCGGAGCGATCCTCGGAGGGGTTCAAATCCCATGGAGCGGCCTGCCTGCCGCCGCCTGATGACTTCCCACAGGCCCTGGGGTGTCGAGGACAAATAAGGGTTCTACATACCAAAATGGAGAGGAGACCCTGCCTATGAAGGAGGATTGGTCTTATCGCCGCGGCGATATTTACCTTGCAAACTTAAATCCCTATTTCGGCTCGGAACAGGGCGGAATACTCCCTGTTCTGGTGCTGCAAAACAATACCGGCAATTTCTACTGCCCCACGCTTATCGTAGCTCCGCTTACGGCCAAAAAGGACAAGAAACCCCATCAGCCCACGCATTATCTCCTTAATCTTGTAAAGGGCATGGACGGGCCCTCCGTTGCCTTACTGGAGCAGATAAAAACCATCGACAAACGCCGCATCAGAAGCTATCTCGGAAAGATTAGCAGGCAGCAAATGGCCGGCGTGGAGGAAGCGATTGAAATCAGTCTGGGGCTGCATATCCCGGAGGATGTGGAAGCCCCGTGAAAAAGAAAGGAGACCATCTTATGAATTACACAAGCAATCTGGACATCCCTGTTTGGGAAAAGTATACCCTCACCATTGAGGAGGCGGCGCGGTATTTTCGCATCGGAGAAAACAAGCTCCGCAAATTAGCGGAGGAAAATGTTGGGGCAAGCTGGACGCTTGTAAACGGCAACCGCATTCAGATCAAACGTAAGCTCTTTGAGAAGTACATTGACGCAATGGATACGATTTGATTATGACAGGGTGGAAATGAAGCCTTGACTGTGCTATACTTCTGGTAGCATATCAAGGCTCTTTCCGTCATGGAAAGGAGCAATAACATGTCAGAAAAAAGACGGGACAGCAAAAATCGTATTTTGCGGTCAGGAGAGAGCCAGAGAAAAGACGGAAGATATGCCTACAAGTATACCGATTCCTTTGGGAAACCGCAGTTTGTATATGCCTGGAAGCTGGTGCCCACCGACAAGACCCCTGCTGGAAAACGGGACGATATTTCCCTGCGGGAGAAGATCAAGGCCATTCAAAAAGATCTTGATGATGGGATAGACACTATCGGAAAAAAGATGACCGTCTGCCAGCTCTATGCAAAGCAGATTAAGTGTCACGGAAATGTGAGGCACAACACGACCAAAGGCCGGAATCGGCTGATGCGGATTCTGGAGCAGGATATGCTGGGTGCTGCGGCCATCGACAGTGTGAAACTGTCGGATGCTAAAGCTTGGGCACTGCGGATGCGGGAAAAAGGATTCTCCTACAAGACCATCAGCAATGACAAGCGTTCCCTGAAAGCCGCCTTCTACACGGCAATCCAGGATGACTGCCTCCGGAAAAATCCCTTTGACTTTCAGCTTAGCGCTGTGCTGGAGGATAACACGGAGCCGAAGGTTCCCTTAACAGCAGAACAGGAAAAAAGTCTGCTGCATTTTACACAGTTTGATCGCGTCTATTACAAATACTATGACGAAATCATAATTCTGTTGGGGACAGGGCTTCGTATCTCCGAACTGTGCGGCCTGACTACCGCCGACTTGGACTTTGAAAACCGGACGATTCGTGTGGATCATCAGCTGCTCAGATGCACGGAAAAAGGCTACTACATCGAAACGCCCAAGACTGGCAGCGGTATCCGGCAGATTCCCATGAGCGAGTGCGTGCATGAGGCGTTGCGGCGGGTACTGAGAAATCGTGGAGCTGCAAAGCCCGTCATTGTGGATGGGTACAGCGATTTTGTATTCATTAACCGTGATGGGAACCCCAAAACTGCGGTCAACTATGAAACCATGTTTCGTGGACTTGCCAGAAAATATAACGGTAAGCACGAGAGCCCGCTTCCTAAAGTGATGACACCCCACACCCTGCGACATACCTTTTGCACCAACATGGCCAATGCCGGAATGAATCCCAAAGCCTTACAGTATATTATGGGGCATTCCAACATTACCATGACCCTCAACTATTACGCTCATGCCACATTCGATTCTGCAAGAGCTGAAATGGAGAGGCTGGTTGCATAAGAAACACACCGGGGTTTTACTACTTTGTTACTACCTTTGAAAGCGGAAACATACGGGGTTTTGTGGATATACAGGAGCTTCTTCCGTAACAAAAGGTGCCGAAAAGCCTGCAAAATCAAGCTACATCGGCACCTAAGAAGAATTGAGAGACAATCAAAAAATCAAAGTGGATTTTATGGTGAAAAATAGAGATACAGGCGATGTATAAATAAAAATCGGGCCCCGCAATGCAAGGTCCGTATCATTTATTTTACAGATTTATGGCGGATCCGCCTTATTCCGCGTCGGAGCTTTCCAGCAGCTGGTGAAAAGCGGTCTTTTCTTCCAGACCGCTGCAGCGGGATACCCCCAACCGGATATTTACGGCAGAACAGAGCAGGTTGACCAGCATCATGGGGGCGCCCATGGTGTTCAAAAACATCCGGGTCTGGGTGGGGGCATACAATACCAGATCGCTGAAGGGGCATACGGGGGAACGATCCGTATCCGTCATGGAAAGAACCTTCAGTCCTTTGCCATGGGCGTATTCCAACAGCTTGGTGGTCACCCGGAAATAGTCTGGGAAGGAGACGCCGAAAACCAGCGTCCCGGGCGTCAAGAGGGGCAGAGCCCGGTGAATG
>CAVHXA010000094.1:0-6318 GCA_963639765.1 Oscillospiraceae bacterium | reverse complement strand
GTCAAAGGGGTATGGGGATGTCCCCCATCAAGCGAAATGCCGCACCTGCGTGGTGCGGCATTTTCTGATTTTTGACGGCAAAAGGCATTGCTTGCCAAGTTTCTATCTGTTTTAAGCAACTCTAATACTGTTTCAATCCCTCTCCTATAATTGTACTCACACAACACAGGGGAGGTTTTTATATGGAAACAAAAGAATATGCATATATCCGGGTGTCATCTCGGGACCATCAAGTGGATTCGGGTGGATGACCTCTAAATGGAGTGTACTGTTTATCATGCGGGCAAGTAAAAATAAGTATGCCTTGTTTTTCCTGTCAGGTCGCTTGTTTTTTACGTCAATCTATTGCAATAACCCCTCTGTCATGGTATAATACTGTACGAAAATAGGGAGAATTCATACATTTTGATACCCCAAAGTACATTCTTCATGTGTTCACTAAAGCATACTTTTTTGAACTCACATATGCGGTTGTACGACCGCAGCTTGTTTTTCAATCAATACAGAAACAGATTCTTTGAAAAAGTGAAAGAACACCGACACCACAACTGAAATTAAATTCATAGACCTGCGGTGATCGACTACCGTGGGTTTCATCGTTTTTGTCGAAAATTCCACACCCCCAGACAACAGTCAACGAAACAGCAGAAGGAGGCGGCATATGGCTATTGCGCTATTTGACCACAATCGAATCGCCTATGAAGCCGCCATCTCGCTCTTGGACGAAACCGGCAAAGCCGCCGTCATTCACCCAACCGGCACGGGCAAATCCTTCATTGCCTTCAAGCTCTGTGAGGACAATCCCGACAAACGAATTTGCTGGCTCTCCCCTAGCGCCTATATCTACGAAACACAACTTGAAAATTTGAAATCCGCCGCAGACGGATGGCAACCGGAAAACGTAGCATTTCTGACCTATGCCAAGCTGATGGGTATGACGGATGAAGAAATTGCAGAGCTTCAGCCGGATTATATTGTCCTCGATGAGTTCCACCGCTGCGGCGCGGAAATGTGGGGGCAAGGAGTCCAAAAGCTGCTCTCCACCTATGCTGCGACGCCGGTACTTGGCTTGTCGGCTACGGCGATACGCTATCTGGATAAGCAGCGTGACATGGCAGATGAGCTGTTCGATGGCAATATCGCTTCCGAGATTACTTTGGGAGAAGCAATCGTTCGCGGTATTCTCGCAGTGCCAAAATATGTACTGTCCGTGTTCTCCTATCAAAAGGATTTGGAACGCTACAAGGCTCGCGTACGCCGTGCAAAAAGCAAAGTCGTGCGCGACGAAGCAGAGAAGTATCTCGAGGCTCTCCGCCGTGCGCTGGAAAAAGCAGACGGTCTGGATGTCGTCTTCGACAAGCACATGACGGAACGCACCGGTAAGTACATTGTGTTCTGCGCCAACAAGGAGCATATGGACACTATGATGGACAAGGTGCCGGAGTGGTTCAGCCGAGTTGATAAATCTCCGCATGTCTATTCTGTGTACTCTGACGATCCTTCTGCCAGTCAGTCCTTTGCGGACTTCAAAGCGGATGAGGATACCGAGCACCTGAAGCTACTGTTTTGCATTGATGCGCTGAACGAGGGCATCCATGTAGAAAACGTCAGCGGCGTTATACTGCTGCGTCCTACCGTGTCGCCCATCATCTACAAACAGCAGATCGGGCGCGCATTGGCTGTAGGAAAACACACAAACCCTGTAATCTTCGACGTGGTGCTCAATATTGAAAACCTGTACAGCATCGGCGCGATCGAAGAAGAAATGCAGATTGCCATGACGTACTATCGTTCCCTCGGCGAGGACGATGCCATTATTAACTCGCATTTTCAGGTTATCGACGAAGTGCGTGACTGCGTCGCGCTTTTTGAAAAGCTCAACGATACTCTGACTGCTTCGTGGGATCTGATGTACGAAAAGGCAAAGGATTATTACGAGCAAAACGGAAACCTTGAGGTTCCTCGTCGATATAAAACGCCGGACGGTTATTCTCTTGGGCATTGGCTTCTGACACAAAGACGTGTGCGCACAGGAGATATGCCCGGAATTCTCTCCGCAGAACGAATTGCAAAGCTGGATCAAATCGATATGGTCTGGAATGGGTACCGTGACCTTGCATGGGACCGGAATTATGAAGCCGCGAAGGAATACTACGATACTTTTGGCAATTTGAACGTGATTGCAAAATATGTGACAGAAACAGGATTAAATCTTGGCGCATGGATTTCGCGGCTGCGGGATATCCGCAAAAACCACGGTCAGCAGCGATATCTGACACCGGAGCGGATTCAGGCTCTGGATGAAATCGGCATGGTGTGGGATGTTACAGACCACCTGTGGCAGCAATATTACGGTGCATGTCTTAACTATTACCATACACACGGAGACCTCGATATTCCTGTCAAATACGTAACTTCTGACGGTCTTCGCCTTGGCACATGGATCAACGCAATTCGCAGTGCCTATCAAGGAAGAAGGGCAAGCTACCATCTTCTACCAGAACAGATTCATGCGTTAGACGAATTAGGAATGATATGGGACAAACGAAGTGACCGCTTGTGGGAAAAGGGCTATATGGAAGCACTGGAATACCGCAAAGTGCATGGAGATTTGGATGTTCCTGCCACTTTCAAAACAAAAGAGGGATATCTACTTGGCAGATGGATTGCCAGACAGCGAGACAATACCACGCTATCTGCAAAACGCAAAAAACTCCTTGACGATCTCGGCATGGTCTGGGAAAAGGCTTACTCATGGGAAGCACGATATGCCCTGGCAAAAAATTATTATGATACCCATGGGAACCTCAATGTACCGGGCAACTATATCGTAGATGGCATCTGGCTTGGCAAGTGGCTGAATGAACAACAGCTGATTTACCGGGGCAAGCGGAAAAACAAGAAATTGACTGCCGAACAAATTGAACAGCTGAACGAAATCGGAATGTCCTGGGAGCACAGAAACACAAATGCCTGGGAAAGCCATTACAGTGAAGCAAAACAGTATTTTGAAGCACACGGCAACTTACTTGTACCGGATGATTATGTTGAAGCTGACGGGAAAAAGCTGAATCCTTGGATTACAACACAACGAAGATATCGCACATTGGGAAAACTGACGCAGAAACAAATTGACCGCCTCTCCTCGATCGGCATGGTGTGGCAGTTCGATGATTCGTGGGAAATCGGTTTTGCCCACGCGAAAAGCTACTACGAAGATCACGGAAACTTACTTGTCTTACGCACATATGTGTGTGCGGACGGATATGCTTTGGGTAAATGGATCGGAAATCAGAGATCAAATTATATAAACCCAAAGAAATACAAGAAAATTTCTCCTACGCAGAAAAAAAGACTTGATGCAATTGGCATGACATGGAACGTCTTGTCCGAACGTTGGGAAGCTGCCTATGCCTTAGCAAAAGAATATTGGCAGGAGCATGGAGACCTTTGTATTCCTACAAAATACAAAACTGCCGATGGTTATGCACTGGATGAATGGGTGCGCAGTCAACGCGAGAAAAGAGCTGCCGGAACTTTGACACAAGAACAAATTGATCGGCTGGACGCGATTGGAATGGATTGGCTGTCTCCAATGGCGCGATTTTGGGAAACACGTTTTGAATTGTGCCGCACGTACTATGAGGAACATGGAAACCTTGATATGCCAAGGACGTATGTGACCGATGATGGAGTGCAACTGGGTCTGTGGCTCTGGCGCATTCGGAGCGGAAAAGTAGGGTTAAGCACCTCAGGTGAAAACGGGAACCAGATTGAACGACTTGAGAGCATTGGTTTTCGGTATAGAAAGAAACCGTGCGAAGCCGACACAAATGGATAGGAACTAAGAAAAATGTATAGAAAAATTATCAAACCGATCTTGGATGTTACGCTCTCGCTTATAGGCCTGATTCTTTTTTCGTGGTTGTTCCTGATTATCATCATCGCTATTGAAATCGATGATCCGGGTCCTGTGTTCTTTACACAGAAGCGAGTCGGAATACATAAGAAATATTTCAAGCTTTATAAATTCCGCAGCATGAAAATGTCTACCCCTCATGATACACCGACGCATCTGCTTGAAAATCCCGACCAGTATATCACCAGGGTCGGCAGGGTTATTCGCAAATTTTCACTTGATGAGTTAGCACAGCTTTTTAACATCATAAAGCAGGACATGAGCATCATCGGCCCTCGCCCGGCTCTTTGGAATCAGTTTGATTTGATTGAAGAACGTGATAAATACGGGGCCAACGACGTGAAGCCGGGACTTTCCGGTTGGGCGCAGATTAACGGTCGAGATGAGCTGCCGATTGAAGAAAAAGCGTATCTTGACGGAGAATACATAAAAAAAGCCAGCTTCCTGTTCGACTTGAAGTGTGTTTGCTTAACTGTGCTAAAGGTAATCAGCCATGACGGCGTGGTCGAAGGCGGTACGGGAAAGATGCACGAGATGGAGAACCAAAAATGAGAATTCTGATTGCAACCAATCATTCCTATATGTTCTATCGCTTTCGCAAGGAGCTGGTGGAAGCGTTGATGCAGGAGCATGAGGTCATCCTCAGCACGCCATTTGTTGGTCACGAGGATGATTTGCAAGCCATGGGCCTGCGCTGCATCGACACGGAGATTGACCGCCGCAGCATCAATCCCTTTAAGGATATGAAGCTGTTGAAGACCTACCGCAAAATGCTGGACGATATCCAGCCGGATCTTGTCATCACCTATTCCATCAAGCCTAACATTTATATGGGCAGTGCCTGCAAGGCTAAATGCATTCCCTATGTCACAAACGTACAGGGACTTGGTACGGCCTTTGAAAAACCGGTGCTTTCGACCGTAGTGTCCGTAATGTACCGCAGCGCCCTGCGGAAGGCCAAAACGGTTTTTTTCGAGAATGAAGAGAACGCGAAGTTCTTCCAGCAAAAAAACATCATCTCCGACCGACAGATGAAAATTCTCCCCGGTGCCGGAATTAATTTAGACGAATATCCCTATGTCCCGATGCAGGATGACGGCGTGTGCAGTTTTCTGTTTGTGGGGCGAATTATGAAAGAAAAAGGCGTGGACGAGTTCTTCGCTGCCGCGGAAGCAATCAAGGCAGAGCTTGGAGAAAAAGTTGCTTTTGATGTGGTGGGCTTCTACGAGGATGCCTACAAAGAAACTGTCGATCAGTTGGTTGCTGACGGTGTGATCAAGTTCCACGACTTCCAAACGGATGTACATCCGTTCTACGAAGCGGCGGACTGCGTTGTGTTGCCCTCTTACCACGAGGGTATGTCCAATGTTTTGCTGGAGGGTGCCGCCACCGGTCGTACGCTTATCACCAGTGATATCCCCGGTTGCCGCGAGGCGGTTGAGGACGGTGTCAGCGGATATCTCTGCCCCATACAGGATGCGGAAGCGCTGACGAATTTCTTCCGTAAGTTTGCTAATAAAACGCAGAGTGAACAAGAGCAAATGGGCCGCTACGGACGCACACTCATTGAGCGGAAGTTTGACAAGAATATTGTAGTGGCGCAGACCATGGACGGCCTTGGGCTACCCGTGGCGGTGAGGAACTGAAAATGCGGCAACTGATTTTACTCTACTGGGGCTGCGTCTTTCTGATGTACTTGTCTCAAGTTTATTATCCAGCGTCTATGCAATTAGAGGGACCTCAGATCGGACGTCGGCATTTCATGCTGCGCAAGGCGGATATCTTTATGATCTCTGTGACCGTGTGGATGACGTGCTTTTCGTTTTTAAGGATTAATTACAATGATACAGGAACGTATATCACCCATTTTTTGCAATCTGAGACGGTGGCAGACTTTTTTGCAAGAGATGGCCTTCTAGACTGGACAGGTAATCCGCTCTCTGAATTATATCGTGACGTTGTACGAGAAATTACCACTAACTATCATATTTATTTCTTCTTTCCGGCATTTTTTAGTAGCTTTGCGGTTGTGAAGCTTTTTAAGAGGTATTCAGTTAATCCCGCTTTTTCACTCTTGATTTTCTTTTCAATTGGTACATACGTTATGTATATTGCGGCACTCAAACAGTGCTTAGCAATCTTTTTTCTGCTACTATCGTTGCCCTATGCCATTGACAAAAAATATGTGCGCTTCTACCTACTAGTATTTGTTGCAATGTTGTTTCATACCCATGCATTTATGTTTGCAATCGTCCCATTATTGTTTAGTAAACCCTGGGGAAAGATAAGCGTTGCATTTTTGTTATCAGCTCTGTTTGCAATGGCAAATTACGATGCTACGCTTGGCGCATTTATGGAATATGCACAATCATTAGGAGCAATGGTATCAGAAATAGAGG
>CAVHXA010000093.1:0-6409 GCA_963639765.1 Oscillospiraceae bacterium | reverse complement strand
CCCAGCTACCTTAAATAATGGGGGGTATTTGTATGCGTAGCTCTATGAGCGTTTCTGTAAAAATCTTTTTTCGTTCTATTATCTATTTGGCAATTTGTGCCGCCCTTTTGTTGCTGTCTAATCTTTTCCTGCTACGCTTGTTCAATACGACCAACTATTTAGCCGAATTTCATGTGGCCAGCTTAAAGCTCGGCATCGTCGGCTACATAGTATTTTCTTTCCTAAGCTACGAGTACACCAACCTGCCCCGGACATCCTCCCTTCAAGAAACGCTGGAGATTATTCCCTCTTCAAAGGCGAAACTTCTTTGCGCCCAAAGCATGGTCTTAATCTTGCTGTTGCTGATCTGGAGTATCAATATCTTTGGATGGATACTCGGGAAATATATGCAATTGCAAATTCATTACCCGATGTTCTTCCTTAATGCCATTCCAAGCATTATTGTTGACTTTTTCCTGCCTGGAGCAATTGCCATATTAGTCGGGACTCTCTTGTCACAAAAAACTGTTCGTGAAGCTGCATACTGCATTATTATTGTTTCTGCACTGGTTTGCAGCCCTGTTCCCTCAAGGATATTTGCAAGTGAATCAATTTTTGGGTATCCGGTATTGGCACTTTTCGACTGGTTTTCTATTCTTGCCCCCAATACAAGTTGGGTCGCGGATGACATATATGGAGTATCTATTGAAGCATATCGTTGGGTTCTTGCGACGTTCTGGATCCTGTTATTGACTGCGGTTATAGTTTTCGCAACAGCCAAACGAAATAGAAAAACCTATATGATGGCTTCTGTTCTTATTGCTCTTTCTTTGCTTTGCGGCGTGCGGTTTGTTTTCCGCAGCAATGACAGCATTATTCGAAAAGATTACAGACCCTATGGGACGCTGCAACACGAATTCACTTACCGGCAGAAAAATACGGATCAGCAAGAGCTGGTGGCAGATTTTCACATTTCAAAATACTATATTACTCTTGCTGTTCGGAACAATGCAAAGGCAACTGTTCGTATTGAATTGAAAGAGAATGATCTGACCGAATATCGGTTTACTTTGTACCATGGTTTTGTTATCAACTCCATTAAAGATGAAAAGGGGACCGAATTGGAGTTCGACCAAAAGGGTGATTATGTTACAGTGTCCGCTCCTATGGGAACGGAGGAACTGAACTTTGCCTATTCCGGAAATGCAGGAAAATATTTTTCCAATTATCAAGGCATTGCACTGCCGGGATATTTGCCATATTACCCCGTTCCCGGCTTTATGAAATTCTACGAATCCGGGCAAATCGTCGTAAATACTGCTCGTGAACCCGCATACTATGAGGTTCATGTGGATTCAACCCTGGCAGTAGCGTCTAATCTTCCCAAAACCGACGATAACACCTTCTCCGGGAATGCTGATGCAGTGTCTCTATACGGAGGAATGATTGTTTCCGAAGAGAACGAGGGGATCGTATGCTGGTATAGCCCCATTGGTGCCCGGAGTATCAATCTGGGCGGTTACCAGGAGGCTTGGAAGCGGCTTGCTGAGCAGGTTGGTGAAACAGCACAGTTTACCCTAACCGGAAAAACTATTTTCATGCAGCCGGTCACAATCATGGCTACTAACTCTGTGCAGGAAGAGTATGTCGAATTTGGAGATCATATTATAACGGCAAACTGGTCGGTTACGGCAGACACCCTTTGCAAGCAGCATTTACTTGCAACAATGCCCAGGGAGAAAAGCACAAACTTGCTGTATAATGCATTTTCGGATTATCTTGTTTTTGGCGGAAGTCGTGAAGCTGCTGAAATTCCGTGGTCGAGCCTTGAAATTCTTACTCGATATGATTCTGCCAACGAAATAGAGGATTTGGAAGAATGGTCAAAGTACATAGAGGCCAGCAATCTCTTTTCCGAGCTGTTCAGCTATAAAGCCAACCTGTTAGGAGAAGAGCACGTCTTAAAGGTCGTTTATCAGTATCTGAAAAACCCGGCCCCAGATTGCGATCAAATAAACTTTCTTTATGGATTGGGGGAATAAGTATGTTAACCGTTGACAACCTTTCCAAGAGCTTCGGCAAGAAAACCGTTCTCAACAATGTTTCTGTTCAGCTAACAAACGGCGTGTATGGCTTGCTTGGCCCAAACGGGTCCGGGAAAACGACCTTTATGCGGTGTGTTACAGGACTTTACCGTTATGATGGAAAAATCATTACGCCCTCCAGCATGGGGTATCTTCCTCAAAAATTCGGAGCTTTTCGGGAACTCACGGTGTATGAGGTGCTGGAGTATTTTGCTGAATTGAAGGGAATACCTTCAAATAACCAGGAAAAGAACATACATGACTGCTTGGAAGATGTAAATCTTTTGGAACGCCGTAATGACAGGGTGAAAACGTTGTCCGGCGGAATGATCCGACGACTTGGTGTTGCTCAAGCTCTGCTTGGGAATCCTGAACTAATCCTTGTTGATGAGCCCACCGCCGGATTGGATCCGGAAGAAAGGCTTCGCTTCAAGAATTTGATTTCGCAACACCGAGAGGATTGTACAATTCTGATTTCAACACATATTGTGGAAGACGTTGAAGCCCTTTGCGACCATATCATCATACTCTCGCACGGGAAACGTGTTTGTCAGGACACGCCGGAAAATATACGGAAGGCGGCAACGAAGCATGTATGGCATGTTCCGGAGAAAAAGCAGAAAGAACTGGCTTCTCCATATTATATCCTGCGCAGGGAACAAATTGAAGGGGAAACATACCTGCGCGTGCTTTCTGGTGCAGAACAACCCGGCTTGTCTATTCAGCCGACGCTTGAAGATGGATATATAAATGTGATAAGGGGGATACAATGAGGCTGCGCTTGAAACTATTACGCATTATTCTGCGTAATTGTAAGCCCCTGTTCTTAATTCCTGTCATTATCGCATACTGCCTGCTGCCGGGTGTGTCTGCATTCAAGTATTTTTATGTTGATCCCTCAGAGGCACGCGGCACTTTCATTTACATGGCTCAAGTGTTTGTTCCTTTATGCGGACTACTCTGGCCTATGGGATACCTCCATGTCTGGGTAGAAGGCGACGGATGTGAAGCGCTTCGTGCCTGTACAAAATACCACAAAACTTGTGTTGGCGAATTGCTTTTGCTTGGTTCGGCCTATTTGCTGATGGTCTTTCCCACAATTGTATTTGCAGTAATCGTGCTCCATGTGTCCTGGCTGGAATATGTGCGCCTCGTATTGCAGTTCAGCAGTATAATAAATTTCCTCTATTTCATGATCATGCTGCTTAAAAATGTGACGATTGGCTGCATACCTGTGATAGCATATCTCCTGCTGTGCTTTTATATTTCCGGGTCAGCCGATTTTGCGTCATTTTCGATTCTTACGCCGAATATGCCAGCAGAACTTTCAAACTGGAACACCCTGCTTGTGGTTTTTGCATCGACTTTGCTTTGCCTGCTGCTTGGGTATTTGCTGGATAGATTTCGGTATAAATACATATAAAGGTCAGCTACAATGCAGAGGATTGATGTCCGCTTTACTCACAAATGCACGCCATATACAGCGTGTTGTTTATCGAAAAAATTTTGTTTTTCTCATCCCTGCTGTACCTTGAAGGGAGGTTGTTTTGTGATTAAACAGAGCATTAGACTGGTTGGTTGTATTTTTGCGTTGTTTGCCCTTATATTGGTTTTTAAGCATTCGCATATGATGCAGGAAGAGAAGCCTTTGGATACAACCGAACGCTTCAACATCACCGTTCTATCAACAACTATATCGAAAGAACGACTTGTAAACGAGCTAAACGCTCTTGTCGATCAGTATAGCGCCGTTTTAGTTAAGGTCGTTCCCAATCAGGACAATTATGATAGTCAAAAGGATATCGTGTGGTTTGGATCTCGCCTTCCTGATGGCAACAGCCCAAGAATCCATGATAACCGCATTTCGTGGCTGGAACCGTCTGTCAGCGGTGCGCTGATTCATTCTTCCGATATGGGAGTAAGACCGCTATACGGCAGCTATTCGATGCATGGAAATGCAGAGTTTAAGGCTGCCTTAATAGAATGGTGCAATAACAATGAGATGAGCATTGATTTTTACAAACAGTACCCGCTCCTGACTGTATTCCTGGGATATCTTGTCCAGCATGGAATTGGAAATGCCGTACTAATCTCATTCTTCTTATTCCTGACGACAGTTATTGTCTGGTTCGTCACACACGCAAAATCAAGGGCTTTGCGCTTGCTTGGCGGTATCTCATTGCGGCGTATTCATGTCGAGGATACACTGACCATTGTATTCTTGGTTTCCCAAGGCTTTTTTGCCGGGTGCGCAGCATTTTTCATATATTTGGGTATTGCTTCCGGAATCGATCAGCTTTCCATTATGCTACTGCCCTTTATTTATACTGCAATTACATTTATTGTGGCATCGGCTGTTGTTGTGCTGCTGATATCTGTGTTTGTGCAACCCAAGGCAAAGCATTTATCTTTTAGGAAAATACCTTTGAAACAGTTCAGGGTGCTTGGACGAGCTGCCCTGATACTTTCTATTGTTCTTGCCTTAATGGTTGTGCCTACTACCATTACGATGGCTTCGGCATATAAAGCACTCTCGAATGACTATGCCTCATGGGAAAACTTTAAGGATGCCGTAGGAATTTCATATAACGATGTGAACGGACTGTACAACGATTATTGGATGTCTATGGTCGAGGACTTTTTCGCGGAGATGGAGGACAGAGATAATCTTTGTCTGTCAATGGCTATTGACAGAGCCATTCTGCTTGATAATGATGAAATGGGAAAATACGATCATATCGTTGTTACAGATCGCGCATGGGTGGAAACCACCGTATTCGGGGACGATTCCGATACAGAGGATAGTCTGATTCGGATAGGTTTTGATGATCTCCACGCCGAATTGAAAGACTTTTTGTCTAAGCAGCTCCCTATTTGGACGAATACAGGAGAAATACAGCCGGAAGGTATGGGCTTCTACGAATTTAACGGCAACAGCTTTTTGGTATTACCTCCAAATGCATCAAGCGGTAACGGTACCATACAAGCGAAAAATCCGTTGATTATACTGGTGGATGATTCCGTAAAAACGCTTAAAATAAGCAGCTTTCTTCTCCCTATGTCCTCGAGTGGAAACGTTGTTTTCAAAAGTGAAGCCGTCTTGCGGGCTGCTCTCAACGAATCGCCGCTTATGGAAAAGATTTCGTCCATCGACTCATTTACCGAGGGGGCACTGAAATATGCACAACTCTTTAAGCAGGAGTCCTTTTATTACTATGCGGCGTGCGCCCTGTGCCTTGTTTCAATGGGAACTGCAGGCATCATGAGTGCGCAGCTTTGGATCGGAGAGAACAGAAAACGCATCTTCACACTACATACGGCCGGGGTTAAATACAGTGCCGTCATCATTCCTGTGTTGAGGAAAGAAGTCTTAGTAGCGGCATGTACCATACTCGCCGGAGGGATTATAGTTTATTTCATTCGTCACCCGGAACTGACGTTATTGCTGCTATCAGCAGCCGTACTGTTTTTAATGTATGTACTGCTTAATTTTGTTGGGTATATTCTCTTTTCGAGGCGAGAGTTTTTGCAAATGTCGTTTAGGCGGGAGTGATCGTTTGGCTTTCAAAACGCAAACGAATACAGAATGGAGGTTAAGTTAATGAATATCAGAGCAAATAAGGTGGCTTTATCGATAAATGGCCGGAGAATCCTGTCTGATGTGACATTGCTCGCGGAGGGTGGGAAAATGACCGCGCTTACCGGAAAATCCGGAAGCGGAAAGACGACGCTCTTGAATTGTTTGGGGCTGATTCATCCTATCGACAGCGGCAACATTTTTGTAGACAATAACGATGCAACGAAATGGCGTGAATCACAACGAACGCTGTTTTGGAAGAATCATGCCTCTTTCATCTATCAGGATTATGGGATTATTGATGACGAAACTGTTTCATTCAATGCTTCTTTGAAAAAGTTTGGAAATAACCAGAGGCAGATAAAAGAAGTATTGGATATTGTCGGATTGCATGGCAGAGAGAAAGATAAGGCGCTTGTCCTCTCAGGTGGAGAAAAGCAGCGATTAGGAATTGCAAGGGCAACTCTGAAAAACGCTTCCGTTATTTTTGCAGACGAACCGACCGCATCGCTCGACAGCGCAAACAGGCAGCTTGTTATTTCGCTGCTTCGAGACTGTGCAAATAGAGGAGCTGCCATAATCATTGCTACTCATGATGAGCGTCTTGTTGCCGAATGTGATACAGTGGTTAATCTTGGTGACTGACATATTCCTTACCCACTGTCGTGTGGATTCTGACAGACTTTCTAAATTGATCAAAAATTATCCTTGAGGATGTAAGATTTTTCGTTTTTGGCAGTCATATAAGTGAACGGACAAGGAGGTGAAC
>CAVHXA010000092.1:0-6568 GCA_963639765.1 Oscillospiraceae bacterium | reverse complement strand
GCCATGTCTCGTCGCTCATAAGCTTGGAGATGCGGTTGTGGCTAAGCCCTGTCTTAAAAGCGTAAGCCGTGATGATGCTCTCCTTGACCTTGTCCAGCGTGTCGATGGCTTTCTCCATGGCTTTGGCATTGCCCATGGCAATGGTGGAAGGATCGTGAATCATGAGCAGTGCCGTGGGGGACATCTGCACGACATCGCCCGCCATGGCAATTACGGATGCCGCGGATGCCGCAATGCTGGCAATGCGCACGGTCACCTTGCCGGGATAGTCGCGGATCATGGTGTAGATTTCAGCTGCGGCGAAGACATTGCCGCCGGGAGAATTGATCCAAAGGGTAATATCGCCGTCTTCGGCATAGAGTTCATCGCGAAACATCTGCGGCGTGATTTCCGTGCCCCAGAAAGATTCCGAATCAATCGGGCCTTCCAGGCGCAGGACTCTGCCGCCGCTGTCATCGCGAATCCAATCCCAGAATTTCGTCATTTATGTTTACCTCGTCTTTCTGCCTTGCGCTGCGTGCGGCGCTCGGCGTGGTTCTTTCCAGAGGACTTTCCCTCCGATGGTTCTTCATCCGGAGATCCCTTGTCAGATGGTTGTTCGGTCGATTGCTCCGGCGGATTTGACTCCTTTGGAGTGTCAGACTCAGACTCCACGTAAGCCTTTCCCGCATCCCGGAGCTTTGTGTATGCGCCGTTCAAGTAGTAGTCGTCCCCGCCCTCCGAAGCCGGAATCAAATCCATGTTTTCCAGCCTGCGGATGTCGTTGGGCGAGAGAAATCCGTTTGAGAAACCGACTGCGTAGCCGTCCATGCGGGATTTGTAATCGCCGCGCATAAGACCGTCCACGTTGAACTTGGGGAAGTATTCGTCCTGCTCCTCTTCGATGAGCACGTCCTTGATGATGGCTTGCTCGATGCGCACCAGCCACGGCATGACGGTGTGCTGCACAAACGAAATGCCCTGATGTTCGATGTTGTTGAAGGTGGCACGTTTCAGGTCCTGCACCATGTGCGGCGGCACTCGGAAAATGCGGCAGATCTCCTCCACGCCGAACTCACGGGTCGAGAGGAACTGGCTGTCCTCCGGTGGAAGAGAAATCGGTTTGTAGGTCATGCCTTCTTCCAGGACTGCTATTTTGTGGGCGTTGGCTGCGCCGCCATAGGCTGTCATCCAGTTGTCGCGGATCTTTGAGGGATCCTTCAGGACCCCCGGATGCTCCAGCACACCGGACGGCTGTGCACCGTTTTTGAAGAAGGATGAGCCATATTTCTCCACCGCCAGCGTTGTGCCGAGACTGTTTTTCATCATGGCGATGGGCGAAAAGCCCACCAGCCCGTTGAAGCCGAGTCCCGGAATATGCAGGATTTCGTCCCGCTTGAATACGATGTCCTTGTCGTGTTCGCCGGGAACTTCGTCCGTGTAGGCGTGGTAGACATAATACAAATCGCCGTTTTCGGCTCTGTCGATTTCGACATTTTCCGGCAGCAGCGGGTACAGTCCCAGCACACCGTTCTTGCCGTCCCGGACAATCTGCGCGTAGGCATTGCCGTAGAGCAGCAGGTGCGTCATGAGTGCTTCCCTGAACGAAAAGCTCGTCATTTCCGGATTGGGCTGGCGATACAATATCTTGTACAGCGGGTGGTCGGTTGCGCGTTCCTTGCCGTCGCCATCGCCTGTGTACCGATACAAATGCAGCGGCAAACTCGCGACCGTCTCTGCCAGCAGCCTTACGCAGGCATATACCGTTGCGATCTGCATGGCGGATTTCTCATCCACGCGCTCACCGCTGAGCGTCTGACCGAACATAAAAAGAGCGCCCGAATCGCGGACGTTGTCTTCAATCTTGGGGAGCATTTGGGGTGCATCTCTGGGTCGTTTGCTCCCCAACCATTGCAGTAGGTTCATGTAGTATTTCCTCCGTCGATAGTGTTTGCTACGCTAAAACACGACCAGATTGTGGTCAGGATCATCATATACGCTGCCCTGCTGCTCGTGTCGGATGCAGCGATCCAGCGCCATAATTGCAGCCACGATGCCGTCTATCTTTTCAGCACTCTTTGCCTTGTTACACTTGATGTTTCCGGCGGGGTCTTGGTCTACCACCACATTGCCCGCCATCCACCGCATGACCGGATGACCGCCATGAATGATTCTGCCTTCCATAAGGAGTTTGTAGAATTCCTTGGTGGGCGGACTCATATCTTTGAAGCCTTGTCCGAAGGGCACGACCGTAAAGCCCATGTCCTCCAAGTCCTGCACCATCTGGGTTGCACCCCAGCGGTCAAAGGCAATCTCGCAGATGTGGTATTTCTGACCCAACTCCTCGATAAACTTTTCAATGAAGCCGTAGTGAATCACGTTGCCTTCGGTCGCGTTGATGAAGCCTTGCTTTTGCCAGACATCGTATGGAACGGAGGATCTGCGCACTCGCAGTGGGATCGTATCCTCCGGTATCCAGAAGAACGGCAGCATGATGTACTTCTCCGCTTCGTTTCGCGGCGGGAACATAAGGACGAATGCCGTAATGTCTCCGGTGCTCGACAGGTCAAGTCCGCCGTAGCAGTCCCTGCCTTTGAGCGATTCCATGTCGATGGGAATATTGCCAAGGTCGTATATCTGTTCCGGAATGAAGCGCGTCAGGGAAGACACCCACATATTGAGTCGCAGCTGCTTGAACACGTTCTCTTCGGCGGGATTATCCACTGCCTCCTGGAACATATCACGCACGCGCTCAATCTGGATGGTCTGCCCCAGTGACGGATTTGCCTTGCGCCAATTGTTCTCGTCCGTCCAGTCATCGTCATCCGACAGACCGTAAACCACGGGGTAGAAAGTGTGATCGATCCTGCGTCCGGCAAGTATGTCCACGGCTTTGGTATGAACTTCGTAGCAAATGCTCTCGCGATCCGTGCCCGCCGTGGTGATCAGGAAGTACAGCGGCTGTTCTCGCGCATCACCTGAGCCCTTGGTTAGAACGTCGTAGAGTTGGCGATTGGGCTGGGTGTGCAGCTCGTCGAACACCAGACCGGACACGTTCAAGCCGTGCTTCGTGCCGACTTCAGCGGACAGCACTTGGTAAAAACCTGAGTTGCGGTAATTGACGATGCGCTTGCCTGCTGACATGATCTTGGAGCGTTTCATGAGCGATGGTGCCATATCGACCATCTGTTTGCTGACATCAAAGACGATGGATGCCTGCTGACGGTCCGCCGCAGCGCCATAGACTTCAGGCGATGCTTCGCCGTCTGCGTAGAGCAAATACAGCGCGACCGCAGCAGCCAATTCGCTGTTGTGGGTCGGAACCATTGAACGCCCCGCCAAATACAGGTGACTTGGGCTGTCTACTTGGATGCACTGCATCTTGACCTGGTATGGAACCGGCTGAATGTCCAGCAGGTAGTGGTAGTCGGGCGCAGTGTCCTCCGGTTTAAACTTCTGGCAGACGGGTATGCGAATAACGGATTTCTGATCGCCGTGCTTTCGCCGATACGCCATTGTCTTTTGATAGATGGTTTCGCTGTTCCATTCCACGCTCTTACGTTTGCCGTAGATATATTCGCAATCCCACAGATGTCGCGCTCCGGCAACAATGGAGCTTCCGTCCTTGAACGTGAGCTTGTAGGCCTGCTCGGTGTCGTCGATGGGGCTCTTCGCAACCACATGGCAAGGTTCGCCTTTCTCGTCAAAAACCGTGTCGCCGACCATAAGATTGCCCATGGTGGTGAAGCCGTCCGGTGTTGGAATCGGCGTATCCAGCGCCAGCTGTTTGCCGTTCTTCTTCGGGATCTCGATATACGCCGTGCGGAACTGGCGCTTGCCGTTCTCGTCTACGACACCGAAGATGTCGCGGATGGCCTGTTCCTGCCAGGGAAACAGCCAGAAGCGTTCTCCCGCCCACTTGCCTTTGGTATGGCGAAGCATCTCAATGAACTTCACGGCCTTGTCCGCCTTCTCCGCATCGTAGTGCGAAGTCGGCAGCATGAAGCGCGTTGGTTCGTATTTTTCCAGTTTAGGTATGTCCTTGGGTCTTACATCTTGCTCCGCCATGCTCAATCCTCCAGCAAATCTTCCATCTCATCCCGATCCTTTCCGTCCTTACCGGCGATGAGCCTGCTGCGCGCCGCCGGGGTCAAGCCCAGCTCCTGCGCGTACTTGTGCATGAGCACAGAGTATTTCTGCGCGATCTGCACCTGCGGAAACTGCTGCGGATAACCGGACGGCGTGATATAAAACAGGCCGCGCTGGTTCAGAAAATCCGTGGCTTCCTTCCACTTGGCGTATGAATCGCAGTAGTGCTCGAATATGCGCATATCCCAGCCGGTCAGCACGCCCTGCTGCTCCATCTCCTTGCAAAGGCGCCGCCATTCCTTCTTAGCTTCCTTGCTCAGGCTGTTGGGGCAGGCCAGTGCCTTGCTCTTGGGCTTGGGCTCATCCTTGTTCATGGGTCTATGACCGGGATTGCCCTCAAGCTCCCTAAGCGCCGTGGGCTTGGGCTTTCGTCCTCGTACAGCCATATCGCATCCTCCTCATAAGAAAAGAACCTCCGGATTGCTCCGAAGATTCTGTCGTGTGTTTTTCCTTTAGTTGTACTTTTCCATCAGGATGGCAAGGGCGGCTTCCGCTTCCGGCGTTTGCGGGGCAATGTCCTCGCCGCGGTCAAAATTGTAAACCACTTTGCCGTCCTGCTTGAGCATCAGCTTTGAAATCCTGCCTTCTTCAAGTCCCCATTCGCTGGGCTCGTCAAAGCTCTTGACCCAGCAGTAAACCGGCACCTTCTGTCCTTCGCTGTTCGGTATCTCAATCGTTCCTTCTCGCCACATGGTCGTTTCTCCTCTCATCGCAGGGGCTGTTCCCCTTTCGTTGTGTGCATATTACCGTCATCCCGCACATATAGCAAGATAACACTTGGATAACTCCTGCACAGGGAGGAAGCATGAGAAAAGCTGACGTAGGGACGAGAAAAGCGCCCGAAGGCGCTCAGGATTTGGTCGGTCGGAAGTGCCCTCACAGTGCGTCCTGAAAGCGGATGCCGTGCACTTCGTAGGTCTGTTCTTCGCCCCAGCGGTTTTCGTGGCGGACGGCGTTGCAAAGGCAGGTTATTCCAAAGCATTCAGCGGCAAAGGCGTGAATGTTCTCCATGACCGCCGTGCTGTTGTTGGTGTAGATGAAGCTGTGGATGCCCGCCTTGCGCAGGGTCGCGATGAAGTCGTGAACCTCGTCCTCAAAAAGGAACTCGCTCATCTCAAGCCCAACCTCGTCGCGGTTCAGGCTTTCTGCCCATGCGGTGTAGGCTTTCCTCTCGCCTCTGGTGAAGGGGAACTTGTCCGCATTGTCCTCGACGTACCAGGCTTCCAGCTCTTCGCTGTCCCAGCCGTACTTGTCGATGATCTTCGTTTTGCGCTCTCTGCGCTCTACGCGGCGCTCCTCCCAAGCGTGTCCGATCTCCTTCATCTCCATGAAAAATGCGTTGTCCTTCAACATGGTCTTCGCCCTCCTGCTGTTTGTTTTTTCCCTTTCGGTATGTGCATATTACCATCATCCCGCACACATAGCAAGATAACAGACGGATAACTATCACACGGCAGATGGACGCGGGAAAGACAAGAAAAGCGCCCGAAGGCGCCGGGGTGGAATCCGTCAGTCGAGGGCGGCTGCGAGGGCTTGAAGCTCGTTCTGCGTGTAAAGCTCCGTCCAAGGGCGATCCTCGCTGTGCAGCTTCCATGTTCTGCCGAAGATGTAGATGACCCGTTCTTTTTCGTCGAAGCGGTGGGTGTCCACCTTGATGTCTGCGGGGTGGAAGCCAAGGTTGGTGTAGAGGTCGTGGAGTGCGTGCTTGTATTCCGCGCTTGCGTCCGTCCGGATCGTCAGGGTCGTGCCGTAGCCAAGCTCGTGCTTCTTCAGGCTGTTCTTGATGGTGGTGTACTCGCTGCGTTCTGCTCTCTTCATGGTGGTTGCCTCCTGCTGTTTGCTTTTTCCCTTGCGGTATGTGCATATTACCGTCGTCTCGCACATATAGCAAGATAACTGACGGATAACTATCACACAGCAGGCGGACGCGGAAAAAGGATGCCGTACAATGACCGAAAGCGCCCGAAGGCGCTCGGTTTTTCTCGGTCCTGCTCGCTCAAAAATGCCTGATGGTCACGTTGTCGTCCGCATCGAAGCGGGTGGTGTAGCGGATCTCGCATCCGTTTTCGTCCCTGGTGATCACGCGAATGTCGCCCTCGAAGGCTTGGTACATGCGGTCGATGGTTTCGCCTGCGGGCAGCTGCTCTTGGATCTGCTGAAGCTGTTTTCGGGTCATGGTGGTGTCCTCCTTCCGGTCGTTGGTGATTACTTAACCTCGCGGATTTCAAAGCTGGTCTTGCCGTCGCTCCAAGGGTTGTTGCGCTCTTCTATTTCAAACTCGCGCATCATGGCGCGTGCTCGGCTGAGGGTCTTGGTGCCGCCCATCAGGCAGCCCTTGCTGTTGTAGATGTGGTAGCGAACTCCGACGCGCTTGCCGTATGCGATTGCCTGCTGTGTATTCATGGTGATGTCCTCCTTGCTTCGTTGTGAGCACATATTA
>CAVHXA010000091.1:0-6600 GCA_963639765.1 Oscillospiraceae bacterium | reverse complement strand
GAGTATCACCGGATATATGCGCGGGAATCACAGCACATGGAAATCCAGCTGGATGAGTATCTGTTGCCGGTTCTATGCAACGACGACTATGAGAAAGTCGCGCGCCAGCTGTTTGACTCCTATTACCCGGAAGCCAAAGAGGGCATTGGGGAATTTACCGTTGAAGCTGAGGATCTGGCGGCAAGGATGGGACTGAAGGTTTACGATGTCCGCTTTGCAGATCCCGACATTCTGGGACAAATCTATTATGACTTCGGAGAGGTTGAGCTGTTTGATAATGGCACAAAGCGTCTAGCCAAAGTAAATCCGGGCACAATCCTTATCAGCAAAGACAACTGCAAGGTCAAGGCGCTACGCAATAGCACAATTATCCATGAGTGCTGCCACATGTATCTGGACAGGTGGTTTTTCCTTCTCCAGTATATGACCGGCAGAACACGTCGTCCGTATACAAACCGGAAATGGACAGAAAAGGCTGAATCGAAAGGCGCTCTGGATTGGATGGAATTCCAGTGTGAGAAGCTCCCGGCTTACATCATGATGGAAGGCAACAGCACAACACAGTACGTGAATGCCGTATTGGCGAACAATAGGTTCAACTCATGCACTACAGCATACAGGACGGCAATAGAGTCTGCATGCAAAAAGTTTAGGACAACATTTGCCATGGCGAAAGTGCGGCTGATCGAACTTGGCTTCCAAGGCGCAGAAGGAATCAACAACTTCATGGACGGTCATCGAGTGCCTGACCACGGCTGCAAGGACTGGCCGAAGGGCGTTGTTTATATAATTCCCGCAGAAAACGCCATTGAGTTTCTCAGACGGAATAAGTTCTTTGCTTGGAAGGTACAGCGCGGGGACTATATCTATGTTGAGAACCACTTCTGCCGCAATCAAAGGGAATATTTTGTCGAGCTTAAAAACGGCGAGATCAGACTTTCCGAATATGCCAGAAATCACATGCGTGAATGCTGCGTTGGTTTCCGCGTTATCGGGAACAGAGCAAGCGGCGGATATAGGAGAAGTTATGCCTCCAGAGGCAGGCGAAAAGAGGTAACGGGCAAATATCTGTCCACATATAAGCTGAGCGAACGGCAGGATGATGCCTTGTACGCGCAGGAGAACAGCGCGTACGCTGCTGATAGTTTGCTTTGGGGGCAGTTATGCTATGATATGCCCAAGCGGTTTGATGCAGCTGTTGTTTTCATCATGGAGAAAAAGGGGCTTACTCAGGAGAAGGTTGTACTGGAGATGGGCACAGATCGGAAAGGACTTTATAGGATTCTTAATAGCCGTAGACCGCCTATCGGTCACGTGGTATGGCTTTGTATTGCACTGAAGCTGCCATATTATATCTCCCAACAACTGATAGAGGCATCCGGCAATTCACTGAATTCGTTTGGCGATGCGAACCAAATGTACAGGAGCTTTCTCTGCGTCGCCGGTAGTTTAACGGTGGAGCGGTGCAACGATATTTTGAAACAGGAGGGCCTTCCATCACTGTCGCAGACGACAGACACATAAAGCAAATTTATAGCTGAAAATATCCCATGGAGACTGATGACAATAGCTCGTCAGCCTCTTTTTTTATGCCCATTTGGAGAAAAAAAGTTCTGCTCATAATGGGGCAATATGTGCCGCACATTAACGTGTCGAAAGTGTGTCAAAAGTATACAAAATGCATATGAATCACCTGCATTCATGCGCAAAAGAAACATGAGCATACAAGATATAGCACTGAATTTGGATAGTCTCCACATAAAAACAGTGCCAAATGGCACTTTATAATGCGGCACATTTTGCCCTCGAATGATGGGTTAATAACTGGTATTCTACATCTGCACTCAACAAGCGGAGTGCCCCACCGATAGCGGTGGGAACTGCCCCCAGACCTCGACGGAGGCTGGGAAAAATCAAACATCACCTGTGGTGCACGCAGGACACGGATGTTTCGCATATGGTTTCAATCCCGTAGAACGGGAGCAGACCAAATGCAAACACCCCTAGTCCCGTGCACCTTTTTTGTGCCGGGATAAAGGGAAAGCCCGGCATCTGTTGTCCCGCCCACCCCAGGCCGATCAGGCAAAGAGCCTGGGAAAGGACAACGAAAATGAAGATCACCGCAACCACCACCTTGGGAGAACTCATCACCATCCTCGGCAACATCAAGAGAGCAGAAAAAACCCCCACCTCCAAGGCGCTGCGTGAAGCAGCCGACCCCATCGCCGACATGCAGGGCTGCCTCGTATACGCAAATGGCTACGTCGTCTACGACAATGGATATGGTCGTACCGTGATGTGGCTTCCGTCCTGCGTATCCTTCACGTATCACTTCACCGAGCTTAAGGAAACTGAGAAGAACTATATGAGCGAAACGGAAACCTTGCCGGAGGGCATGCTGGAATCGCTCCCGTGGTTTATGGCACTGACCGTTGTCGGCGATCATCGCATTGAGGCAAATGCCATGAATCGCAGGATGGGTGGTCGTAAAGGTACTAAGGAGTACCGCGTAGATGACGATGGAGATCGCGATGGCGATACAGAAGAAGCGTGGGAGGCAAGCTATCGTCACGACTACACGTGGATGGATGGCCATTTCGGGGAGAGCCCTGAAACCGCAATCATCCGAGAAGAGATGCGCGGTGAGATGCTGGCTGACATGACGGAAAAGCAACGTGAGGTATTCGTTTTGTACTATCAGGACGGATATACGCAAGACGAAATTGCAGACCATCTGAGGATCGGTCGAACAACAGTTCAGGACCGCTTGATAGGAGCTCTTAAAAAAGCGAAGAAAATCCTTTGAATACCTTTTTCCCCTCTCAGACATCTGAGAGAGGTTTTTTTTTGAAGAGATACCGTCAAAACACCCCCTTCAGCGGACTATATGTGAGGGGAGTTGAAAAAAAGAGCGCCAATGAAAATTTTCTTTCGGAGATACCGTCAAAACACCCCCTCCAGCGGACAACATATGAGGGGAGGTTATTTCAGATGAGAAATTCAACCTAGGCAACACGAAAACGCAGGAAGGAGACCGCTGAAATGCACAGCAAGATGATTTTCATCTGTAGCCCCTATCGGTCGAATAACCCAGATCCGACTGGTAGGGCGAAGGAACTCCAGCGCAACGAGGAACTTGCGCAAAAGGGATGCCGGGTCGCAGTGGAGCGCGGATACATTCCGATTGCTCCGCATCTGTTCTTCCCTCAGTTTTTGAGTGAGGAAACGGAGCGGGACATCGGCATCCAGATGGGCATGGAGCTCATGGCACTTTGCGACGGGCTTTGGGTGCTCGGTCGTAAGATCACAGACGGCATGGCAAAGGAAATCTGCTATGCCAGAGAACTCGGTCTCCCGGTTCGGATTATGGAGAAACCGGAAACCAACATGGAACGCCACAAGAAGGAGAATTGAACATGGACAAGATTGAAACAAAGAAACTGATCATGGAGACGCTGGACGGCATCGAGAAACTTTTGAACGGGCTTTCCGCAATGATGGATGCCTGCAACACCATCAACCGCGGCGACACCGTTTCTGTTGAGGATTTGGGCCGAATGGCCGCACGTCAGATCGATGTGGATCCGGACTGTGCAGTGTCCGTCCTCAATACCGCATTCAAGATCGTGCGTGATCTTGAGCTCAAAGTGGAGGTTGAAGATGATGACGACTGATAAGCTTATTACCCTTGCAAAACTGCTGGAAGAGTTGGCCAGCGTGCTGAAGGAGTTCATCGGGGAGGACGTACCCGCTGCTCCGCAGGTTGAGCAGACCGCGCCCACCCTCGAAGACGTACGCACCGTCCTCGCTGAAATCAGCAGAAACGGCAAGACGACTGAAATGAAGCAGCTGCTCAGCCAGTTTGGTGCAAGCAAGCTCTCGGACGTCAAGACCGAAGACTACGCAGCACTGCTGGAGGCCGCGCGCAATGCCTGACGTTCATGCACGGTTCAGCCCGTCATCCGCTGACCGGTACATCCACTGCCCACCTTCCTTGCTCCTCAGCGAGGAGGTCGGGCAGGAGGATACCGGCACAGACTTCAGCCGTGAGGGCACGGAAGCGCACGCGCTGGGTGAGTTTCTGCTGAAGAGCGCGCTCGGTATTCCTTGTGATGACCCCAGACCCGACTTCAAATACTACAACGAAGAGATGCAGGAATGCGCCGAGGGCTATCGGGATACGGTGCTGGAGATCTACGAAGGGTTAAAACTCAACTGCCCTTCCGCATTCATCTCCATCGAGCAGCGCGTCTCAATCGAAGAATACGCTGACGGTGCATTCGGCACGAGCGACGCGGTCCTGATCGGCAACGGTGAGATGTTCATCGTGGATTACAAGCACGGCAAGGGTGTTGAAGTGTCCGCCGTGGACAATTCACAGCTGAAGTGCTATGCACTGGGCGCTTACATCGCCTTCTCGCCGATCTACGAAATCAACAAAATCACGCTGGTCATTTACCAGCCCAGAATCAACAACTTCTCTCAATGGAGTCTCCCAACGGAGGCTCTTTTAAATTGGGGAGAAAACGTACTTCGACCCGCGGCCGACATGGCACTCCACGGTGAAGGCGACTTCGCCAGCGGCCCGTGGTGCAGGTTCTGCAAGGCGAAATCGGTCTGCCGCAAGCGTGCGGAAGAAAATCTTTCCCTCGCCCGCTACGACTTCGCGCGCCCAGCCACCCTCGAAGATGATGAAATCAATATCATCCTCGGCAAGGCGGACAGCCTCGTCTCGTGGGTAAACGACATCAAGGACTACGCACTGCAACGCGCACTGTCCGGCTACGTCTGGGACGACTGGAAAGTGGTCGAAGGCCGCTCCGTGCGCAAGTTTACGGACGAGGGAAAGGTTGCCGCAGCAGTTGAAAATGCTGGCTACGACCCGTACCTCAGGAAACTGCTACCCATTACCGACATGCAGAAGATGCTCGGCAAGAAACAATTTGAAGAACTCCTCGGCGACTACATCGTCAAGCCCGAGGGCAAACCAACGCTTGTAAATCGAAGTGACAAGCGTCAGGAAATCAACACTGCAATGACAGATTTTAAGGAGGAAAACTAAAATGGCAAAATTCAAGAATCCGATGAAGGTTATTACCGGTCCCGAAACCCTGTGGTCTTTTGTGAATGCTTGGGAAGCCAAGTCCATCAACGGCGGCACGCCGAAGTTCAGCATGCAGCTGCGCGTCCGCAAGACGGATAAGGAAACGCTTGACAAGATCGATAAGGCGATGCATGCGGCGTACGAGGACGGACAGGCCAAGCTGAAAGGCACCGGCAAGAGCGTCCCGACCTACGAATCGCTGAAGAAGCCGCTGCGCGATGGCGATGAGTGCTTCCCCGATGATCCCACCTATGCGGGCTACATGTTCCTGAACGCCAACAACACGCAGGCACCCGGCATCGTGGATGCTGACCGCCAGCCCATCATCGACCGCCGCGAAGTCTACTCCGGCTGCTTCGGCCGTGTCAGCATCAGCTTCTACGCTTTCAATACCAACGGCAACAAGGGCATCGCCTGCTCTCTGAACAACCTTCAGAAGATCAGCGACGGTCCCATGCTGGGCGGTCACAGCCGCGCTGAGGACGACTTCGCCGATGACGACGAGGACGATTTCCTGAGCTAAGAGAAGAGGCTCGCCGAGGGAGAAAGGGCAACTGCCCTTCTCCTCCCTCGGAATCGTGGAGGTTAGAAAATGATGCTTGAACTGCTGGATGGAAATGTGATCACGCCGCTTGGCGTATTTGACGTACTGGATGCGGTGGAGGAATACATGGGCACCGACACCCGCCAGTATCTGGAGGACTGCTTCAGAGAAGAAAATCCGTGGGAGGATCTGCCGGACAGTGAGAAGGTTGAATCCCTCTTGGAGCACTTCGGCAGTGTTCTGGACTCGATTGACTGCCTTGCTGCGGAAGCCGATACCCTAATGCGTAAGAACCCTGTGAAGCGAAAACAGGTAATGGAGAATCTGAATCTCATTCAAAACATTATTGATAAGGAGCGTGCAAAACATGGAAAAGAGGATGTTTGACCTGACGATTGACTCGGAACTGGAAAAGATAGCGCCTCCGCTTAAAAGGTGTGAGATGGAACTGTTGAGGGCAGATCTGATTGAAAATGGCTGCGTATCACCCTTGACCGTGTGGGGCGGCGTCATCGTGGACGGGCATAACCGCTACCGCATCTGCCGCGAGTGCGGCATCCCGTATGCCATCGAACAGATAAGTTTCGAGGACAAGACCGAAGCCAAATGCTGGATCGCCAAGAATCAGCTGGGCAGACGTAACCTCACCCCATTCCAGCGCTGCGAGATGATTTTGCCGCTCGAGGGTGCGTTGAAGCAAGATGCAAATAAGCGCAGGGTGGCAGCAATCAGTAGGAGCATGCAGATGGGTGAAAGAGCCGTCCACGCCAAAGACACCAGAGACATCCTTGCCGACATGGCAGGTGTATCCCACACCATCATCGGCAGGGCAAAAGTCATCTTGGAGATCGGTGATGCTGAGACGCTTCGCCGCCTTCGTGCAGGTGAGATTTCGATCAGTTTTGCTTTTAGCATGTTAACAGGAAAAACAAGAAGCCAGAGCATTCCGGCA
>CAVHXA010000090.1:4591-6627 GCA_963639765.1 Oscillospiraceae bacterium | reverse complement strand
CGGTGATCGGTTGTATCATTGAAAAGACGATCATCGACTCCGAGACCTGGGTGGAAGACAGACGATATTACACCCAGTTTAAAGAGAATCCTATTCATATACTGGCTGATGTTCTGGAAGAAAAGGGATTAGCTGGCGGGAAAATCGGCATTGAGCTCAACTACCTGACAGCCAATTACTATATGGATTTGATAAAGCGATTGCCGCAGTCAACCTTTTATGATTGCTCCGTGGCTTTCAGCGAAGTTAAGATGATTCGGGATTCCGTTGAAATCCAGTACCTTACCGAGGCGGCAAGACTGACAAATGCGGCATTTAACCAGACGCTCACTGAGATGCATCCCGGATGCACGGAGAGAGAATTTGCTTCTCAGGTCAAGGTACATATGATTGAACGAGGAGCCAACTCCATAGCGTTCTTCGCCGCAGGTTACGGAAAGAACACCCTTTTGAATCATCATGTGCCGGATGATACAGTTATGGAGTCTGGTGATATGCTGCGTCTGGACTTTGGATGCAAATATAAGTGGCAGTATAATTCGGACCTTGGCAGAACGGTTATGGTTGGTACGCCAAATCCCAAATATCTTGATATTTACCAGCGATACAGCGAAGCCTATGAGCAGATTGTTGAGGGAATGAAGGTCGGCATCAGCGGCAAAGAATTCCATAATCATTGCGTGCAAACGATGAAAAAGTTCCAGATTCCATTTACAGCCGGGGCAGTTGCACATTCTTTGGGTGTTTCGATTAAAGAACTCCCGATCCTCGGCGCAGCGTATGACTATACGTTGGAAGAAAATATGGTTTTCTGTTTGGAACCGTGGGCAATCGTTGAGGGCAGACAGTTCCACCACGAGGAGTTGATCCTCATCACCAATGCTGGACCGAAAATTCTGTCGAATTACACGACAAGACCGGAGTTGTATTGCATAAAATAAACGGGATATTCCTACCGTACTTTAATGGAGGATTATTATGAAAATCGCACTAATTGGCTGCGGCGCTATGGGTAGCCTGTATGGGGGCTATCTGAGCAAAGTGCATGAGGTCACGGTTTGCGACACATCCAAAGCTTTGATCGATGCTGTTAACGAGAAGGGCATCATCATGGAAGAACTCAATGGTGAAACAGTGGTATTCAAACCCGCATGTGCAACTACCGATTCCTCCACCGTCGGTGAGCAGGATTTGGTCATTACCTTCGTAAACTACAGATTTCTGGAGGGCGCACTGATTCAGGCTAAAGGTATGGTTGGCCCCAACACGATCGTCCTGTCCTTACAGAACGGCATGGGCAACTATGATGAGATCGCGAAGGTTATTCCCGAGGAGCAGATATGCTGTGGTACCACGGCTCACGGGTGCATTGCACTGGAGCCCGGGCATGTGCGGCATACCGGTGTCGGTATTACGGCAATGGGAACGATCAAAGGTAAGCATTCCGATGTAGAGCGTGTTGCTGAGGCTCTTCGCTTGGCTGGCTTCGAGGTCGAAGTAAAGGCGAGCGTGATGGAGGTTATCTGGCATAAGCTATTTGCGAATATTGCGATCAATGCTATTACTGCTATTTTGGAACAGCCTAACGCAGTGGTTGCCGAGAACGAGTACGCGCACGAGGTTGCTGTTAAGCTGGTAAAAGAAGCTGTTGCGGTCGCCAATGCTACTGGCTGCTGTTTCAATGCAGAAGCAGAATTGAAGAATGCGTTTGATATTGCGATTGCTACCGGCCAGAACCGCAGTTCCATGCTGCAATGCGTGGAAACCAAGCGTCCTACCGAGATCGCTATCATCAATGGCGCTGTCTGCCGTATTGGCCATGAACTCGGCATTGAAACACCCTGCAACGATATGATCGTGAAGCTGATGGAGGCAAAAACCTCGCTGTATTTAACGGAGTAAACCCGGATACAAAAACGGTTGATGCGGAAAGTTGAAAGAACCGGCCTGTGTCCTAAACGCAGGCCGGTTCTTTATATGTGGAAAGCGGAGCATCGGGGGACATCCTACAAACCAGCAGCAAATTACCTGATAAG
>CAVHXA010000090.1:0-4581 GCA_963639765.1 Oscillospiraceae bacterium | reverse complement strand
CTACAAGGGTATGCGGTTACATTAAAAGAGGTTTTTAGCGACCTTCAGGAGAAATGCCCTTGGTTCTCAGTCAAAAATCGCTGAACGCAGGTACAACAAAACTGAATGAACTCCGTTTTTCGAGCATTTTTGTCGAAAAGCGGAGTTCTTCTTATCTGCAAAGCATGGATATATCAAGTTTTTTTTCTTTTTGCCGCTTGGAAGCATGCACAGCGAAATTCTCAAAAAGCGGAACGACTTTTTTGTGCAAGACCGTTATTTGAACACGGTTTTCTTATAGATTTCCATGATATGCTTGGGATGTTTTACATGATCCTTTCCAAACCCGGCATGGACGGACACATATCTTCCGTGGTATAATTCTCTTGCGTATACAGTCATACAGGAAAGGAGCATGGCCATGCTGAAGCAGCTCAGATACTTTCAATCGGTCGTTCGCTTGAACAGCTTCTCCGCAGCAGCGGAGGAAAATTTCATTTCCCAATCTGCCATTTCCCAGCAGGTACAGGCGTTGGAACGGGCGCTGGGCTTTCAACTGCTGGAACGCAAAAACCGAAGCTTCACTTTGACACCGGCGGGCAAATACTTCTATCAGAAAAGCCTGATTCTGACGGCGGACTATGAGCGGATGTGCAGCGAAGCCGCCAAGATCGCACATGGTGGCCAAACGAGCCTAGAAATCGGGTATCTGCGCTGCTATACCGGTGCGGAGTTCCACCGGGCGCTGGCGCTGTTTTCGGAGAAGTACCCCGATGTGGAGGTGTCTGTCACCTACGGCAACCACGAGGAGCTGTACGGTCTGCTCCGCACAGGCGAAGCGGAGCTTGTCCTCAACGACCAGCGGCGGGCATTCTCCGATGAATACGTCAATCTGCTTCTGACCACATGCCGCAGTTATATCGAGGTGTCCGTCCACAGCCCACTGGCACAGATGGAGTGCATCTCACCGCCGGAGTTAAAGAACATCCCCTGCATTCTGGTGGCCTCCGAGGCCCAGCGGGAAACGGAGCAGGCATACTATCACGATGTGGTAGGCTTTCACGGTGAATTCCTGTATGCGGAAAATCTGGAGGAGGCCCGCCTGATGGTCATCGGGCGCAAGGGCTTTCTTCCCGTGGAGGGAACGGAACAGGCGGCACCGGCGGGTACATCCATCGTTCGTGTTCCCCTAGTGCGGGGCGAAGAGCCTATCCTGCGGAACTACTGTGCGTTCTGGAAAAAGGACAACTCCGGCGGATATGTAGAGGAATTCGCCTCGATCCTAAAGGCGCAGTTTGAAGTTTGATTTGATCCCATAGTAGATGAAATCGGAGTAATGACCTATGATCGATAAAATACTGATCCGTGGAGCGAAAGTCCACAACCTGAAAAATATAGACGTCGATATTCCGCTGGGGAAGATCGTAGGAATTGCGGGTGTGTCCGGCTCCGGCAAATCCTCCCTTGCGCTGGGCGTGCTGTACGCCGAGGGCTCCCGCCGCTATCTTGAAGCGCTTTCCACCTACACACGTCGAAGAATGACGCAGGCATCCAAAGCCAGTGTGGACGAGGTGCTGTATGTTCCCGCCGCACTGGCGCTGCATCAGCGCCCCGGTGTGCCGGGTATTCGCAGTACCTTTGGTACAGGGACGGAGCTGCTGAACAGTCTGCGGCTGATGTATTCCCGGCTTGCCAGCCACCGCTGCCCCAATGGGCATTATCTCGCGCCGTCGCTGCTGGTCGCGGCAGGGAAGGAGCTAGTCTGCCCGGAGTGCGGTGTGCATTTTTACGCGCCGTCCGCCGAGGAACTGGCGTTCAATTCACAGGGGGCTTGTCAGAAGTGCGGCGGCACCGGTATTGTCCGCACGGTAGACCTTGATACGCTGGTACCGGATGATTCTTTGACCATCGATGAAGGCGCGGTAGCGCCGTGGAACAGCCTCATGTGGTCGCTGATGACGGATATCTGCCGTGAAATGGGTGTGCGGACGGATGTACCGTTCCGCGAACTGACAGAGCAGGAAAAGAATATCGTGTTCCATGGCCCAGCGGAAAAAAAGCACGTCTTCTACCATAATAAGAATTCCAATCAGGCGGGAGAACTTGATTTTACCTATTTCAATGCCGTTTACACCGTGGAAAATGCCCTTTCCAAGGTCAAGGACGAAAAGGGCATGAAGCGGGTGGAAAAGTTTTTGAAAGAGGACATTTGCCCGGACTGCCACGGTACGCGGTTTTCCACCGCCGCCCGTGCGCCAAAGCTGCGGGGTATTTCTCTGGACGAAGCCTGCGCCATGACGCTTTCAGAACTGGTGGATTGGGTGCGGGGTGTACCGGACAGCCTGCCGGAAGAGATGCATCCGATGGCAGAGAGCATTTGCGAGGCGTTCCAGAGTACCGCCAAACGGCTGATAGATTTGGGCCTGGGCTATCTGACCCTTGACCGCTCAGCGTCCACGCTCTCTACCGGTGAGCGCCAGCGGATGCAGTTGGCCCGCGCTGTCCGCAACCGCACAACGGGCGTTCTGTATGTGCTGGACGAGCCATCCATCGGTCTGCACCCATCCAATATTGTAGGGCTGACCGGTGTGATGCACGATCTGGTGGCCGATGGCAATTCCGTTATTCTGGTCGATCATGACACGCAGATTTTAAAAGAAGCCGACTGGATCATAGAAATGGGGCCGGAGGCAGGCGCAAAGGGCGGCCATGTGATCGCTGAGGGTTCGATTCCTGCCATTGAAGAAAACCCGGCTTCGCAGATCGGGCTGTTCCTCTCCGGCAAGGCTGAAACAAGACTGCGCACCTGTGCCGCAAAGGAAGATCTGTTTGTAAATGGCACGATCCACTTGTCCACTTCGCAGATCCATACGGTCAAGCCGTTGGAGGTGGACATTCCCAAAGGGCGGCTCACCGTTGTCACCGGCGTGTCCGGTTCCGGCAAAACTACGATGGTACTGGAGAGCCTTGTCCCCGCGCTGGAAGCAAATAGCAATGGCAGTGCCTTGCCCGCGCATATCCATGCGATCAAAGCTGATGGCATCGCCCATGTCAAACTCATTGACGCGACGCCCATCGGGATCAATGTCCGCTCCACAGTCGCTACCTATGCAGGTGTCCACGATGAGCTGCGAAAGCTGTATGCAAAATCCGCTGACGCAAAAGAAAAGGGCTATAAGGCCAGCGACTTTTCCTATAACACCGGTTCTCTGCGCTGCTCCGGCTGCGACGGAACAGGCGTTGTCAGTTTGGACGTTCAATTTTTGCCGGATGTCAACATTCCTTGTCCCGACTGCCGTGGTTCGCGCTACGCAAGAGCCGCTTATGATGTGAAGCTCACAAATAAAGCTGACCAATGCGTTTCCCTGCCGGAGCTGATGGACATGGATGTAAACTCCGCTATCGACTTCTGCAAGGATATGAAAACCGTCAGCCAAAGGCTGAACATTCTGAAGCAGTTGGGCCTTGGCTATCTGACGTTGGGTGAGGAAACGCCGAGCCTGTCCGGCGGCGAAGCACAGCGTTTGAAGCTGGCCAGCGAGATCGGCAAGACACAGGAGGATTCTGTTTTTGTGTTTGATGAACCGTCTATCGGCCTGCATCCGTTGGATGTACAGGTGTTGCTGGGTGTCTTTCAGGCACTTTTGGACAACGGCGCCACCGTGATCGTTATTGAACACGACCTTGATGTGATCCAAAACGCCGACTATGTGATCGATATGGGGCCGGGCGGTGGAGAGGCGGGCGGACAAATCGTCGCAAGCGGAACGCCGCAGGAAATTAAGGAAGACGAAAACAGCATTACCGGAAGGTATTTGCGGTAGTGCAAACAGCGGAGGAAGTATGACCTTTCTCCGCTGTTTGATATTTTCACATCAGTTTTTCTTATCCGAAAGTCCTGAAAGAAAAATTGATTGCGAGGCACAACCTGGCTACAATAGAAGCATCAGATAAAGCAGGAAGGAGAACTGACATGGCTATCTTGATCGCATTTTACTCCCGCGCGGGAGAGAATTACTTTGGCGGCGCGTACCGCCGCATTTCCGTCGGCAACACCGAAAAAGCCGCCGAAATGCTGGCCGACCTGACCGGCGGCGAGCTTTATAAGATCGAACAGGCGCAGCCCTATTCCGACAATTACCAGACCTGTATCGCCGAGGCGAAGGCCGACTTGCAGAAGAAAGCCCGCCCGGGGGTTCTGAACTTGCCCGATGACCTGGACGCCTATGACGAGATCTATCTGGGCTATCCCAACTACTGGGGCACCATGCCCATGGCGGTCTACACGTTTCTCGAAAACTACGACTTCACCGGCAAGACCATTCACCCCTTCTGCACCCACGAGGGCAGCGGACTTTCCCATACGGTTCAGGACATTCAGAATGCTGCACCGGGTGCGGTCGTTACCAAGGGACTTGCCATTCACGGCAGCGCCGTGGACAGCGCAAAAGCCGCCCTTGAAAAATGGGTGCAGGAGGTAAAAGAATGAAGTGCGAAGAGTTTCGGGTCGATCTGCGTACCGTTCCCCACAGTGCCAACCGGCAGCGCTCGGCGCAGCTGCTGTTCCAGTTAAACCACACGCTGCCGTTTTCGGAGGAATAC
>CAVHXA010000089.1:0-6711 GCA_963639765.1 Oscillospiraceae bacterium | reverse complement strand
GTTCACAGCATAGGGAATGTGTGCCATTCGGCAGGCCAATCCGCCGTAGATATTGGGCTTGATGGTGTATGTCAGAACAAGATCCGGCTTGACTTCTTTCAGCATGGCGCGGTATTGGTGGAATAATTTACTGTCATGGATGGGGTTCATTCCACGGCGCTCAATCTGTGTATCAATGAAATGGCAGCCAAGCCGTACCAGTTCCGGGACAAAATCTCCATTCGGCAGTGAGATATAAACCTCGTGTCCCGCATATAAAAGAGCTGCCAACAGGTCTTTGCGAAAGCGATACAATCCCACATCATTGTTGGCAAGCACCAGAATCCGCTTATTTGATTTTCCTTGCAGGGACTCCGACATAGGTTCCGCTCTCCTTGATATCATGAATCACCACTGCGCCAGCACCGATCGTGCAATGGCCGCAAATGGTTATATTATTTATAATGGTCGATCCAATGCCGACCCATGTATGCGCTCCGACTGAAACTGTCCCGCCGAGCTTTGCACCAACAGAAATGTGTGCAAAATTTTCGACATGGTTATCGTGTTCCACGACGGCTGAGGTATTGATGATACAATGCTCTCCAATATGGGAAGACGGGTTGACCACAGCATTTGCCATAACAACACTGCCCACACCGATCTGAGTATCCAGTGCAGAGATTACAGCCGATGGGTGGATTGCAGTATACCAATGCACATCACGAAGCTGACGTGCAATCTTCTCGCGAACGAAAGAGTTGCCGATTCCTATTACAAAAGATGCTTCTGGGTATTTTGCGTAATCCTCGACTTTTCCTAGCACGGAAATACCCGCGACCTCAGTCGGAAGCATCTCATTGTCATCCAGAAAGCCAAGCAGCGTATCGCCGCTCCTGCGAACGATATCCGCCACAACCTTTCCATGGCCGCTGGCTCCAATTACGATAACCTGCTTATTCATGTATTGAAGCCCTCGTTCCTGTAAATTCTTCCATTGTTGCACTGCCTTCCGCACTGATGCCCTCTCGGGCAAGCACACAGCGGATGGTCATGAAGATGATCTTCACATCCAGCGCAAAGCTTATATGGTCAACATAGTCAACATCGTACGCAAACCGCTCCTCCCACGAGGCGAGGTTGCGACCGTGCACCTGCGCCCATCCTGTCAGGCCGGGTCGCACATCATGACGGTGGTGCTGTTCTTCTGTGTACAGTGGCAGGTACTTCACCAATAATGGCCTTGGCCCGACAATACTCAAATTTCCGCATAGAATGTCATATAGCTCTAATAGTTCGTCAGCACTTGTAGCGCGTAGCCAACGACCAAAGCGTCCCAACCGTTCTTCATCCGGCAGGAGTTCGCCATTTTCATCCCGCGCATCGCTCATGCTGCGGAACTTATGAAGCTTAAATATTTTCTCATCTTTTCCCGGACGCTCCTGGCAGAAAATCACGGGGCTCCCCAGCTTCACACGCACCAGAATTGCTATGACGAGAAGCAAAGGCGTCAGAATAATCAGCGCCATTCCGGACAGAAGAATATCCAGAAACCGCTTGACATATTTTTCGTAAAATCCAGCTTTGTGCTGCATCAGAACATCTCCCGGATCACTGCACACACGCGGTCAACGTCGTCCATGCGCATCTTCGTGTCGCTGGGCAGGCATACACCGCGGGCAAACAAGTCCTCACACACCGGCTTGTCATTGACGCTGACAAAGGGGCAATCCGCAAAGACCGGCTGCAAATTCATGGGCTTCCAGAGGTGGCGGCCTTCGATATTGGCTTCGTTCAGTCGTGCCAGCATATCGATTGGTGTCACGCCGCAGTCTGCATCCAGCAGAGCAACGGACAGCCAACGGTTTGGCTCGGCACAATCCAGCTTCGGCTGCATGGTCAGCGGCAGACCTTTCAGTTTTTCAGAGTAACGGGCAAAGATGGCCTGTTTTTGCTGCACGCGCAACGGCAATACCTTCATTTGGCCTCGGCCAATACCGGCGGAGATGTTGCTCATGCGGTAGTTGTAACCGATCTCCTCGTGCTGGTACCACGGCGCATTCTCACGGGCCTGCGTTGCCAGCTTCAGGGCATGTTTGGCTTCCTCTTCTGTCCGGCACAGCAGCATGCCGCCGCCGGAAGTGGTGATGATCTTGTTGCCGTTGAAGGACAGGCCGCCGAACTCACCAAAGGTGCCGCACTTCTGTCCGTTGTATGTAGAACCCAGTGCCTCAGCGGCATCCTCAATCAAGGGAACATTGTGCTCACGGCAGATGGCAGTAATCTCATTGAGCTTTGCGGGGTTGCCGTACAGATGCACAACCACCACCGCTTTGGGCACGCCATACAGCGCAAACGCCTTTTCCAGAGCATCGGGATCCATGTTCCACGTCTCGCACTCAGAGTCGATGAAGACCGGTTTTGCTCCGCAATAGGCAATCGGATTTGCCGAGGCGGAGAAGGTGAGACTCTGGCAGAACACCGTATCACCGGGCTTCACACCCGCGAGGATCATCGAAAGATGCAGTGCCGCCGTACCGGCAGACAGGGCAACAGGGTAGCCGGTACCCAAAAATGTACCCATAGCCTTCTCAAATTCATTGACATTCTCGCCCAGCGGCGCGATCCAGTTCTTTCGGAATGCGTCGTGAATATATTCCAGTTCATAGCCCTCGTCCGACATATGCGGGCTGGCCAGCAAAAGTCGTTTATCCATCATTTGTCTCCTATCTATTTCTCCACTGGATGCCGATGCTCTCCAGCCGCTTGATCTGATTTCCGTTTTCACCACTGGTGCTTAACTTGATTTTTCCTTTTTTGATGCGCCAGAGCCACAGGCCAAGCTGTATGCCGTCGTCGGTCACATACGTCGTTGGCATGTCCAGATTCCCGTGCTCCTCGTAGTACGCGCGGCAAATTTCAAACCGTGTTTCCCACAGTCGTGCCTGGGGAGACAGCCAATCCATCCCAATAGCATCCAGACGCTTTATTTGCTCTTGCGTCAGGGTACCGGCAGCTTTTTTCTCTCGCTGGCTGCGCACCCATTCATCTAAGGCATATCCGTTTGGAGCTTTATATTTGGTCGGGACACAAAGGTCACCATGTTCTTTCCAGT
Organism: Oscillospiraceae bacterium; assembly: GCA_963639765.1. Lineage (GTDB taxonomy): Bacteria > Bacillota > Clostridia > Oscillospirales > Oscillospiraceae > CAVHXA01. Next base: position 3,617 of record CAVHXA010000089.1, on the reverse strand, counting down.
ATTCTTCCGCCAGGGCATACGCCGCTTCCCAGCGTTCTGCAGATGGGCTCCAGACCATGCCGATTTCATCAAGCCGTTTCTTCTGCGTCGGGGAAACTTTTCGGTATTTGTCCGGCTTTGCGTAATTTGCTCGCTGATTCAGAATCCAACCGCCTAATGCGTATCCGTCTGGGCACACATACGTCCCCTGGACAAGCAAATTTCCGTGTTCCTCATAGTAGCTTTTTGCATGGGAAAAGCCGTTTTCCCATGGATCATCGAACTTCCACACCATACCAATAGAGGAAAGACGGTCGATTTGCTCCTGCGTCAGCTTGCCCTGACTGCAATATTTCCGCTGGGTCAGAAGCCAGTAATTCAGGTTTTTGCCATCCGCCTCTCGATAATCTGGCGGAACAAGTAAGTCACCATGTTCTTTAAAATACTGCTTCGCTTCTCTATAATGAGCTTCCCATACGTTGGTATATCTGTGTTCCCAAGACATCCCGATTCGATTTAGCTGTTCTATCTGATCAGCCGTCAGTTTTTTCCCTTTGCGCTTGCCCTGATAAATCTGCTGCTGCTCATTCAGCCATTTTCCGAGCCAGATACCGTCCGTCACATAGTTCCCCGGCATATCAAGATTTCCATGAGCGTCGTAATAGGCTTTCGCTAACGCATACCTCGTTTCCCACGAATCTGGTTTTTCCCAAATCATGCCAATATCGTCAAGAAGCGCCTTGCGCTTTGGAGCCAGTTCGGAATTGTCTCTTTGCCTGGATATCCATTTTCCAAGAGCATATCCATCTGCTGTTCTAAATGTGGCAGGAACATCTAAATTCCCGTTTGCTCTGCGGTACTCCAATGCTTCCGTGTATCCTTTTTCCCACAGGCGATCCTTTCGTTTGTCCCAAATCATTCCCAGCTCATCCAGCGCATTGATCTGCTCCGGCAGCAGTCGGTAGTCCAGCCGCTTTCCATGATAAGCGCTGCGGATGGTATTGACCCATACGCCAAGGCGCAGACCGTCCGCTGTGATATATTTTGCCGGGATATTGAGATTTCCGTGAGCGTGGTAGTATGTCAGGCATGCGCCGTAATACTGCTGCCATAAATGGTCAGCGACATCCCATACCATGCCGATTTCGTCCAGCGCCTGAATCCGCTCCGGTGTCAGATAGCGCTGCTGGCTCTGGTTCTTGCGAAGAATGCGCAGCCGGGCAATCCACGCGCCAAGATTCAATCCGGTTTCCGTTACATATCGCGCAACCACATTCAGATTGCCGAAGGTATCGTAGTATTCCTTTGCGGCTTCAAAATTCCGTTCCCACACGAGGTCACGGTAGCCGCTCCATACCATGCCGATTTCGTCCAGCTTTGCAATTCGCTCCGCAGAGAGGATACCGGGCGTATCACCGGTGCGGACACGCTTTTGCGTGAGAATCCAATGCCCGAGGGAATAGCCGTCCGCAGTTTTATATTTGTAAGGAACCTCGAGGTTCCCGTTTCTTGTGTAGTAATCCTTTGCCTTTTCATACATCAGGTCCCACGAGGCAGTCAGCGTATCGTTGAGCTTTTCAAAAAGAGCGATGCAGTCCCGCACCTCGTCAATGACCTGAAAACGCTCATTGATGATGGCATCGTCCTCCCCGAGGGAGCGATAGTACGTCATGGCAATCTGCATTTCTTCTTCGACCGCGCCGATGCTGTAAAGGTTTTCGATGTTGAGCACTACGTCGAAGATCACGGCATTCCCGCGTTTTCCGGCAGCCAACGCACGCCCGATCTGCTGCTTGTAGATGATGGGTGACACGGTAGGCCGCAGCAGGATCACACCGCTGACATTCTCCACATGGATGCCTTCGTTCAGCGCGTCGATACAGAACAGAAGCTTGAGATGTTGGGTATCCTCGTCTGCCTTGAAGTCTGCGAAAGACTGGCTGGCGGAGGGATCGTCGGAGTACACGGAATAGATGTGCGGAGCCTTATCAATGCGGTTGAACCACTCCGGCACCTTGCCCATCATGGTGTCCATATGCTCCTTATTGGCACAGAACACGATGTACTTGCCGGTGCGTTCCGTCATGTGCTTATCAAAGATGACATCCAGCCCGTCCGCCTTTTCCAGCGCACGGCGGAGCGCATCCAGATACCGCTCCGCTTCATCGCGCACGACCTTGCTTTTGGCACGGCGAACACGGGCTTTGTAGCGTTCCAAGTCCTTCTGATAGGAGAACACGGACAGCACATATTTAGGCGCCGCAAGAATACCGCGGACAATGGCTTCGCCCAGCGTGATCTCGGAAGCAACATTCCCGTCAAACAGCTCGTCCGCCATATCGCGCTGGTTGTCCAGATAGCGGATCGCCGTAGCCGACAAGCCCAGGACAGGTGTCGCGGCATAGGTGGAGAGCAGCTTCTGCACACCCTGTCCCCACATTTCCGCGCCGCAGCGATGGAACTCATCGAGAATGATGTAGTCCGGCTGAAGCTCCGCGATTTCTTCGTCCGTCATGCCCATCAGCTTGGCATAGGTCAGGAATATGACATTCTCCGGCTGCCAGCCGTCTGCGGCGGATTTCAGGTTTTCAAGCTGTGTTTCGTAGATGTAGACGCTGGGTGAGAGCCAGCAGATGCGGCTTTCAGGGTTGTCCTCGCAGAGCTTGAAGGCAATGAAGGATTTGCCCGTGCCGGTGGGGTGAACGATGGCGGCTTTGCCGGTTTCGGCTAAGAGCGAGACGGCGGCTTCATAGGCAATTCGATTGTGGTCAAACAGCGCGATAGCCATGTGCCGTCTCCTTTCTAAAATATTCTGCGAATCAACCGGCGTTCTGCGCAGAATTGAGTTCGTTCAGGTTGAGGTTGTTCACACGCATTCCGGCTGGGATAATCATTCCTTTGCGGATGATCGTTCCGGCTTCAACGTGGCTGTAGTCGTGAATGACCGCTCCGTGCTCCACGATGGATGCACTGGAGAGGATCACGCCCTTGCCGATTTTCACGGCAGGATTGACGATAGTCTTTGCTTCAAAAATGGTTCCGGCTCCGGCTTCCACAGCGGGGCTGATGGTCGCAGTCGGATGCTTGAGCACCGGCACAATGAAGCCTGCCATTTGCAGGTGATTGATGAGCTTGCGCCGGAGTTCGTTATTTCCGATGGCAACAAATGCCATGGGATAATCGTTGCGATAACGCTGGCAGTTACCAAGGCTGTCCAGAACACCGGGCAGCGTTGTGTCATCGTCCAGGAACGCAATATTCTCAAAGACACCAATGGCTTCGGCGGTTTCACGGACGACCTGCCCCTGACCACCTGCGCCAAGAATCAGCAGATTCATCTGCCGTGGCGCGTTGCGGCGCTGATATTCTGTTTGCTCGATTTCAGAAAAGGCCACAGCAGCCAGATCAACACGGCAATAATCCGAGAACCGCTTGACGATCACATCGGGGCGCTTGTTCTGTCCGAGATAGGTGCAGAGGCTGTACATATCCACGCCCGCCTCCAGTTTCTGCCGGATGAAGGCATAGCGCAGCTCCATAGAGGAGAGCTTATCCGCAATCTGATACTTCTCGTTCATCGTACTGAGCAATACCTGCATCAGCCGGAACGGCGGCAGATGTTTTTCGCCATTCAGAAT
>CAVHXA010000088.1:4165-6906 GCA_963639765.1 Oscillospiraceae bacterium | reverse complement strand
AACCGCTACGCGTCCCTGCTGCGTCAGTTCCCGGATGTTGCTCCGGAACTGTTCAACGAGGCTCAGGCCGACGCCGCCGCACGTCTCGACTCCTACAAGAAGCTGGCCGAATAAGCCAAAGAAAATCCCCTGCCGGAATACGGCAGGGGGTTTTCTTTTTGATGGAACAGGGATCAGGGGTTAGGGGAACGAAACCCCTCAGTCGCTGCGGTGGTGGGGTTTATGTCCGTGGAACAATAACCCAAGCCATTGAACCGGCAACTCGTTCCATGCCATTCAACTGACCGCTTCCACGCCCGCAGCGGTCAGCACCGACCGATCCAGCATCGGGAAGGGGATCACGGCGACGGGGTGTGCATCGTGCTCCCCAAGCATTTTCTCCATCCACGTCGTGTTGTACCATGTGCCGAATTTGTAGCCGGAGTCCGTAAACTGACCGACCGTGCGGTAGCCCAGGTGCGCGTGGAAATCGCGGCTGTTGTTGTCCAGATGTTCATCGGGCGCATCGGTCGTGGCGATGGACGCGTTGAGGTTGAGTATGCCCTGAGCGCGGGATATCTCCTCGATGGCAGCGCAGAGGCGCTTGCCCAAGCCCATTTTCCGGCAGTTCATGTCAATATAGATGGAAGTTTCCACCGACCACGCATAGGCGGCGCGGGGATGAAAGGCAGAGGTGTAGGCATAGCCCAGTATGCGTCCGTCTGCCTCGGCCACGATATAGGGATATTTTTTCAGCGTGTTTTCGATGCGGCCGCGAAATTCATCGATGCCCGGCACATCGTATTCAAAGGTGATGGCCGTCTGCTCGATGTAGGGCGCATAGACCGCCAGTATCGCCTCGGCATCGCCCGGCGTCGCCACGCGCAAAAGGATATCACTTGCTGTCATACCTGCCTCCTGCAATGTCAGGGATTAGGGACCGGGGATCAGTAGCGGGAAACGAACAGGGACCGGGAAAGGGAACATACCCAAACACTCTTTCCCCGGTCCCTCGTCATTACACTATATGGAACGCCCTGTTGACCTCTTCGATTTCTTCCTCGCTGAGCAGCTGCACCTGACCCAGATCGTGTGCGGCGATCATGGCGGCGGCGCTGTACTCGAGCACCTCCAGACGGTCAAATGCATTGAGCAGGGAGTTGCCGACCACGATCACGCACTGGTTGTCCTGCACGATCACGGGCTGCGTGCCGGTGAACATGGCAGCGGTGCCGTCCACATCCAGCGTGCTGGAGGCATAGGGCAGGCGGCCGACGTTGCGCAGGGAGATGTAGCTCTCGGGGATCAGACGGGAATCAAACTCCGCGCCCGTGATGGCAAAGGCCATGATGGCCGGCGGATGGGCGATGATCACGGAATTGATTTCGGGATGCATCTCGTAGATGCGCTGATGCAGCAGCACCGAGCGGCTGGGCGTCTTGCCGAGCTCGCACATGCCGTTCTTGACACGGACGATGTCCTCCGGCTCGAGGTATTTCCTGTCCTTCATGTAGGGCGTGATCAGCAGTGAGCCGTCCGAGAGGCGCATGGAGAATGTGCCCTGCGTGCTGGTGAAGAGGCGCTGATCGTAGGAGCGGTGAATGAGGGCGCACAGGTCGCGGCGGCCGGCACGCTCCTCACTGGAGATCTGACGCACCTCGAAGGCATCCAGCGGCGGGTGCGCTTTGGAGCTGTCCAGTTCGATCTGGGCATCGGTCAGGGAGCGCGGCGTGCCCAGCTTCAGGGCATCCAGCTCGATCCTGGAGAGGGATTCCAGCGTCTCAAAGGACATGAACGCGCGGTAGAGATCCTTTGCGCCGCAGATGACGCCGTGGTTTTCCATGAGGACGGTGTTGAAGCCCTCGGCAAACTTCTCGGCAATGTTCCTGCCCAGCTGTTCGCTGCCGGGCACGCCGTATTTGGCCATGGCGACCTTGCCGCAGACCAGCGCGGCATTGGGCACGAGGGTCACGTCCGGCACGCGGCGCACCAGGGAGAACGCGACCAGTATCGGAGGATGCGCGTGCACGATGGCGTGCAGATCGGGGCGCAGCTTGTAGATATTGCGATGGATCGGCAGCTCAACCGAGGGCGTGTGGCGGCCGATGACGGTGCCGTCCGCCTTGACCTGCATGATGTCGTCACGGGTCAGGCTGCCCTTGTCGATGCCCGAGGGCGTGATCCAGATATCACCGTTTTCGTCCCTGATGGAAAGGTTGCCGCCGGAGGTCGTCGTCATGCCGTAGCGATAGATACGGGCCATGATCATGACCAGCTGGTCTGCCGGATGCAGAAGTTCGAATTTCATGTATTTCAGCCTCCTGTTCATTATCGGGTACAAGCTGATTATCCGATATAAAGGTTAAGGATTTCGGCAGATTGATGTAAAATCAATCGTGCATTTCATATTGAAAAAGCAGGCGTGAGATGTTAAAATAGGAATAAATCAAATACGGGAGATGATCATCAAATGAGCAATCTGAAAAATGAGGCGCGTGAGGCGCTGGAGAACATCAGGGACAAAGCCGCAGAGTGGAAGGACAAGGCGATGCCCGCCGTGGACAACTTCAAGGACAAAGCCTCCGACGTTGTGGACAACCTCAAGGACAAGGCCGCGCCCGCTGTGGATAATCTCAAGGACAGAGCCTCGGACGTTGTGGATAATCTCAAGGACAAGGCCTCCGACGTTGTGGATTTCATACGCGATGCGGTCTCGGACAAGCCTGCCGAGCCGAAAAACGAAATGTTTGAAGGTCTGGAGG
>CAVHXA010000088.1:0-4130 GCA_963639765.1 Oscillospiraceae bacterium | reverse complement strand
CAAGGACAGAGCCTCGGACGTTGTGGATAATCTCAAGGACAAGGCCTCCGACGTCGTGGATTTCATACGCGATGCGGTCTCGGACAAGCCCGCCGAGCCGAAAAACGAAATGTTTGAAGGTCTGGAGGCGGAGGCACGGCAGCAGCAGGCCGATGCAAAACTCGCTGCGGAAGAAATGCAGCGCAAGCTGGAAAAGCTGTTATGCGGCGAAAAAGACCATGGTATGACCGATCCCGAAGAACCTAACAAAAACGAAACATTCGAATGACAAAAATCGTCTGCCAAAGTCAAATAAATATTAAAAATGCTTGATTTTTATATGTTTGTTTGATATAATGACAGTTGATGTATTATTCCTTTGTTTGAATGTAATCGGAAAGGCGGAGGTCGGCATTGAAAACGAAGCGTGAGTATTTTGCGGATTGGCTCGGAAACACCATCGGCGGTCAGCGTCTGTCGGACTGCTTTTTGGCTTATCCGGATATAGAGGCCTATGCGCGGAAGAAAAAGATCGTCACGGATGAGCTCTGGGACATCGACGACCCCACCGTGAGCGCCAAACTGGTCTCCATGATCACCGCCGACGCTTTCTTCCGTGTTACGCACAAGAAGAATATGCGTGCCATCACGAACGCGGTGCAGCTCTTCCACAGGTATGTCAAAGAGAGTGCCGCAAAGCGTGATGCCGAGGCCGTCACGAAAACCGAACCGCCGAAGCCTGCCGCCGAGGCCGTTTCCGCGTCCGCGCAGGCGGTCCTTACGGTGGACTTTGCGAACAGTGACGGCCAAAGCTTTGCCTTTACCACCCCCGTATACGCATCGTATTTCGGCGAAGATGTCAGCGACACGCACTGGAGCAAAGTTTATGCCAATGTCGCCCGCTGCCTCTGTGAGGATTACCCGCTCGCCTTTGAGCACATGCCGCCGGTCTTCGATGAGGCCGCATCCAAACAGCTCACCCGCCCCGAAAAGCTGGCATACAATTGCTATGTCGAGCTCAATCACAGCGCAACCGTTCTGGTGCGCAATCTTCGCACGATGATGGATATCTGCCGCGTGGATTACGAAAATGTCGTGATACGCTATACCCAAAAATCTCCGAGCGAAGTGAAGCCTGAGCCCGAGCCGAAGCCCGTGACCGAAGCAAAGCCCGAACCCAAGCCCGCGGTTGAAGCGAAGCCTGTGGTTGAAACAAAGCCTGTGGTTGAAACAAAGCCCGAGCCCAAGCCTGTCATTGAAACATCGTCCGATCCCGTCATTGCCTATCTGCAGCGGAAGGGTATCGAATACGCCGACTATCGCGACATGATGGGTTGCCTGTGGATCATGGGCGGTCTGGAACTGGCGGAAACGCTCAGGCCCCTCGCCGAGGCGGGTGTGGACATACAGTTCAAGTGGCTGGGCTGCAAAATCTCGCAGAACAAGCCCACATGGTGGATACAGGAGGATACGCACAGCGTCCGCCTGTCCCCTGACGCGCCGCAAGAAGAAGCGGAAATAACCGAGGAAGATAAACCTGAAGTTATCGGGGAGGAACCCGAGATCACCGAGGAGGAGCCCGAGATCATCGGGGAAGAGCCCGAAATCACCGACGAGGAACCCGAGATCATCGAGGAGGAACCCGAAATCGTCGACGAGGAACCCGAAATCACCGAGGAGGAACCTGAAATCGTCGACGAGGAACCCGAGGTTATCGACGAGGAGCCCGAGGCCGTCATGCCCCCCGTCTACACGGATGACCGCGAGGCCATCGAAGAGCCCGAGCCGAAGACGCAAGGCCGCGGGGACTATGCCGCATGGCTCAAACATCAGGGCTATCTCAGCTCCACGATTGACGGCTATCTCCGTGTCGTGTCGGATGCGGACGACTTTGCCTTCGACCGCAGCGTAAGCGCCGTGTCGCTCTTTGACATCGATGATGCCGCCGAGCTGCAGCGAATATGGGAGAAGCTCACGAAGGATCCCTCTTTCACTGATTACCGTCTGAGCAAAAACCTGAGCATGACCCGTTTCAACAAGTATATCGAGTTCAGGAAAAAGACGAAGCCCGTGCCGATCAAAGCCGAACCCCCGAAGCCCGAGCCGATCAAAGCCGAACCGCCGAAGCCCGAAACGGTCGAAGCGCCGAAAAAAAACCTGCGCAAGGATTTTATCCGCTGGATGCAGAACAACAACTATCTGCCCAAGGACTATATGGCCTATCCCAGAGCCATAGACGATCTCGAATTCCTCCTGAAGAGCGGCTCTCTCTTTGAGATTGCGGACAGCGCCGCGCTGGACGAGGCATGGGCGAAGTTCACCGCTTCCCAGGCTTATTCCCGCATCCACAGCGCGCACAGGCACGGTTTTGATACCGCCGTGAAGCACTACCGGCGCTTCCTGGACGCTACAGAGCCGAAGCAGCCCGAGCCGCCCAAGCCCGCGATCATGCTCGAACCGATCAAAGCCGAGCCTCCGAAGCCCGCGATCAAACCCGAGCCGCCCAGGCCTGCGGAGGAAGTCAATCTGCACGACGACTTTATCAAGTGGATGAGGGACAAGCGCTACGTGCCCTCGGACTACCTGCGCTACGCGGACGGTGTGGACAAGGTCGACCGCCTCGCCACGGAAAATAAACTCGCGGCAAAATCCTTCTATGCGATCTCGGATACCGCGGAACTGAGCGCCGTGTGGGACAGGATCACCGCCGCGCCCGCGTTTACCGGGATGCACGCCCTGCGCCGACAGGAATGCGAGGACGGCGTGCGCCAGTACAGGTTTTTTCTGGAGGAGAAAAACGGCAACGGCAGCGCGGACAATCTGCGCGAGGACTTTATCCAATGGATGAAAGACAACAGCTACGCGCCCAAAGCCTACAAGGCCTACGCCCAGTATCTGGACGAGCTTGATCTGCTTCTCAGGGGCAAGGACATTCTCAACGGCTCGATCTATACCGTTCAGAGCAGCATGCTGCTGCGCAGCATATGGAGACGGGTGGAGGGCCTGACGGCCTATACATCGCTCGAGAAGCTGCGCAAGGCCAATATCAAAAAGGCCGAGGGGGTATACGAGAACTTCCTGGACAGCGCCAGACCGGGGCTGCCCAAGACGGATGCGCCGAAGAGACCCGAACCGCCGAAGCCCGAGCCGATCAAAGTCGTGCCGCCGAGGCCCGCAATCAGGCCTCAGCCGCCCGAGCGTCCCCTGCCGCCGAGCACCGACCGCAGGCGTGGACGGCTTGAGTTCGAGGCGTGGCAGCGCAAAAACGGCGTGCCCGAGCCGGCCGTGCCGAAAAATGCCGACTGCGTGGCGGATATCGGCGACTACCTGCTCAAGCATCAGCTGGAGTACCGCTCGATCTTCTCCATCCGCAGCGCGGCGCGCCTGACGCGCATACTGGAGCAGCTGAGCGTCAACCCGGACTTTGCCGACCGTGAGGCGCGCATAGATCTCCTCGCATTCAAAAAATACATACAGTTCCGCGGCGGCGATTCTGCCGCAGACTCCGACGATGAGACGCTGCAGCGCTACGCGACCGTGCTGCGCGAGGACTTTGCGGACGGCTACCGCCCCGGCAGCAGCATCGACAGAAACCGCTTCAAGAACTTCTATCGGGAGCGCTACGGCGCAGATGTCGCGCAGAGCGATGACGCGCTGTCGGCCACGCTGCGCAAGATCGGCACATTGCAGGGCGATCGCCTCTACATGCGCGATGCGGCGCAGCAGAACGATCTGATCGACGACATACTCTCCGATGTCGCGGAGACCTTCGGCAAAAAGGGTGCGACCTGCGTCTATTACTCGGAGCTGTTTGAAAAGTATCGGGAGCAGCTCTCGTCCCGGCTTCAGGTCTACGATCAGGTCATCATGGCGAAGCTGCTCGACGAGAACTGCTACGGCGAATTTGCCCGCGCCGGGAAATATATCTGCCGCTCGGATCGCACGCCCAACCCGGATTTCGAGGTGAACCGCCTGATGCGCGAATCCCAGCAGCCGATGAGCTACGACGAAATTCACGCCGAGCTGTGGTACATCCCGGTCGATGTCATACGGCAGGCTCTGCTCAGGAACGAAAACTGCGCCAGCGTGGAGCAGCACTGCTACTTCTACGCGCCCAACCTGCCCGTCAGCGCGGCGGAGCTGAGCGAGCT
>CAVHXA010000087.1:0-7039 GCA_963639765.1 Oscillospiraceae bacterium | reverse complement strand
AGACGCAACGGGTACTGCACCTGGTCGGCTTGGGACGAGAGCGGACGCGAGTGGAAATTCCAGAAGGACGTCAGCATTGCGGGACCGGACAGCGAAAAGTGCGAGATGGTCACGCCGATCCTCACCTACGCCGACATGGAGACCCTGCAGGAGCTTGTCCGCCGACTGCGCAAGGCGGGTGCCAGGAGCGACGCCACAAGGGGCTGCGGAGTTCACATTCACATCGGCGCCAAGGGTCACACGCCCCAAACGCTCCGAAACCTCGCCAACATCATGGCAAGCCACGAAGACCTCCTGGCAAGCGCGCTGAACCTCGACAGTGGCCGCATCAGCCGCTATTGCCGCACGGTAGACCCCAGATTCCTGGAGCAGGTCAACCGCGGGAAGCCCACAACGATGGCAGACCTCGCGGACATTTGGTACGGCAGCCAGAATGCCGACTGCGGCAGAAGCCAACATTACAACAGCAGCCGCTACCATATGCTCAACCTCCACGCCACCTTCACCAAGGGTACGGTTGAGTTCCGGCTCTTCCAGTTTGACGCGCCCGATGGCGAGAAGCAGAACGGACTCCACGCCGGACAGCTCAAGAGCTACATTCAGCTTTGCCTCGCGCTCAGCCAGATGGCAAAGACGGTGCGGACGGCAAGTCCCAAGCCCCAGCAGAACGAAAACCCCAAATACGCAATGCGCACCTGGCTCCTTCGCCTCGGCTTTATCGGCGAGGAGTTCAAGACCGCGGGGAGATCCTGACAAGGCGTCTGGACGGGGACGCGGCCTTCCGTAGCGGCAGAGCTGCCGCTTGAAGGAACCAAGGGAGTTGACCTCCTGCCACCCGAACCTTGACCGCTTCGGCGGTCTTTAGGTGGCAGAAGGAAACTTCGGGAAGGAGAATTTTTTATGAAAGAGATTGAAATGACTTCAACCGTCTGCCCCAGGTGCGGGCGGACATACCGCGATATTCCCGCTATCTCCCGGGCGGATAACAAGACCCTCATCTGCCCGGACTGCGGCACACGGGAAGCGCTGGAGTCCATAGGGTTGGATGCCGCCGAGCAGGACAGAGTCCTTGCCGTCATGCGGAGACATGGGGCGGACGGGCGGAAATAAAGGAAATAGACGGTTTATCGGCAATAGGCGAAAGGGAGAGAGCCATGACGGCTCTTTTCCTTTTTTCCGTATCGGGAGGAGGTGAGTATACGGGAAAGTTGCGAAAATACAAGCCGACAGGGTTCATGGAGAAAACTTCCCACTATGACAAGGCGGCCGCCGATTACGCGGTTGCCTTTATCGAGAACCTGCGCCACACCAAAGGAATCTGGGCGGGCAAGCCGTTTGAGCTTATCGGATGGCAGGAGCAGATTGTCCGGGACCTATTCGGCACGGTAAAAGAGAACGGCTATCGGCAGTTCAATACGGCGTATGTGGAGATACCGAAGAAGATGGGCAAGCAGTTGTCCATGGATACGCTTATTCCGACTCCTGCCGGCTTTACCACAATGGGGGAGATCAAACCCGGCGATACGGTTTTCGATGAGCATGGGAACCCCTGTCATGTGGTGGCGAAAAGCCCGATTGATTATGGGGAACAGGCGTACAGAATCACCTTCAGGGACGGCGAGGTAATGGAAGCCGGGGAACGCCATCAGTGGTCCGGTGAATACACATACGGAAAAAGAAAGCACTGCGTTATGACCACGGGAGAACTGTACCGAATGCCGAAAGACGGGAGCAGCATACGGTTTCGTATAGCCGTAGCCGACGCGATACGTACACCGGAAAAGGCGCTGCCTGTCCATCCCTATCTGATGGGTTACTGGCTTGGGAACGGAAACGCCGCAAAGCCGGAGATAACGGTACGGACACGCGATATACCGGAGGTATTGGCTCATATACAGCCATATCACCGTGTGGATACGGCTTGGCTGAATGTAGGAGACAGCGTAGTCTTCCGTATTCCCGACTTGAAGCCCGTGCTTTTGAAGAGTTTTCACGATAAGTTTATCCCTTCGGAGTATCTGCGCGCGTCGTACTATCAGCGGATGGAACTTTTGCAGGGGCTCATGGATTCGGACGGCGCCGTCAGTGACAGGAAAGGACAGGCGATATACACCTCCACGGAAAAGGCTCTGTCGGAAAGCGTAAGCGAGCTGCTTTGGAGTCTGGGAATCAAAAACGCTATTACAACAGCCGACTCCACACAGAAAACAGATTGGCACAGAAAAAGCAAAGAATGCGGAAGATCTCCCACAGGCGAAACGCTGTACTATGTGAAGTTCACAGCCTTTGACGATATGCCTGTCGCGGGTCTTTCGCGAAAAGCCGTGAGACGGGTGGAACGGAATCCCGCTACGCGGAGTCACTACCGTTACATTGATAAAATCGAGAAAATACCCAATCGCGGTATGCAGTGCGTACAGGTGGACTCCCCATCTCATCAATATTTGGTGGGGCGTTCTTTTTTGCCTACGCACAACTCGGAGCTTGCCGCCGCCGTGGCGCTTCTGCTCACCTGCGGCGACGGCGAGGAACGCGCCGAGGTCTACGGCCGCGCCGCCGACCGACAGCAGGCGTCCATCGTATTTGAGGTTGCAGCTGACATGATTCGTATGTGCCCGGCGCTCAACAAACGCTGTAAAATTCTATCGGCTACCAAGCGCATCGTGTACCAGCCTACTAATAGCTTCTATCAGGTGCTGTCCGCCGAAGCCTACTCCAAGCACGGCTTTAATATCCACGGTGTTGTCTTTGACGAGCTGCACACCCAGCCAAATCGCAAGCTCTTTGATGTTATGACCAAGGGCTCCGGCGACGCCCGTACGCAGCCGCTGTATTTCCTCATTACCACGGCCGGTACGGACACAAAATCCATCTGCTATGAAACGCACCAGAAGGCAAAGGATATTCTGGAGGGGCGGAAGATTGACCCGACCTTCTACCCGGTGATCTACGGCGCCGACGAGAGCGATGATTGGACGGACCCGAAAGTCTGGAAGAAAGCGAATCCGTCTCTCGGCATTACCGTCGGCATCGACAAGGTCAAAGCAGCCTGCGAAAGCGCAAAGCAAAATCCCGCCGAGGAAAACAGTTTCCGCCAGCTCCGCCTCAATCAATGGGTAAAGCAGGCAGTCCGCTGGATGCCGATGCACCTGTGGGATAAATGCGCCTTTGCCGCGGATGAAGGCGAACTGGAAGGCCGTGTCTGCTACGGCGGTCTTGACCTTTCCTCCACCACGGATATTACGGCATTTGTGCTTGTGTTTCCGCCGACCGATGAGGAAGACAGGTACATCATCCTGCCGTACTTCTGGATACCGGAGGACAATCTTGACCTTCGTGTCCGGCGCGACCACGTGCCATACGACGTGTGGAAGCGGCAAGGGTATCTGCAAACCACGGAAGGTAATGTGGTGCATTACGGTTTTATCGAGAAGTTTATCGAACAGCTGGGCGAGCGTTTCAATATCCGTGAGATTGCCTTTGATCGCTGGGGTGCCGTGCAGATGGTACAGAACCTTGAGGGCATGGGATTTACCGTAGTTCCTTTCGGACAGGGTTTCAACAATATGAACCCCGTACGAACTATGAGATTTGAACGTCACAACCGAATATCGCAAGGACACAAAATCACCGTCCGATATGCGTTTTCCCTTACGGTATAAGGTTTTGATGAAATAAACGTACGGAGGAACAAACAAAATGAAAGAAGCAAAAACCATCTACGAACAGCTCGGAGGTATATACCGCAATGAAAATGGCAACCTCGTTCCCGATGTGGAGATACCCGAACAGAATCCCATCGGCAAATACGGACAAATGCACCTCGACTATCTCAAAAATCACCATCGCGGAAGGTATTCCACCCTGCTCGGTGAAGGACGGCTCAATGCCTACCTCTCCGAGATCGACGAACAAGCACACGAAATGCTGTCCACTCTGACGATAGAGCTTGCCAAGACTCAAGGCATCGACGAACACCTCAAGGCAACAGACCCAATGCGGTGGGTGCAGATGATGAACAATGTTCGCAGCTCTGCCGAAGAAACAATTATGCGTGAACTGATACTCGCATAAAACGCAAAACAAGGGGCGTTACTTAGGTTTCGCCCCTAATCTTTATAAATTTTTTATGAAATTTTGATTTCGCTGTTGAATTTTACGAAGAATTAGTGTATAATAAATACAGCAGAAACAAAGAAGGAGGTATTTATGATGCCAAACATTAAGCCCGTATCAGATCTGCGCAACTACAATGAGGTATTGCGCGACATTGCCGTTGGCGAACCCGTATTCCTCACCAAGAACGGTCGCGGCAGATATGCCATCGTCGATATGGAAGAATTTGAAAAGACTCAGGCAACGCTCAAGCTGATGAGCGAGCTTGCAAAAGGTGAAACTTCTGCTAAAGAAAAAGGATATATTGATATCTCGGAGGTCGAAGCACTTCTGGGGGTAGCAAATGGCTAAAATCAATTTTACGCCCGATGCCCTTGAGGATATGAAGGAGATCAAAGCGTACATCACCGATGAGCTGTGTAGCGAGCAATCAGCAATCAATACGATTGAAAAGATTATGAAGCGCATCCGTCAGCTTGCGGATTTCCCCGAAATAGGTGCGCCGCTTTCTTCTATCATCAGCCTTCAAGTGCCGTACCGCTTCCTTGTCTGCGGTAACTACACCGCGTTTTATAAGGTCGAGGGTGACGAGGTTCACATCATCCGTGTTCTCTACGGCAGACGGAACTTTATGCAAATACTTTTCGGAAAATCATATGATGAATAATGCGAAATCGCCATCCTTCGGGATGGCGATTTTCCTTATCACTTCACTCTTTTCCGAATTTCTATTGAAAAATTCACAATATTATGGCATAATTAATGTGGTCTACGCAAATGGACAACGGAAATTAAAAAACAAAATTCTCAAAGCAGTCAAATTCAACACAATTACACCTAAAAACGTGATACAAACAAGTGGCGAATGTTTCTCAACCCTTAAAATCTATTGCCAAAAACAGTTTTGTGTGGTATAATATATAATCATTATAAATCACTCTGACAAAGGAGAAAAGACAATGAAAAAAACATTTATCAAGGTGCTTACTCTTACTCTCGTTGCTGTTATGTTGGTTTGCTCTTTGGCTTCTTGTGCCAAGAAGGTGCCTTCGGGTTCCTATGAAGCAGAACTCGATCTTTTCGGTCAAAGCTGGAACGTAACTTACACCTTCAAAGGTAGCAAGGTAGAAGCAGTGAGCAAGACCACCGTCCTCGGTAACGTCAACACCGTGACCGCTGAAGGTAAGTACGAGATCGTTGAAAACGATGACGGTACGATGGAAATCACCTTTGATTTCGAAGAAGAAAATGATTCTTTCAAGGATTCAACGGTTACCTACAAAGAGGGTGACGGTTACATCGAACTCGGCGGCGTTAAATATAACAAGGTTGAGAAATGAACCATATCGGAAAAGGAGCAACTGTGAAAGGTTGCTCCTTTTTTGATTAGTTATTGTTCTTCATTTGTGATGTCAGCAGAGCAATCTCATCGGGTGACTCGGGCATACCTTGCCGCATCCATTCGTCCACCCATCCCCATATCATACCCGCTATCATAGATTTAACATATCGCTCAAGGTTATGTTGTGCTTCATTGAGCTTCATAGCGTGTCGTATCGTTTCATAAATCATATCCGACAAGCCTTGTTTATATAACATCAAATAAACATCCTTGTGCTTATAGTAATGTCGAATAAGAGAGTCCGAAAAATTATTGGGATCGCCAAGCGCTTCAAATTCCTTACCCCAATTTTCAAGCAAAAAAGCAAGGTGCTTTTCCAAAACATCCTTCTTGCTTTCAAAATTTCGATAAAACGACACTCTGCCAACGCCTGCTTTCTTGACAAGGTCGGTAATGGCAATATCGTCAAACGGTGTATTCTCCATCATCTGCAAAAGGGCGGTCGTTATACATTCTTTTACAAAGGCGTTAGCTTCTTGTTTCTTGTTCATATGATACAAATTCCTCGTCTTGTTTCAATAACGTGATACATATTTTCCGATTTGTTTCTCAATCGTAGTGACCTATCGAAAAGCTCTTGACAAATCGAAAGCAAAGTGATACACTTGTTTCTGCTAAACGTGATACAGGTGTTTTACTAAGAAGCTGTTTTCATAAGCGGTAGAGGAGTCCGGCAAGGCACGAGAGAATTACCATCGTTTCTTCGGAAGCGACAGTGATTTCAAAGTCTTTGGCAAGGCGGCGGTAACTGTTCATCCATGCAAACGTTCTTTCGGCAACCCAGCGCCATGGCAGTTTTTCCCACTCATGCGGCTTGATTTTTTCTGAAATATCGACATAACGCCTGAGCTCCGACTTCACATCCTCAACAAAAGTCCCACGATATCCGGCATCTGCGCAAAAACCCTTGATAGAAGGATATTTTTTACATGCCTTCCGTGCAACAAGAATGCCGGACTTTGTATCATGAAGGTTTGCTGCATGAACTTTAACGGACAACAGATTGCCCATTGTATCTACTACAATATGCCGTTTTCTGCCTTTTGTTTTTTTCCCCCGTCAATTCCGCGCTCTTCGCTGCCAGCCACCGTTTTGGCACTCTGAGAGTCAATCAGCGCATAATGCGGAGCGGCTTCTTTCCCGGCAAACAAACGGGTCTTTTCAACCAGATGAGCGGGGATTTTCTCCCACAATCCTGACTTCTGCCCACGGCTGAAAAAGCTGTATACCGTTTGGTACGGTGGGAAATCGTGCGGAAGGCTCCGCCACTGGCAGCCGGTTTTGGTAACATAGAGAACAGCATTTGTCAGTTCCCGTTTGCTCCATTTCCGGTTGCGCATTCCAACATACAGAGGTTTTATTTCGTTCCATTGCGCATCGGTCAGATCCGTTGGATATGCCGCGCGCCTCGCATTTTCTTTTTCCATGCCTTTATTATACCACTTTTTTGTTACGAAAACAAGTTCTAAGTCCCCTGCTCCGATGGTAACACACATAAATCCCGTAGTTTCGTTCTTTGAC
>CAVHXA010000086.1:0-7048 GCA_963639765.1 Oscillospiraceae bacterium | reverse complement strand
CCGTCAACCGCTTCCGCGACTGGGGACTTCTGCCGTATTGGTTCAGGGCGGTGGAAAAATTCACGCCCTGGGTCCATAAGATTCACTTCATTACATGGGGACACCTTCCGGCGTTTCTCAATACAGAAAACCCAAAACTGCATATCGTCCGACACGAGGATTATCTCCCGGTAGAGTATCGTCCTACTTTTAATGCCAATACGATAGAGATGAATATCCATCGAATTGATGGGCTGTCAGAGCGTTTCGTGTATTTCAATGATGATATGTACATACTTCGCCCGATGGCGGAAAAATGCTTTTTTGCAAACGGGCTTCCGTGTACCTTTGGCGCAGAAGTTCCATTCTCTGTAACCGGACAAGCCGGGATTTGGCAGCATCTAATAGTGAATGACCTGCGCACCGTAAATACTCATTTTAACAAGCGGGAGCAGGTTCGCAAAAATACTAGTAAATATCGCAGCAATATCTATGGAGTGAAAACGAACATTCGGACTCTCGCGGTGGAAAAATTGTTTCCTGAAAATTTCTTAGGATTTCAGAATCTTCATGCACCGGCAGCGTTTTTGAAAAGTACATTTGAAGAGATTTGGAGAAGAGAGCCGGAGCTTCTCCATGAAACGTCCATACATCATTTTAGAACAAATGATGACGTAAACCAGTGGCTTGCTCTTTGGTGGCAAGTTGCCGGCGGCAATTTTCACCCTTATCGTGTAGATAATTTGGTAGAGGACGTTACAGAAAGCAGCATTGATCGTTTATGCAACGTCATAGAAGGCCAAAAACATGACATGATCTGCTTAAATGATCCATCCGGAGATGTATCGTTTGATGAACTATCAGGAAAAATTAAGGCTGCGTTTGAGATCATTCTTCCGGATAAATGCAGCTTTGAAAAATGAGGAAGTGCAGAATGAATGAACGCTTGGATTACATTGATAAAGCAAAGGGAATTCTAATTATTCTCGCAGTAATTGGACATATCTGGCAAGCAGGCTATGTTCATAACCTTATCTATGCATTTCATATGCCTGCATTTTTTGTGATCAGCGGAATGCTGATGCAGCATACGAAAGCTTATGAAAGAAAGTATACACAATTTTTCCTGGGACGGCTCTATGTATTTGGAATCCCGTTTGTGTTCATTGAGATACTGGGAGTCTTGACTGATATTTTGCGGCATGGAGTAACGTTGAACATCAAAGGCTATATCTTTAACACTTTAACGCTGCATTATAATGACGGGAATTTGTGGTTTTTAGTTGACTTATTTCTGATTGAAGCCGTATTTGTTGCCGCAAAAAAAGTTGGTGAAAAAGAATTGGCTTGTTGCAACTATTTGTGCACTTCTATTCACACTTTCACTACTGCTCCCAGCCAATAGAAGTGGGTATATAGATACTCTTATCAGTTCTTTTAAAAATTTGTTTTTCTTTGCTGCCGGATTCTTTGGGAAGAAATACTTTGAAAAGAGGAACACAATCGCCACGATAGTGACTTGCCTTGTGCCGCCGCTTGTTGCATTGCTTTTTGGAAAATATGCCGGTTGGTGTTTGTCCTTGGCAAATGCAGCATTTTTAATAAGTGGTGTTGCAGGAACCTACGCTATCCTACGCTTCAGCGAGCTGCGTTTTTCCCACTACTTGAGCAGAATCCTTGCGGGAGCAGGAAAAAACAGTATTACTATTTACGGAACGCACCATATTATTTATGCGGCAGTGGGTGTCTTGCTTGGTATTACAGACTTTGCGACAACACCGCTTTGGGCAGGAGTCATTATGTTACTGGTAGTCGCCGCTGTGGAAGTACCGACTATTTACATCATAAATCGCTGGCTGCCTTTCTTGGCAGGAAAACGATATAAAAAGAAGCCAATTCTACATAACTGAGAGGATTACATGGGTATTCGTAGTTTTTTGAAAAAGTACCTTCCATCTTATCGAACAGAGCGACGAATGATGGAAGAAATGGAAAAAATCCGCGCGGACATGCGTGAGATGAGCAAAAAGAATGAGATGCTGTTCTGGAACGCGCAGATGCAGCCTGGTGAGACCATGCAGCAGACGAAGGAACGGGTATATCTGAACATGCCCAAAGCAACCGGTCGCCTTCGGAACATTCAATTAGCAGAAAACCATATTTTGCAGCGCGTCAAAAAGCTGTGTGATGAAAATAGTATGCATGTGTTTTTAGTGGGAGGAACGCTGCTGGGAGCTGTGCGCCATCATGGCTTCATTCCTTGGGATAACGACATTGACGTTGGAATGATGAAAGCAGACTATCTGAAGCTGAGAACGCTTTTGGAGAATGATACAGAGCTGCGGGCGGAATATTGCTATAATTACGCTTCGGGGCTGCGGATGTCCAAGATCAAATATCGCGGTACAGATGTATTCTGGATCGATATACTGGTTTTTGATTATATCGACGTGAAGCAGGAAGAAATCGCTGAGGTCTGGCCGAGAACTCAGCAGGCCAACCGGGAATACGGGAAAAAGATACAGGAGCTTGCAAAGGAGCATCTGAACGAAAGCTACTGCCGTCCCGTGGAAAACCATACATTGGATACGGCATTAAAGGAGTTTGAGCCGATGCTCTTAACAGGGCTTCCCCAATTTGGACAGGGTGAGTACTTTTGCGAACCTATTGATTGTCCATATTGGAGCCGCGATCCGCGCGGCATCATGAAGGTCAGTGAATTCTTCCCTCTGCTTGCCAATACAGTGGAGTTTGAAGGTATGAAATACGAAGTTTGGAAGAACTACAAGCAGGCATTAGAGCTTGCCTACGGTGATATTTGGACACTACCGTTTTCTATAAGCGAGCCGCATACCACGGAATTTGATGAAGGCTTTGAGGAAGGAATCGCCTTCCTGAAGCGTGCGAGGTTACTCCCTGCGGAGGACGAAGAAGTATGAATAACAGAGTGTTCCTGTTTGATTTAGATGCAACAGTCACGAAGGAAGAAATCCTACCCGCACTGGCGGAGCAGGTCGGCCTGCTTGAGGAAATGCGGGAAATGACTGAAAAAAACATGCGAGGAGAAATTCCGTTTCAAAGCAGCTTTCTGGCACGGGTTGAGATGCTGAAGACAATCCCGGTAAGCCGCGTTGCAGAGATCGTTGAGAAAACACCGCTGAATGAGGAATTGGTGCAGTTCATCCGGACGTACGCAAGCCGGTGCTATATTGTCACGGGCAACATTGACGTCTGGATTGAAAAGCTGATAAAAAGAATCGGACTGCCAATGTCGCAGTGTTATTGCTCTTCGGTTAGTGTATCTGATGATCATATTATTTCAGTGAACAGCGTGGTCGACAAAGAAAAAATTGCGAAGCAATTTGTCGTGCCTGTTGTAGCAGTGGGAGATGGCAGCAATGACGCGGAGATGGTGCGTCTGGCGTATGTCGGCATCGGATACGGCGGCGTTCGCCCGGTGGCCTATCCCCTAATGTGCAATGCTACCCATGTGATCTGTGACGAGCACAGGCTTTGCAGCTTCCTGCACACGCTGTGCGCCGATGAAGGAGAAGCCATATGAAAAACAATGTATCCATTGTTATTAGCTGCGCTGGAATGGGAACCCGGCTGGGATTAGGATGCACCAAAGCCTTGGTGGAGATTGAAGGAAAGACCTTGATCGAGCGCCAGTTGGAGATTTTGAAGGATTATGATGATATCCGTGTAGTGGTTGGATACCAGGCTGAGCAGGTAATTGATGCGGTAAATGCAATCCGAAAGGACGTCTTGTTCGTATTCAATCATGACTATCGCAATACAGGGACAGGTGCCAGCTTCACGCTGGGCGCAAAATACGGTCGAGAATATGTCGTAGCCTTGGACGGCGATTTGCTTGTACATCCAGATGATTTGATTGCGGGGATTGAGTACGATGGGAGCTGCGTTGGCGGAACGACACCTTCTACTGATAACCCTTGGATAATGCCAATTGAGATGGTAGATGGAATCAAGATGGTAACAGGTTTTTCGCAGGAGGTCGGCCAATACGAATGGACCGGCTTCGCCAAGATGCGTCTGGATCAATTGAAACCTGGAAAACGTCATGTGTTTCACCTGATCGAGCCGATGCTTCCGCTTCCTATGATTTATCTGCGGACGAAGGAAATTGACACGATTGACGACTATGAACGCGCTGTGCAATGGATCAGAAACGGGTACGAGGGATAGAGATGTATAAAGATGTGATTGGTGTTCTGGGCGGTATGGGTTCCTATGCAACGCTGCACTTTTTTCAGGAATTGCTGGATGCCTTTCCGGCGGAAAAGGAATGGGATCGCCCGAGGATTATAATTGACAATCGCTGCACAATGCCGAGCCGGGTTTTAGCTGTTCTGGAAGGAATAAAGTATGACCAGCTCGTGTCAGAACTGTGCGATTCTGTAGCGTCGCTACTTCACGCTGGTGCGACGAAAATTATATTGGCTTGCAATACCTCGCATTGCTTTTTGCCAGATATCTATCGGAATGTCCCGGAGGCAGAGGGAAAGATTATCAGCATTATTGATGCCTGCTGCATGGAAATTGCTGCTGCAAATGAGAGACAAGTTTCACTGATCGCCTCGGAAGGGACGATTCGGTCGAGAGTATTTCATCAGGCTCTTCAGCCATATGGCATTGAGGTTTCCGTTCCTGTCGCTGAGCAGTACCTAAAACAGCGGGATCTGATTGAAGCGGTCAAGCAGAACCGGATTACGACGGAAACGCTGGATGCCTTTGTTCAGATGATTCAATCCTTTTCCAGAGATGCACTGATTTTGGGATGCACAGAATTTCCTGTGTTGTTTTCCAGACTTCCCGAGGACACACTGAGAGGTATTCGTGTATATGATCCGCTTAGAAGCGCCATCAAGGTGCTACAGACGGAATGTAAGTAAAGACAACGAGGAACTATTATGCCATTAATCTCTGTAATTGTTCCGGTTTATAAGGTGGAAGCATATCTCCCCGCGTGTGTTGACAGCATCCTGTCACAGACCTTTTCCGACTTTGAATTGATACTCGTTGACGATGGATCGCCCGATGCCTGCGGTGCGATGTGCGACGGCTATGCGCGCGAGGATTCGCGGATTCATGTTATTCATCAGGAAAACGGCGGGCTATCCGCTGCACGAAATGCGGGTTTGGATGTTGCGAAGGGTGAGTATGTCACCTTCGTGGACAGTGATGATGTAATTGCACCGGATTGCCTTCAGAACATGATGGAAACTGCAAACCAAGCCGAGGCAGATATCGTAACCGGCAACTTCGTCGAATTTTCCGATAACAGTAATATGGCCGGTGTCTGGAAATCATCGGAAAGAAACGCAGACTATCGTGTTGTAAGCCGACGAGACGCGTGCGAAGCTCTTTACACCGGGAAAATTGCAATTCCTATTAATGCTTGTGGGAAACTTTATAAGGTTGAGACAGTTGGTTCTTTGCGTTTCCCGGTAGGCCGTATTCATGAAGATCAGGCATTTGTTCCGCGGGCAATCTACGCTTCATCCAGAATTGCAATCTTGAATAAAGCTATCTACGGCTACCGTTATAATGAAGAAGGCATTACGCACTCAACGTTTTCAAACAGACGCTACGACGACATTTGGGCAATTGATCAGTGTATTGTTTTTTTTGAGAATAATGGTGAAATGGAGATTGCACTCGCGGCAAAAAGAAAGCGGAATGTCATTTTGGCAAAGTATGCGATTCTTGCCAGAAGTGCTGGCGTAATTCCACCTAAGGAATATCGTGTGTCGCTGCTTTGGGCGATTCATTGCTTGAAAAAGAATGTTTCCGCGGAAAGGTTTGAATATTATTTGGGAATTGTCCATCCTAAATTGCCGCTTATCAGTGAATATGGCAGAAAAATCAGAAGAACTGTTAAAGGAGAGTGATTGCTTGGAACCGATTATCAGCGTAATTGTTCCCGTATATCGCGCAGAAAAGTATCTGGCAGACTGCATTGAGAGCATTCTCCGGCAGTCTTTACCCGATTTTGAGCTGCTTTTGATCGATGATGGTTCGCCGGATTCTTCCGGTACAATGTGCGATACATATTGTCAAAAAGACACAAGGCTTCATGTAATCCATAAAGAAAATGGCGGGGTTTCATCCGCCAGAAATATGGGGTTGGATCGCGCCCAAGGGAAGTATATTGTGTTTGTGGACAGTGACGATTATCTAGGAGAAAACTATCTTCAAGCACTCTATACAGCCCGGCAAGTATCCGATAGGCAAAATACATTTGTGATAGCTGATTACCAGCCATTTTCCTCTGATGGCTTAGTTTCAAGAGATTTTTCATCAGCCTTTATTGCATCTCTCAATGGTGAAAAGAATGATGCAGAAACATTCAAACGGTTGGTGTTCAATTTCATCATTTTCCCTCCATACTGTAAACTGTATCAGCGCGAGATCATTAAAAAAAACGGACTTCGCTTTAACCAAGAACTTCGTAGTGCGGAGGATTTTGACTTCAATTCCAGATATATCCGGTACATAGATCAGATCGTCTATACCCCTTCCGTTCAATACTATTACCGTGTTGATTATAAGAAATACCACCCCTCAAATGACGGTGTTCTGGGTAGGTCGGAAATTCTCAGTGCGCACATCATGGCTCACGGTATTATTGAAATTGCAGAGCGTCTGGGAGTTGCGCAGGAAGTTATGCCGGAGATTTGCACTTGGGCGGCAAATAAACACTACTTTAACAGATTGGAAATGTTATTTGTTCCCAATGGTCGGCTTGGATTCAGGGCACGGAAGCGTTTATACGATGAACTAATATCAGATGAGGTATACTATAATTTGGCTCAAAAAGGTGTTTCGACGCTTCCGGACTCCACAACAAAGCGGATAGCCGATAAGGCAGACAGATTTTCAGTATGGTGGGCTTTTTATAAGGCCAGACAATTGTGTGCAATTAAAAACAAATTTCAGTAAACTGGAGTATGATTCATGGACGAACAGCGTTTTACAACGGTCATCAAGCCCAAATCCGGCTGGTTTGACCTGCATCTTAAGGAGGTTTTCGCTTACAGGGATC
>CAVHXA010000085.1:0-7390 GCA_963639765.1 Oscillospiraceae bacterium | reverse complement strand
ATCCGTTTTCATCCCTATTTGTGCCGGTCGCCGCGCCGGCATGAGGATTATCATGAAAAATATCATCACTTGCGAATACAACATGGACACAGCCTGCGTAGAACTGCGCTTTGACGACGGGACGATGCTTTCTATCGACACCATTGCCGCCGAGAATAGCCTTGCGGACACCATGTCCGAACGGACGGAAATGGACTACCTGATCTACAACAGACCGTTCGAATGTGCTGCCTTGATGCTGAACGGCGGCATGAAGGCCTACATCAGCGGCAATCACGAGCATGGCCTCGCGGATTAAAGACTATGATTTGAAAACGCGATCCTGTGGGAACTTATATCCCCTGCAGGATCGCGTTTTGCGTGCAAAATTACGGGTTTGTTCCTGAAATTGCGTAGCGGCAGCAACATGAATACTGAAGATTAGAACGACTATTATTTACTTGCGTCTTTTTTTGAATTCCTTCTGGCCGCGGATCGTGCCGCCGTCGCACAGAATATCCACGCCTGCCAGATAGCCGTTGCGCTCATCAGCAAGCGCGGCGATGGCAAAACCGAGCTCCTCCGGTTTTCCCATGCGACCTTCACAGGAGGTGGCCAGCATATGCCCGCCATAAGGGGATTCCAAATTGCCCATGTCGGTAGCGATCAGGCCGGGAGACAGTGACACCACGCGGATTCCCTTGGGACCGAAGTCAAAGGCAGATTTTGCTGCATACCACATTACAAAATTCTTGGAGATCGCATAGGCCAGACCGTTTTTTCGGTAAGCGTCTTTAATCATGCCTGTCATTTTCAGAGCCTTTTTGAAAAAGAGCGCTTCATTCGTTTCGGCAAGCGGATACGCCTTCTTGGGCAGCAGGAATTCCGGCATACTGTAGGCAGACATGGACGCAATATCTACAATGACGCTGCCTGCGTGCATCCGCCCGGAAAATTCCAGGTTGACATACACGGTACCCAGGGCATTGATGCGCAGAAGATCCTCCGGCGTTACGTTCATGGCCGGGGACACGCCCGCTGCATGGATCACGTTGGTGATCTCGCCCAGTCCGGCGGCGTACTCTGCCAAGGCTTTTACACTGTCCCGCTTGGAGGTATCGCAGCTTTTGGCATGGGCTTCAAAGCCCAGCGCCTTCAGTTCTTCCACGGCCTTGGTCAGCTTGCTCTCGGTGCGGCCGGATACCACGATAATGTGATCTTTAGGCATAAACTTGGCAGCCGCCAAACCCATGCCGGAACCGCCGCCGGTCACTACACAAACCTTACTCATTGTAAAACGCCTCCTTAAAATTGATTTTCCGCCTGGTCTTATTTCTCCGTCTGTTCACACGCCCATGCGACGGCTTTGCGCTTTTGCAGGTCGCCTTGCAGCATGGCGAGGTCTTCACCGAGAAAACGCCTGAGCTCTGCGACGGTGGTATTCTGACGCCGGGCGATCTCTGCAGCTTCGGCTTCCAGCTCTTCCCGCGACACCGGGAAGGGCTGCGTGGCCATGATCTCACGCAGGACGAGCGTTTCCTTGGCTCTGCGCGCTGCTTCCGCCCGCAGTGCTTCCGTTTTTTCGTTCAGCTCCGCCTGCGGGGAAAGGTGCATCGCGCAGCCGGTCAGCATCTCATATTGCATGCGTTGCTTTTCCTCAAGGATCAGCAGCTGAAATTCGTTTTCAATCGCTTCCTGCGGAACGGTCAGCGGATATTGTTCCGCATATTTCGAAAAAAGCATTTCCTGTGTCATTGCGCCGTCACGCCTCCGTTCCCCGGTCGTTGCCGGTGATGCAGGCTTCCGTCGTGAGCATACTTGCGCTCACGGACAGGGCGCTTTGCAGCGCCGTGCGCGTCACTCGCACCGGGTCGAGGATTCCGGCCTGCACCATATCCGTAAATCGGTCCGCACCCGCGTCATAGCCCATAGATTCCGACAGGCCGCGCAGCTTCGCTACGATCGTGCTTCCGTCCCGGCCGGCATTTTCCGCGATCTGCCGCACCGGTGCTTCCAGCGCGTGCATGACCGCCAGTGCGCCGTTTTTTTCATCTCCGTGCAGCGCGGATGCGCAGCTTCTAACTGCCGGTATGAGCCGTACCGGCGCCGTTCCGCCGCCCGGTACAACGCCCTCCTGCTGCGCCGCCTGCGCGGCATGGACGGCGTCTTCCAGACGGAGTTTCCGTTCCCACAGCTCCGTCTGCGTCTGTCCGCCTGCGTGAATGATCGCCACGCCGGATGAGAGCTGCGCAAGGCGCTCCTGATGGCGCTTGCGGTTAAATTCATAATCCTCGTTCGCGGCCAGATACCGCAGCTCTCGCACACGGGCCTCCACGGCAGCTTTGTCGCCGCCCGGGCCGGAGATCACGGTCTGCCGCTGCGTGACGCGCACCTGCGCCGCCGTGCCGAAGTCCTCACGCTTCACGCTGCGCAAATCCATACAGAGTGCTTTTTGGAAATATGTTGCGCCGAGCTGCACCGCCAGATCCTCCATGCGCCAGCGGCGGCCGTCACCGTAAAGCGGCGCTTCGATGCAGACAATCTTGATATCGCCGTCCATATCTGTGCGCAGGATGGTGCTGCGTGCATCGCCGCTCAGGCCTTCGCAAATGATGAGCAGGTCATATCCGTCCTCCGCGCAGGCGATCAGCGCCGGCAATATCTCCTGCACGTTGTCGAGCTTGCTGTCGCAGAGCAGAATACGCGCATCATTCAGCTCGGCGGCGGTCTTCAGTTCGTCCGTTGTCATTTCAGGTGCAAGGAAGCCGCGTTCAAGCACGATTCCCTGCCGGATTTCTACCGTGGTCTCCTGTTTCTGTCCGTCATCGACTGTCACGACGCCCTCCCTGCCGACTGCAAAGCACGCCTGCCCGACAAGCCGGGCAAGCGCTTCATCCTGACAGGAAACTGCCGCGACCTGTGTCAGCGCTTCTTCGCTCTCCACCGGACGCACGAGCTTTTGCAAGGCTTCGCAGGCTGCGTGTCCTGCGGCTTCTACGCCGCGGCGCAGCGCCATTGCGTCCGCGCCCGCGCATCGCAGTCGCAGCAGTTCATGCAGCAGATCCTGCGCCAGCACGATCGCGGTCGTCGTGCCGTCTCCGGCCTCGGTATTCGTTTTCTCTGCTGCCTGCCGCAGAAGCTTCGCACCGGCATTCTCTCGCGCGTCCGGCAGGACGATCGATTCCGCGATGCTTGCGCCGTCGTTCGTGATGAGCACCGGCGCGCCGCTTCCCGCGCGGTCGGAGAGTTTTGCTCCCTGTGCGTTTCTTTTCTGATACAGCGCAACGTTCCGGCCTTTGGGACCGAGCGTAACCTTGACCGTGTCCGCAAGCTGATCTGCGCCGCGCAGCAATTTCATGCGTGCCTCTGTCTGAAACGTAATTTGCATGGTTCGTCCTCTTTTATTTCAAAAGGTAGCTATGTACCTGATAATGTTCAATAATTCTTATTGATCTTTGCCAGCAATTCCCCGCGGGAATTGACCTTCAGTTTTTTATAGATATTGGATATATGACGGTTGGTCGTCGGTACGGTAATATGAAGAATATGTGCGATATTGGCCGCAGCCAGTCCCTGCCGCAGCAGGTTCAGCACCTCGTTTTCCCTCGCAGTCAACAGCTGCGTTTCCATTTTTCCGCCATCTGTTTTTGCCGATACGCCGAACAGGAGCCGATGGTACGGATTGAGCAGCTTTCTGACCGCACGGATCAGCTCGATTTCATCCTCAGAGAACGGCGCGGAGGTCAGGCGGTCAAACGCAATGATCGTCCGCACGCTGCCCGTTCCGTCGCGCAGTGGAAAGCCGAGCGAGCTGACCAGATTTCGCGGACGAATATAGTCCGGGATGACCTCGGTGGAGTTCTCGAATTTCCATCTGTGGACATACACATCATCCAGATGGTCCAGATCGCGCTGCGTAATCCCGTACATCCCGCGATCTGCATGAGAGTAATAGTTCAGGTACAGGTTCATCCATTTGGGATTGATGTTATACAGATAATAATCCTCCAGCTTTTGCCTTCCATCCAGATAGAACAGGAGCGCTTCGTCAAAATCGACCATCTTTCGGATCTCCTGCAAAAAGCTGATCGTGAAGCTGCGAACGTCACTGAATTGGCAACACTGCACTGCAAGATTATAAATATCCTTCCATGGAAGTTCTCTTAACGCCATACACTTCGTCCTCCTGCTGTCTTTTTTCAGTATAACAGATTTTACGGAAAAAGGGAACGACAAATTGGAGGAGCCGGAGCCCCGCTGACAATCAAAGCAGGACTCCGGCTTACGGAACTTCCGGATCAGATATTCCTCAGAACTTTTCGAGTGCGTTCATGAACTTATCCAGTTCGGCAGCATCCATGTGATAGCCGTGCTTTTCTTCCGGATAGATATGCTCACGGACTTCTTCTGCCCAGTTCATATAGGCTTCGACTGCAAACGGGAAGAACTCGCCGTAAGCCTTTGCGTGGGAGGCAGGCTTCGGCATCATGCCGAAGGTATCGAAGTCGACCATTTCGCAGCCGTCCGCCGCGCCGCCGGCGGCGATGGAGATGACGGGAACGCGCAGCTTCTTGGCGATGGCGTTCGTGACCTCGATCGGCGTCAGCTCGATGGTCATGGCCATCATGCCGTTTTCCTGATACTCGTAGCCCATCTTGAACACGTTCATCGCGCTCTCGGCGGTCTGACCGATGCGCTTATAGCCGCCCTGCTTATTGGTCTGCCAGCCGGACAGTGCACCGATGTGGCCGAACACGACCAGATAGTTATCAGACATATACTTGAGTGTCTCGTTTGTGATGCCCATGGGCAACAGGGAGTCCGCGCCGCAGTTCATGTACATAGCGCCGTTGGCGACAGCTGCTTCCTTGGAAGCGTAGGTCGGGGTCTGCATATAGAAATTGATATGGATAATGTTTGCGGCATTGCGCACACACTTGATCCAATAGGGCGCGATCTTGATCTGCATTTCGGGATCGGAGCCATCGCCGGGAACGGTCAGACGGCAGATATCGACGTCCGCCATTTCAGCAGCCTTTGTCCAGAACTGGTCGCGGCACGCCGGGCACATCTGAACGATGGGGGTGCCTTCGTCCTTGAGCTTCTGCAGGTAGTTGATCGTCTTGCGTCCCTTCTGCACTCTTGAAGCCTTGATTGCAACTTTTTCAGCCATGTGTAATCTCCTTTTCTATATATTGATGATCATGGGATGGGCAAAACTCAGGCATCCAGCGCATCGAGCCGCTCACAGATGGTTTTGACGTCCTCTCTCTTGAAGCCCGCCTGCGGGAATTTGAGCAGCATACCAATCTTCATGCCGAGGACCGGACCGAGCAGATCGGCCTTTTCCTCAACGAAGCCGGGGACATACTCCTCGATGATCGCGACAGCGCGAGGATCTGCAAGAACATCACGAAGGGTACTTTTGGAAGTGATCGCCATAGAAAATCTCCTTTCTGTTGAACATGAAATATATGCTTCCGGCGTTTGCCGGGAAACGACTTTATATTTCAGCCGTGCAGACCGCCGTCCATGGTATAACTCCACGGCTTATCCTGGAACGAGAACTGGCTGCCGCCGTCAACTTCAATCAGCTGGCCGTACATATAGTCGGACACCGGTGTGCAGAGTGTGACAATCATGCGAGCAACTTCGTCCGGGTTGGCTGTAACAGGAACAGTCCCGCCGTATTTGGAAACATATTCGTCCCACACAGGACCGTACAGTTCCAGCGTCGATGCGTTATTGAAAATCGCGCCGGGGGTGACCATACCGCCGGGAGCAACGCAGTTGACATTGATGCCGTACTGCTTCAGCTCCCTGGCAATTCCGTACGTCATACCGACGACACCGGATTTTGCCGCATTGTAGGGCGTCATCATGGCGAGCTTCGGCAGA
Organism: Oscillospiraceae bacterium; assembly: GCA_963639765.1. Taxonomy (GTDB): domain Bacteria; phylum Bacillota; class Clostridia; order Oscillospirales; family Oscillospiraceae; genus CAVHXA01. The sequence goes on along the minus strand of CAVHXA010000085.1, from coordinate 1,513 downwards.
TCGTCGCCGCGGGCCGCGACAGACGAGATCGTTACGATCTTGCCGCCCTTTCCGCCCTTGATCATGCTGCGTGCAGCAGCTTGCACAACGAAGAACTGGCCCTTCAGGTCTGTGTCAAGGATCTGATCGAATTCGTCTTCCTTTACGTCGATAAACGCTCTGGCAAAGAAATCAGCGGCAACCGGAACCACGATATCGACTGTGCCGTAGATCTCCTCCGCGTATGCGACCAGCGCCCGGCAGTCCTCGACCTTTCTGACATCGGTCTGCTTGAACGCGACATTAAAGCCAAAGGATTTGAGCTTCTCCTCGCACATTTTGCCGAGAACCTCTCTGCGAGCGCCAAAGACGACCCGTGCACCGCATTCGGCAAGACGGTAAATGACATTGAGCGCCAGGCCGACGGAGCCGGTCACCACGGCCACCTTGCCTCGAAGATCGAATATTTCCTGCATGGAAGGCAAATCGTCAAGCGTGTCCTCTGACATTGAAAAAATCAGGTCTTCATCCATTTTCATGTCCTCTTTCTTTAAAATCTGCATAAAGGCTAAAATTTTTACGGGGGACTTTATGTAGTTATTATACAAATTTTACGCACATAGATAAATATTCTGAATTATGTATCTTATCTACATATAACTATGTAGATTTGCGGTTTTTCAAAGCATTCTGTGATTTATTTTCCCGGAATAGAATTTATCGCGATATACCGGCAAAGACACAGCTGCCCACACAGGAACGGTTGTCCCTTCGCCGTAAAATTAATAATTCGGAAATAAACCACAAACAAAACACCAACAGAGCGCTGATATTCTATTGGTATTGTGCCGGGAGAGGCATCACGAAAAGGGATTCGATCCGTACGGGAGGAACTGCGATGATCCATATTCTGGTCGTTGATGATGACAAGGAACTGTGCCGGACAGTCTGTACCTATCTGAATGACTGCGGTTTTGACGCAAAATCCGTATTGAATGCAAACGATGCCTATGGCGAGATGTATAACAGCCTGTATGATCTGATCATTTCCGATATCATGATGCCGGAGGTGGACGGGTTTGAGTTTGCGGAAAACATTCGCAAGGTAAACCGGCACATCCCGATCCTGTTCATGTCGGCCAGAGATGATCTGTCCGCAAAGCAGAAAGGTTTTCGCCTCGGCATCGACGACTACATGGTCAAGCCCGTCGAGTTGGCCGAGCTTGAAATGCGTGTGCGGGCATTGCTGCGCAGGGCGAATATCGAAACGGAACGAAAGCTGACCGTCGGAAATCTCGTTATGGACGCGGATGCCGTGACCGCTGTGATCGCAGGCTCGGAGATCGCCGTAACGACCCGTGAGTTCAATATTCTCTATAAGCTGCTGTCTTACCCCAACAAGACGTTTTCCCGTGCACAGCTGATGGATGAATTCTGGGGCGTAGAAACAGACGCAAGCCTGCGGGCCGTAGACGTGTACATCACCAAGCTTCAGGATAAATTCTCAGGTTGCTACGGTTTTGAGATCAAAACC
>CAVHXA010000084.1:0-7415 GCA_963639765.1 Oscillospiraceae bacterium | reverse complement strand
GTCCTTTTTCGTCGCCACGAGGATGTTGGCGGATGGATACAGCCGCAGAAACTCCGAGGCCCACTGCTCCGTCAGGTGGTTCGGCACGGCAAAGAGCGCCTTCTGGCAAAGGCCCAGCCGCCTGGCCTCCATGGCGGCGGCGATCATCTCAAAGGTCTTACCTGCGCCCACCTCATGGGCAAGGAGGGTGTTCCCGCCGTAGAGGTCGTGGGCGATGGCGTTGAGCTGATGCTCCCGGAGCCGGATCTCCGGGTTCATGCCGGGGAAGGTCAGGTGTCTGCCGTCATACTCCCGGGGCCGGGTGGCGTTGAAGCGCTCGTTGTAGAGCGTCACCAGCTCTCGCCGCCGGTCCGGGTCCTTCCAGATCCAGTCCCGGAACGCGTCCCGGATGGTCTGCTGCTTCTGCTGGGCGAGGGTGGTCTCCTTGGAGTTGAGTACCCGCCGTTCCTTTCCGTCCGGGTCGGTCACGGTGTCGTAGATCCGCACGTCGCGCAGATTCAGGGTGTCCTCCAGAATGCGGTAGGCATTGGCGCGGTCGGTGCCGTAGTTTATATAGGCGTTGATGTTGTTGTAGGGAATGTTGTTTTTGCCGGAGATGTTCCACTCCGCCGTGAAGTCCGAGTAGCTGACATCCAGCGAATAGCGGGAATAGGACGGCGGGTCCAGAAGCTCGAACATGAACTCCCTGATGTATTGCTTATCGATCCAGGTCGCGCCGAGGCGCACCTCAATCTCACTGGCATCCAGATCCTTGGGCTGTGCCTGACGCAGCGCCTCCACGTTGGGCAGATACCCGGGACTGTCTTTGGCGGCTGCCTCCGCCTCCCGGAGCTTCTGCCTCACGTTGCCGGAGAGATACTCGTCTGCCGTCTGCCATTCGTGTTTTGCGGGATCGAGGAAGATGACGCCGGTCAGCTCGTCGATGAGCTCGTCCTGGCTTTTGCCGGAGAGTCCGGACATGTAGTCCATATCCACACGGGCTTTTTCCGAAATGGACACGGCGAGGGCTTCGGCGGCGGTATCCACACTGGTCACAGCCTGCTGCTGGCGGATGGTGCGTTTGGAGAACATGTCCGCCTTGCGCTCCAGCTTCCCCTCGTCATCTATCACCTCAAGGGAACAGAGCAGATAGTAGGAGGAGTCGTCGGCAAAGGCGAGACTGTTGCCCCGGCTGTTGATAAGCCCATATTTCTCGGTAAAGCTGTCGTAGAGCCGGTTCAGCCGCGCCTGCTCTGTCCGGATGGAGTCTGGCTCGGATTCCCACAGCTGCAGATCGATGAGCCGGTGGACGCAGTCCCGCAGCTCCACCATGCCCTTGACGCGCTCTCTGGCGGTGTTGTTCAGCTCCGGCTTCACCATGACGGAGTTTTCTCGGAAGAACACCTCGCCGTCCACCACGGTGTAGCTGTAGTTCTTCACATGGGGGTCTGCGGGGATGGATTCCCGGATCCGTTCGTCCTCACCGAGCTCCGGCAACTCTGCCGCCAGATACCTGCCGCCGATGTACTGTACAGCGTCGTGCAGCTGGTCGGAGAGCGCCAGCCCTTCGATGGGCGCGACGGTGAAATCCTGTCTGCCGTACTGGGTGCTCTCCGAGGTCTGCCGTCCCAGAATCATCTCCGGGTGGTCTGTAAAATACCGGTTGATGGCAAAGCCGTCCTCGTTTTCGCCGAGGTGTACCCAGTCCGGCTCGATGTCGATGGGTCGGTCCCGTTTCTGTAAAAAGAGAATATCCGAGACCACATCCGTGCCGGCATTGGCCTTAAAGGCGTTGTTCGGCAGCCGGATGGCCCCCAGCAGCTCCGCGCGCTGTGCGATATATCTGCGCACCTCCGGAGACTGCTTGTCCATGGTATAGCGGGAGGTGACAAAGGCGATGACGCCGCCGGGGCGCACCTGATCGAGGGTTTTTGCGAAAAAGTAGTCATGGATGGAAAAGCCGAGCCTGTTGTAGGCCCGGTCGTTCACCTGATACTGCCCGAAGGGGACGTTTCCCACGGCGAGATCGAAGAAATCCCGGCGGTCGGTGGTCTCAAAGCCCGCCACGGTAATATCCGCCTTCGGGTAGAGCTGCTTTGCGATGCGCCCGGTGACAGAGTCCAGCTCCACGCCGTACAGGCGGCTGTCCCGCATGGTTTCGGGCAGCAGCCCGAAGAAATTGCCCACGCCCATGCTGGGCTCCAGAATGTTGCCGGTACGGAAACCCATATTCTCCACCGCGTCGTAGATGGCGCGGATGACGGTGGGGCTGGTGTAGTGGGCGTTGAGGGTAGAGGCTCTGGCGGCGGCATACTCGTCCGGGGTGAGTGCACTCTTCAGCTCGTCATATTCGGCGTGCCAGCCGGGCTTTTCCGCATCGAAAGCCTCCGCAAGACCACCCCAGCCCACATACTGGGAGAGAATGTGCTGTTCCTCCGGGGTGGCGCTCCTGCCCTCGGTCTCGATCTGCTTCAGGGTAGCGATGGCCTTGATGTTGCGCCGGAACTTCTCCTTGGCGCCCCCTGTGCCGAGATCATCGCCCAGAATGCGGAAATTCTCCGCAGGCGGCTGCGGTGCGGGCGGCGTATGCTCCGGCTCGTCAAAGCGCAGGGTCCGGATCTCCACATCAAAGGGCAGATTGTTTTTGTCCCCGGGATAAAATGCCACCGTCTCCTCGGTGTAGGCAGGCGTGGCCGATGCGGGCGGTTCCGCGGGCGTAGGTTCCGGCTGGGGATACCGTTCCATGAGCCGCATGAAGCGCTCTCTGCTCTCTGCACGGGAGACGGGATAGCGCAGCGACGGGTCACGGAGGGAAATGTCAAAGAGGCCGATACGATCAATCACGAAGGGCTTGCCGTCCTCCAGATACACCGTATCGCCCACGGCATACGGGAACGGGTCTCTCTGCGGAGACGGGGCTGCTTCCGTCATCGGTTCTTCCGGCTCATGTCGAACGTACGGCGCGAGATCCTCCGCTGAAACATGAGTGAGATCCCCGAAATCAAGGATTTCCAGTTCGTTGGAGATAAGTGCCTGCAAAGAGCTGTACTGCCGGGTCTCCAGATGCTCGTTGTTCAGATAGCGTTCCAGCCGGAAATTCACAAGGTCGATATTCACCTGAATGGGGATCTCATCGTCGGTGACGGTGGTGTAGGCAAGGCCGGTCTTCGCGGGATCGCTGAAATCCGCCTCGGAGCCGTATTCGCTCCGGCAGAAATCGGAGATCAGCCCCTTTGCACGCTCCAAAAGCGCCTGTTCCGCCTGACCCTGCATCTCCAGCCGGTACGCCTCCGCCTGCCACTCGCTTGTAAACTCCTCGGTCACGCCGTCTGCGTCCGTATAGTAGCCGTGGGTCTCATTGTCCCACACGGCGTACAGGGTGCGAAAGCCCCGGTCGAGGCTCACCACATGGAAGCGGTCTGCGGGATCGATGGCGGAGCTGGTGACAGGCTCCTCCTGCGCGGCAATCTGCTCCGCATCCTGCATCACGCGCTGAATGAAGGGGTCGCTGTCCAGCTTTTCGGGGTCTGCGACCTCGCCGTTCACAATGCCGCGTTCGGCGAGAGCCTCCCGAAGGGCGATGGGATCAATATCGTCGAAATTGTCGCGTTCGGCCTCGGTGTAGAAGCTGTCCTCCCGGATGAGCTGGGCGATGCGCCGCTGTACCTTGGACCAGGACAGGGAGACCGGCTCGGCGCTGCCCACGGAGATCCGGAGGGGATTTGCGCTGTTTTCTGCGCCGTACTCCCGCGCCAGCCATGCGGCGGTCTCGCGCTCCCGTCCGTGCTGCTCCATATACCGCACCACGGCCTGCTTGCTCCGGATATCTCCGTTCCAACGCCGCAGGGCGTCGTCTATGTCCGCCTGCGTCACCCTGTAGGGCGAGGGCGTGACGGCAGTCGCCAGTGTCGGGTACAGCTCGTCCAGCAGCTCCTGATGGAGCCGGTTGTGGAACGTGGTGTTGTCATAGTAGAGCCGTGTGAGCTGCAGATCTTCGGATGCGGTGACGATGCGCCGGATGGCGGCCGCACCCTCCAGATAGGCGTTTTCCCGGTCGGAGTTGCGGCAGGCGTTGAGAAACGCCTCGTTCCGGGAAAGGGCGTTGCCCACCATCAGACGGTATTGCGCAAAAAGCTCCTGCACGGTGGGCTGCACCTCTGCGGCGGCATCACGGAATGCCCGCGTGCCGTCGGCACCGAACTCCGCTTCCTGTGCGTTGATGGCGTCCTCTGCCTCGTGGTCCACGGAGCGCAGGGTGTAGGTACGGCGCTCTGTGGTGGTTTCGTCCTTCGCGGAGATGGTCACATCGTACCTGTCCCGCAGGCTCTCCACAAACTCCTCCAGCCGGTTCGCCGGTACGCCGCACATGGTCACGCGTCCCACGTCCGGGATGTTCCGGGTGGTGAGCGTCAGATCAAGCAGTTCCGCCGCCTGCCGCGCATCCTCGCCGTACAGCTCGAAGAAATCTCCCACCTGGTAGAGCACCATGTCATCCGGGTGTGCTTCCTTCACGGCGTTGTAGGCGTTCCAGCCCGCACCGCGCTCTGCGGCCTGCCTCTGGAGCTGCTCATGCTGCGTCTTTTCCTCCGGAGAGAGATAACGGTCAGAGCGGATGAGTACATCGAGGATGGCCGCAGCCTTCGTCCAGCTCATCTCTACGTTGGCGCAGTTCTCTTTGTGCAGCACAATGCCCCTGGCGCTGTGATCCTCTGCGCTGTGCGAAGCGCCGGAAACCGCGTGGGAGCGTCCGCCGATGCCGTACTCGTTTTTGAGGAAATCCGCCTTTTCCTTTGCGCTGTGGGTTTGGGTGAAGTATTCGTAGATTCGGCCCTTGCCGCCCTGTATGCCGCTGCCGCCTGTCAGGGTGTGGTGGATCTCATCCTCTGTGATGAAGCGGCCCATCTCCGGCACGGCGGTCATGTCGGAGGCATATTCCCTGCGGGGCAGGTTCAGCTCCAGCAGGCTCTGTCGGATGCTGCTCAGCTTATGGTAGTGAAAACGCAGCAGGCTCCGATCTTCGGTATAGGCGGCGTATAACAGTGCAAACTCGCCGGAGAGCACATCCCGAAAGCTCGGGTCGGTCAGGCGCTGGGCAAGCTGCGCCGTCTCCTCCGGGTAGCCGCTGCCACGGATGTCCGAGAGACAGGAGAGATACCCCTGTGTATTGGCCTCTTCGCTGAGGTCGTGCTTCAGATACCACAGGGACTGCGCCAGCAGTGTTCGCTCGTGGTGCTCCGCCTCCGCAAGCTCCACGTTGGAGGCATACTCGCCGCGCTCCATGAGCTCCGCGATGCGCGCCGCTGCATCGTCCCAGGACAGCAGTTGGGCGTTGGGCGTATGCTCTGCGCTGCGGCCAAAGGCGAGACGGATGCCATCGTCTGCATACCATGCGGCCAGCTCCGCGCCGTCTTCCTTAAAGCCGTCGCCGCCGCGAAAGCGCTGCCGGAGCAGGGCGGCAATCTCCTCTGCGGGTTTCTGCTTCTGGAACGCCGAGGCGATGACCATACGGGTATCGTCGGTGTTGCCGCCCAGCCGTAGCACATGATCGATCTGCGCCTGCCCAAAGGAAAAAGCGGAGGGCGCATCATTGACGCTCTCCGCTTCTGCGATATATGCGATTTGTTCTTTCTCTGAGGGAAACAGGCTCATCTGTTCGCCGCGCACCGGCGGCTCAAAGATATTTAACGGTAAATCAGCTCGTCCAGGATGATCTCCTCCGCCTGGGCCTTGCAGCTGTTCATCAGGCCCACCCACTGCATCTGGTCTCTGGCTTTCAGCTGCTCCGTTGCGCCAGCCTGCGCCGCCAGCTTCGGCATCAGCGCCGCCAGACGGGTCTGTGCTGCCTGCTCGATCTCCAGCAAGTGCGGGAACAGGGTCTCTTCCAGGATCATCTGGTTCCAGAGAATGGGCCGGTGCTCCTTCAGGTAGCTCTGCCGCATCCTCCCGTACTTGCCCAGGGGCTTCTCCGTGGTTCGGATGCTCAGGTTCGGGATCAGGTAATCCCCGTTCTGTGTGTAGGTCAGGTTGTTGTCCATGTTCTGCCGTCCTTTCTGTGTCCTGCGTTTGCAGGCTCTGCTCTCGCTCATAGTTTCGGATGGTGACTTCGATCTGCCGCAGCACCTGCTCGCTCAGCGCACTGACCGCCGTGCCGAGGGTGGCGACGGTTCTGGGGGTGTTGAAGTCGAAGATGCTGAGAAAATCCTCGTGCTCGAAGTAGTCCTGCGGCTCCATGCCGCAGCGGGACATGAGGGAGTAGGTGATGCTGACCGAGGCGGCGTTTTTGAAGGCTGCCTCGATGTTGTATTCATCATACTCCTCCAGATAGGAATCTGCAACGATGCCGAGGATATCCTGCCGGCTGTCCTGCCAGTATTCACGCACGAGCTGTCCCGCAACGGCCTCCAGCTGCTGCCGGAGACCGCTGTCGCCGGACACGCCGTAATTGCGCTCCAGCATGGCGCTTACAGTTTCCTCATGCTCCGGGCGCAGCGCCCAGAGGTTGACGCGCCGGGCATTTTCATGGGAGCCGGTGTCGGCCACGTCAAAGACGTATTTGAGCCGCGGCTTATGGCCGCTGGCGTCGATGACGGCGATGCCCCGGCTGCCGCGCCGGACATACCGGCCCATTTTCTCGTTCCAGAAGTCGTATTCCGCGCAGGCAGTGGCCTCCGGCCGCTGCATGTAGATCATGAGCTGCTCGTTATAGGGGTATTTGTACAGCCTTGCGGCGGTGGTCAGAAACGCCGTCCACGCCTGATGGCTGCCGGTGATCTGCCGGGCGGTACGCTCTGCAAATTCCGCATAGGCTTGCAGCTTGCTTGGCATAAGCAAAGCCCTCCTTTCATGGTTTTGTGGGATTCAGGCGCTGAACGCCGTTCCGTTTTGCCGCCTCGCTCGCCGCTTTGCGCCGCATCGGGCTATACGGGGCGGTGAGGCGGAAGGACAGACGCCCCTTTGCAATCTCGAACTCCATGCAGCCCGTGTCCGGGTCTGCATCGGTTCGCCGGCAGAGCTCCGGGTGCGCGGCTGCGTAGACGGTCAGCCTGTTTTTGAGGTCGGTATTGTGGGTGCGGATATGGATCATGGGGTCTTTCTCGTCGAAGCAGATTTCCGTGGTTTTCTGCGCTTTGGTCAGTCCTGTTTTCACAGTAGCTCCTTTCTGCCCTTCGTCGTACAAGAGTGGCATTTTTCGGGTATTTTCTCCGGCTCATGCCCTGGGAAAAACGGAGATTTTCAAATAGAAATGCGCCGGACGAGGAATGTATCGTCCGGCGCGCCGCTGTTCTGTTTTTTCCGGTTCTACCGGCTCTTGACCGTCACAGGTCAAACTCCGGCGTCAGGTCCAGCGCAGCGTATTCCGTATCCGTCATAGCGCGGAGCTTTCCCAGTGCCGAATCCGTCAGGGCAAGCAGCTCCGTCTCGTCCGCGTCCAGATG
>CAVHXA010000083.1:0-7617 GCA_963639765.1 Oscillospiraceae bacterium | reverse complement strand
AGTTTGCTGCTAAGTACGTCCAGTTCGGCAATTACCAGCTGCGCAAGACTGTGGATGGCGGACTGGCGTTCAAGCTCAAGTAACAACAAACAAATCCGCAATACAAAGCACCCGTCAGCCGAACCACAGCGCCAAAGCAATCCGCTGGCGGCATCATCAAACCAACCCGCCTACCAAACCACAGTACAAAACCAACCCGCCAATGAATGTGGGCAAAGGAGGACACAACCATGGCTTTTCCAATATCAGATGCCGGATATTTCACGATCACGGAGATGTCGTTCACCCCGAAGCTCATCGCGCCGGGTGATACAGTGCAATTCTCCATAACGCTGAAAAACACTTCCGGCGTTGCCATCACCAAGTGCAGCGTTTATCTGAGCGGCAAATACAAGACCACGCGTTCAGACGGTCGGAACGGTTCGCTTCCCGCCGTCTTTTTATATGGGAGCAATAACTATGCCAGCGATTATGGCATGGCTGCCATATCGTGGGGCAAAAATGTCTCCAAGACTTTCAGCGGCTCAATTGAATTCAGCGACTCATCCGAGTATCCGATAGATACTTCCGAATACATGATGAGCCTCGACAACACCAATTTCATACTGAGTTTCACCACCAATGCATCTTTTGCCAACGGTACGAACTTCGATAATATCCACAATCTGCGCGGCACGAACGGCGAATACCTGACCATGCTCTCGGGCAGAGACAAGCCTGTGCTTGCTTTTTCCGTGGAGCGAACTCCGGACGATGAAGGTACGGCGCTGCTGACGAATATCAAGTTGACCGCTGCGACCGACATTGAAAAACTTAGCGGTCACGGCTATACCGTAAAGCTGTACTGCTCATCTGAGCATGACCCCGCCACGGCGGATGATACGCTTGTGCCGCTCAACTGTACGCTGGAAGACATATACGCGGGCATCACCGACAGCACCGCCGTCATTACGCAGACCTTTTCCAACGGCAGCGACTGTGCTTTCCTTTTGCAGGTGACCAACGGATATGAAACCGCATCAGCTTTCAGTGAGATTGACCGCGCATTTGCCAACGTCCACTTGAGCGGTCATACCGATGGCGGCGTGACGTTCGGCGGATTCTGCGACAGAAACAATCCGGGACGATTCGAGTGTTATTACCCCGCCTTCTTCTATGGCGGAATCAACATCGGTGGCGGGTCATCAAGGATTGTCAACATCGGCGAGAATGTTGTGCTGTGCGGACACCTAACCGGAAGCGCAAAGCATATCTATATAAGCGTCCCAATCGGTCTTGCGGCTTTAAGCGCAACCACGGCCACGGTAACAAACATGGTCGGCTGGGTACGCTGCGCCGGAAAGTACGGCAAGAGCGCAAGTTATGCTGACGGTGGTGATGATTATACTTCACTGGTGACGAGCACAGTGCTCGATCCCGCGACAGGTATAGCAACGATTATCATCGAGCGCAGTTCAGCGTTTAACGGCTCGAACAACACCGCACTTACGTTTACGGTGAAAACGTTAACGATTGAATTGAGTTAAAACAATCATCTCAAAAGGATGACACACAAAAAGGAGGAAAAACTGATGAAGGTAGAACTGATCTGGACGAAGCTCCAAATGGCTGCAACGATTGTAGGCGGCTGGCTGGGGTATTTCCTGGGAGGCATGGACGGATTGCTGATCGCACTGATTGTATTCATGATTCTCGACTACATCACGGGCATCATGTGCGCAATTGTCGATAAGAAGCTGTCGAGCGCCGTGGGCTTCAAGGGCATCTGCAAGAAGGTGCTGATACTGATGCTGGTCGGCGTGGCGAATGTGGTCGATGTACATGTGGTCGGCACGGGAAGTGCGCTTCGCGGCGCGGTGATTGCATTTTACTTGTCGAACGAAGGGCTTTCCCTTCTGGAAAACGCAGCGCACATCGGCTTGCCTGTGCCTGACAAAATGAAGGATGTGCTGGCGCAACTGCACGGCAGAACTACCGCTGAAGAAGACAACACCAACAAAGATGACGTGAACAACAATAAGGAGGAAAACTAAAATGGCAGTAAAAATCGGATCTGCTCGTATTGACGAGAACGGTAAGGCAACCGGCGGCAAAGCCGGGGATCAGACGGGAAATGAACTTTCGACCCAGAACTGGTACAAGCACTCAAAGGGCTGGCGCATCCTGAGGTGTAATGATCCCGCCAAAGCGGAACTCATCGCCACAGCCATGGAAGCCGCCTGCGCCAACAACAACATCGGCTACGATCAGGCGCAGCGCCTGACGCTCTACAACAAGGCAAAGAGCGTAGGCTTCGACCCCGCCAAGGTCACCGACAAGTGCGAAACAGACTGTTCGGCGCTGGTGCGCGTCTGCCTCGCTTATGCCGGAATTTCGACCGACAATTTCATCACCAGCAATGAGGCGAAGACGATTCTCGCGACCGGACTTTTCACCGAATTAACCGACAGTAAGTATACGGACGACTCGTCCTACCTGAAGCGCGGCGACATTCTGGTCACCAAGACGAAGGGGCACACGGTGGTGGTGCTGTCGAACGGAAATAAGGCAACCACTAATGCAGCCAAGTCTGCTGATGCGAAACAGGGAAACACCAAGGCAGAAACTGTCACCACGGAAAAGGAAACGACCGCCAAGACGGATACGACCACCGCAGATGCGGGAAAGACGAAAGTGGCGATCACCGCCTCGAATGGTGGTCGGGTGAACATCCGTTGCGGCAACGGAATGCAGTACAGCGTCATCAAAATCGCCAGGAACGGAACGAAATTCGATTACGTTGCGACGGCTGCCAACGGCTGGAACGCCATTGTGGTCGGCGATCAGGTGGGCTGGGTCTCCGGCAAATATTCGACAATCCGCTGACGATAAAAGACACAACAATCCGCTGACAACGAGGGCACGATGGGTTTTATTTTGCAGACCTGTCGTGCCCGTTTTTTATTTACCTACAACTATCTTGAGTAAAAAACAAACCAGATGGAGGACTTTATGAATACCACATTTAAGCAGAGTGATTGCAATCTTGGCTTGATTGGACGCGTCGGCGAGCACGAGAGCAGAAGCATTGTTTTTGACTGTAAGGATGTTTTGCAGGAATTTCCAACGAGTACAATTATCTGCGCCTGCCAGCGGGCGTGCGACAATGCGTCGTATTTGGTCGAGCTGGGCGCGGAGGGGACAAATCGTTGCCTTTTGCTTTCTCGGACGGAACTTGCCTGTGCAGGAAAGATAACGCTGGAGCTTCGCGCCGTCGATGGTGACCGCATTTTGAAGTCTGCATTTTTCCGCGGACGCGTTGCGGAAAGCCTTTCCGGCGAAAAGAATGCGCCCGGCGAACCGCTGCATGATGCGCTGGACAGGCTGGCTGTGGAAACAGAAAATGCAAAGCAGGCAACCGAAGCAGCCCAACTTGCCACGAGTGAAACAAAGGCAGCGATTACATCAACCAAAGACGCGATTACATCTGCGCAGGAAAAGGTTGAGGCATTGACCGCATCTGCACAGGAAAAGGTTGACACGCTGACCGCATCTGCCCAAGAAAAGTTAAACAGTGCCGTTAAAGAGACGGAGGATGCCATATCTCGCACCGACGAAGCCCGTGAAGCCACTGTTGCCGCGACAAGCAAAGCAGAGGAAGCCACGTCCAACGCCAACTCCAGTGCAACTGCGGCGGACACGTGCGCCAGCGAAGCCAAGAGTGCAGCCAGCAATGCTCAAGCAGCAGCAGCCAAAGCAGCAAATGCAGCAGAAACCGCTGACCAAGCCACAGAAGCTGCAAAAGCTGCTCTTTCGGACGCGAATCTGGCAACGAATACAGCCACTAAAGCTGCGACCACCGCCAATGCTGCGGCTCAAAATGCGCAGGCTGTGGCTGATACGATTCAGGCAAAACTCGACAGCGGCGAGTTTAAAGGTGAAAAGGGCGAGACGGGTGCGCAAGGGCCGCAGGGAGAAAAGGGCGATAAAGGTGACACCGGCGCAACCGGACCTCAGGGCGAAAAAGGCGATCCGGGCGCGCAAGGCCCTCAAGGCGAGATCGGTCCGCAGGGAGAAAAAGGCGATAAGGGCGACACGGGTGCGAAGGGCGATACAGGCGCTCAAGGCGAAAAGGGCGACACGGGCGCTCAAGGTTCTCCCGGAAAAGACGGCTGCACCGTCCAAGACGTGCTCAACGCCCTGCCCACGTGGAATGGAGGTAATTATTGATGGCATTTGACAAGGTTGTAGATTCTGCCGTTTTGGACTCAGGTCTCACACAGATTGCCGACGCTCTGAGGAATAAGCTCATCACCAGCCCTTACACTGACACCGAATGGATTCCGTCCCAAGAAGGTTCCGGTGACCCCACCCTGACCAACATCAGACCGATCATTGCCAGGGATCATGCTTACCTGAATAATAAAACCCTGAAACTTACCTTCCCTGAACCTATCTACGGAGGAACTATTTCTGCCGACGGCACGGGGACAAAAACGTGGGGACTACAGATATTGGACGGCACAGAACAATGGCACAAAAGCAGCTCTGCAAAACGCGGCTACTGGATCTATCCGACCATTCCAATGTACAACTCCACCGCCAATTCCATAAACGAAATTATCTGTGATCGATATAAGAGCGGCACGTTTGATCAGTATTTGACTGAGACCAACATCATCTCTCACGATTCGGCATTTTGCTTTGCGGTCGAATTTACAACACTTTCCGAGTGGAAGGCTTATCTCGTGGAACAGTACGAGGCTGGAACACCCGTGCAGGTCGCCTATGTGCTTGGAGTGAAGCAGAGTTTTACGGCAACGGTGGAGTCGCAGCTGATGGGGTTTCCCAACGATTTTATACAAAGCATTGGGAAATTAAACCTCTCTGGCGATGCTTCCAATGATTCTGACACATCCATCTCCGATGTGGACGCCTCCTGAAAAAACATACCATTGCTGACGAGCATTGACCGCAAACTTTCAAGGACAAAGTTACTTATCTTGACTTATCTCCAAGGGTGAGCAATATATGGTGTAACCCAATAGACCGTCTTGGTAATGGGCGGCGGCATAATTCTACAAAAGAATAGGAGGGAAAATAATGATTGAAAAAAAGCCTCTTCGAGTGGCAGCTTACTGCCGTGTAAGCACAGAAAAGGACATACAGGAAAATTCCTACGAACGGCAGCAGGATTACTACAGAAACTACATCGGCTCGAACCCCGACATGACGCTGGTTGGCATCTACGGGGATTTCGGAAAAACGGGGCTTTTCGTCCATGGAAGAGACGGATTGCAGCAACTGCTCAATGATTGCGAGGAGGGAAAGATCGATATGATTTTAGTAAAATCGCTATCCCGCTTCACGCGCAACATGGCGGATTGCCTTACGATGGTCAGGCATCTGCGAAAGCTCAAGATCCCCATCATCTTTGAAAGAGAGGGTATCAACACCATGGCGAGTTCGGGTGAGCTGATGATTTCGGTCATGGCCGCCATAGCGCAGGAGGAAAGCAACAGCATTTCCGAGAACATGCGCTGGTCGATTGATCGGCACAACGCCAAGGGTGAGCCGTATTTCCATCCCAGTTACGGGTATGACCGTCTGGAGGAAGGAAGCCCCATCTGGGTGGTCAATCCAGACGAAGCACGTCGTGTCCGGCTGGCATTTGAGATGGCCGAATCCGGAACCAGCTACCGCGAAATTCTGAAGGAATTAAATGCCATAGAACAGGCGGAGCACACCGGCTCAGTTTGGAAAAAAGAGCGCCTCATCTACCTCCTGAAAAATATCGCCTACATCGGCGATTACCTCACCAACCAGAAAATCACCGTTTTCACGGACAAAAGAACAACACGACCCAACCGAGGCGAGCGCGACCAGTATTACCTCGAAGGTCATCATCCACCCATCGTCAGCAAAGATACGTTTGAGCGTGTCCAGCAGACGATGGGTGTTGTTTTGGAATATGGCGTGATGCACTCCAAACCGACCTACGGCTATAAAAATCAGGTCAAAGGTCATCCCACTTGGCTGATTGATGAGGAGGCGGCAAAAAGAGTAAGGACGGCGTTTGAAATGGCGGTCGCATGTCGCGGCTACACGGAAATTTTGAAGGCGCTGAACAATCTTGAGGAGAAGGGAGAAACCGGAGAGACGTGGAGCAAACCGCGCCTCATGCGCTTGCTCAGGAATGTGGCTTATGTGGGTGATTGTATCACAGGGAAAAAGTATAGCGGCTATGCCCACCAAAAACAGCTGTGGGACGGTCGATACCTGATTGAAGGGCATCACGTGCCGATTATCGATAGGAAAACGTTCGACCGCGTCCAAGCCAACCTGGGCAAAGGGCTGCTCTATTCGAGGATTAAACGGACGATGCCGTATGTTACACAGGAAAAGGAGAAGGAACAGCAACAGCTTGCAGTGTAAAAAGCAAATCTACCCGGCAAAAGCCGGGTGCAGAAAGGAGCGAACCAAATGGAGTATCAAACACCACTTCCGCTGACGCAAGCATTTGCAACGAAAAAGGAAAGCAAGCCAACGCCACCAAAACAGGCGTGTACGCCTTCGATGAAAGTTAGCGCGCCTCCGGTCACGGTCAGCAAAATTCAGCATGTGAAATGCGAAGCCGATGAACAGAAATGCGTAAAGGTGGCCGCCTACTGCCGCGTGAGTACGGAAATGGAAGCGCAGCAGAGCAGCATGCAGACGCAGATGGACGTCTTCACTCGCCGCATCCGTGAGCATCCCGGCTGGAAGCTTGCCGGAGTCTATGCGGACGAAGGCATAAGCGGCACATCCGCGCAGAAGCGTCCTGAGTTCCAGCGCATGATGCAGGATGCGCAGAACGGCAAAATCGACTACATCATCGCGAAGAGTTTGTCGCGATTCGCGAGAAACACGCTGGATTGCCTCACCTACATTCGCCAACTCCAGAGTTGGGGCGTGAGCGTCCTGTTTGAAAAAGAGAATCTGGATACCGGTTCAGCCATGTCCGAAATGCTCCTGACCGTGCTGGCCGCTTTTGCACAGGAGGAAAGCCGCTCGATTTCGGAAAACGTGAAGTGGGGTCTGCGCAAGGGCTTTGAAAACGGGCAGGTGCGTTGGAAGGATTTGTATGGGTATCGGAAAGGAGAGACCACGCCGGAGGGTGAACTGGAGTGGATTATAGAGCCCGGCGAAGCCGCTGTCATCCGGAGGATTTATGATTTATACGAACACGGCAGCAACACCGTTGACATCACCAACCTTCTCAACGCTGAATGCATCCCTTCACCCCAAGGCAAGCCCACATGGTTTCAAACCGTCGTTGCACACATACTCGATAACGAGAAATACGTCGGCGACTTTCATGCTCAGAAATACTATTATGTAGACCATCTCAGCCATAAAAAGGTAAAGAACACGAGCGGGCTTGTCCCCAGCTACTATATTGGAAATCATCATACCCCGATTATTTCCAGAGAGACATGGGAAAGGGTGAAAGAAATCAGACGAATGCGTTGTGATCGCCATCAATCTAACCAGTACCCGTATGGAGGGAATGTGCCCATCATTTGTCCGTGCTGTGGTGCTCACCTCGTCCAGCGTCAAACCAAGGATAGTCACGAGAGGATGCTCTGGTGCTGCTTT
>CAVHXA010000082.1:0-8061 GCA_963639765.1 Oscillospiraceae bacterium | reverse complement strand
GTTTCCGGTTTTGTGTTATACTATCTCATGATGTCTTTGCAGGCAGCTGCATTCTGCTTTTTGGGGCAGTTTGCACTATAGTAAGGAGGTTCCTCTGTTTGCTAAATCCAATTGAACCGAAAAAAATTCTTTGCATTCACGATCTTTCCGGTATAGGGCGGTGCAGCCTTGCGGTGATCGTACCCGTTTTGTCCGTCATGGGGGTTCAGCCGGTCATGCTGCCCACGGTCGTTCTTTCGACGCATACCGGCGGTTTCGGCACACCCGCACGGCTGGATGGCTGTAATTACGGCACAGCTGCACTAGAGCATTACCGCAGTCTCGGGCTTGAATTTGACTGCATCTATACTGGCTATCTGGGCGGTGAGGCGCAGGTTGCGCTGGCGGAAAGGTCTTTTGATCTCTGGCCGGCGGCACACAAAGTTGTCGACCCCGTCATGGGCGACAACGGCAAGCCATACTCTACCGTTACGCCCGCATTGCAAAGCCGTATCCGCGCATTGTGCCGCCGTGCAGATCTGATTTTGCCCAACCTGACAGAGGCCTACCTGCTGCTTGAAAAGCCATTTCCGCTGCCGGATTCCCTTAGTGACGACCAGGCACTGGCGCTGGCAGATGCATTGGCAGCCATTGCGCCCAATGCAGTGGTAACCGGTTTGCCGCTTGGTAAGTACATCGGCTGTGCGGGCGGCGGCAAAGACCGCTTTGTGATCAAAAAGCTGCATATCGACCGCAGTTTTCCAGGCACGGGCGATCTGTATGGCGCTGTATTGATTGGTTCACTGCTGCAGGGCAACGTTTTAAGCGCCGCTGCTGACAACGCCGCGGAGTTTGTATCGCTGGCAATCCAGCATACGCCCTATCAGCAGGACACACGCTACGGTGTATGGTTTGAGCATCTGTTGCCGCGCCTGTGCCAGGCAGAGGATGCACGAGGGACGATTTATGAGTGAGAAACCAACATTAAATATCGTCATGGTGGAGCCGCGCATCCCGCAAAACACAGGCAATGTAGCTCGCACCTGTGCCTGCACTGCCTGCCGTCTGCACCTTGTCGGTCCTATGGGGTTTGCCATTGACGACAAAAAATTAAAGCACGCCGGGTTAGACTACTGGCATTATCTTGACATCAGCTACTACGACGGGCTGGACGATTTCTTTGCAAAAAACAGTGGTCCATATTACTATTTTACAACAAAAGCACCGCAGCGCTACACCGACATCAGCTATCCGGACGGCGCATATCTGGTATTCGGTCGTGAGGACGCCGGTTTGCCGGAGGCTCTGCTTGCCGCAAACCAACAGCACTGTGTCCGGATGCCCATGCGGGATACCTGCCGCAGTCTTAACCTGTCCAACAGCGTAGCTGTGGGTGTATACGAGGTGTTGCGGCAGTGGGACTTCCCCGAGCTTTTGGACCACGGACACTTACGAGATTACGAATGGAAATGAGGGGTATTATGAGCAAGGTTGCATTTTTAACTGATTCCTCCTGTGATATGCCGCAGGAGCTTGTTAACAAGTACGGCATTGACATTTTAAGCTTTCACATTCTACTGGATGATGTGGATTATATCGAGCGCGTCAGCTGCACCAACGACGAGTTCTACCAAAAGATGCGTCAGGCAAAGGGTGTGCCATCCACTGCTGCCATTACGCCCTTGCAGTTTTGCGAAAAATACTGCCAATACGTTGATGAAGGCTATACCGATGTGATTCATGTCACCATCAACCGCTCTGGCAGCTCAACATATAACAATGCCGTTATGGCACAGGGCATGCTGCGTGAGGAGCGCCCCGAACATCATCTCAAAATTCATCTTCTGGATTCGCACACATATTCTATGGTCTTTGGCTGGTATGTGTGCGAGATGGCGCGCAAGGTGCGCAACGGTGCCGAGATCGACCACGTTATCCATGAGTTTGAGCAGCAGATGAACCGTCAGGAGATCATTCTCGGACCTTACAGCCTCAAACAGATGAAAAAAAGCGGTCGTATTTCCGCTGCTGCCGCCTTTGCCGGCGAGCTGCTCGGTCTCCGCCCCATCATCACTTTGATTGACGGCAAAACCAAAGTCGAGAACAAAGTGCGTGGCGATGACAAGGTCGTGCCCTCTATGATCGACCTTTGCAAAAAGCGCACCGAAGGTGTCGATAATTTCGAGTATATGATCGGTCACACCAACATCAAACAGGCAGCTGACCTTGAAAAGGCATGCCGCAAAGCATTCGGCAAGCCCCCTCTGCTTGTTTTTGAGCTGGGTGGTGTAGTTTCGGCTAATACTGGTCCCGACACGGTTGCTTTGGTTTATTCCGCCCACGCAAGAGGCTGATCAAACATAACAAAACAAGGCAGATTCCTTACGGCAACAGTGCCCCGGGTATCTGCCTTGTTTTATTATTGTATCCTATGTCTCCTTTAGCCAACATTTATGTTGCCGATGGGCAGGATCTTGCGGCGGTTGTCCGACGAACGTGCCGTCAAACTCATTGCAAGCGACGCCGGGCCGACACGCCCCATAAACATTACCAGAATGTACAGCAGCTTCGCCGGTGCATTCAGTCGTCCTGTTACGCCAACTGTCAGCCCGACCGTACCGAATGCCGAGCAAGACTCAAAAATGCAGTCAATCACCGAAACCATCTCTGCCGTGTTATAGTATACGACCACAGCAGAGCCCAAAGCAGCCAGCGCTCCCAGTGCAATGATGGTCAAGGCACGGTACACGGTTTTTGCTTCTATGCGATGCTCGGCAATCACGCATTCGTCTCTCCCCTGCGCAACGCTTCGGATCGTCAGTGCCAGAACAGCAAATGTTGTCACCTTAACACCGCCGCCCGTTGAGCTGGGGGCAGCGCCGATAAATTGCAGAACACTCATCACCAGCTTACTGATTGGTCCGCAAGCCTCCAAATCGATTGTATTCATACCTGCCGTGCGGGTGGAAACCGACTGAAACAGTGCCGCCATAATTTTATCCGGGATTGAAAGCTCTCCCAGAGTTGCATCATTCGACCATTCCAGGGCAAGCAGGATGAGCGCACCAAAGACCCATAAAATAGTCGAAAAAACAAGCACCACTTTTGTGTGCAGTGAAAGATGATGCTTCTTATGCCACTGACCGATCTCCAGCCATACCATAAACCCAAGCCCGCCGGACATAATCATAAACATGACCACAAGCTGGACATAATAGTTGTGGACATAAGGCACAAGTGAAGAATACTCACCAAAGCGGCCGAACAAGTCAAAACCTGCATTGCAAAATGCCGAAATAGCCGTAAAAACACTTACCCAAATGCCCTCAGCGCCAAATTGCGGCACAAACGCAAACAGCAGCAATACGATGCCGATGCCCTCAAACAATGCGGCCAAGCTGATAACGGTTTTAAGGACATCCTTTGCCTGCGCATAGCCATCTGCCGACACACTTTCACCAAGCAGCCGCAAATCACGGAAGCCCATTCGTCGACGCATTGCCAATGCAAAAAAGCTGGTCAATGTCACAAGTCCCAGTCCGCCCACCTGAATCAACAGCAGCAGCACTGCCTGCCCAAACGGCGAAAATTGCGTCCATGTATCCCGCACAATCAGCCCGGTCACGCAGGTTGCACTGGTGGCGGTAAACAACGCATCCAACACGTCCAAACGACCGCTCCGGCTGGAGATTGGCAGAGACAGCAAAAGTGTGCCCAAGGCAATTACCAGCACAAAGCTAACGCAGATAATCTGTGTCGGGCTTCGCTCGCTGAGCAGACTCTTATGCTGTCGCTTGATCGATGGAAGCTTGAATTTTGTTTTTTTCATAAAGCCCTCCGCTGTTAAAGCATACGCTCTTCATTAGCTTTTTATAGCATACACCTTTTTTGTTTGCGGTTCAACTTGATTTTCTCGCGGAAATGCTGTATTATAATCAAGTCATGTCTCCGTACCTCAGCTGGATAGAGCGCAAGCCTCCTAAGAAAACAGGTCATCGTGAGTCCGCTGAAGTTTTGAGATTTTGTCGGGAGTTCGAATCGGTTCCGATTTCCTGCTCCGACGCGACATCAGAAAGCAGATTTGCTAAAGCAAGATGGACGACGGGATGTCGGAAAATCTGCTAATAAAAGGGCCCGAAAACGGGTCAAAATCCATTAGAAGAACTGGTCCACGGACCGTTCTTAATACAGGCTGAGGTTCCGGAAAAGCCCGGAAATAAGCCGTTTTTCAACTAAATGTCTCTGTAGCTCAGCAGGATAGAGCGTTCGCCTCCTAAGCGAAAGGCCGTGCGTTCGAATCGCATCAGGGACACCACAAATTCTCGGCAGCGGTTTGATTTGTCAAGCCTCTGCCGTTTTTTTGTATCTTCCGCTCGGGCCTTCTAAGCGTGCCCTGGATTTTTAGCCGGTTCGCTAACCGGAGGGGCCGATTTTCTAAGATCTGATTTTTTCGGGATTTTCCCGCCGCAGCGATACTATCCTCTTCTAAGCAGGACTTTTACTTTGTTGTCGCTGCATGCAGGATGATTGAGTCAGTGATCGACAGATAGCGACAGGCATCGATAGGAAATGTGGCAAAGCCGAAGGAACCGAAAATACCGACAGCCCTGTTTTTTCTAAGAAATCCGCCGATTTCTTAGCCGAATCGACTAAGACGGCAGGGTCGAAAATGCTAATTTCTGAAGGCCGGTTGTCGGTGTGTTTAAGCACAAGTCTTTGTTAGATGTTACATAGCCCATTCATGTATCTGCCCTTTTCGGGCGGTATGTGGATGGGCTTTTTTGCGTTCAAAAGCGGACGCAGAAATCATCTATCTACAAGGAGGATACGCAATGATGGATTTCAAGGAATTCACGCAAAGGGCTGAACAGGACATCCGCGCAGCACTGGAGGATGCCTCTCCCGGAACACGGGTGGACGTCAATCAGGTGGAAAAGCTGCAGGGAGAATCCTATACAGCCGTAACTCTGACACCGGATGCCACCAACATGGGCATGAATCTGAATCTCAATCAGCTCTATGACAGGATGCAGCGAGGTGACAGCTATGAGCATGTCATCCGAGGCGCCCTGGATCAAGCCAAAGAGCAGCTGGGGCACATGCCGCGCTTCAATGTGTCGGAAATCAGCTCCTATGAAACCGCAAAGGAGCTGCTGTTCGTGGATGTGGTCGGAACCAGGGTCAATCTGATTATCTGCTTCAACACGGAAACCGAGGTCAGCTCCCTTTTCTTTAATTATTTGATAAAGTCGATCATTAACTTTAATCCTGCCAAAGATCAATGCTAAATCCCTGATGTTTAAACAAATATCCATTGCAGATGCAACACCTGCAAGGTACTGGCGATAGCGTTTTATAAAGCCAATGGCATAGCGAGCTTTGGCAGATTCGTGAAGCTCGCTCTTTGACGCGGTAATTGGCAGAAGTTTATTTAATTCGCTAATGGCATTCTCTGATTGAATTGCGCCCATCATATATTGGCGTAATATTTCTTTACTATCCATGTTTTCTAACCCTCAAAAAGCATACTGCATCAAGTTCGGGCTTAGCATTTTTTAATGCCCGAAGTGTAGCTTGGAAAATTTCTTTCTTTTGATCTACGATCGATGCATCGCGTTCAAAATAGAGGCATTCTGCACGATAACCATTTAACACACGCAGCATTTCTTTTTTTGCAGCAGCAATATTTGATTCTTGTGCGATTATACTGGCAGCCTTTTTATATGCATTTGCAGAAATTTTGTCTACAATGGGTTCCCATGCACTAGGAGGAGTTCGCGAGATAAAAGTTTCAAGGGAGGACATCATTCCATGCTTTGAACTACGACGCCCAATATGTGTCGCCTTACTGAGCTTTAGTTCGGACAGTTTCCGTAATACCGTTTCTTCAGGTACATCCTTGCTGTAGGTAGTAAGAGGAGAACATACCATGATCTGTTCAAGAGGAAGATACATTCGGTACTGAGACAATGTCTGCAGATCAATATTGTTTTCAAGTAATTCATCCAACGGAGGAACCACATTGAAAATAAAAATCGCCCCATCATAATTAAACGATCCCATTGTTTCAATTGCTGTGCAACGGCCGCGACTACAGCCTACAGCATTGGAAATAATGGCGTCGTATACAGGATCTCCAGGAGCAAAAAACAAGATATCCTCCCGTAAGGCAGCAGTCCGCCGGTTAAAAGACCCTAAGATTCGACGTTCGCGGCGCATCATGGCGGAGTTTGCGTACACGCTCCAATCAGGGGCAATAAATAGAGACTGCTTTGCAGCATTTACGCTAAATGAGCTGCTACGAAATTCAATCAGGCCAGTCTTTGTCGGTGGTTGAGCAGAGAGTCCTGCTTGTTGTCCCCACCCCATCATTGCGGTTGCAAAAATATTTGTGGTTTCGGAAGCATATATGTTCAATACATTATCGATGCCTTGCGCCATCGGTCGATATAAGGTAGCACCTAAATCAAAATCCTGTTCGTCTTCAACACTTTCGCGCATTTCCTCGGCTTGATCGAGAATATCATCAAAAGCATTAGACAAGCCGGTGTTATAGTCATCGAGTAAAGCTTCGACAATCAAGTCATTCAGCTCGCCAGTAATAATTTCAAGTCCACTCAGCGACTGCTCAAACAGCCGCATACCATTTTTCCAGATGCTAAAAAGTTGTTCTTCAACAGTCTCTTTCGAATATAAAACAACAGATTCTACATCCATTTCCGGATCTCGTCCTAAACGATCAAGCCGTCCGATTCTCTGCTCAAGGGCATGGCTGGCCGATCGCTGTTTATGCAACGCCGGAGCATCTGTGGGGCTATGATTATGTGACATCTACATACAAGGAAGAGCCGGAGATGTCGGCCAAACGGATTGCGGATCACATGGCGGACATCTATCCCATTGCAACGCCGAAGCAGATCCGTAAGGTCATCGGTGTGAAGGCCGGTGAACGAAAAGGAGCCGGAGAAAAGTAAAAACCGGCATTAGATTGGAGATTTGTAAAATGACTACAGAAGAATATAAAGAGGCGGCGACTTATTGGACATCTAAAGAGTGCAAGGAAATGCCGACGGAGCAGTTAAAATCAGTCGTTGAGGAATATCTCAGCGCAGGCTCGGTCTGTGCCCTTGCGACCGGCACCGGCGACTATGTACGCTGCACTCCCCTGGAATACAGCTACCACGACGATAAGTTCTGGATCTTCACGGAAGGCGGCGAGAAATTCATCGGCCTGGAGAAGAATGATAATGTCAGTCTTGCCGTGTTTGACAAGAACCCGAGCTTTGGCGAGCTGAAGAGCGTGCAGGTCATGGGTAAGGCCGCAATCATTGAGCCGATGTCAGCAGAATATATCTCCCATGCGGAATACAAGAAGATTCCGGTGGCTGCACTGCAGAAGCTCATTGATCAGGGGCGTCCGATGCACTTGCTCTGCATTACCTCAGTAAAGATGGATGTGCTGTTTTCGGGTTTCAAGAAGCAGGGATATGACGTTCGGCAGGCGCTGGATTTCTCACAGGAGTAAATGCTATGGCAATCACAATCAACATCCAGGTCAATAAGGAGCTGCAGCGGGTCAGCCGCGATACGCTGAACAAGCTGGACAGCAAGGATGTGATCCTGGTGTTTCCTCCAATGTCATCCCGGACATCCACCGTGCAGGTGCTGAAGGCGCCGAAGACGACCTCCAGTGTGAGAAAGATCTTTCTTCCCCGCACTGTGGCAGAGATGCTGATCCGTTGGAAGGCACAGCAACAGGAAATCATCGAGGCCCTTGGCGATGAGTATCAGGATTTTGATCTCGTCATTGCCGGACCGCTGGGAATGCCGACAGAGGCCGGCACCATCAATGCGGCCTTCCGGTCACTGATCGAGCGCAATGATCTGCCCCGGGTTGTCTTTCACAGCCTCCGTCACTCCAGCATCACCTACAAGCTAAAGTTAAACGGCGGTGATGTGAAGGCTGTGCAGGGAGACTCCGGTCATGCACAGGTTAAGATGGTCACGGATGTGTATTCGCATATTCTGGATGATGACAGAAGGAATAACGCACAGCTCTTTGAAAATGCCTTTTATTCCGGT
>CAVHXA010000081.1:2968-8105 GCA_963639765.1 Oscillospiraceae bacterium | reverse complement strand
TTTCATTCTCCTTTATCGTCATTTTCTCGCTGAAATCTCCGTAATGGCATATCCGTATCTGGCGTGGAACATTCGGGCCTTGATAGAGTAGCTTTCAGTCCTTACGCCCTTCACGTCCTCGGTGACGTGGAGCCAGTAGGCGTTGCCGTATCTGTCCGGCGCGGTTTTGCGCTCATAGTCAAAATCGGCCTTATAGTCCACGCCAAACACGCGCTTGCCGTCCAGCCCGGTAAACGGCTCCTGCAAGCAGTATGTTTTCTGCAACTGCAAGTTCCTGATCTGACCGGCACGCAGCAGCAAAACCAATTCGTCATACCGCCGCGCCTCTGCCTGAGAATCAAACGTCAAACTGCCGCGCTTGGCCTTTTTCGCGTTGTACTTGCTCATATCAGCCCCCTTTCCCGAAATCCTTCGTAGTTGAGGATATACCGCCGCTCCTTCGTCAGTCTGCGTTGTTTCCCGCAGCGCTGGCACACGCCCGGCTCCCACCGGTCTTGCATCGGGTCAAGCCGCTGTTCCCGCGTGGGCTGAACGATGTTGTTGTCCTTCTCCAGCTCTCCGATGCACACAGGGCAAAGGCGCTTGGTATGTATCCGGTTGGCTTGGTCAAATGTCATGTGTCCTCCTCCAGCATCGCCTTGACAAAACGGAGCTTGGCCTTTGCCCGTTCGCGCCGTAAACTGTCACCGCGAAACACCATCGGTGCGCACATCTCCAGCACGCGGTCATAGATACGCTGATACGCCATGTTCTTCGGCTTGCAGATTTCGTCCAGCGTCAGGTTCGTGGTCACGATCAGCGGCTTCTTGGCCTTGTAACGCTCGTCAATGACCATGTAGACCGTTTCCAGCGCGTAATCGCTGTTCCGTTCCGCGCCCAGATCGTCAATGACCAGCAGGGGATAATAGCGCATCTGGTCAACGATGTCCTGCTTGTCATATCCGGCGTTCAGAATGCGAGGAAAGCTGGTAATCATAGCCGGAATTCCCCGGTCAATGAGCTGATTGGCGATACACGCCGCTGCGAAGGTCTTACCCGTTCCGGTGTTGCCCCACAGGAGCAATCCGTTGTTGCGCTGTGCCATCTCCTCCCACCGGTCGGCATAGCGCTGGCACTTGGCAAGCTCGTCTGTCATGCTTGCCTCGGCAAACCGGCATCCGGCAAGGCTCTTGTCGCGGATACCGTCCGCACGAAGCGTCTCGATGCGCAAACGCATTTCCCGGTCGTACTGCGCCTTCTTCTCTGCCTCGTACTTTCTGGCGGCACAAGCGCACAGGCACTTGACGATTTTCACCTTCCCGGCGAGATTGATACGGCACTGTTTTGGCGTGTCGCAATGGCCGCAGTACATCAGGCCGTCTTTCTCGTAGTCCAGAACGTCGCAGTCTTGCGCAACATTCTGCGCAATGCTGTCGATGATGAAATCTGCGTTCATAGGCTGTCCTCCGTGCTGCCGTAGTCATACGAAAAACCGTGCTGTGCTTCCTGCTGCTCGTCTTTCCATCGGGTTTCCCAGCCCTGAACGGCCCGTTTCCAGTCCTTCATGTGGTTCTTGCCCACCATCCAGCCCTTTTGTGCGTAGAAGCACACAAACCGCTCTGCGTTGACGTGATAGCCCTTTTCCCGGCAATATTGCTCCACATCGGCAATGGATGGCGGTGTGAAGCGCGTCTCGCGCGTATCACTCACACCGTAAGGTGGGAGTGAATTATCTTTGGTTTTGTCTTTGGTTTTGGTTTTGTCTTTGGTTTGGTACGCTTCGTATACGGTCGTATTCGTTCGTATACCATCGTATACGGTCGTATCGTCCTGACGTGCATACCGTTTTTCTATGTTCTTTTGGTTTTTTGCGCATCGCTCGTCATACGCAGCTTTCGCCCTGTTTATATCGTCCGCAATGAAATCAAATGCGATCGACTCTCGTCCCGCAAGTTCCTTCGTCTCTCCGGTCTCGCCATATTCCAGCAAAGACCGTACAAGCCGACCTACCTCTTGATCTGAAAGTTTCTCTAATTTCTTGCGATAACTGTAATAAAGGGGGATGTACTCAAGAGCCACTATGCGCCACCGCCTTAGAACGGCAAATCGCCGTCGTCCTCGACCTCGGTAAAGTCCTCCGCGTCCACGTTGACCGGCGCTTTCGCCGCCTGATGGCCGCCAGAGCCGTTGTCGCTCTTGCTGTCGCCAAAGTACACGTTGTCGGCGTTTACCTCGGCGCTGCGGCGTTTGTTGCCGTTCTTGTCCGTCCATTCGCGCATCTGCAAACGGCCCTCTACCACGGCCATGCGGCCCTTAGTGAAATACTTCGCCGTGAATTCGGCGGTGCCGCGCCATGCGACCACATCAATGAAGTCCGTCTCCTTCGTGCCGTCCGCGTTCTTGAAATCCCGGTCAACGGCCAGCGTGAAGCTGGTGACCGCCGTTCCGCTGTTTGTGCGCCGAAGCTCCGGATCGCGGGTCAACCGTCCCATAATGAAAATCTTGTTCAGCATTTTTTCTCCTCCAATCTGTATTCGGCAAAGCTCACGCTCTCGCCGTATCGGTTCTTGTTCGTCACCGTCCGCTTGCTGATGGCGTGTCCGGCGTGGCGTAAGTCCCAGATCCTCGCGCCCAGCCGGTAGCAGCCGAACTCACGGGCGGCGTCCAACTGTGTGATGGGGCCTACCGTTTCCATGTATTCCAGAATTCTGTCGCACTGTGTCATAAGCCCTCCTATAAGTACGATTTGCCAAACTCGCGCCGGAAATCATCCTCTGTCCAGCCTTGTTCCTGCATAGCCTTGAGCTGCCCATAACGGCGCAGGCGGCGCATCTGGTCGCCGTTGCGGTGTACCGCACCCCTACCGTTCCGGTGGCATCTGTTGCCGCAGAGATAGACCACAAGGCCGTATTTCTCGCTTTTCTTGCGGTATGTCGAACCAAATATGTGGCTAATGGTGCCGCTCTAATGGGTCACTTGCGTCACATCTTCCGCAAAGAAAACACTTCTTGTCATTTGGCACCGCTTATCACCTCGTCTCTAAATCTGATCGCATCGGATAGGTCCTTAAATTGTCTGCTTGTTTTTGCCCACCTGACACTTACTCGATAGCTTTTTCTGTAGCGAATTATGTACTTTTCGCCAGTAGACGATGGTCTATAGCGTTCTCGCGGGTGGTGCATAAGATGTCTTGACCGATTAACGTTTTCTTTCTGCGTGACCCACTCCAAATTATCAGCCGCGTTATTTCTCCTGTTGTGGTCAAGGTGGTCAACAACAAGGTTTTTGCCCTTCGGTTTTTCAAGAAAAACCTCTGCAACAAGCCGGTGAATGTAGTAATTGGTTTTCTTACCATTGTCGCTAAGAGACACATAGGCATATCCGTTCCCGTTGTTTCCTAACGAAAAAATGCGGCCTTTGTCTGTACGTGGAGAGGTTCCGCCGTGGCAATTATTGACAATTCTCGTCCTTGTCAAAGAGCGTAGCCTCCCCATGTTGCTTATTTCGTAAGCCCCCTCATAGCCGGGAACAGGCTTCCAAACTTCTTCCCTCATTCTCTCCCATCCGTTCCGTCCGGGACGTATTCCGGACAGTAGCGGATGGCGAAGGAGTGCATTTCGCCGCCGCGTCCCTGGTATTTGACCGTCGGCACAGCGTCCCAGCCCTCGATGGGGGCGGGGTTTTTCCTTGTCCAGCTACAGCCCCCGGCGTACTTCTCGCACGTCCAACAGGGCTGTATGGTGCGCACAGGGTCTGTCTTGCGGCGGGAGCGGCGGCATCCGCAGTCCTTCACGCTTGTCAGCTGCTTGGCGTAGACAATACGTTTGCCGCCGCATTTGCACTTGCAGAGCCACCGGATACCCTGTCCGGTGCTGTCGTTGCCCAGACACTTCACCACGGTCAGCAGTCCGTGTTTCTCGCCCCTGTGGTCTTTGTGCCAGTAGTGGTGGCCGCCCTGCTTCTGCACCGGTTTTGTCAGCGCATCGGCAACGCTCCAGCCTCGGTCCAGCCGTGCCGCAATGGTTTTCTGGTTGATGCCGGTCTTTTTCGCCCACGCTTTCAGCGTCAGCGCCTCGCCTTTGTAGCGGTAAGTTGTCACTGCCACGGTTTCACCTCCCCCCAGCGGGACACCAGCGCGTCAAGCTCTCGCGGTGTCATAGTTTCGATACCTTGTGCCTTGCAGTCGGCTACCACCATTTCGATAAGCTGTGCCATCTGCGCCGTGTCGTAATCGCTGCTGGATATGTAAGACCGGACATTGTGATAGCCCTTGATGTTCCGGCATGGCCCCATGTCCTCGATCATCCGTCCAATGTGGCCGCTGCACCAGACCTTTTCCCATGCGTCTATGCGATCCTCCCGCACCGGCACAACCTCATAGCTGCCGCCGATGTCGGGAATGTATGACCGATAGATGCCGTTGGGGTCAATGCGGAGCTTTTCTGCCAGCCGGTTTACCAACACCCAGAAATAGGCACTGGCATCCAAGCTCCGCTTTTTCCGGTACTTCTTTACGCTAACGTCAACGTCGCCCTCATGCAGCGCGTCAAACAATCCGCTGACGTTCTCGCTGGTGCGGATGGTCAGCAGCCACCCGCCGTCACGGCACATGGACAGGTCGTGCAGTTTAGCCCGCATGGCTGTCCATCGCCGCCCTTGCGGCCTTCATGCAGTCCCAGCACAGCCGCCGTCCGTAGGCGGCTACGGCGTTCTGCGCGATGACCTCGGCGGTATACGCTGTGCCTTTCAGCCGCTTTGCCGTGATCGTCTTGCCGCAGTCCTCGCAGGTAATGGCCTTTTTGGCCTCCTCGTCCAGTTGCGCGGAACTGATCTTGTCCGGGTCTTCTCCGGTGGGAATGGCAAACGTGCGCAGCCACATATACTTGAAAGCGTATGTCATGGCCTTGCCGCTGCCCTTGTCCTGCGTGTCCGCGCCGTCGCCGCAGGAAACGACTTCGATGTAATCTGCCGGGTCTTCGATGTTCACGATGCGGTACTTCACGTCAACGTGAGTGATGTTTCCGGTTCTGGTGGCGCTCTGCTCGATGGGGAACACCACCAGCTTGTGCTTGAGCATGGCAGACCGCATGATGACCGTCACCTTCTCCTCAGACAGTGCCTTGTAATTGGTCTGCCCGAAAGAAACGTTGTCGTCCTT
>CAVHXA010000081.1:0-1694 GCA_963639765.1 Oscillospiraceae bacterium | reverse complement strand
CCATCTTCATTCTCCTTATCTTCCGTGATTGTGCTTGTCTCGTTTCGCCTTGGTGGTTGCTTTATGGACTCCCGCATATGCGTCGTACAGCTCCTGCTTGCACTTCTTGCGCACCTCATATCCGGCGTTGCGGGATTTCTCGTATTCCAGATAGGGCTTGCAGGACGAGAAGCACAGCGCCCGCCGGTCGGGACAATCCGGTGTGCAGGGACACGGGATCGTCACATGGTGTTCCAGCATCACGCTCATTTGCGGCCCTCCAGCCGGTCGATCAGGTGCATCAGCTTCACGGCCACGGTCAGCGCACCGACCAATACGAAAAACAATGTCATTCCGTCCATCTCGCACCTCCTACGCCCTGATAAGCTGGGCGATTTCCTCTGCGCTGAACCGCAGGAGCTTGTCCAGCGTCTTGATGTCCTCGCACGTCCATGAACCGCTGGCAAATTTGGCGTTCATTGTGGAAATGCGGATTCCGGTCTTTCGCGCCAGTTCAGACTGTGTCGGGATATCATGCTGTGCGCACTTGACGCGAATGATCTTCCGCATCCTTGCGGCGCGCGTCTCTGCCGGGTCTTGCGCCCATGTTACTTTTGACATAACACTTGCCTTTCTCCGATTTCTGTGTTAGAATGAACACGCACAAGTCGATTGTGTGCCTTCATTCTCCCTATGCCCTGTCCGGTTTCTTGCACCGGGCAGGGCGCTTTTTATTCGCTTTTCTTCTTTGCGATAACCGCGTTGATGGCTTTCTCCAGCCGCTCCTTTGCGTCAGGCGGCTTGCGGTGTCCGTTCAGCAGCATACTCACATACGGTCTGGTCACGCCCATCTCTGCGGCGACCTCCTCAAATGTGACTTCGTGAACGTGCATCTTGCCAACCAGTTTGCCAGTCCATGCCTCCAGCAAAATCTCACCCCCAAGTCAAATTTTGTGTTGCGGAAGTTAACAAAGTATGCTATCATGGAGTTGTAGGAACCATAACAGCTATTTGTGACACCATCGTTTTCGTTGGGGTCTGGTTTTGTGTTCCCTTTCGCAAGTCACAAGCTTAGTATAAGCTAAACAAACTTAACAGTCAAGTGTTTTTGTTAAGTTTGTTTATGTTTGTTACTTTGCACAAATTTGGAGGTGATTATTTGTTCTATTCTAACTATTTGAGGTTGTGCAATAAGATAAATAAATCTCCTTCTGCTGTTGGCGAGGCTTTGGGTTTTTCCCGCGCATCTGTAACAGGATGGAGCAAGGGAGCGCTACCAAGAAAAGCAGCGTTGCAAGCCATTGCCGACTATTTCCACATCACGGTAGACGAACTGATGGAGGGGGTAGACGGTGCGCATCCCACGCAGGACGCAAAAAAAGACCCCGCCCAAAAGGGCGAGGTCGAGGCGCTTGCTGCGGATTTGCCGGAGAACATCCGGCAGCTTATCCGCATTTGCATGGATCGTCCTGATCTTGCGCGTGCGCTGTTATCTGTTGCGCAGCAGATTGAAAACGAACCATCTGATCGTGGGTGAATCCTGACAGTATCCGCACCAATTCTGCTATGTCGTCATGCGCCGCCTTTTCATTCATTGTCTCCTCCTTTCTGCCAGCAGAAACACTTGTTCTATCCGACAGTGAAATTATAGCATCTGCGCCGCCCTTTTGCAACCGCTAGATATGGTATACGCTTTCTGCCAAAAACATATTGGC
>CAVHXA010000080.1:0-8208 GCA_963639765.1 Oscillospiraceae bacterium | reverse complement strand
GATGCAGAGAATGATCGTGCAAACCCCGCCGCCGGTGGCTTCGGACATGACGACAGGCTCATCCATGTCATCCTCAGCTGTAAGGATCTCGCCCCTTTCAAAGAACAGAATGCTGGTTGTATTTCCTCTCTTGTACAGGGGAAGCTTGACTACCTGTAAGCCCAAGCGATCCAGGAAGACACTTTCCTTAATCTGCCCAGGATCATCCGGCACACAGCCGAGAACCTCCACGATACAGCATTCCGCTTCCTTTTCAACACCATTCCAATCCAGAACCGGGATGGCGTACTGATCCATCTTGATTTCATCCTTCGCGTGCGATCTGCGGTAAAGATTAAAGAAGCCCCAGTCAACGATGAAGCCGTCTTCCATGTCGAAACTCATAGTAACATAGTATTTTGCCTTCACCGTTTTTCTGAGTCCGCGCCATTCAACATCGACATCAATCTCTATGGTAACGTCGGCCTCGAAGCAGAAAGGCGTGATTCGCCAGAGATCCACCCAGACAATCTTGCCTTTGCCGGGGCGTATACGGGCATTGCGATAGCCCTGAGATGAAAAACGCGGATCATTCCAATCAACAGCTTTCTCCTCGAATGAGTCGCTGTCAGGCTGCGTTGAAGTTGAATCCGTCCGGTGATAGGCGTGGTATATCCTCTTGCCGATCAATACACCGGTCTCGCCGTTGTGCAGGCTATTGCGGAGATCATCAACCATGCACTGCTCATAGTGCAGTCTGATGTACTCCGTCATGGTCTGGATCTCAGGCATCTCGAAGCTGTCTTCCGAATCTATTTCAACAGGCAAAGGCACATTCTCATCTATAACCGTAAATTGGTCATAGAGCAAATCCATGCATTCCTCCGCCACGCCCTCACATTCATCTATAACGCTCATATTAGCATCTGCGTCATTGGCGGCCACTTTCGCACCCCCTTGTCATTAACCGTTCAGTGGTAATTGTCATATTGCTGTCGTAATTCACATCACAATCATATCACAGAAAATATTGTTTGTAAATAGTGAATTGGATATTTACAAACAAATTTATTTATGATATAATCAAATTACGGAATGACGAACAACGGGAATTTGTGAGGTGCGATATGGATAAGAAAATCGGAGAAATTAAAGTGATCGAAGGGAAAAAGAAGCAAAATACGAGACGACCGCAGGTGGATACCGAACGTCGTTCGCACGTCGGGCAGATCATTCGCAAGTACCGCACGGCGGCCGGCATGGATCAGGCGACACTGGCCAAATACTTTGGCTATACGAGCACTGCCATCGGCAACTGGGAGCTGGGCCTTTCGCGCCCCGATCTTGACAATATCCCGTTGCTGTGTGATACCTTGAAAATTCCCGTGACGGAGCTTCTGGGCATTGACGCGGACTATGCTCTGCCGGTGAAGGATCAGGAAATGCTGGATTCATATCGAAGACTGGACAAATTCAATCAGAGAACGATTTGTCAGCTCATGGATCGCCTGCTCTTCCAGCAGAACAAACAGGAAAAAGCACGCCTCCGAAGCGTATATCAGACAATGAATCGCTACGAGGAGGCCGCCGCAGCCGGTATCGGCACGCCAATGAGTGACTACGCCGGGTGCGAACCGGTCTATGTGCTCAAGGAAGACATCCCACACGGCGCGGACTGCATCATCCACGTCAACGGACGCAGCATGGAGCCGACGTTTAAGAACGGCAGCTATGTCTATGTTGAGACCGGCGCAGAGATCCAATACGGGCAGATCGGCATATTCATCGTCAACGGCGACTCGTTCATCAAGGAATATCAGCCGGATGGTCTGCATTCTCACAATATACGCTACAAGACGATTACCGTCAGCGAGGATACGGACGCGCGCTGTTTCGGTCGCGTACTTGGTGCGGTTGACGAGAGTGCCCTGCCAGCGGGTGATCAACTGGAGCGCATTGAGACCGCATTTGAAGAAGCAGACGAGGACGAATGACAGAGGATAAGCGCATGAAAGATAGGCGTGTACATCGGGAAAAGGTCTATGTGGCCGTGAATTCGGACTTTGACAGTACCGGCTATATACAGCCGCGCTCCATCACCTGGTCGGACGGGCGCACGTTCAAAATCGATGCGGTGAAGGATTATCGCCCCGCAGACTTCTATCGTCGCGGCGCGAGGGGCGCGTGCTACACGATCATGATTCACGGTCAGGAACGGCGGCTGTTCTTTGAAAAGTCGGATTCGACATTTGCGAACCATATCGCGAGATGGTATGTGGAGACGATTCCGACGAATGGGAACGGTTGAAACAAATATACGGTCACAGGGCGTTGTATATTTTGCTTTTGTCGAGAAATTCAGTCTTGAAAAGAAGCTGACTTTTCATTATAATTAAGAAAGGCGATTTAACTCAACATTCCCTCGGAATGAAGCAATAGAGAAAAAAGGAGTACACGCACATGATAACCGGCGAACTTAAAAACAAAATCGATGGTATTTGGGATATATTCTGGTCTTCAGGCATGACAAATCCCCTTACGGTCATTGAACAAATCACCTATTTGATGTTTATCAAGATTCTGGACGACAACGAGCTGCGCAAGGAAGCCAACGCAGCTGCATTTGACATGGAAGTTGTCGATCCAATTTTTGACAGTGCGCACCAGAATTGCCGTTGGAGCAAATTCCGCCACTTCGAGTCGGAAGCCATGTTCAGAAACATGACGGATAGTGTATTTCCCTTCATCAAGAACGAACTGCACGCGGGCAAAGACACTGCCTTCGCTCGCTATATGAAGGATGCACTGTTCCTCGTGCCGACCGCACGCGTGCTGGTTAAGGTGGTTGACGCACTCGATAATCTCGACCTCAACAACAAGGACATCATGGGAGATGTCTATGAATATCTGCTCAGCCAGATTGCTCAAAGCGGCACCAACGGCCAGTTCCGTACGCCACGTCACATCATCAAGATGATGGTGGAGTTGATGCAGCCTCAGATAGATGATGTCATCTGCGATCCGGCTATGGGCAGTGCCGGCTTTATCTGTGCGGCAGCTCAGTATGTCAGTGAACACTATGCGATGGATCTGATGAAAACCGCGAACAAGCGCCATTATACCACCACCATGTTCTCCGGCTTTGACACGGATCAAACCATGCTGCGTATCGGTGCAATGAACATGATGCTTCATGGTGTAGAAGCACCTAATATTACGTGGATGGACTCCCTTTCCGAAGATAATACCCACCGCGATGAGTATACGTTGATCATGGCAAATCCTCCATTTACCGGCAGCCTTGACAAGGAGACGATCTCCAAGGATCTGCTTGCTATCGCACCTACAAAGAAGACGGAATTGCTCTTCCTCGCTCTATTCCTCAAAGCATTGAAAATCGGCGGTCGCTGTGCATCCATCGTGCCGGACGGCGTGCTTTTCGGCTCTTCCAAGGCACATAAGGCACTGCGGCAGGAATTGGTGGAATTCAACCGCCTTGAGGCTGTTATCTCTATGCCGTCCGGCGTGTTCAAACCCTATGCCGGTGTTTCTACTGCTATTCTGATCTTCACCAAAACCGGACACGGCGGTACGGACAAGGTCTGGTTCTATGATATGGCAGCAGACGGTTTTAGCTTGGACGACAAGCGCAGTCCCATCGACCAGAACGACATTCCTGACATCATCGAACGCTTCCATCACCTCGATCAGGAAGAAACCCGCGAGCGCACCGAAAAGAGCTTCTTCGTGCCCAAACAGGAAATCGTGGACAACGGATATGACCTTTCCATCAACAAATACAAGAAGGTAGAATATCAGGCCGTTGAATACCCGCCCACCAGTGAAATTCTGGCGGAGCTGGAAAGCCTGCAGAAAGAGATCGACGAAGGACTGAAGGTGCTGAAGGGGATGCTATGATCCGGTATTTTAATCCAGAACGAATGACGGCAAAAACGAAAATCATAGAAAACCTATTCATGGAGGATTAAGCATGATTAAAAGTATGCATCTTAACGAGTTTCTTTCCGAGTATACGGAAAGAAATATAGATAATAAATACAGACCTGTTGCGGTCGGTAGATATGGAATTCGTTCTCGAGATAGCATTTATTCGAAAGAACTGGCAAAAGACTATTCCAAGAATAAGCTTATTTTCAAAAATACGCTGACCATTGGAATGGGTTCGGTTCAAATTGATATAGGTATACTCTCGACAGATGAAACTTACTCTGTTTCGCCTGCATATCATACCTATCGCATTAACAATATCAATCCAAATTATCTAAGGTATTGTCTTGAATGCAGGAATCAGGATATGTTTGTTCGCTATGTAAAGAAAGGAAGTAGACAAGGGAAAACGATTGACTTGTCTCGCTGGTTGACATACGAAATTCCAGTCTATTCGATTGAAGATCAAGAAAAAATCGTCGACAAGATTGACCGAGTACAAGGAATAATCGATGCAAGTGAAAAGCAGCTTGTCAAGCTGGATGAGCTTGTAAAATCCCGATTTGTAGAGATGTTTGGTTTGCCCGGAACGGATGTCCATGGGTGGGGTATGGCTTCATTGGGAGAAATATGCGAAATCAATCCCAAGAAAAGTCAGGATGCGCGATTGACAAATGGATTGTTGGTTTCGTTCGTCCCCATGCCGTCTGTATCTGAGTCGGGCGACATCGACGCAACACAAGTAAAACCATACGACGAGGTGAAAACAGGATTTACATACTTTGCAGAAAACGATGTACTCTTTGCGAAAATCACGCCCTGTATGGAAAATGGTAAGGGTGCCATAGCTATCGGCTTACATAATGGAATTGGATTCGGTTCAACAGAGTTCCATGTGTTGCGCCCTGCAAAGAGAACGGCTACTCCATGCTGGATATATACCTTGACTGTCTTCCCTCAGTTTAGGATCGACGCTGCCAGTAATATGACTGGAAGTGCGGGACAGCGAAGGGTTCCTGCATCATTCTTGGAAAACTATCGTGTTTCGGAGCCCCCGCTGGAGCTCCAGAACCGCTTTGCCGCCTTTGTCACCGAAGTCGACAAATCAAAACTTTGCGGTAAGATGGAGGTGGCAGCATGAGCGGTTTCGTAAAATTGGGTGATCTGACATACATTCGCACTGGAAAGCTGGATGCAAATGCGTCATCAGAGAACGGACAATATCCTTTTTTTACCTGTTCCAAAGAACCATTGCGAATTGCTTCGTATTCATACGATTGTGAGTGTGTCTTAGTAGCAGGAAACGGCGATTTGAATGTAAAATACTATGACGGAAAGTTCGATGCATATCAGCGCACCTATATTATTGAGTCTGCGGACAAGAGAAAATTGCTTGTAAAATACCTGTATTTTTTCTTTGACATCTATGTGGAAGTGTTGCGAACACAGTCAATTGGTGGGGTTATTAAGTACATAAAACTAAGTAATCTCACGGACGCCCTTATTCCTCTTCCCAGCATCGAAAGACAGACAGAAATCATTGAATGCCTCGAAAAATGCAATACACTTATCGATAAAAGGCAACGACAAATAGCGTTAATAGAGCAGACCGTCAAGTCCCGATTTATCGAACTGTTCGGTGATCAAACAGCCAACCCCTATGGTTGGCAACAAACAACAATAGGCGCATGTTGCACTCTGAAAAGCGGAACGTCCCTGCCTGCTGATAAAGAAAATGAAGGTGGGGCAATACCGTATGTAAAAGTCGGTGACATGAATTATCCCGGAAACGAGCAGTATATCACAACATCATCAAGATTTGTTTCGGAGCAGACTGCTGGCACAGGCGTATTTCCGGTAGGAACAGTGGTATTCCCCAAAAGAGGTGGGGCGATCGGCACAAACAAAAAGCGCCTCACGAGGCTTCCTATTTGTGCGGATCTAAACGTCATGGGCGTAACTGCTGGTAGAAGATTAACGCCGCAGTATCTGATGGCGTATTTTAACACCGTTGATCTTGGCACATTAAACAATGGATCGTCTGTCCCGCAGATCAATAATAAGGACATAGCTCCACTATTGATTTGCATCCCCCCAATGGCGCTACAAGAACAGTTTGCAGCCTTCGTCGAACAGACCGACAAATCAAAATTGGCAGTGAAGCAAAGCCTCGAAAAGCTGGAAACTCTGAAGAAATCGCTGATGCAGCAATATTTTGGATGAGGTGTTATTATGCCCAGAATGCCAATAGATACACCGCAAAGGAAGATTGGCTCAAAAGCGTGTGCGATTGTTCATTATACGCTTAATGCCGATCACTGGCTTTATCGTGAAGAAACCAACATCGACATTGGCCGGGATTGTGTTCTGGAATTATCAATTAATGATCGCTGGAATAACGATAAGATTGAAGGACAGATCAAAGGCACCAAGAAATTAAAAGAATTGATGGCTGGCAATATATCATTTTCAATCGACACAAAAACGATTAGCTATGCGATAAACTCTGGCAATTCATTTGTGTTATTTCTTGTCGATGTTTGTACTGAAAGAGTGTACTATGTAGCACTACAAGAATACTATATTGCAAATGGTATACCAAGTGAAAAACTGGAGAATCAGGAAACAATCAGCATTCGCATTTCTAGGGATCATTGTCTAAATAATGGAGATGATAATCTGCAAGAAGTTGCTAGAAGTCGATATTCTTATACTCCACCAGAGCATTTAATTAAAACAAGATAAAAACTCACAATGGTTGCAGGATGTTGGTACACCCCACCAGAATAAGGAGCGTACCAACATGAAGCAACTTTTTATTACTGAAGTCGAACAGTCTCTCCTGTCCATTCTGGACAACGCTCAGATGAAAGTCCTGCACGAAGCCCTGACTCATGCGCTTTGGGGTAAGGACATCGTGGTAGTCGATTCCGTCATCGACCAACCGGACGCACAGAACAACGAGCAACTGTTGGAAATGTTTCTCTCCGCCAAGCGTGTAGAAGGCTGCAGTGAGAAGACGCTGCATTATTACCAGACCACCATTGCCAAGCTGCTGCATACCCTCGATAAGCGCGTCGTGCATATCACTACCGATGATCTGCGCCAGTATTTGGCGGACTATCAACAGAACAGCGGTTGCAGTCGCGGCAATATCGACAACATTCGTCGCATTCTCTCCAGTTTTTTCGCTTGGCTGGAAGATGAAAATTACATTCTAAAGAGTCCCGTTCGTAGAATCCACAAGATCCGCACCAATAAACCCGTAAAAGAAACCTATACCGACGAGTCTATGGAAATGATGCGCGACAGTTGTGGCAATCTGCGCGATCTGGCGATGATCGATATGCTGTCTTCAACCGGTATGCGCGTTGGTGAGCTTGTCCATCTAAACATTTCTGATATTGATTTTGAAAACCGGGAGTGCATTGTCTTTGGCAAAGGCAGTAAAGAACGCCCGGTATATTTTGATGCCCGCACAAAGATACATTTGAAGAATTATATTGCCAGCCGAACAGATCAAAATCCGGCTTTGTTCGTGACCCTTGACAATCCACATGATCGGCTGAAAATCAGCGGAGTGGAAATCCGGTTGCGCAGGCTCGGAAAGCTGCTCGGCCTTGAAAAAGTCCACCCTCACAAATTCAGGCGAACGCTTGCTACCCGTGCAATCGACAAGGGAATGCCCATCGAGCAGGTGCAGCGGTTATTGGGTCATGCCAAAATCGACACGACAATGCAGTATGCGATGGTCAGCCAGAACAACGTGAAGCTGTCACATCGAAAATACATCGGTTGATCTCAAATCCCGATTTGTGGAGATGTTCGGTTTGCCCGGAATGGATGCCCACGGGTGGGGTATGTCTTCATTGGGAGAAATATGCGAAATCAATCCCAAGAAAAGTCAGGATGCGAGATTGACAAACGGATTGTTGGTTTCGTTTGTCCCCATGCCATCTGTATCTGAGTCGGGCGACATTGACACAACACAAGTAAAGCCGTATGACGAGGTGAAAACAGGGTTCACGTACTTTGCGGAGAACGATGTGCTATTTGCGAAAATCACACCTTGTATGGAAAACGGTAAGGGTGCTGTAGCTACAGGCTTATATAACGGGATCGGATTCGGCTCAACAGAGTTCCATGTGTTGCGCCCTGCAAAGGAAACGGCTACTCCACGCTGGATATATACCTTGACTGTCTTCCCGCAGTTCAGAATCGACGCCGCCAGTAATATGACTGGAAGTGCGGGACAGCGAAGGGTTCCTGCATCATTCTTGG
>CAVHXA010000079.1:0-8220 GCA_963639765.1 Oscillospiraceae bacterium | reverse complement strand
TTCCAGCCGCTTCGCTTGGATCGGCCTCACCTTTCCACCCGGTCTTTTCAACTCAACAAACGCTATGCGTCCACCCTTCCACAAACAAACCCGATCCGGCGCGCCAGCCCAGCCCGGACTGACAAATTTGAGGCAGAGACCGCCGCTCCTCCTTACCGCCCGAATGAGGGCTTGTTCT
The DNA here is from genome assembly GCA_963639765.1 of Oscillospiraceae bacterium. Taxonomy (GTDB): domain Bacteria; phylum Bacillota; class Clostridia; order Oscillospirales; family Oscillospiraceae; genus CAVHXA01. The sequence goes on along the minus strand of CAVHXA010000079.1, from coordinate 8,042 downwards.
ATTTCCTTTTCAAGCGTCATAGTTTGCTCCTTTCTTAGCTTGAAACAAGAGTATACAAGTCTACGAATTTTCCCTTACGCGCGTATACGCGTATTACGTAATACCTATATATATAAATTTTTATTATTTGGTCTTATATAGAAATTACGTAGTTGTTTGTTACCGAAGGCGTTTACCCCCAGAAAATGGGAAAAGTGAAGGGTAACAAGCCCACAATCTCGTGGTATGGACTTGTAGACCTGTTACCTTTTTCCCCGCGCTGACTTACTTCCTCTTGTACACCCGCTGCGATCCGTAGAGCGGGCTCTTCACGATTTGATTCGTGCGCTCCCAGCCTTCGATTCGAGACATCATGGAGCGAATCGCATACGATTCGTTGCTCTTCAAAGTCTCCTTCGGCATGCCGAGACACTCGCACCAGATCTCCATGTTGGAGACAGTTTGACGCTGAACGGTTCCCTTCGGCATGGTCGGGTCATCACCTCGGAGAAACTCCCTTCTGGAATAGAGATCCATTTTGGGCCAGTTCTCCGGCAGGAGCGTATCAAGGTAGAGCCGGACAATACCTTCTCTCTCATCGCTCTCCATGGCTGCGGACTGCTCTTTCTTCGCCATCTCCTCCATCTCCGGCTCGAGGTAGATGTCTTCTCCCTCTTCGACCAAATGGATCGCTTCTGCCCAGATCTGGTCAATAACATCCTGCGTCAGTTCCCAAGGATGGTGGCTGCTACCACCTGGGGTAGTAACGACCCAGTAGCGACGATTGCCCGTCACGTCTCGAAGGAAACCATTTTCCGCATTGGTCGTGCCAAAGAAAACACACTGCCGAGGGTGAGAGGTGACACGGCGACCGAAGGCGGCCCTATACTTATCATCGGATCGAGAGAGGAAGGATTTCACCTTTTCCAGATCCGCCTTCTTCATGCCTGCCATCTCGCCGATCTCGTGAATCCAGTAGCCTTGGAGCTTTTCGGGCGCGGACTTGCCTTCGTTCATGTCAGAGAGGGTTAACGAGTCAGAAAACCACTTCATGCCAAGCCGCGCGATGATTGTACTTTTCCCAATCCCCTGCGGTCCGTTGAGGACGAGGATTGTATCGAACTTCGTGCCGGGCGCATAGATGCGCATGACGGCAGCGCAGAGCGTCTTGCGAGTGACGGCGCGGACGTAGGGAGTATCCGCCGCTCCAAGGTAATCGACGAGGAGCGTGTCCACGCGAGGAGTTCCGTCCCACGGGGGAAGAGATTTGAAGTAGTCCTTGATGGGGTGGTAGGATCTATCATCTACACACTTTGTCACTGCAACATCATAGTTCGTACGGCTGAAAGTACCATAGTTCTGATCGACGTAGAAGATAAGCTGCGCATCATCTGCGTCCCTCCAGTATGTGGAAGTGTCATGCTTCCACGGAACCGAGCCTACGATCTCCATGTCGTCCGCCAGCTGGTTGAAGACTATATTCCGCATAAACTTGTCATGCGTCATGATGAGACCAATGTTTCGCAGATTATTGATGACGTTGCCGTGCTTGTCGCGGGTAAGGTTGTCGCGCCAGTTGTCAGCTTCACTGGTGGCGAAGTCCTCCTGTATGGAAGCTTGACGCTCCTCAAGGAGCATCCTCGACACCTCGGGCTGCTGGACGGCCCATTCAGCCATGTGAGTGAAGCTGCGCTTATCGTCTTCATCAGGGAAGCGGTGAATTCGCACAAGGTCAAAAGAGTTACATTCCTGATGGTAGGCAGGATCTGTGGCGTGATTGCTGTACGCAAATTTATCATCGAAAATGGTCACGCCAGCCACGCTGCTTGAAGGGATATACCTAAAGCGATTCGGGCTGACCTGCTCGTAAACGTCGGGGAGATATGCGTGAATCGCATTCTGAATTGTTCCCACTGCACGGCAGAATGTTCCAACGATGCCCTGCTTGATGAGGGGATCCTCGACTTTCATGCCTGCACGCTCATGGAGCGGCTTTTCCTTGATGGTTGTAGGCAAGGAAGTGGGATCTTTCCAATTGGGGTACTTCGCAAGGAAGGTATCCGGATTGAGCGGTTCCCCTTCCAGAGATTCAAAGACGTACTCGCCATCCGCAGCGACCGTCGGCCAGAACATGAGCTGGGAAGGAATAAACGAGCAGGGATCGAACTGGTTGATACCGTTCTCCGCAGCGTAGAGACGGGTAATCGCCTGATACTCATCCGGGGTCACGTCTCGCGTGAGCGGCACGACCAGACGCAGGCGCGGCGCCTCGGGTGTGTGAGAATGGGTGGAGTAGATAAGGGTCGTATAAGGGGACAGCATCATATACTCATCGAGGAACGTCTTTTTCGCGTTGTCCACGTCCATCGTGAGCATGGAGCGAGAAACCACATTCGCCGACTTGCGAAGTCCATCTTTCAGTTCACCTGCAACAAAGCCGCCCTTGTCCTTTGCGGCAGAGCGGCCTTCGTTCTTCATGCGGTGGTATTCCTGGACGGTTTCGCCGGTGCGAAGCGGATGCTCCAGCCGGTCTTTCAACTCGTCCCATGTGATCGTGGCGTTGCGCCAAGTCTTGGACTGACGCGAATCGCCGAATGCAACTTTGTAGTTGGTCATAGTACCTTCTTTCTCCCACGCCATCTATACGTGGGTGGTCGTTTTTTTCAAAATGTGCGGGCTTTATTTTCTTGTGGGCTTCTTAGTTTAGTCCTTCATGTAGTAGCCGGGGCATTCATATCCATCAGCACGGAGGATGAGTCCATCCGCCCAAGGAGGGACAACAGCCATCTTACTGGAAATCTCCTCAACCGTTGTTTCCCGCGGACATTCCACTATGCACTCATCATGGACGTGAGCAACAACGCGGTAGTCGGAAAGCTGTCCTAAGGCATGGCAAAGGATATCCCTTGCAATTCCCTGAACGATGTTCTCCACCGCCTTGCCGCCAAACGTCTCGATTCTCGACCAGTGCTTGGTGATGTCCGTGCCCATGTAGGTGACGGCTTCGCTGCCGAATCTGTTCTCACCCATGCGTGGCTGGACATAGACGAGATCGCGACCAGAGGGGAGAGTAATGTAGAGTGAACCGTCTTTGCAGCGGAATGTGAGGTTGTGGGTGCGGGTCGTCGTTTTACTCTTCACGGTTGTCTTGATTGCCTTTTCAACTGCCCACCAGAGCTTTACGATGTTGGGATTGGCTGCGCGCCATGTGTTGACCAACGGTTGAAGTTCCTGCTCCTTCAGCCCCATTTCCAGAGCGCCCATCGCCTTCAGCGCACCGACACCGCCGCCGTAGCCGAGCCCGAGCTCAGCTACCTTTCCTTTCTGCCTTAAATGCCCGTTCACGCCGTGCTTGACGACCGGCACACCGAACATCTGGCTTGCCGAAGCGCAGTAGATGTCATCTCCACGCTCGAAAGCCTCCATGCGCCACTGTTCGCCAGCTAGCCAGGCAATTACTCTCGCTTCAATGGCAGAAAAGTCGCTGACGATGAACTTGTAACCAGGAGCAGGAATAAACGCAGTTCTTACACACTGAGCCAGCACCTCGGGCACAGAATCATACAGCGCCGCCAACGCATCATAGTTCCCTTGGGCAACGAGCGTTCGCGCCTGATCGAGATCAGGCAAGCTATTCCGGAACAAGTTTTGCAATTGAATAATCTTTCCGGCAAAACGTCCTGATCTGTTTGCACCGTAGAACTGGAACATTCCTCGGCAACGCCCGTCTGCGCAGGCCGCCGTATCCATCGCGGTGTATTTTTTAACTGCGGACTTGGCAAGTTGCAAGCGAAGGAGCAGGACTGAGCGCATCGGCTCGTCGATGGAGGAAAGCCTTCCGGCGATTTCTTTCTTTCCGAGCGAATCCAACTGTACGCCGTTCCTCCTAAGCCAGTTTTGCATCTGCTGGACAGACTGGGGATTTGCCAGACCTGTGATGGACTTCATTTTCTTTTTCAGGTGCTGCTTGGATTCCGTGTCGAGCCTGATGGCGTTCTCCACCAGCGGAATGTCTACGAGAATGCCTCTGTCATTGATTGTCTGATCCATCCAGTATTCTTCCCAGACCTGCTCCGGCACAGGATGCTTGGCGAGCTTATTTGCAATTGCAATCTCCACTTCCACATCTCGCTTGTTGTAAGTTTTGAAGAGTTCCCATTTTTCCGGATCATGCTCCGGCAGGTTTCTATCTGTGTATCCGTTGCGCGAGGTGGGGCGGTACGGTTTGCAGAAATAAGTGATGAGTGACTTGCCTTCGTCCATTTTCTGCTCATCGAGCTGCAGTGCAGCACCGGCGCCTTTGAGGTTCATGGGGAAGCCACAATAGCCCGCCCAGACCATGTCGCAGCGCCAGCCGCATGGGTCGAGGTAGTGCCCTTTTTCGAGCAGACCGGCATCCCAGAGGTAGCGTGAAAGACATATCCGTTCAAACTGCGCATTGAAAGCCCATTTGGTTACGGTGTTGTCCTGAAGAGCCGCTATTATTTGAGCAGGGATAGCGTCGCCTTGCTTCAAATCATAAACCTCAACCTGTCCGTCATCCACAGACACGCCAAAGAGCAGCACCTCAAAAGACGGATCTTCCACATAGCGATAAACGCCGGTCTTGGATAGATCCGCCTCGGAGAATGTTTCAAGATCGATATGCAACACTCTCATTGAGATCCTTCCACCTTCCCGGCTCCATCGTGGCAACGTTCCAGCCGATGCCTTCAAGAGCGGTGGCACGGTCATAACTCTCAACATCTTGCGAGTAGCGGGTGACCGCATTGGAGAGTCCATACAAGGAAAGGTCACCGCCTGCGATGAGGTACTTCATCACGCCGTCCTGCTCAGGTGTGGAAAGCCCATACTCTTTGCCGGTCAACTCCACCACCGATTGCACTCTGCCTGTGATCTTTGCCTCAGAAGACGCTTCGAGCTTTTTGAGGATCATGCCCTGTTTCGCTTCGTCAAAGGCAGCGGATGCGATGTCGCGGAGCTTCAGCAGAAACGCCTTGTCCTCGGCTTCCTGAGTTTCTTCCGTGTAGATGGCAAATCCATCCTCCAGACCCTTGGCTGCCCTGCCAACGTGGGTCTTGCGCTCACCGAGCGAGTTTACAATCATACCATTCGTGCAGCGGAGGGTATAGACGAGCGGCTGGACGGATACCGCGCCCAAGCCAACCTCGCTGTTTGAAACAACCACACCGAACTGCACCGCATCGCCGACGCAAACTGCTTCCCTGCGCGTATCAACGACCTTAATGAAGAGGCGCTGTGCAGTCACCTCACAGCTCATGACCTGCATACCGGAGGTGCCAGCGAACAGTGGCAGCACTGCGGAAGCGACCTCCAGATTATCGATCCTGCGATAGCGATCCGACAGAAAAGCCCGTGCCGTCTGGTCGAGCGTCCTGACCATATACGACTGATCCTGCGTTGCCAGCCAGCTGTTCACGTTGGCGGCAAGCAGATCAGGCTTTTCTTTCTGCATCAGGTCGTAGTATTTTGCCGGGATGGAGAGCGTAGAGCCCATCTGCCTGTGGAACAGGTCGGTCGTGGCAAATTCCTTATCTCCCATGGCGATGGTGCGACCATCTTCTCTGAGTGCAAGCGAGGCGGAGGGACTGATGTAGTCCCTCTTCGCTTCCTGCTGCCTCTGAAGTTCAATCAGAACATCCTTCAAATCCCTTCCGGTTTTCATTGATCAATCCTCCCCACACATTGCAAAGGTGAGCTTGCGGAGCTTCAACGTGCCCTTGGAACCGCCTTTGTTGTACAGTGTTGCGATGCCACCGGCAAAGCGGTATGGCACTGACAGTTCGCAGAACTGACCGGCCGCACGAGCGACATCGTGCTCATCCATGACGGAGAGCTTCTTTTGAAAGCGAGCAGTGTCAACATCGTCCCCAAAGATCTTCATGAACATGCACATTCCCGAAAGCATCTTCTGGGTAATCGACCATCTCTCTCCGTGCCAAGCAAGCATCAAAAGCGTGAGCATCTGTCCATACTGTTCTGCGCCGAGGGCGTGATAGCAGTTGAACGCCATCTTCACGGCTTCGATAGCACAAGGTTTGTTCATGCTTTTCGTCGGTTCGATCATGAATCCACTGTCACGAGTGATTTGCAGGAATTCATTGATATCCTCATCTCCGGAAAGAGACAATGCACGCATCTTATATGCAGCGGGGAGGGCCTTTGAAAATCCTGTCTGCTCTGCGAACAGCTTCGATTCGTCCTCCACTGTCAGGCCATAGTAGATCTTGCACATGACGGGGTAAGAGTCATCATGGAATTTCAGCTTGATTGCCATCGTCGTATGCTGACCATCGAACACATAGTAATGCCCGTTACGGAAAGACACTTTGATGACATTGACGAGATCCGGATTGAAATTGGCTGCGATATGCTTGGCATGACCCATGTTCAAAGTGCGCTGATAGTCATTGCAGATCTCCAACATACCAACAGGCATCTGGCGCATCTCAGTCCACGTTGCCGCGCTTCCCTCCTTGTTCATTTCCTTGAAATTCGATTCGCTTGCTCCTGTGGTCTTGGGGGTGATGGCCTCCATTGGCATGACCTGATTCTTCTTTCTACGATTCTTGCGACCCATGGTTATACCTCCTCGTTCTCTTTCAGTATTGCCTTCACACGTTCAAAAGCTTCATCTAGTGTTTTGAACGATGTATCGCCGTCGAAGTGTGCTTTTGCAGCAAAATAGTTCCTCAAAGGAACTGCCCGATTTATCGTCATCCTTGCTTCGTCCTGAACCGTCAAGCCGTGGTAGACCTTGCACAACAAGGGATAGGAATCGTCGTGGAACTTCTCCTTAATTGCAGCCACCGTATGGCAACCATCAACCACGTAGTAATGCCCGTCGCGGAAAGATACTTTGATGACGCCAAGTAGATCCGGATTGAAATGATCAGCAATATACTTGACACGGCGCATAATCAGATTCTGCCGGTACGAGTAGTCGATTTCCAACAAGCCGACGGGCAGCTGGCGCATTTCGCTCCGCACTGCCGGGCTTCCGTTCTTGCTCGGTTTCCCGATGTTCGTTTTTCCAACATTCGCGTTCTCTGTAGGTGTGTTTCTGTGATCCATCTTTATACATCCTCCTGTCCTTTCAGCAGTGCCTCTGCACGATCAAATCCCTGATCCAACATTTCAAGCAAGACGTCAATCTTGTCCTGATCCTCATCACGCAGCCAATTCATAGCGATTTCCAAATTACGGATCATGTTCTCGATGGAAAACCTGACCTGATCCTGTACATACGGAAACGGCTGCGGCTTCCGTTCCGGTTTGTCCCGCATGGGCGGAACTTCAATTGGACCGTCCATATGAACAAGCGGCTCGGGCAGTTCTGCACCCGTCTTGTGGACCGGTTTCTCAGGCCTCTCCGTTTGTGCCTCGATGATGGGTGATTCCCCCCTCGGCACTTCATGTTTGCCGGGATGCACTTCCTTGGCTGGGTCGTCCTGCTTCTGGAGCATTGAATAAGCAGTATGAATTTTCAAATTTCCGGCCCTGAGCTTCTGCTTTAGCGGTTCATCGCACTCCTTAATAATGACTCTTGCCTTATCCCAAGTACCATGTGAAACACCTGCCAAATCGGCTAAAACATCTCTGCTCGGCCTGGCCAAAATTGGCATACCTGCTTCGCGTTCGCTTGCGCTCATGCGTTTACGCGCCTCGGCCTTCAACTCATCTTCCATGGGAAGAATCATCTCACACCGCTGGAATGGCTGTAGGTTTCTGCGTCCTATCTGGGCTTTGATGATCCAAAGCTTCGCTTCGGTCATATTGGAGAATTCCATCTCCTCAATTCCAAATGGGATATTGTTTTCCGAACAGATGGCGTATCGATTATGGCCATCCACGATCGCACCGTTCCAAACGATGATGGGAGCCATGCAACCCCGTTCAAGAATGTCCGACCGGAGAATTTCAAGCTCGTTATCTGCCAAGGGCGGAGCTACCTTGGATAACTCCGGATCGATCTTCAGTTCATAAACTTTCTTTTCCACGTCTTATCTCCTCTCCAGCGTTTCCACTACGTCCGTTATGAT
>CAVHXA010000078.1:4648-8244 GCA_963639765.1 Oscillospiraceae bacterium | reverse complement strand
TACGGATATTGAACGCCAGTTCCGTCTGGCTGAAACCCGCCTTGGTAACGAGGGCGTAAGCAACGCATATGTCAAGCGCTACAGCGGCGAGGATGAGACGCCGAACCTGAAAATTCATGTCATCATATTTGCGGCAAATCAGGGCTGTATGGATGCACTGAATGAATATGCGAAGCAAAAATTCCATGATCTGAACGATGCAAACCGCCGCCGCACAGTCTCGCTGCCGGAGAAGTTCAAGAAAAGATACGACGACATTGTTTCCGATGGCGATATCATCAGTAAGCACAACTTCCGCCTACCTGAGACGATCCGCGTCCCGCACGAAATGGAAGGTAAACTGTACAGCAACCACCTGTTTGTAGATGACTCCGGCACGGCACTGATCAACCTGAACGGCTGGGAACGCAAGGTTATTGCGGAAGAGGAACAGCAGGAGGATTTCGTTTGCTGGCTGCGCAATCCGTCGAGGGGCTCATGGGCGCTTTGTATTCCTTATGAGATCGGCGGTGAGACGAAACCGACATATCCGGATTTCCTTATCATCCGCAAGGACGGATCTGAATATGTTGTAGATATTCTGGAACCACATGACCCGACACGGCAGGATAACCTCGGTAAAGCGAAAGGCTTCGCAGAATATGCACGGCAGAATCCCGGCGTAGGCAGAATTCAGTTGATTCGGATGCAGAGAGACTCTATCGGCAGAGAGCGGGCATTCCGCCTGGATATGTCCAAGAGTTCCATCCGGGATAAAGTTTCCCGCTGTGCCAGCAACGATGAGCTGAACCATATCTTTGAAAGCGACGGATTCTTTCAATAAAAGATAAAAGGAAGGAAAGCATATGAACGAACAGGCTATTGTCAGCAAGATGCATGAGTATTTGCATGCAGCGACCAAAGAGCTGTGCGCATGGCTTGGTAAAATGCTGCCTCGCGTCGGTGAGGACTGGTGGCAAGGTTGCGTAATTGATAATCTATCCTATGCGCAAAAGCAGTTTGCTGCGGAAAACGGCTACTCAAAGCTGGAAGATCTTGATCTTGCTGCCCTGCTTCGTGTGGCCGATAAGTCGTGGTATGATATGCGTTCTTTTGCTTACCTTCCCACCAAAGAACGTCAGTGCGTGCGGGAAATGGTGAAGGTTCGCAACAACTGGGCACATCTTTCCGTCGCTATCGCTGACAAAGATGTTGTGTTGAGAGACCTCAATGTTATTTTATCGTTCTTTGAGAATGTAATCGTTACGAATAAGTACACACAGGGACTCGATGATTTCCGAATTGAAATTGAGAACGCAGATTTTTCGGCTGTCTTTGACAATGAGTCGGTGCAGGCAACGAAACCGGCTCCTGTCACAACAAGTGATGGCGATATACAGGAAAAAGACCGCGTATTTCTGACCGGAGATCCCAATACCAAGGGTATGGTGTTTTCTGTAACGTCCGTCGGCGGCACCAAGAAATATGAGGTGTTTGTGGATGGTGAAATCAAGACATTTTATGATGGACAGATTCAAAAAATCGCATCCGCTCCGGCATACAGCTGGGTGGATTTGAGCACACTGCAAAGCAACCTCACAGCGTACGAAATCAACAATCCGTCCGCCGGCAATTTGTACTCGCTGAATGCAGCAAGAATTGATTTTGTGCCATACCAGTTCCGCCCTGCTTTGAAACTCATCAAATCAGATGAGCCGAAGATCCTGATCGCCGACAGTGTTGGTGTTGGTAAAACCATTGAAGCGGGCCTCATTGTAAAAGAGTTGGAAGCAAGAAACGAACTGGATAACATCTTGATCATTTGCCCAAAGCCGCTTGTCGCAGAGCGCAAGTGGGAACTTGAAATGAAGCGTTTTGATGAGGATTTTATTCCGCTAGACGGAGCCATCCTCCGGCAGGCGATTTCCGATACGCATCGAGATGAGGAGTGGCCGGGACGCTATAACAAGGCCATAATTCCGTATTCCATTCTGGACGGTCGCGTGTATGAAGGTGAAGAGCACCGCAGAGGACGGCAGTACGGCTTACTTGACCTCGATCCAGCTCCGCACTTTGATCTTGTGATTATTGATGAGGCACATCATATCCGTAACGGCAGCTTGGATAAGGATAAGGCCTATGCATACAAATGTGTCCGATATTTCTGCGAGCACGCAGACGCTGTGGTCATGCTGACCGCTACGCCTTTGCAAACCAGCGATGATGATCTCTTTACCCTGATGAATTTGCTGCGCCCGGACGTCATCATGGACAAAGATGTATTCCGCATGATGTCCCGCCCCAACGAATTTATTTATAAATGTTCCCACGCAATCCGTGGTGCAGCTGAGGGCTGGCAGGAAGTGGCGATTACGGAACTGCAAAATATCAAGTCAACGCAATGGGGCGAGAATGTTATAGCAAAAAATCCGCTCTATACCGATGTATTAGAGCGATTGGCCAAACCGGAGATCACGCGTGAAGAACGGGTAAAGCTTGTTTCTGATGTCGAATCGCTCCATAGCTTCAACAATATGTTGAACCGCACCCGTAGGAGGGATATTCAGGATTTCTGTATTCGCCGTTCTTATACGGTCGAAACCAGTTTTACGCCACAGCAGTATGACCTGCATAATGAGCTCCTTCGGTTTGAGTTTGAAGCGCTTTCCAAACTGCACAATGTGCGTTCTATTCCGTTTATGATGAGCACAATTCGCAGGCAGGCCTCGAGCTGCATATTTGGCTTGGCACCTCATATTCGTGATTTGATTACACGACGGTTTGACCAGATGGTCGAAGATCCGGATGTTGATATGGATGAATATGATTTGGATGCTAAAGCCACGTCTACCTTAACGGCACTGGCTCATCATGTCTTGGAACTCGCGGATCTGCTTCCGGATGATGATCCAAAGTTTGACAGTGTCCGCACGATTATTGATGAGAAGCAGAAGCAGGATAATAACAAGATTATTTTGTTCAGTTCCTTCCGGCATACACTGTCTTATTTGGAAACGAAACTGCGAAATTGTGGTTACCGTGTGGCACAGATCAACGGCAGCATCAAAGATGATGACCGTCGAGCTTTGCGTGAACGCTTCGAACTGGACAGGAACGACCCTGATGCGCTGGATCTTCTCCTGTTTACTGAAGTAGGATCAGAAGGCCTGGACTACCAGTTCTGTGATACGATGATTAACTATGATTTGCCGTGGAATCCGATGCGTATCGAGCAACGTATTGGACGAATTGACCGGCGCGGTCAAAAGAGTGAAGCGGTCAATATTTATAACATCATCACAGCGGATACCGTAGACGCAGATATCTACTCACGATGTCTCATGCGTATTGGGGTCTTTGAACGCAGCATTGGTGAATGCGAAGAAGTACTCGGGGCAATCGGAGCTCAAATCGAACAGATTGCCGTAAATACATCCCTCACAGACGAAGAACGACGCGTCAAGCTGGAGCAGATGGCGGACAACGAAATTCGCCGTATGCAGGAGCTCAGCAAACTCGAAGACGAGGAACGGGCACTTTTTGGCTTTGACCTGTCAAATTACACCGCGGCCAGAGAGATTAAAGATGCAGAAAGCCCATGGATCTCACCGAACAGC
>CAVHXA010000078.1:0-4573 GCA_963639765.1 Oscillospiraceae bacterium | reverse complement strand
TTCTCGCTCTGCGCCGAATGAAGGCTATTTATTCAGAGGTTCCTTAGAGATCGCCTTGGGGAAGGCCAATATATTCTTGGCGCATCCGAGCTCAAGCAGATTCGACTCAGCCGGGAGGCACGTCAGATGCTGCTGGAGGATTTCAGAAAACTATCGAATATCAAGTCTGCGTTGAAACGTAGGTGGGAGAATTATCTAAAGGGTTCCGAACCACTGCATCGCCTGACATTTATGCCTGAAACGGCATCGAAGGATCGAAAAGCCTTCTTCATCACGCCAATGCATCCGCTTGTAAAGCAGGCCGCAAAGTACTATGCAACCAGCCAGGTGTCGTATATTCATTTGGAATACTATTCTGATGAGATGAATGAAGGCACTTATCCATTCTCTATTTATGCCTGGAGCTATGTCGGTCTGAACCCTATGTTCCGTGTTATGCCGATCTGCGAGAACGAATTACTGGCAGCAGAACTTACGGATATTCTTCAAGATGCGGATACATCTTCTACCAATGTTACCGTAGATAGAGGAACATGGGCTGGACTGGAAAGCATTCACATTGCTCTGTGGCATCAGGAAAAAGAAAAATATCTTGCCGGTATTCAGAGTACTGCGAATTACAAATTGGAAAGCATTAGCAGCAATTATCGGAATCGCAAGAGAACTTTGGAACAGAAAATTCGAGATGCCTTTGATGAAAAAATTCGAAGGATGTACCAGAGCGAACTTGCCACTGCAACAGAACGGTATCAGATAAAAGTTGACGAGATCAATGACCGCGCTGCACGTGCGGACATCCACACATCTCTGATTGCAAACGGAATCATCGAGATTAAGAGGGGTTAATCATGAGTAATATCGCCGACAAGGTCAGAACAGCACAGGATAAAGATGGCATGCTTCGTCGTGCATTGGAGCGAATTATTCAGCTTTATACGGATAAATCGCACTTTGTATATGAGCTTTTACAGAATGCAGAAGACGCGGAGGCAACAAGCATCAAATTTATCCAGTATGCAGATCGGTTAGAAGTTTTGCATGACGGAAAACCTTTTACATCAGCAAACCTTCAGGGACTTTGTGATATTGGAAAATCTGACAAAGTAGATAATCTGAACCAAATCGGCGAATTCGGTGTTGGCTTCAAATCTGTTTTCGGCATCTGTGACACCGTTCGTCTATACAGTGAACCGGCGCATTATGCAGGAAAAATTGAAAGCGATGCCATCCCTTTCGCTGTGGAAATCAAAGATTTTACAAGACCGGAGGACATTCCGGCGAAACAACTTCCTAGAACCTATACTACTCGCTTTGTATTTCCCTTTGCAGTTGGGCACACATATTCCGGCTTCAAAACGATGTCTGCCCTTGTTGATACACTCGCGCGAAAATTGCAGAATCTTGGCATCACAACGCTCCTCTTCATGAAGCATCTTGAGTTAATTGAGTATCAGATTGAAACCAGTGGAGAACCCATCACGGGTGAATATCTATTGGAAAAAAGAGAAGTCAATGACCATTGCTTTGTAGTTTCCGCGCTAGGTACTCCTGAAAAGTCCAATTCAGATGCGCCGGAGATTATTTCCTACTTGAAATTTTCCCGCAGATTGAAAAGATATCCGTTAAGAACGGTCGATATTGCTTTTCCGATAAAAGAAGAAAATGGTATTTATCAGTGCCTGAAAGCATCCAATCCCTATGTTTCAGTTTATTTTCCTACTGAAACAGAAAGCAAACTAGATTTCATTGTTCAAGGGCCTTTCCGTACAACTCCTAACCGCAGCAGCATTCCGGCCGATGATGCTGACAACGTTTATCTGTCTGAAGAAACTGCTTCATTGCTTCGGACCAGCATTATCGAAATGAAGAATTCTGGCCAACTGAACATGAGCTTTGTAAAATCGTTGCCAATCGATGAAGATAGATTTGACACGTTTGGGCTTTTCATGCCATTATACGAAACCGTCCGTGATTTGTTTATGAGCACAGCCATTATTCCAACAAAATCCGGGGAATATATACATCCCAAGTATGCAAAAATAGCTCGACAAGAGAGACTGGCTAATGTGTTTTCAGATGATTTGCTTACGCAACTGGTAAACGACGGTGGAAAATACTGCTGGCTTCCAACTTTTCTCACTGAAACGAACAGAGAGTATAAGCATGTCCTTGACTATTTAACCGGAGTACTCAGCATACCGGTTGTGCGTCCAGAGGATCTGCGCACGTATTTTGCAGCAAATCCAAAATTTTTACCTGCACAGTCAATGGATTGGTTGGTAGAGTTATACGGAATTTTTGAAAATATCCCCGGCGCCTTCTCTAAAGCCAGATACGAAACAAATATGACCACGGCGAATATTGTGAAAACAGCTTCCGGCATATTTGTTGCGCCATTCCGGCGTGAAGGGAAAGCATATATTCCGAATGTTTTTCTCCCTTCGCCTAAAATTCACAGCACCGAAATTAATTTTGTCGACAGCGCATTATATGAGCGATGCCGCCATTTCTTCGACGATATTCTCCAGTTGCAGAAGCCAAACGAGTATGAGTTTTTGATTAAAGATATCAAAAAGCGCTACGAACAAGGCTTTGTCTACGATGACGATCAACATGTTGAGGATATTAAAGCACTTTTGAAATATGAAAAGCGGGAAGAATATGAAGATGAGGTAAAACGCATTATTCGGGAATTGCTTTCTGTCAGGTGTACGGATGGTAAAATGCGCAGCTGTTATGCCTCACGGGTATTTCTCCCAATCAGTACAGATGGCATTAACATAGAAGGCTATTACAGAAACATCGGGCAGAAAGTGTCTTTTGTCGATGTGGACTTCTATGTCAATCATGGAGTTGAAACTCCAATGTTGCTGGCAGTTGGTGTGCGAAACACGATTGTAACGGGTGACAACATCATGACGGGTACTTACGACACAGGATCGACGGGTCGTAAGCCAGAATGGTGGACAAGTGGAGATTTTCGCTGGAAGTTTTCCACAGACGCGCTGAAGGACATTTTGAAGTACATTTCGGCACATCCCACAGCAAAGGACTCCATCCTGAAATCACAAGCAATTATGAAAGTGCTGGCAGTCAACGAAACACGTCTGTGCGGCCTAGTCCATATCGGTGGAAGTACTTTCCCAAATTTGGATAACGAGCCCTGTGAAATGATTCATATTCTTCGCGGAGAACGGGTGCTGGGCTGGGACGGAAAATGGTTGTACGCTGAATCAGGTGAACTGGTATCCCCAAAATCCATTTCTAGGCATGACATCAGCACAGCAATTTACGGAAGAATAAAACCAGATTCCATAATATTCCGCCTTTTCGCCTTCAAACGAACTGAAGCCGATGAAGTAGATGAATTGAAACGGACAGTCCCACAGGAAAAGCTGGAAGCCTTCTTTGAAAATGAGCTCCGTCAACGGTATGGCATATCAACAGCGGATTTAAATGAAAGATACGGTACGATTGGTCGGCTTGAAACTGTTGAAGAAGAGCCGGAACTTCCGTTCCCGACTCTCCATGTTCGTAGTTGGGACGCCTTACGCAAGCATGCAGCAGAGATGTTGATATATGCAGATCCTGTTCGGTATGAAGAGAAGATTCGCAGTATTCGTGTTAGCAATCATCCACGAGAGGCAAAGGCTTATCTATCGAACATGTATCGACATGAAGGTAATAACAGATTTAAATTTGCATGCCAGTTATGCCATGAAACATGCTCATCGTTTGAGGCAACAGAGTTGTTCCTTAAGCCAGAAACAGAATTGGACCCGGTGAATCTTTGCCTCTGCCCAAATTGTGCAGCGATATATCGCAAAATTCGAGCTAATGCTGACATTATGGAAAATGTTCGACGCACAATATTGGCAATGAAGGCCTCTGACATCGAAAACAGCGAATATGTAGCAATATCGATTGAAAGTGATAATGACCTTTGGTTTACACAAACGCACTTTGCGGAAATTCGTGAGCTCATGAAGTTGTCGGAAGAAGTAAAGAGCCCCAAAAGTGAAACATCTGTGCCCGTTAACGCCGACGATGAGGGTGAAAAATCGGGTATGTCTGTTTATAACAGCTATATTGGTAAAACCATTCGTCGGAAAGATGGCTTCATAGGAACTGTTACGAATGTTACTACAAAAGGAAACGATTTTTATGTTGAAGTTCATGTCACTGGTGGAAAAGATACAGGAAAAGATACTAAAATACAGCTATCGTTTATTCTCAAAAACAAGGGGGTATATAGCATCTCAGACTGAAGGATAAACAAAATAATAGGCTGACTTGTTGCTCCAAGACTCAGGATAAGTACCGAGTACATTATAAGGATTGTATTCTCTCCAATTGTGATTCATTCTTACATAACAATGTGTAGACAGGAGAGACGAAACCGGCGCAATGTGTCATCGCAATAATAGGCAGAAATTATGATAGAAACGCTGATGTAACTCATACATACTAAGCGAGGTATACCCATGGACATAGACGCAAAACTCAGACCCTTGTACTTGACTAAGATACTCAGAGAGCGCACGGATGAGGACCACTACCTCACCACGCCGCA
>CAVHXA010000077.1:711-8330 GCA_963639765.1 Oscillospiraceae bacterium | reverse complement strand
GTAATGGCGAAAGCGGAGGAAATATAAGGAGGGAAACAAATGAACCCCAGCAACAAAAAGGGTAAATCAGGTCTTGCCATCAAGATTATGATGCCCATCACTGCAATATTACTGGTACTGTCCTTGGTCTTGAACTACGTGGCAAACTACTTTGACTACATTCTGGACCAGTACATCGGCGCAGCCAAGGTCACGGTCACCAAGGCCGAGGGAACCGAGGACTGGAACACTGACTACTACGGTAAATCTAACACTACTGCGGAAGATGCCGCACAGCACTCCCGCGATGTCTGCTTGCAGGTTGCCGAAGAAGGCTTTGTCCTGCTGAAGAACAAAGACAATACCCTGCCCCTGACGAACACCTCCAAGGTCAGCGTGTTCGGCTGGGCCTTCTCCAACCCGGTATATGGCGGTACCGGTTCCGGCAGCTCGGACGCCTCTACGTCCATCAGCCCGAAGCAGGGCCTTGAGGATGCCGGCTTTGAAGTAAACCCCACGCTGCAAAGCAGCTACGACAAGTGGAGCAAGGATACTGGCAACACGGTACGTCCCGGTGCCAGCACGGATGGTGTGAATGCTTCTTCCAGCTACTGGATGCTGCCGGAAATGCCTGTCACCGATGACATGGTTGCACAGGCTGCCGACTACTCCGACACCGCCATCGTCTGGATTGCCCGTCAGGGCGGCGAGGGTCAGGACGAAGCCCTGAACATGAACGCTGCGCTGAACGGTTCCACCGACCCCCAGATGGGTTACAGTGAGACCAAGCACTATCTGGAGCTGACCGATGCCGAGGAAGCCACCATCAGCGCATTGGAGCAGAATGACGGCATCAAGAATATTGTGGTTGTTATCAACTCCTCCAACCAGATGGAACTGGCCGAACTGGAGAATGACCCGAAAATCAGCGCGGTTTTGTACGCGGCTGCGGGCGGCAGCACCGGTTTTGAAGCTGTGGGCGAGATCCTGCGCGGCACGGTGAACCCCTCCGGCAAGCTGGCCGACACGATGTACGCCAACTTCAAGCTGGACCCCACCTACCAGAACGTCAGCGACCCCAATCTGTATGAGACCACGGGTCCCTCCGTCAACTGGTACGGCGCAGAAAACCGCATCGAGGACAGTGAGGAGGGTGGCAGCTACTCTTACACCGCCTTTATGCAGTACGAGGAAGGCATCTACCTTGGCTACCGCTACTATGAGACGGCCTTTGATCTGGCTACTGAAAGCGCTGGGCAGGAAGCTGCCGACGCATGGTACTACGGCTGGAAGAAAGACGAGCCTATTACGGTTGGCTCCACTACCGGCAGTAGCGATACCGGCGTTGTCTATCCGTTCGGCTACGGCCTGAGCTACACCGACTTCTCTTGGGAGGTCGTGGACCAAAAGCTGGATGTTGCTACCACTGACAGCATGTCCGTTACTGTTAAGGTTACGAACAACGGCAGTGTTGCCGGTAAGGACGTTGTGGAGCTGTACTACACGGCACCCTACACCGAGGGAGGCGCTGAGAAGTCCACCGTTGTAATGGGCGCTTACGAAAAGACTGGTCTGATTCAGCCTGGTGCGTCTGAGAATGTCACTTTGACCCTGCCCGTTGAGGATATGGCTTCCTATGACCAGAACCATGCCAACTCCGATGGCACGACCGGCTGCTATGTGCTGGATGCCGGTGACTACAAGCTGACTCTGCGCACCGATGCCCACACCGTCAAGTCTGATGACTGCGTGCTGACCTACACTGTCAACGACACGAAAGCCTACGATACCGATGCAAACAAGCGCCAGAGCGACCTGACCGCCGCTACGAATGCTTTTACCGATGACCTTGCTGAGCGCAGCACCAACATGGTCGATTTCTCCCGTGCCGATTGGGGTACCAAAGCCGGTGAGGGTACGTTCCCCACGATGGCTACGGACGAAGACCGCGTAATGTCCGATGCCCTCAAGACCGCACTGCAAGGTAAGACCGCTGGCGGTGTTTCCATGACTACCGGTACTGCTACTATGACCGGTACGTTCAGCCCCTCCGCAGAAGGTTACATCCATGATGACGATGTGATGCCCACGACCGGCGCGGAGAATGGTATTCAGCTGATCAGCCTACGCGGCTTGAGCTACGACGATGAAGCGTGGAATGACTTTATGGATCAGCTCACGGTTGATGAGATGGAATCCCTGATTTGCGGCGGCAGCTTTGCTTCTGCCGGTATCGACCGCTTGGGCATTCCCGCAGCCGCCGACAACGACGGTCCTGCCGCCATCAAGTGGCAGGGCGCAGCCGGTGACGTGAACGGCGATGGCGGTTCCGGCAGCTCTCAGGCTATGCCGTCTGAGGTTGTCATGGCCTGCACTTGGAACGATGACCTGATTTACGAGGTTGGCGAAGCCATTGGTGAAGAGGGCTTGCAGAATGGTGTTTCCGGCTGGTATGCACCCGGCCTGGATATGCACCGCACCCCGTTCGGCGGCCGTAACTTTGAGTATTTCTCTGAGGACCCCGTCCTTGCTGGCAACCTGTGCGCACAGGAAGTTTCCGGCGCAGCCTCTAAGGGCGTTTATGCCTACGTTAAGCACTTTGTTGTTAACGATACCGAAACCTACCGTAACCTCGATGCCATCGGCAACTGGGAGGGCATCAACAAGAGCTGGCGCTTCATGGGCGCTACCGATGACCTGACTTGCTCCATTTGGGTCACCGAGCAGGCGCTGCGTGAAATCTACATGAAGCCTTACGAAATCGTTGTCAAGACCGCTACTACCGAGGAAAGCTACATTGCAGATGAGAACGGCACTGTGGAAACCAAGACGGTTCCCGCTTGCACGGCCATCATGTCTGCCTTTACCTACATCGGTCAGACTTGGTGCGGTGCGAACAGCAACCTGCTGAATACCGTTCTGCGTGATGAGTGGGGCTTCCAAGGCACGGTCATCACGGATGCAGCCGCTTATCCGTACATGAGCCAGGACAACTTCGTCTTTAACGGCGGTGATCTGCTGCTGGCCATCGGTCAGAATAATCTGCTGGATGAAACCAAGAACACCGCTTCCGGCGTGATTGCCATGCGCCGTGCGACGAAGAACATCCTGTACACCAAGGTAAATTCCAATGCAATGAACGAGGTTGCTCCCAACTCCATTATCCATACCGGCATTGCCCCGTGGCAGTACCTGTGCTACGGCATCATTGCAGTTTGCGCGGTCCTGTTCGTGGTCGTCTGGGGTATGTTCTTCTACGGTCTGCATAAGAACAAAAAGAAGAATGTCACCGTTGAAATCAAGTAAATAAAAGTATATACATTTTCCGGCGGCATTAGGTGCAGCCCTGCGACAGTGCGAGACTTGATTTCGCGGCGCAGGGCTGCATTTTTGTTGTACTGCGGCGGAAAACACATTGACAATCACGGCATAGCTCGCAGAATTAGCAGTAGGAATATTGAAAAAAGGAGCTATGCAGGATGTATTCGATTGCGGTCTGCGATGACGAAAAAACAGCAATGCAGTACATCGTACATGATGTACGGGCAAACTTTGAAAAGCTGAATCAGCCGGTTCTGGTGGACGGTTACACCGACCCGCAGGACTTGGAAACACGGCTGAAGCAAGGCACGACCTACGATGCCCTTTTGCTGGATATTGATATGCCCGGATTGAACGGCATCGAACTGTGCCGCCACTTCCGCCAGCAGGACGGCGATGCGCTGATCGTGTTTGTATCGAACCGCGAGGAACTGGTATTCCAGACGTTTGAGGTATCGCCGTTCCGCTTCATCCGCAAAAGCCACTTCTCGGCGGAAATTGAAAAGCTCTGCCTTGATATGAACACTGAACTAGGCCGCCGCGCCGAGCGTTATCTCTGCATCAAGGACGAGCCCGGTAACACGGTGGTATCGGTCAGCATCAACAAACTATACTATGTCGAGGCCAGCCGCAAGGTCTGCCTTCTGCACACCAAGGACGGCGTTATCGAGATAAAGGCAGCATTCAAGGACATAAAAAGCGAATTGGATGCCTTTGATTTCCTGTGGCCACACCGCAGCTATCTGGTGAATCCGCATTTCATTTTCCGGCTGGATAACACCGATGTGGTGCTTGACAACGGTGAAAAGATCCCGTTGAGCCGCAACCGTGTGACCGAAGTCAAAAGTGAGTTTTTCCGCTGGAGGAGGGCCGGATTATGATGCAGTGGGTTCATTGTGTTTTGGATTGGTATGGAATCTTGAATTATGCCTGCCTGTTGCTGATGATTCGCAGCGCTTTCCCCCGGAAAGTATCGCGTGGGATTTCCTGTGCGGGCATTGTACTTTCAACGGTAGGCTATGCCCTGTGTAACGGGACTTTGCAATTCATCGGTAGCACTATAGGGGCACCGGGAGCAGCTCTGTATACGATTTATCTGCTTCTTATGGTTTTGTGCGCTTGGCTTTATACCCATGTCTGTTTGAAGGCGCTGGATAGCCAGTGCGTCTGTTCGCTGCTGTTCTTTGTCAGCAACGTATTGCTGGCCAACGCGGTTGCAAAGGTTGCTTTGGCTGACCTGCCAAGTACAGCATCCGTGCTGAGTGACTTACTGGCTGTGGTGATCCTGTGCGCGTTTGCGTATGTGTACCGACTCGTGACAGTGCCCGCAAAATCGAACCTTTCGTACTCGTACTGGGCAACGATCAGTGTCACGCCCGTCATTATGATGGTTTTGACAGGACTATGGGCAGGAGAAAAGCAGGGCAACCACTTTCTGGCAACCGGCATCGTGCTGCTGACGATGGATGTGCTGATCTACCTGCTGTTTATGCGCCTGATGAAAGAAATGCAGACGCAGGTCAAGCTGGCACTGGACAACCAGACGCTGGCGTTCCAAATCCGCCAGATGGACAACGTGAAAGTCATGCTGGAAAACACCCGCGCCGCTCGCCATGAGCTGCGCAATAACTACTTCCTGATCGAATCCATGATTCGGGAAGAAAAATATAACGACGCTTTAGAATATCTGCACAAAGTGGTAGAGCCGTCTTTTGCAAGGAACGAAACTATCTCGACGGGCAACCATTTTGTGGATATGCTTCTCTCTCAAAAAGTAGATGAATGTCGGCAGCGCAATGTCCCCACGGCGCTCAATGTGCTGCTGCCGCCTAAAATTGCCATCAATCAGCAGATGCTTTGCAGTTTGATTTTTAACCTGTGGGATAACGCCATCGAAGCCTCTGAAAAAGTGGAGAACCCGGACATTCGCTTCTCTATGCACGAGGTCAAGGGCTATCTTGCCATTGAGATACGCAATAAAATTGAGAAGTCTGTATTGGCGGACAACCC
The DNA here is from genome assembly GCA_963639765.1 of Oscillospiraceae bacterium. Classification (GTDB taxonomy): domain Bacteria; phylum Bacillota; class Clostridia; order Oscillospirales; family Oscillospiraceae; genus CAVHXA01. The sequence goes on along the minus strand of CAVHXA010000077.1, from coordinate 3,020 downwards.
CAAGCTGCACACTAGCAAGCGCGACAACGACAACCACGGCATCGGAATCAAAATGATACGACAGGTCGTGGAGTATTGTGACGGCGATTTGCAGATTTTTGAAGAAAACGAACACTTCGTGGTGAGTATTCTGTTGGCATGCAAGCTACGGATGCGCTGTCACCATCGCAAAGGATGGCAAGGAGGTTGATGCCAAGAGAATCATGGGAGTCATGAGCCTTGGCGTTAAGACCGGCATGGAAGTAGCAGTAAAGTGTGATGGCGAGGACGCTGCCATTGCAGAATTGGAGGCATTCTTCAAGGAGAATCTTTAATTATGATTAAACTCCAGGGAAAAAGTGTTTTTTCAGGAATAGCTATAGGCAAGCTATTGATCTACCAGACCAAGGACCATCTGGTAAAAAGAGAAAAAATAGAAGATCCAGAGGCAGAGATTGCCCGTTACAAAGAGGCGAAAGACAAGGCAAAGGATCAGCTGGCAGCTCTCTATGATAAGGCCCTCAAGGAGGTCGGCGAGGCTAATGCTGCCATCTTCGAGGTTCACCAGATGATGTTAGATGATCTGGACTATGAGGAATCTATTATCAACATCATTCAGACCCAGGGGGTCAACGCAGAGTATGCTGTGGCCACCACCGGGGACAACTTTTCAGAGATGTTTGCCTCCATGGACGATGACTATATGAAAGCTCGTTCCGTGGATGTAAAGGATATCTCAAACCGTGTCATTAAGATGCTTCAGGGAGGCGAGGGAAAGGCTTCCCTGGAGGAGCCGGTTATTCTCGTGGCAGAGGATTTGACTCCATCAGAGACTGTACAGCTGGACAAGTCCAAGATCCTTTCCTTTGTTACCCGCCTTGGGTCTACCAATTCACACACAGCAATCCTGACCCGCACCATGAATATCCCAGCCTTGATAGGTATTGATTTTACGGAGGATATGAATGGAAAGGATGCCATTGTTGATGGAGCGTCAGGCCTTTTCATCATTGAGCCAGATGCTGCAACCCTGGCTGAGTACCAGGTCAAAAAGCAGGAGCTTGATGACAAGGCACGCCTCCTCTTGGAGCTTAAGGGCAAGGAGAATGTCACCCTTGATGGCCATAAGATTAATCTCTATGCCAACATTGGCGGAGTGGGAGATGTGGCCTCGGTGCTGGCCAACGATGCAGGGGGCATAGGCCTTTTTCGTTCAGAGTTTCTCTATCTGGAAAATGATGACTATCCTTCAGAGGAGGCTCAGCTCAAGGCCTACAAGGCTGTAGCTGAAAATATGGCAGGCAAGAAGGTTATCATCCGTACCCTTGATATAGGGGCAGACAAGCAGGTAGGCTACTTCAACCTGGACAAGGAGGACAACCCAGCCATGGGCTATAGAGCCATCCGTATCTGCCTTGACAGGGTGGATGTCTTCAAGACACAGCTGAGAGCCCTTTATCGGGCAGCCTACTATGGAAATATCTCCATCATGTTTCCAATGATTGTGTCTCTTGATGAGGTGCACCGCATTAAGGAAATCGTGGCAGAGGTCAAGGCGGAGTTGGATGAGATGGACATCCCCTATGGCAATCCAGAGCTTGGTGTCATGATTGAGACACCGGCCGCTGTAATGATGAGCCGTGAGCTTGCTGAGGAGGTAGACTTCTTCTCCATCGGAACCAACGACCTGACCCAATACATGCTGGCCTGTGACAGACAGAATCCACATCTGGAGTCTACCTGTGATCCACATCACCCAGCAGTACTTAGAGCCATCGAGCTGACCATCAAAAACGGTCATGAGGGCGGCGCCTGGGTAGGTATCTGTGGAGAGCTTGGTGCAGACACCAGCCTCACTGAGACCTTCATCAAGATGGGGGTAGATGAGCTGTCAGTTAGTCCATCTCGCATCCTTACTGTAAGAGAGGCCATCAGAAAATCTTCATATAGGTAGGCGTTCAATAAAGGAAAAGCATATGAAAGTTGTTATAGCAATTGATTCTTTCAAAGGGAGCATGACTTCCTTGCAGGCAGGAGAAAGCGCTGGATTATTGGAGGTGACGTTCGGGTAAACAGATGCCCGGTGGCAACAGCAGTGGCAATTGGTGGCGGCAAATGGAAGATTCTTATTAGACGAAACCTTCGGGTACACCCATGGGGATTTAATGAGCGGCAGCGAGATCTGGAAGGCATATCTCAGAAAGGTCGACCGGACACCGACGAATTGCACAATCAATAGCCTCCTGAGTTAGCATAATTGCACTATATGCTTTGCGAGCGGTCCGAAACGATTGCAGTTTGTGCGTTTAAAACGACAGATTGTGTAAAAA
>CAVHXA010000077.1:0-701 GCA_963639765.1 Oscillospiraceae bacterium | reverse complement strand
CGAATTCGGAAAACTGATACCATATTTTGCAAAGCCCCGGCAGAGCGCTGGGAGAAAAGGGAGGAAAAAGATATGCTGTCCATCAATATGGATGACGTAATGCAGGTAATTCAGAACATTCAGAATTATCTCATTGCGTTCGGTGTTATTCTCGTGCTGGCGATCATCGTGATGGTTGCCGTGCAGAAAATGCCGAAACCGAAAAAGAAACTGATTCGTGCAGAGGCGGGAATTGCCATTCTGTTGGCACTTACCATTGTGCTGAACCTGATTTGCACGGGTCCTATGTCCACCATGCTGGATCTGGTATCCGGCAGCGGAACAATCAGCGAGGAGACCTCTGCAAAGGCCACTGAGCTGGTGAATGAGATCACAGAGGAAGGCGTTGTTCTGGCACAGAACGATGACCAGATTCTGCCGGTTGTATCCGGCTCAAAACTGAATGTCTTTGGCTGGGCATCCACAAGCCCTTGCTACGGCGGTACCGGATCCGGTTCCCTGAACGATGCATACCCGACCACGGACCTGTTAACTGGTCTGCATGATGCAGTCATCGAGACGAACGAGGAGCTGTCCAGTTTCTATACCGAGTATTGCTCCACTCGTCCCAGCGTTGGCATGGCACAGCAGGATTGGACTCTGCCGGAGCCGAATGTGAGCCTTTACACCGATGAGATGATGGAGAATGCAAAGGCATATTC
>CAVHXA010000076.1:0-8508 GCA_963639765.1 Oscillospiraceae bacterium | reverse complement strand
AACTTCGTTCCGTCTTGCAGTACGATCAGCCGCTCGTAATTATTGAGCTTCTTTACTGTCCCGGTTATCGTCAGATATGCGCCCCCGGCTTTACGTTCGTCTGGTTTGAAGTAGGTGAATGTCATATTATGCGTTCAAAAACTCTGATTGTCTTCCATAGCTTGTAATATATGCGCCTTTCTGTGCTCTTGTCATTGCAACGTAGAGCAGGCACTTTTCTGCAGTCATGCTCTCGGCCTCAGAAACAGCATCCGTTTTGTTGATTGCAGACGGTAGCGGCACGATACGGTTATTCACTGCAGCAACAAATACGTACTTGAACTCAAGACCTTTTACACGGTGCATCGTTGCCACGCGAATGCCATCGAATGACCGGTCATCACTCTTATTGCGCTTGATGGCATAAGAGCGAATTCCTGCTTTTGTCAACTGAGCAATATAATCATCTACCAACTTCTTGGTCCTTGCTACTATGCAGATATCTGTCAGTGCGATTCCGTTTGCCTGTAGGTTCTTAATCTCCTGAACAAGAAAAGCGAATTCTCCGCTTGCGTCCTTAAAATTCTTAATGACGGGTTTTTCGCCATGGGTAAGTGACTGGCATCTATCACCCAGATCTGCATCATCGTCCAGATCATCAAAGGAGATTCCATTCAAGAGGGCAAACGCATACCGCCTGATTTCTTCCGTAGTACGATAGTTAATCTTTAGGATGCTACTGCGGCCTCGTACATTGATACCGCACTTGGAAAGCGTTGGATGATTCCGATAAATACGCTGATGCGAATCACCTACAATGAAAAGGTCATTTTCATGCTCTTCTCCGGCAAGTGCCCGCAAGAGACGATACGCATTATCGCTGAAATCCTGGCCTTCATCGACGATCACGTGTGCATATCGCGGACGGCCTCCGGCAGCCAGCAAAAGCTTCGTGCTTTCATACATGGCAGTATTGATATCACGGACCTGCTTTTCCTTCATCAGATTCTGGTAATTGTCAAAAACCTTCCATATCAGCATTCTCTTTTTGCGATCCAATCTGGTTCCTCGACCATTTCTGGTGGCTTTAACGTACTTCTCCAGAGAAAGTGCTTCCTGTGCAATTACGACACGATTCCATTCCTCCGCATAAAAGCTGACGTCAAATTCCAAACCATTGTTGGCCAGAAGTACTGCCTGCTCCCAAAGAGGATCAATCACTTCATCGTAACCGATTTCTGCTGAAAAGCCGGACTCCTTCAGAAACTGATTCACCCAGGCATCCAGATGTATAACTTCAATCTTGCGCAATTCCTCCAGAGAGCAAATTTTCCTCAGATTTTCACGAATATCGGCTGCAAGGTTTGCGGTAAAGGTTGTAAAGAGAATTCTCTGCTGACTGCTAAGATGGGAAGCCAGTTGCTTGGCTCTATGCATCGCAACAACCGTTTTGCCGGTTCCTGCACCACCCAATACCCTTGCCGGTCCGGAATAATTCTTTCGTACAATCTTGCGCTGAGTCGGATGTAAAAATACTCTCCATTTTTCGAGCGGCTCTGCCATGATGCGGCGTAGTTCATCTTCACCATCTACTACAACAAAAGATTTCAATGTTGCAGGCATATCAAGTGCTTTGACAAGATCATCTGCTTTGGCTTCTGCAGCTGCTTGTTCCTCCATGCAAAGTTCAAGAACCTCATCGATATCTATGCCTTCTATTAGCCAGGAAAGATACTCGTATACATCCGCCGGAATGGCACCCTCAGCATGGTAAAAACTCTCCTTGCTGGTAAAAGACTTGATGTAGCCAAGCTGTGCTTCGGGGACGCCAAGTTTTAAAAGCTGATCATCTGTTACACCTGCAAAAATCGGTTCTGCCGCTACAGTAGGTTGTTCCACCGTGACAGTCTGAATATCGTAGACCTGAATGGCACCAGTTTTGGGGTTTACATCACAGCGTTTTCTCGCTGCCCACTGATAAGCTTCATCATGATGGTCTACCCATAGCATAAGATAAACGCCAGACTCCTTCTGTCGAACGACGATTCCACGATAGGTGTCATCAATTCGGACAGAGTAGATCTTGTTGTCTGCTCCATTTGCCAGCTTCTCGTAGTTAATTCCGGGGGAATTCGGATCATTTCTGAACTTGTTTACAAATTCAGTGACCTTCCCCTGAATCGAACGAGGGAGCTTCGCAAAGGCTGTCAGAAAATCCGATGATATTGCAACTTTTACATTTTCAGCCATTACTGTTCACCTCCAAAATACTGGATTGCATCGGTAACCGTAATCAGATCAAGGATATGCCATCCCATGCTTTCCATTTTTTCTCTGTCTTCCAATTGTTCTGCGGTCATGAAACCAACTTTTTCTTCCGGCCATGCAATTTCAATGGTTGCAATGACTTCTCCGTCGTCATTGGTGACTTCATAGCCGATATTATCCTCATTCGGTGCCGGAAGGCCTGCGCCTTTTGCGGACTCTGCAAATGCCTTTGCGTCATCATCAAACAGCAACTCCATAATGCCGTCCCACGCAGCGTCTGCAGGGGCTTCCGCACTGCCGGTTAGAACATCTTCTGATTCAATCGGCAAAGCAAGATAATCCATTTGTGTCATGCCGACAGAAGATACAGCAATAAACTCTTCCGAAAACTGCATTATATTGTGGAATTGCCAGAGACCATTCCACTCTTGTTCATATTTATCGGTACGCTGATCCTTTTCATCTTTCAGTACAGCACATACTGCTACCGGCTTCTTTTCCTTCAACGCAGACATCAGAATACCCGCATAGAAAGCCAAATGCGCATTATTTGTTCGCGGAATCCAGCTTCCGTAAATCGTTCCCGGAAATACAAAATCTGCATTTGTGTAATGGGTCTGATCTTTTACTGCATCCGTTATCGTTTTCCATCCTGAAAACGCCAGATTGTTATTCATAATCTTCGGATCCAGCAACGATAACGCATAGGCATACGCATGAGCATGGAAAATTGTCTCTGCATCCGGACGATTCAGATATTCCATCAGAAGATCAAAGCTGCTACTCTTTGCGGGATTCAAAGAATCTGCATTTGCACTCTTGACGGTGTTCTGATACATCATTTTGCCGGACGGCATTTTTTCTGCTTCCAGTGTGGCGGTACAATAATCTCCCTGCGGAGCAAAGACACTCTGAACATCCTTATAGCTCAGAGACCACACTCTGAATTTCCCACTTCTGCGAATTGCCTCGCGTTTTACCGTATCGTCTGCAACAATATCCTTGTGGTATAAAAAGCCGTCTGTAAATACTGCTACAGGGAGATGCCCCTCAGCATGGATCGGCCAGAACACAAAGTCCGGCTTAGATGTCACTTTTACGCCATCGCCTACATCCAGCAGTACCTGTGGCTCGATTTCCCAAGCTGCGTCATCCAATTTGATATAGTAGCTGTGCTTCCCGTTACGTATGGTATCGCTTACATTGGCTGCTCCAACCTTCTGGCGAACCGCTTCCATAAATCGCTGCTCCAGCTCACTGTCAAACAATGGATTGACTGGAATATCATTCAGCTTGCTGATTTTTTCAACATTGTCCTTTCCGGACAGGATCGATTTCAGCATGCGGATTGCGGCAGTTCTGGAGATATTGCCAATCTGCTGGCTCTGTCGATAAGCGAACAGGCAATGATAGCAGCCATCTTTTTGAGGGTCCTCTTTGCAACTGCAATTTTCCATTACATGCAATGCCTTTTCAAAGATTTCAATCAAGGCATTCTTTTCATGCATCAACTGCTTTAGATAACCGGTACCACCGGGAACAGAATCGTAAATAACAAGATACTGCTTCCGATAATCTGCATCTGCCACCGGTACTTCACTGACCGTAGCACGCAGATGATCCACATTACCAAAATACTCTTTCATACCGAGCATAAATGCTGCGACAAAAGATTCCATCTTCACAGAAGAAGAATCCATTGTCGTTGCAGGAATGAGAAGCCGCAGCACTTCGGTATTAAACTCGCGATACAGGAACAGACATTCTTCATATGCGTCTGCCTGCATAAGAGCCGTCATCTTTCTGGTCTTGCAAGCAAAGGTGTGATTGGGCTTGCCATGGTCTGGCTGAATCTTTCCACAATATTTGCAGATCTTGAAGCCTTTACGAACATCCTCTACACCGGAGACAGAAAGCTTTTCTCCAGTCATATCGCTTTCGCCAAAATTAATTTCTCGCAGCGTTGCCTTGCGAACAAATTCGTATCCGAACGGGAAGTCCTCATTGTCCATACGGTACGCACTGGAGATATCATGATCTTCATCCACATCAACCAGCAGCTGCTTGCAGTAGAAGACATTGGAGCGATCGTCGCTCTCATCGCTGATCAGACTCTTGGTGTAATCCATGTTGGAATAAACCATCTGAACCTTCAGCATGGTGCGAACCTGTCCCTGATCTGCCCATGCAGGACTTCCGCACTGCGGGCAAGCGGCAACGTTCTTACCGGCTTCTTCAATCTGCGCATGAGAACAATTCGGGCACAGTCGCCACTTTGCTGTCTGGGCTGTTGTCAAATCGACCTGATCGATCGTCAGTTTTCTGCCATCAACGTAGAAGCTGTTATTTGGTGCAAATTCGCTGATGGCCGAGGAAGCGGACCGGCTGTACTCATAGACCATCTTCTCGTATTTCTTTTTGCCTGCAGCTGCTGCAGCCTGCTCATCTTCCTTGCGGTACAACACGGCACGGAGAATGATTCCAGCTTCAGGGAATGCATAGTTCGGGAGCAAACCTTCGTCCGAGAGGAAGTTGAAAATATTCTTTTTGCCCAGTTCCTGAAGGACATTCAAAAGCGCAGCTTCTTCACTCTTCAGATCCTTGATCTCTTCGTCATAAGAAGAGTCTTTTGGTTTCGACTCCAGTTCCTTGATCATATCTTTTAGAGATTCTACGCTCTGACGCAAGGCGTCCTGTTGCTTCTTAAGATCCAGAAAAGCGTCAAGAATCTTCACATGCATAGGGCTGTTCTCGGATCCTTTGCCACGAGCAAATACCTGAAGTTCTTCTCTTGCGCTGCCATCAAGGTAGGCAGCAAACATCTGCATGAAGGAGTTGAGCTGCCGAGATAAAGTGCTCTGAACATAGTTCAGGAAATTGAACGGGAACATATTGTCCGGACTCTGATCCAGCTTGTTCAGAACAACACCAACCTTGTCCGGAATCGCCCCATCTGGAACTCCTTTCTTTACCCAGGAATCCATGCAGAATGCGACAAACTGTCGCTCCAGGACAGCAGAAGCACGAAGGAAAATACGAGGCGGCGTAACATTGCCAGCAATCATATCCAGCGGGTCCGAATAGAAGTAAAGGTCATGCGGTCTTGCATTGGCAACAGCCAGCGTCAATGCATTGCCATCTTTACGACCGGCACGACCGGCACGCTGAAGAAACTGGCTCTGTGCAGGCGGCATGCTGCATAGGATGACGGTAGACAGGTCACCGATATCAATACCCATTTCAAGAGTCGGGGTACAGGACAGAACGTTCGGATCCCAGATTGCCTGCGTATCCTTGCTCCTCTTAAAGTCAATTTCCAGCTGCTCCCTGTTCGGTCTCTCAAGAAGGCCTGTATGCTCTCTGGCATTAATTCTGACAAGATCACCGGTGGAATAAAGTCTCCCATAATATCCAAGGCCGACATTCTCAGAAATTTCCAGACAGCCCCCGCAGGTTGCCCTCTGGCAGGGCGCACCGAACCAAAGCTCTGCATTTTCAGTGGAAACAGCATATACAGAGCCGCATTTTTCACAACGGAGCTGTACAACCTCAGATGAGATATAAACATGCTCCTTATTCAAGCCATAAATCTTGTAATCAGGCGAGGACGGAACGAGAGAAAGCACGTTCAGCCGCACTCCGGCATCCAGGATAAATTGGCTGATTGCACGGAAATTACTTTCCTCTACCATCACCTCATTGCAGCAGGAAGCAATCCAATCTACGTATTTATCAGCAGCCGGAGAATCAAATTCAAATGTGCGCTTGCCGGTTCCTAAATGAACCGCCACAAAGCGGGGCGTGTTACGGCCCGACTGCCTTCCGGGCAGCCAGCGATTTCTATCATTCGAGAGCAGATAGCCATTGCCATTTGCTAATGTGTACTCATCAAATACGTGATCTTCAAAAGCACCGTTCGAGCGCATCAGATTGAGATACCCTAAAACCATCAACTCAAAGGATTTATGCGCTTCAGAAGTCAGCACGCCCAGTTCATTGACGGTTCGCTCCTGTACTTCGTCTGCAATTGCATAAATATCCTCTGTCCGGAAGGAGATGACAGAACAACCGGATTTCTCCAGTGTACGTCCAATCTTTCCGGTCAGGCCATACTCCAGCATAATCTCATAGCGAACACGCTGCTCGATCTCATACATGAGAATCTGTGCTTGCTTATCCTTGCCAAATTCACGCTTTTCGACCATGTCTTCATAAGCGTGTTTCCATGTCATATTAGGTGCTATGAAGAAGCTGACAAACTCTTCATCCGTCATCCTTTCATGCCAATACTTGATAAAGCCATTCTGAAAGTCTTCCAGAGAGAGACCGGACCCGAGCTCCGTGCAGTAGCGCTGCATGGCTGTACGCAGACCAAAACGCCAGGTTCTCGAATTAAAGAAACCGGCTCTATGCGCAGCATCCTGAACATTGTCTGAAAACGCCAGTGTCTTCTTATCATCGTTGAATCTGGAAGCAAACATCTGGGATATGCTGGCGCTGATCTCGGTTGCAGAACGAAGGCCCATCAGCGAAAGGCCACGACGGCTTCCGCAGCAAGGGCAAACATATTGTTTGTGCTCTTTGGTTCCGGTGGTTTTGATTTCTCTCGGAATCATAATCTCCACCATTTCCGCGTTACAGCTCGGGCAGGTATCCGTTCCTTCGTCACCCAGTTTTACCTGTAGACAATCCGGACAGATTCTTGCAGGCACCAGATTCTGCATTCTTTCCTCGTGGGAATGCGGAAACATCATGAGAATCTTTTCATCCGCCCTAAAATACTGATTGTAGAACGCCTCAAGGTTTACCATGGTCGCATTACTGCGTTCATTCAGAATAGAAACCCAGCCGGTGATTCCACAATCACGGCAGTTTACAACCGGCAGATACTGCTTTGCCTGCTGCTTATTCAGATCATGTGCAATTTCATATGTAATTTCTTCCGGATCCACCTTCGCCACCAAGCGGCGCAGCTCACGCATCCACAACTGAACCTGGACATTTAAGAATGGGCGCAGTTTCCCCACCTTGCCGGTGCGGGCATGAGAAATGAGTGCGAAAAGCGAGTTGATGAGAACAGAAGGATCGGCGAGCTTTTTCAAATCCGGATAATGTGCTCCCAGCTCTTCTGCAATTTTGGAAACCTGATAATAGTTGCCTCCGGTCAATGTAATGACCGACTGCATAAAGCTGTGATGCATCAGCTGCTGACCAAGAGCAATTCTGCCTTCGTCGGTCAGTACATCGTCGGTAAATTCCGGGAACCAGCCTTTCACGGCAGTGCACAAATATTCAGAGGGTTCATCTTCGGAAGAGAGCTTTTCCAGCAATGCCGTCTGTTCCGCATCCGGCATTGTAAAATCCGTAATATCATATCCGTCAAAGAATTCCTGAGCAGACAAACGGTCCTCCGTGATTACGGAGTCCTTTTCAAAAGGTTCGCCAAAGATTTCGGAGGCATACTCTACAATGCTGCCGTTATTCTCTTTGGAACCCATGGTTGCAGAAGTGCCGATACAACAAAGATAACCATCATAAATACCGAGGCGGCGCTTCAAACGACGGAGCAGGCAGGCAAGATCCGTTCCCTGCGCACCATCAAAGGTATGGAGCTCATCGACAGCAATATATTTCAGCGTTTCCGCATCATTGTCCTGCCACAGGAGTGCATCCTTTGGACGAACCAACAGATAGTCCAGCATCTTATAGTTGGTCATCAGAATGTCCGGCGCGCTGTTTAGCATTGTTTCATGATCGGTGATCACGCCGTGCTCGCTCATCATACGGGCAGGCGTATGTTCCTGACCGCCAACATACATGCCAACCGTCACATTGCCGCGAAGTTCCGGGCTCTCATAGATCAACTCCGCAATACGCTTTGCCTGATCAGTAGCAAGCGCATTCATCGGATAGATAATCAATGCCTTGATACCGCGCTCACCGCGGTGCTGATAGCAATATTCCAGAATCGGATAGAGAAAGCATTCTGTTTTACCGGAACCTGTTCCGGTCGCGACTAACGTGGATCTACCATCATCTCCGGTTAGCCGTTCAAATGCTTTCTGCTGATGCAGATAAGGGAGGTACGCGGGATGAATCGCCTCAAAACAAGTAGGCATTTCATCTGCCACACGGAACGGAAGGCGCACGGAAACATAGGGCTCGTGATAAACCGAGTCCTTCGTCTCCAGCATCTTTTGAATAGAACCCTTGAATGGCTCATTGGTCATGGGGAATGTTGTCTCTATGTAGTCCCCAATG
>CAVHXA010000075.1:0-8935 GCA_963639765.1 Oscillospiraceae bacterium | reverse complement strand
GAGGGGGTTGGGGGTGGGGATTCGCCCGACGGATGTCGGGCCACCTTTGAATCAGGAGGTGATATGCCGTGAAGACAGCCCGGAATCTGACCGAGGGGCCGATTGCCCCGGCCCTGTGGGCCTTTGCCCTGCCGCTGATGCTGGGCAACGTGCTGCAGCAGTTTTATAATCTGGCAGACACCTGGGTGGTGGGCCGCTATGTGGGCGAAGCCGCGCTGGCCGCAGTGGGCTCGTCGTATACCCTGCTGACCTTTCTCACGTCGGTTGTCATCGGACTGAGCCTGGGCACGGGCTCGTTTGTCTCCATGGCCTTCGGCGGCGGCCGCAGTACGGATCTGCGAAGGGGCGTGTTTGTGTCGTCGGTGCTCATCGGCGCACTGACGCTGGGAATTCTGGCGCTGGTTTATGTGCTGCTCGACCGGATCATTGCGCTGCTTTCCGTACCGGCAGAGATTGTGGCCCCGATGCGGCAGTATCTGCTGTGGGTGCTTCCGGGCTATTTCGCCTCGTTTGTGTATAACCACTGCTCCAACCTGCTGCGCGCGGTGGGCAACTCAACGGTCCCGCTGCTGTTTCTGGGCGTGGCGGTGGTGCTGAATGTGGGTCTGGACCTGCTGTTTGTCATTCCGCTGGGCATGGGCATCCGGGGCGCGGCCGTTGCCACGGTGCTTGCGCAATACGCCTCTGCCGCGGGGGTTCTGGCCTGCTTTCTGCACAGGTGCCCGGAGCTTTGTCCGAAAAAAGACGACTGCGTGTGGCAGCGCGGCATTCTGCGCAGCATTCTCAGCCTGTCGGGCTTTACCTGCCTGCAGCAGTCGGTGATGAATCTCGGCATCCTGATGGTCCAGGGCGTGGTCAACCGCTTTGGTGCCGTGGTGATGGCCGCGTTTGCCGTGGCGGTAAAGATCGACACCATTGCCTATATGCCGGTGCAGGACTTTGGCAACGCGTTCAGCGTTTTTGTGGCGCAGAACTGCGGCGCGGCCCGACCGGAGCGCATTCGCGCGGGGATCCGGCAGGCCCTTGTCAGCACGGTGCTGTTTTGTGCGGTCATCAGCACGCTGGTGTTTTCCCTTGCCCGGCCGGCCATGGCCCTGTTTGTAGATGCAGACAGCCCGCAGACCATCGCCGAGGGCGTGCGGTATCTGCGCATAGAGGGCGCGTGCTATACGGGCATCGGCGTGCTGTTTCTGCTGTATGGCTATTTCCGGGCGATGAACCGTCCCGTTGTGTCTGTGGTGCTCACGGTCATCTCGCTGGGCACGCGGGTGCTGCTGGCCAACCTGCTTTCGGCGCTGCCGTCTGTGGGCGTGGTCGGCATCTGGGCCGCCATCCCCATCGGCTGGGTGCTGGCCGACCTGACCGGCTGCGTGTGGTATCTTCGCACTCGTCGGCGGCTTCTTTTCTGAGGTCTTATCCGAGCGTCTGCAGAACGCAGCCTGCGGCAACAAGCGCAATATCCGCATAGGTGCCGGCCCGGACCGCGGGCTGTATGCCGTATGAGGGCTCCGGCAGTGTGCCGTAGGCGGAGGCATCGAGCGCAAGCGTCATCGGGGCCACGGACCGGCGCTCGTCGAGCACCTCGTGGGTCTCGGGGTTGCGGCCGTTTTTCAGGGAGTTGCTGTTTTTGGAAAGGTACCACAGCACGCTGTTCAGGATGGTGCCCGCGTCTTCAAAGGCCTTTGTCTGCATGGCGCAGCAATAGTCGGTGATATACCGCGCGGCGGTGCTCCTGTCCATCGAGGCGGCTTTTTCGAGAACGCTGCGCATGCCGTCGATCATGGCGGTCTCGGCAGCCTGCCAGTATGCACGCACGGCCGTTCCGCACAGAGACTGCGCACCGGAGTCGGAGCACAGCGTGGTCAGGGCCTTGAAGCGATAGTAGGGATAGTTCCCGGTGTCGAAGCTTCCGGCCTCGTCGGCACTCTGGCAGCGGCCATAGGCCTCGCTGATGCGCAGGCAGGCGTTGGAAATCGGAACAAACACACCATAAACGGCGGGGCCGGAGCTTTCCCATGTGACGCAGGCCATGTCGGCCGGCAGGTCGGGATAAATCTGCACGGCATGCACGCTCAGGGCGGTTTCGGTGCCGATTACGCGCATATCGGTGCGTCCGGTCTCGTCGGGGCTGTATTGCGTGCCCTCAAAGCGGTTGCGCAGAAGCTGCAGCACAGACGAAAGCGAGACCCTTTCGTCCGGCACAAAGCACAGGGGATACAGTCCGTCGGCCTCATATTCGCCATACTGCGAAGGAGCCAGCAGCCGGTGGGCAATCCAGGTGCGCATGTGGGAATAGTTGATGGTGGTCGACGCGCCGGAATAGGTCTGCAAAAGGTTCAGCTCGCCGTTTCGCCCATAGACCGCAAAGCCGTTTTCGGCGGCAAGGCTCTCGAGTCCGGGCGAGAGGATGCAGTCTGCATAGTCGCTGACGTATTCGAGTGAAAACTCGTTGCCAAAGGCGCACACCGCGCTGTCGGGCAGCCTTACGGCGGCGTATTGGTGGCCGTTGTACATCTCAACATACCAGGCCTCGCTGCGGTCGGCGATCAGCGCGATGTTTACCTCACTGCTGCCATAGGTGTCGATCAGCGAGAGCAGCACCTCAACGGCCTCGCGGGCGCTCGCGCTCTGGCAGGTTACCAGATCCACGGCGGTAAACTCCGAAAGCCCGTGCTCCACCGTCGGGTCGGCCGCAAGAGCGGCCTGATTGGAAAAGGCCGTGATGGACATGAGCATGGTCACGCCGCATTCGTTGGTACACACGGCAGCGTCGCTGCCAAGACCGTTTGCCGCCGTTGCGGCCGGCATCCACGGTGTGGAGGTATAGCGGAAGGTTGTGGCCGGAATGGGCGCGAACACGGTTGCGTCGTTGTCCACCGGCATGGTGCGGCCCGGCTCGTTTTCCACGCGCCCGGTGATGACCGCATAGTTTGCCCATACATCCTGATAGTCGTTGGATTTTGCCAGGATCACGGTGCCGTCGTCGCTGGCCTCCCGGCCGACATATACCGCCGTGCAGGCAGAGGCGCGCATCACGCCCGCCGCGGCAAAAAGCGCCGTGAGCAGAGAAAGGCACAGCAGATGGAGCAGTCTTTTCTTCATGTTCGGTTCCTCCGTTTTTCCGCACTGTCCGGCCGTGGTCCGGGCGGCGGTGATATCGCCTGTTTTACCATATTTCAGGCAGAAAATCAGGGGCAGGCTGCCTTTGGAAGCAGAGCCTCAGTCTGCGGCGCGAACGATCCGGAGAAAACGCCCGGGGTCCAGCGAGGCCCCTCCGATCAGACCGCCGTCGATATCCGGCCGGGCCAGAAGCTCGGCCGCGTTGCTTTCGTTCATGGAGCCGCCGTAGAGAATGCGTATGCTGTCGGCACAAGACTCGCCAAACTGCCGGCGCAGGACCTCGCGCAGCATGGCACAGACCTGCTGGGCCTGCTCGGGCGTGGCGGTCCGGCCGGTGCCGATGGCCCAGATGGGCTCATAGGCCACAAGCACCCGGCGCAGCAGCTCGGGCCCGGTTTCGGAAAGCGCGCTGACAAGCTGTTCGGTCAGAAGGGAGTCGGTTTCGCCGTTTTCGCGCTGCTGCAGGCTTTCGCCCACACAGAGAATCGGCACCAGCCCGGCACGAAGGGCGGCCTCGAGCTTTTGGCGGACAAGCTCGTTGCTCTCGCCCATGGCGCGGCGCTCGCTGTGCCCCACGATCACATGGCTGCAGCCTGCCGCGGCAAGCATCGGGCCCGAGATTTCGCCGGTATGGGCTCCGCTGTCGGCCGGGTGCAGATTCTGCCCGCCCACGCGCACGCAGCTTTTCGAAAAGGCGGAGACGGCAGCGGCAATGTCCACAGCCGGAACGCACAGAATGATTTCGGAGTCTGCACGGTCGGAAAGCTCCGCCGTGAGTGCGGCGGCATAGGGGATCGTGTCCTGCGGGGTAAGGTTCATTTTCCAGTTGCCCGCAATCACGGGCCTGCGCTTCTGTCTGTTCATACAGCCTCCTGCTGCGATAGATTTGCCCCTGTCGGGGCATCGCCATGATTGTGGCCCGGCGGAGTCGGGCTTATTTGTCCTGCAGGGCGGCAATGCCGGGCAGCTCAAGGCCGGAGAAGAATTCGAGGCTTGCGCCGCCGCCCGTGGAGACGTGGGTCATTTTGTCGGTCAGGCCGAACTGTGCCACGGCGGTGGCCGAATCGCCTCCGCCTACGATTGTGTCGGCAGAGCTGTCTGCAAGAGCCTGCGCAACGGCCCGGGTCCCTTCGGCAAAGAGGGGCTTTTCGAATACGCCCATCGGTCCGTTCCACAATACTGTGCCGGCCTGCGCGATGACCGCGGCAAAGTCGCGGACGGTTTCCGGTCCGATGTCCAGGCCCATGCAGCCGTCGGGAATCTGCCCGTCGGGGACGATTTCGGTGTGGTCACTGCCGGGATCCGCGGCAATCACGTTGTCCGCCGGCAGGTGGATGGGCCGGCCCGCAGCCTCGGCCTGCCGGAGCAGCCTGCGGCAATAGTCCAGACGGTCTTCTTCGAGAAGAGAGCCTCCGATGCTGCCGCCGCGCGCGCGGGTAAAGGTATAGCTCATGCCTCCGCCGATCAGAACCGCGTCTGCCGAGGGAAGCAGGTTGTCGATCACACCGATCTTGTCCGAAACCTTGGAGCCGCCCAGAACCAGCACAAAGGGCCGGCGGGGCGAGGCCAGAACGGGACCCATGCAGGCAAGCTCCTTTTCGACCAGAAGTCCGCTTGCGGCAGGCAGCAGACGGGCCACGGCCTCGGTAGAGGCATGGGCACGGTGGCAGGACCCGAAGGCATCGTTTATAAAAACGTCGGCCAGTGCGGCATACTGCGCGGCCAGCGCGGGGTCGTTTTCGGTTTCACCACGGAAAAAGCGGACGTTTTCGAGCAGCATTACGCCGCCGGGCTGCAGCTGCCGCGACATGGGCAGAGCGGAGGCGGGATCCGCGGCAAGCGGAATGTCCGTTTCAAGCAGCTCGCTCAGCCGCCGGCGCACGGGGGCAAGCGAGAATTTTTCTTCGTAGCCGTGCTTGGGCCGGCCCAGGTGCGAGCACAGAATCACGGCAGCTCCGCTGCTTTGCGCATAGCGGATGGTGGGCAGCGAGGCGGTAATGCGGCTGTCGTCGGTGATGCGGCCGTTTGCGTCGGTGGGGACGTTGAAGTCGCAGCGGATGAGTACCCGCCTTCCGGCAAGGGGAAGGTCGCGAATGGAAAGCTTTTGAACGTTCATGGCGTATCTCCCATCCTCCCGACCGCAAGCAGGCCGGGAAAGTTGTTTTGACGCAGGGCTTCGTAGGTTACAAGCGCAACGGTGTTGGCCAGATTGAGGCTTCGGGCCGGACTGACCATCGGCACGCGCAGGCAGCGGTCGGGGTGGGCATATAAAAGCTCCTCGGGCAGACCGCGGGTTTCCTTTCCAAAGATCAGCCAGCTTTGCGGCGAAAAGGCCGCCTCGGTATAGACCCGGGGCGCCTTGGTGCTCAGAAGCCAGAAATCCTGCGGACAGACCGTCTGCCAGAAATCGGAAAGACTGCCGTATACGCGCACGTCTACCAGGTGCCAGTAGTCCAGACCCGCACGGCGCACGGCCTTTTCGGAGATGTCAAAGCCGAGGGGACGGACAAGATGCAGCACGCTGCCGGTTGCCGCACAGGTACGGGCAATGTTGCCGCAGTTCTGCGGGATTTCGGGTTCTACCAGGACAATGTTCATTATGCTGGCCTCCGGCAAGAAAATCCGGCGGCCTGTGACCGCCGATCCCGGGCAATCCCGCACAATTCCTTTCGGCCGCATTCTGCGGTGCTGCCCTTATATATTTTAAAAGATGGCGCGGAATTTTGCAACCGTCTTTGCGCGAAAAAGCCCCCGACCGAAGCCGGGGGCGGGAGGAACGAAGCTTATGATGTTGCAACCAGGCCGCCGTCGGGATAGATGGTGGTGGCGGTGACCATGTCGGAGGCTGCGGAGGCCAGGAAGATGGCGGGGCCGACTACGTCGATCTCGTAGCCGATACGCTGGGCAGGCAGGCTGCCGGCGATGCCGTTGCGCACATTTTCGTCGGGGGGCAGCAGACCGACCATCATGGGAGTGTAGGTGATGGTGGGGCCGATGGCGTTGACCTGGATGTTGGGACGCAGGTCGGCAGCATAGGCCTTGGTGAGCATCTCAACGGCGCCCTTGGTGGTGTTGTAGGGGACGTTGCCGTTGCCGCCGTTGGCGACAGCACGGATGCCGCGCACGGAGCCGAAGTTGATGATCTTGCCATAGCCCTGGTTGGGGTTGGCCTTGCCGGCTTCGAACTTGTCGGCGGGGATCTTTTCGGCGCCTTCGACGTTGTTGGACTTCATCCAGTTGCCGAAGTATTTGCAGGTGAGCATCAGAGAGGTGATGTTGGTGTGCAGCATCTTCTCAAAGAAGTCGGTGTCGATCTCCCAGGACCACATCTTTTTGTTGATGCCCTGTGCGTTGACGAGAATGTCGCAGCCGCCCAGGCCCTCGGGGCTGACGGTGAAGTCGAGCATCTTCTTGATGGTTTCCTCGTCGCCGGCATCGCCCGCGAAATAAACTACCTTAACGCCGGGAGCAGCCTTGGCTTCGATTTCGGCCTTGGCTTCGATCAGAGCGCTTTCGCGGCGGGAGGAGATGAGAACGTCGCAGCCGTTGGCAGCATAGCCCTCGGCAATGGCCTTGCCAAAGCCGCCTGCGCCGCCGATGATCACGGCCTTTTTGCCGGAGATGTCAAAGAGCTTGGTAAGATCGCCGGTATAAACTTTAGGCATGAATAGGACTCCTTTACTGGTATTTATTCAGATCCGTAGTTGGCGGAATGAGAAACAGGGTTATTTCTGAGGGGGAAGCAGGCACACGAGCATTCTGCACACGGTGGTGCCGGTGTTGGTGACCGACTTGGGGCAGCCGCCCACGCAGTGGAAGCAGTCGCCGGCCTCGAGAACGGTTTCGCCGTCTTCGGTCTTCAGGGTCATTTCACCGTCGAGGATATAGTAGATGGACTCGAGGGGATTGGCACCATAGTCGCAGCCGCCGCCGGGGATGAAATAGGTGATGCCCATGATCATCTTGGAGCCTTCGAGCGCGTTGGCAGCGTCGCCGGCGGGGTCGAACAGACGGGTGGGAACACATTCGTTGTGGCCGGGGGCGGTGTAGGTGTAGATGGTGCTGCCGGGACGGCCCTTGGCCCGCTGGATCATATACTGTGCCATGAAAAAACATCCTTTCAGATAATTTCAGCACGGGACGCCCTTTGACGTCGGGACCGGGACGCCTTCGTGTCGCATTCTGTAAACAGTTTAGCACACTGCCTGCGAATGTGCAAGCAAATAATTTATGAACACCGCCCGGAGAGTCGGGAGGGTTTCGCACAAACGACCTTGCAGCCCGTGGGCGTACCTGTTTGGGCATATTTCCGGCAGCTTTCCGGCAAAGAGGTATGTATGTTGGCGTCGCGTCCATTGATGACTTAATGGATATGATATTTGCAACTCATGTGAATATCAGTGCAATACATTTATTGAATGTGATAAGAGACACATCGGAAAGTATCGGTGCCCTTGAAGCACAAATGTGAATTTACGAACATCTTGCAGATGCGACGCAGTAAACCATCATGTAGTATCATCCAGCATTTCAAAGTATATTTAAGCGACAAATAAGCGACAAACAGGCATAAGAAAACGGCAGAAATTCCTTATTTTCAAGGGTTTCTGCCGTTCTGAATATACTCTTCTTTCAGAAGTCTCCTGAACAGCGTGGGATAATTGCTTGCGCCGTGGGCGATATGATAGACATAGACCGTTTCAGCGATCGGCCGATACACGCAGATATACTTTCCCGCGACCACATAGCGATACCCGCCGTTTCGCAGTTCCTTGTCCTGCGGGATATGACCGGACAGCGGAAACATCTCCAGACGGGAAAGCGTATCCAAAATCAGATCGGTGATATTTCTTGCCGAGTTTGGCCCCACAAGATTCATGTGGAGCTGCGCGATTTCTTCAAGTTCCCGCTGGACGGGTTCCAGAATCACAAGATTAGCCACGCTGATAGATCGCCTCCAGCCGTTTTCTGGATTCCTCCGGCGTATAAGCCGGTGCGCCGGAAAGCCGGGCTGTTTCCGCTGCCTCCAGCTTTGCGCGCAGCTTCAAGGCTTCTTCGCGCTGTTCAAAGGCTTCGATGCTCATCACGACAAGGTCGCCCTCGCCGTTCTTGGTGATATAGATAGGTTCCGCTTCATTGTGCGCCAGATCGGAGATCATGCCGTAGTCGTTGCGAAGCGCGGTCGAAGATTTGATAATCACGGGTCAACACCTCCTGAATTATTCTACGATAATTCTATCAGAATTATTCGGATATTGCAAGAGGTCAATGCGCTCCGAACAGGCTTTTTGCAAGGCTGCCGGTTTTGAACAGGGTGTAGCACAGCAGCACCGTGTAGCCCATGCACTCCCAGATCGCCACGGTGATATCATCCCCCACGGCGATATTCTGTACCAGCACCGCGTAGATGCCGACGCAGACCATGATAAGAAATGCCTGAAAGCCCAGCGCCAGCAGGGACTTCAAGTAATTCTGCCCCGTATGCCCCCATTCCCGGTTGACCATCGTGGCAAACGGGATCGGCCCCACGGACACGGTCAAATACACCTCGATCATTCTTCCGTAGATCACAAGGAAGATGGCAATGGTGAGGATATGGGAGCAGAGGCCCACAAAGACGCTTTGAAACCACAGCCCCAGCAGAGAACCGATGCTCCAGTCTGCCAGCGTTGTTTCCAGATCACCCACGACGCCGGAAATATCGATCCCCGCGTCGGAGATGATGACGCCCGCGCTCTGATCGACCACGCTCTGCGCCACGTCGAACACCGCCATGACGATATTCCAGGTGTTCGTGACGATCAGCACCGCGCAG
>CAVHXA010000074.1:0-8999 GCA_963639765.1 Oscillospiraceae bacterium | reverse complement strand
AAGATGCTTGACCGCAGGCTTGCCATTGAGAAGCGCAAGGAACGCAACCACCGCCTTTGTTCGCGTGGCGGCTATATGGAGGGCATCACGCCGGAGCTGATCGATATGAGCGACGAGGAAGCGAGAGCCTTTCTCCGGCTGATCCTCACAAGCGAAACGGCGCGGGGGTTTTTGAGAAAACGAGCCGAGGAAACGACAAGCTGAATAATCCCTTGGAAACAAGGGCGCACTTATACACCCTGACGGGCGTTGTGCGCTCTGCCGACGGCTGAACCTCTCCACACAGCCCTGCCGTGTTCCGAGCTTGGCGGCGTTGCCGCGAACAGGGAAAACTGCATTTTCCCTGCGACGGCTTGCGCCGTCTACCCTTTTGCACACTTGCCGCGAGGGAACGCCTTGCCGCCGCAAGCCATTCTCTCCCGTCAAGTCCGAACGAGCGAAACGGAGGTGATACCATCGCAATCTACCATTGCAGCATCAAGATCGTCAGCCGGGGAAAAGGCAAATCCGCCGTAGCCGCAGCCGCCTACCGAAGCGGCGAAAAGCTGACAAACGAGTGGGACGGACTGACCCACGACTACACGAAAAAGGGCGGCGTTGTCCATTCGGAAATACTGCTCCCGGCACACGCCCCGCCCGCTTTCTCTGACCGCAGCACCCTGTGGAACAGCGTGGAGCTTTCCGAAAAATCCAATAACGCCCAGCTTGCGCGGGAGGTGGAGATCGCCCTGCCCGTGGAGCTGTCCAGAGAGGAACAGACCCGCCTTGTGCGGGAATATTGTTCCTCTCAATTTGTTTCCAAGGGCATGATCGCCGACTTCAATCTGCACGACACGGGAGGCGGCAACCCCCACGCCCATATCCTGCTGACCATGCGCCCGCTGGACGAAAAGGGCGCGTGGCTTCCGAAGTCCAAAAAGGAATATGTGCTGGACGAAAACGGCGAGAAAATCCGTCTGCCCAGCGGCAGGTACAAGACCCGCAAGGTTGACCTTGTGGACTGGAACAACCGGGAAAACGCCGAGGTCTGGCGCAGGGCGTGGGCTGACCTTGCCAACGAGTATTTAGCGCAGAACAACCGCCCGGAGCGCATCGACCACCGCAGTCACGCCGAGCGCGGTGTGGACGAGCTGCCCACCGTCCACATGGGCGTTGCCGCTTCCCAAATGGAGAAAAAGGGCGTTGCCACCGACAAGGGCGAGATCAACCGCATGATACAAAAGACCAACCGCATCATCCGGGAAATCCGGGGCTATATCGACGAATTGCGGGAATGGCTTGCGGAGGTTTTCAGAACAAAGAAGGAGCTGCAAGCTGCCCCGCGCTCTCCCGACATCGCCATGCTGCTGACGAAATATTTGAGCGTGGAACGGGAGCGAAGCCGCAAGTATTCTGTCAGCTGGCAGCAAAAGCACAGCGCGGCGGAGTTGCAGAAAATCAGCCGCGCCATCGTCTACTTGCAAGCAAAGGGCGTCGCTACCCTTGACGATCTGGACGCTGCACTTTCCGCTGTCGATGGCAGAGCCAAGGCGCTGAACGAGAGCGTCAAGACCAAGGAGGCGCGCATGAAGAAGCTGCAAAAGCTCATCGAGCAGGGCGGTCATTACAACCGCTTCAAGCCCGTCCATGACGAACTGAAAACGCTGAAAAACGGCTGGGGCAAAAAGCGGGAGAAGTTTGAACGGGAGCATGAGAGCGACCTCATCATCTGGAACGCCGCCAACCGCTACCTCCACGCCAATCTGCCGGAGGGAACAAAATCGCTTGATATTTTCGGCTGGCAAAGGGAGTACGACGAGCTGAAAGCGCAGACCGCAGACGAATACAAGGAACTGAAAGCCGCAAGGAGCGAGGTGAAGGAATTGCAGCAGATCCGCCGCTGCATCGACGCTGCGGAACGCTGCGAGAAGCAGGAGCATTTATCCCAAAAACAGCAGCAGCCCAAACACAAGAAGGAGGAGCTATCCCTATGAAAAGAAACGACTGGAAGAAAGAGTATAACCCCGTCCGCAGGACGGCAAAACGCATTTTGAGCGGCGAACCGCTGCCGGACGGCAGACCGCTTTCCGACCTCATTGAACTGGACGAGCGCACCCGCAGGGCGTTTGAGTTTCAGGCGTCCCTGTCCGATAAACAGGTCGATATGCTGTGGGAGCTGGGCGTACTGCGCCCTGTCAGGAGAGCGTACCCGCCGGAGTGCGCGGACTGTCCCTACACGCTGGACGAGCGCGAACACGGCGTTTGCAGATGCTGCCCCATTTTTGAGGTGGGGGACGCGCCATGATCTGCACCAAAGAGCAGATAGGCCGGGCAACCTTGTTTCCTTTCTGTAAGCGCAGAGCGAGAGGCCTGAACGCACGGCAACAGCCGTCGTCCCGGACACAGAAACAGCAGGATATGGAGCTTTAACATCAGGCACCCGCCATTTTCAATTCTGGAATGACGGGTGCCTTTTTCATTTCAAGGAGGCCGCGATTGCATTTATTTGAAGCTGTGAAGCAGTCTGTCACCACAAGGCAGGCTGCCGAGCGATACGGATTGAACGTGAACAGAAACGGCATGGCGGTCTGTCCGTTCCACAGGGACAGACACCCAAGCATGAAGGTTGACCGCCGCTATTACTGCTTCGGCTGCGGAGCGACCGGGGACGTGATCGATTTTGTTTCCCGGCTGCATGGGATAAGCGCAAAGGAGGCCGCCCTCATGCTGGCGCGGGATTTCTCCATCCCCTGCGGGGACGGAACGGACGCACCCCGCCAGTCTGCCGGGAAGAAGCTGCGGCAGGAAGCCGAGGAACAGAAATACAGGCGCATGGAGCGGCATTGCTTCCAGGTGCTTGCAGACTATTATCACCTGCTGTGCCGATGGAGGGAGGAACACGCCCCCAGCCAGTCAGATGAGGCGTGGCATCCTCTGTTTGTGGAAGCCCTGCAAAGGATGGACTATATCGAATACCTGCTGGACGGGCTTTTGTCCGATGACCTGCGGGAACGGGCTGCCATCGTCACAGAGTACGGAAAGGAAGTGAGGGCGATTGAGCAAAGAATTTCAGGACTTGCCGCCGCAGGTCCGGGAGACCATGAGGAACGCGCCGGACAGCGCCGCGCCGATGCGGAGCGTTGAGGAAGTAAAGGCGATGCTGGACACCACCGAAAAAGGCGGCGTCCGCAACAGCATAAGGAACTGCCTGACCGTATTCCAGTATGACCCCCTGCTTGCCGGGGCGCTGGCCTACAACCTTTTGACCGACCGGACAGACCTTGTAAAGCCCATCGGCTGCCAGCGTCCACCCGGCGCGTCCATGACCGACACGGATATGAAATATATCCGGCTGTACCTTGAAGAAACCTACGGTCTGACCAGCGAGAGGAAGATCGCGGACGCTGCCGACCTTGCCGCCCATCAGAACAGCTACCACCCCGTAAGGGACTATTTGAACGGTCTGGTATGGGACGGGACGGAGCGCATACGCTTCTGCCTGCGGCATTTTCTGGGAGCCGCAGCGGACACCTACACCTGCGAAGCCCTGAAGCTCTTTCTGCTGGGCGCGATCCACCGGGCATACAGACCCGGCTGCAAGTTTGAGGTCATGCTCTGTCTGGTGGGCGGTCAGGGCGCGGGCAAGTCCACCTTTTTCCGGCTGCTGGCGGTAAGGGACGAATGGTTTTCCGACGACCTGCGGAGGCTGGACGATGATAACGTCTACCGAAAGCTGCAAGGTCACTGGATCATTGAAATGTCGGAAATGATCGCCACAGCCAACGCAAAGAGCATCGAGGAAATCAAATCATTTTTGAGCCGACAGAAGGAGGTCTACAAGATACCCTATGAAACCCACCCGGCAGACCGACTGCGGCAATGCGTGTTCGGCGGCACTTCCAACGCGCTGGACTTCCTGCCCCTTGACCGAAGCGGCAACCGGCGTTTTCTCCCGGTGCTGGTAAACCCGGAGCAGGCGGAGGTACACATTTTGGAGGACGAGGCCGCTTCACGGGCATATATCAGCCAGCTATGGGCGGAGGCAATGGCGCTTTACCGGGCGGGCGGATGGAAGCTGACGTTCAGCCCGGAGCTGGTGCGCTACCTGAAAGACCACCAGCGGGATTTCATGCCGGAGGACACCAAGGCGGGGATGATACTTGCCTATCTCGACCGCTGCACCGGCGATGCGGTCTGCTCCAAGCAGCTATACAGGGAAGCCCTGAACCACCCCTTTGACGAGCCGAAGCAATGGGAGATACGGGAGATCAACGAGATCATGAACCAGTGCGTGACCGGCTGGAGTTACTTTTCCAACCCCCGTATGTTCCCGCAGTACGGCAGGCAAAAGGGCTGGGAACGGGAGAATGCGACAACGGACACCGGCAACGGGGACGAGAAAATCCCAGACGGCTTTGTGCCGGTCACAGAACAGATGGAGCTTCCATTCTGAAAAATCCGGGGAAATCATAGCCCGTTGCATACCCCGTTGCTATCCCGTTGCCGACCCCGTTGCCGGGGAAAATGCTGTAGCCGCAAGGCTTTTCCCCTCTCTGACAACCAAAACAACAGAAAAATAAAAGAAAAAGTAAATAGTAGCCGACCCGCCAGATAGGGATTGTTTGCAAGGTCTTTTGAAGCCCGTTGCCGGACTTCGTTGCCGACGCTCCCCTGTCTGGCTATTTTCATGTAAGGAGGTAACTGCCTATGGCGAAAAACAAGACCCGAATCGATGTGATTACCGTCTTTGACGGGGAACTGGACGCTACCGATGTTTTTGTGAGCCTGATCGCGCAGAAGCACTCGCAGAAATCCAGCGAGGAATCCGGCAAGAATAATCTTGCTAAAACACAAGATTTATGTTATACTAAAGACAAGGTTCAGGTAACCGGCGTTCCGTCTGGATTGTGCGGGTAAAACGGTTATGATGAACGGATATGATGTGATGAGCGCAGCGCTTGCCGGGGGCTTCCGGGCAGCTATCTACTGCCGGTTAAGCAAGGACGATGACCAGCAAGGGGAGAGCGCCAGCATCGCCAACCAGCGGGATATGCTGGAAAGCTACTGCGAGAAGCAGGGATGGGAGGTTGTGGCAGTCTATCAGGACGATGGCTATACGGGGCTGAACATGGAACGCCCCGACCTGAAACGGATGCTGAAAGCCATCGAGCGCAGGCAGGTAAATCTTGTGATAACGAAAGATTTATCGAGGCTGGGCAGAAATTACTTGCAGACCGGACATCTCATTGAGGACTTTTTCCCAAGGAACGGAGTGCGCTATATCGCCATGAACGACGGCATAGACACCCTGCGGGAGAACAACGACATTGCGCCGTTCAAAAATATCCTGAACGAGATGTACAGCAAGGACATCTCCAAGAAAGTCCATTCGTCCTACCTGCTGAAAGCGCAGAAAGGCCAGTTTACCGGCTGCGTCGCCCCGTTTGGATACAGGAAAGACCCGGAGGACAAAAACCACCTGCTGATCGACCCGGAAACAGCCCACATTGTCCGGCTGATATTCGGGTACGCGCTGGAGGGACACGGCCCGAACTATATCCGGCGCAGGCTGGAGGAACAGAAGCTCCCCTGCCCCACATGGTGGAACAGGGAGCGCGGGATACGCAACGTCCGCACCCGGTGGGAGCAGCAAGACCCGGAGAACGGGAAATATATCTGGGACTTCTCCGTGATAAAAGACCTGCTGATGAATCCCGTCTACACCGGGGCGATCGCTTCGCAGAAAACGGAGTACCGCTTCAAGATCGGGACTATCGGCAGCAAGAGGCCGGAGGACTGGATCGTGGTGGAGGGGACGCATGAGCCGCTGGTGGACAAGCGGGACTTTGCCATCGTGCAGAGAAAGCTCAAATCCCGCCAGCGTCCGGGGGCTTCCGGCGAGCCGAGCCTGTTCGCGGGGCTTCTCAAATGCGGGGAGTGCGGGAAGTCGCTGACCGTCCGCTACACCAATGCCAGGCACCCGCAGCGGATTTATTCCTGCAAGACCTACAATGCCTTTGGGAAGCACCATTGCAGCCAGCACAGGATTGAGTATGACACCCTCACAAGCCTTGTGCTGCACAAAATCCGGGAGTGCGCCGCCGCTGCCCTGATGGACGGCGAGGCCGTAGCCGACAGACTGACCGGCAACTGCGAGGCCGAGCAGAAAGGACAGCGGGAGGCACTGGAACGGGCTTTGGCAAAGGACGAGGAACGGATCGAAACGCTGGAAAAGATGGTGCTGCGGCTCTATGAGGACATGGTAGCCGGACGCATCACGGAAAACAATTTCGATCTCCTGCTGGCAAAGACACAGAAGGAACAGGCCGAGCTAAAGGAAAAGACCGCAGAAGCCCGGAAGCGGCTGGACGATGAAGCCCGCCTTGCGGTGGACGCGAGGGAATGGGTGGAATCCATACAGGAATACCGGGACATTGCGGAGCTTGACGCTGCTACCCTAAACCGCCTTATCAAAGAGATCGTTGTCCACGAAACCGTTGACAGCGACAAGACGAGACACATTTCTATCGAAATTCACTTCAATCTCAAGCCCCTGCCGGAAGTGGAGCAGGTCACGGGATAACCTGCCCTCCGCCAGGGAACTTCTGAAAACTTCATATACTTTTTGACACGCCGCCGCCCGCCATCGAGCAGAGTTTTACACCTAATTGGGGATAAAACAAATGATGGCAGGCGGCGGCGTCGCTCTGATCGGTCTGATTTTGGTGCCTTTGCTCTCCGGACTGTTCGGTTAATTTCACGCCATGAGAAATCCTGCGCAGCGTCCGCCTTTTACGGCGGGCGCTGCGGGAAAGGAGGGAAAACCGCTTGGATTTGATATGGCAAAAATTCACAGACTGGCTCAAAGAATTGTTGGTGGGCGGCATCATGGATCACCTCACCGGCCTGTTTGATACGGTCAACACAAGAGTTGGCGAAATTGCCGGTCAGGTTGGAGCCACACCCCAAGGCTTTAACGGCGGTATTTATAACATGATCCGCAGCCTGTCGGATAATGTGATCCTACCCATCGCCGGAGTGATTCTCGCCATTGTAATGACCATGGAGCTGATCCAGCTCATTACCGATAAAAACAATCTCAATGATGTGGATACCTGGATGTTTTTTAAGTGGATCTTCAAGACAGCCTGCGCCGTGCTCATCGTAACCAATACCTGGACGATTGTGATGGGCATATTCGATGTTGCTCAGAGCGTGGTGAGTAACGCCTCCGGCGTGATTGTTGGCAATATCAACATCGACCTTGCCGGCAATATCGCAGACTTGGAAGCCCGTCTTATGGAAATGGAGGTCTGGTCACTGCTGGGGCTGTGGCTGGAATCCGGCATCGTGCATATTACCATGTGGGCGCTGAACATCTGTATTTTCATCATTGTCTACGGCAGAATGATCGAGATCTACATCGTGACTTCCGTAGCGCCGATCCCCATGGCGACAGCCGTCAACCGGGAATGGGGACAGATGGGGCAGAACTATCTGCGAAGCCTGTTCGCACTGGCATTCCAGGGCTTCATGATTATTGTCTGTGTGGCGATTTACGCTGTCCTTGTCCAGAACATGCTTGTAGATACCAATATATCGGCGGCGATGTGGAGCTGCATGGGTTATACAGTGCTCTTGTGCTTTACCCTCTTTAAGACGGGCTCTCTCGCCAAGAGTATTTTTAACGCCCACTGACGGAGGTGATGAAATATGGCGTATGTACCAGTACCCAAGGACTTGAACGCTGTCAAGACCAAGGTCATGTTCAATTTAACCAAAAGGCAGATCATCTGCTTCGGAAGCGGTGCGGCAGTCGGCGTACCGCTTTTCTTTCTGCTCAAAAGCAGCCTCAGTAACAGCGTCGCCGCCATCTGCATGATCGTGGTGATGCTGCCCTTCTTCCTGTTCGCCTTGTATGAGAAGAACGGGCTGCCGCTGGAGAAGATCATCAAAAATATCGTTCAGGTCTGCTTTCTGAGACCGAAAGTACGACCCTATAAAACCAATAACTTCTATGCCGTTTTGGAACGGCAGGACACTCTGGATAAGGAGGTATACCGCATTGTCTCAGGCAAAAAAGAAACTAAGCCGAGCCGACAGAAAGCAGATTGAGGCCGCAATCGCCAGAGCGAAGCATACGGACAAAAAGCACAAGTCGGCACAGGATTCCATTCCCTTTCAGCGCATGTTCCCGGACGGGATATGCCGGGTAACGGATAACTACTACACGAAAACCATTCAGTTTCAGGATATTAACTACCAGCTCAACCAGAACGAGGACAAGACCGCCATCTTTGATTCCTGGTGTGATTTCCTCAATTATTTCGATTCCTCCATCCGCTTCCAGCTTTCCTTTGTGAACCTTGCGGCCAATAAGGAGAGCTATTCGAAGGTGATCGCTATCCCTCACAGAGCGGACGAATTTAACCAGCTCAGGAACGAGTACACCAATATGCTCCAAAGCCAGCTCGCAAGGGGCAACAATGGGTTGATCAAAACCAAGTACATCACCTTTGGCGTGGAATCGGAGAATCTGAAAACCGCCAAGCCCCGTCTGGAGCGTGTGGAAACAGATATTCTCAATAACTTCAAAAGGCTGGGCGTACAGGCGGAGGTTTTGAACGGCTATGAGCGTTTGAAACTCCTGCATGGGATGTTGCACATGGACGAGCAGGAACCCTTCCGTTTTTCCTGGGACTGGCTGGCTCCCTCCGGGCTGTCGGTGAAGGACTTTATCGCCCCAAGCTCTTTTGCGTTTAAGACCGGAAACAGCTTTTCCGTGGGCAGCAAATGCGGTTGTGCCTCTTTCCTGCAAATCTTGGCGCCGGAGCTCAATGACCGTATGCTGGCAGACTTTCTGGATATGGAAAGCTCCCTTGTGGTCAGTATGCACATCCAGTCGGTGGATCAGGTGAAAGCCATTAAAACGGTAAAGCGTAAGATCACCGATCTTCAGAAGATGACCATTGAGGAACAGAAAAAGGCGGTGCGGGCCGGATACGATATGGATATTATCC
>CAVHXA010000073.1:7707-9234 GCA_963639765.1 Oscillospiraceae bacterium | reverse complement strand
GAATACATAATGGCTTTGGCCTGATGCTCCCATCCGGCTTTGTTGGCGGACATGGCACGGCAGCCGCAATTGGGGGGGTATTTGCTGAGAATGGTTGGGCTGATGCGACCAGTATTGGTCAGACGTTTGCAACGATTGGTCTGCTCACGGGTATCTTTGGCGGTGTAATTCTTATCAACATAGCGGCGCGTAAGGGCTGGACGAAGGCAATAAAGAGTGTAAATGAACTGCCGGAGGAAATGCTGACGGGGTTGATCCCGAAGAACAAGCGTCAGGCAACGGGTGAGGAAACCACCAGCACCATGTCGATTGACACGCTGACGTGGCATCTGGGCTTGGTGTTAACCTGCGTCGGCGCGGCATATCTGGCGAATATGGGACTGAAGGTGCTGCTGCCGAGCGTCTCCTTCCCGACTTACGGGCTTGCTCTGATTTTCAGTATCGGCGTGCAGGCGATTCTCCGGCTGCTGAAAATGGACAGTTATGTCGATAAAAAGACGATTACGCATATTGGCAGTACTGCTACCGATTTCCTTGTCGGATTCGGCGTGGCATCTATCAACATCAATGTGGTGCTTCAGTATTGGAAGCCTATTGTGCTGCTTGTGCTGCTCGGTATTGTGGTTGTTCTGTTCTTCCTGCTGTTTATTTCGAGAAGATTCTTCAGCAACTACTGGTTCGAGCGCGGCATTTATATCTATGGTATGTCAACGGGCGTTCTGGCGACCGGCGCGATCCTGCTTCGCATTGCCGACCCGGAATTCAAGACGGGTGTGTTGGAAGACTTCGGCTTCGCGTGGATATTTATGTCCATCGTCGATATGCTGCTGGTTTCCTTTACTCCGATGTTCGTCCTCGGTGGTGTCGGCACGGTCAGCGGAGTTATCTTGATCGCAGCGGCTGCGGTGTGCCTTGTGGCTTGCAG
Organism: Oscillospiraceae bacterium; assembly: GCA_963639765.1. Taxonomy (GTDB): domain Bacteria; phylum Bacillota; class Clostridia; order Oscillospirales; family Oscillospiraceae; genus CAVHXA01. The sequence continues at coordinate 8,309 of CAVHXA010000073.1, read as the reverse complement.
ATTGATGAAGGGAACAAACAGGTGATTTAAACAATGAGTGGAGTTTTGGTATGAAGAAAATTTTGATGGTGACGCTGTCAGACCACACAAGTTTTAAGGATGGCGTGAGGGCGTGTTTAGTATGTACGAAAACCTAAAACACAGGTATAAGGTCACGACTTTAACCATGAAAGATTCGGATTACCCTGCTCCGAATGATGTGAAAAATCTATTCATCGATGTGCCGAAAGGGTCGGGAATTACAAAAGCCACAACTAGATGGTTACATAAGGCAGTATGGCTTCTTCTGTGAATTCTATCGTCAGTATGATTCCTATCACCCCAATGACGAGAGAGACTTGCATGGAATGATTCAGAGATGGGAATCGATTAGCCTGCGGCGTGAGGTATCCTGGAAACGCCAGATCTGCTGGCTACAGGTTTGAGGATGGTTCGCCGCGAATCCTCTCAAGTAAGGCTCAGAAGTGGCTATGTATCAAGGATATATTAAATTTCGGCGTGGTAGTCACGAATGTGAAAGAAAGGGAATTATGATAGTATTGATATTCATTGTATTTCTGTTTGTGTGCGATGCTCTATGGTGCTCGATAAAGAAAAGAAAC
>CAVHXA010000073.1:0-7697 GCA_963639765.1 Oscillospiraceae bacterium | reverse complement strand
GGACATTGAATAATGCGTCCATTGAATCAAAAAGACAGGTTTTCGGACGGTCTGTGTGGGGGGGGGGGGTACAGCAGGACATAACCGTCACATTAATACATTAAAGATGTTTGTTACTACAAGACTTAACGACTTAACCTTTTTACTGGTTAAGATTGTCGGATACATCCCGTCTCACTTGATTAGGCTGCTTTTCTATAGGTTTGTGTTCAGAATGACTATTGGTAGGCGTGTAGTAGTGCATTATGGTCTTGAAGCGAGATGCCCTTGGAATATTTACATAGGTGACGGCACCATTATTGGAGACAATTCAATTCTCGATGCCAGATACGGAATTGAATTCGGCCAAAATGTTAATTTGAGCACGGGAGTCCAAATGTGGACGTTGCAGCACGACATTGATTCTCCATCATTCTCATCGGTCGGTACAGGCGCAGGAATAATAATTGGCGATCGTGCATGGATCAGCAGTCGAACAACTTTATTGCCAGGAAGTAACATTGCTGAGGGTGTAGTAGTGGCGTCTGGCGCAGTTGTTACAAAACCCATTGATGACTCCTTTTCAATATGGGGAGGGATCCCGGCCAGGAAAATAGGTGAGAGAAATCATGCACTCATTTATCAATTTGGTGGAGATCATAGGTGGTTTTTATAAATATACATATGGAGGCAAACAGATGATCATCACAAAAACCCCCTTCCGAATGTCATTTTTCGGTGGCGGTACGGATATGGAGAGCTTTTTTCGCGAACACGGCGGAGCGGTTCTTTCTACGACCTTCGATAAATACTGCTATGTGAATGTGAGGCATCTCCCTCGTTTCTTTGACTACTCTACAGAGCTTACTTACGCAAAGACGGAGCGCGTGACGAATATTGAGGACATCCAGCACCCCGCTATCCGCAATGCGATGAAGATGCTGGATATGCATGAGATTCGGCTTACATACGAAGCGGATCTTCCGGCGCGGTCAGGACTTGGCACAAGCTCATCGTTCGCAGTTGGAATGCTGAACGCTTTCTATGCGCTGAAGGGGAAATACGCCGACAAGAAAAAGCTGGCGGATGAGGCAATTTATCTGGAGCGCAATCTCTGCAACGAGGCCGGCGGCTGGCAGGATCAAATTGCAGCGGCCTTTGGTGGCATGAACCGCATCAATTTCAACAAAGATGGTACATACGATGTGATCCCGGTCATCATCCACCCGGAGCGAAAGAAGCAACTGAATGACAACCTGCTGATGTTCTTCACGGGCTTTACGAGGTTTTCTTCGGAGATGCAGAAGGCAAACGCGGTCGGGTATGCGGAGAAGATTGCTCAGCTGAAGGAAATGCTGGCGCTCGTGGATGACGCCGAGCGAGTGCTGACGGATAAGCATAGCGACCTTGACGAATTCGGCAGACTGCTGGACAAGACATGGCGGCTTAAGAGGCAGACCGGCGGAGCCATAACCACGAACAGCATCGACGCATTGTATGAAAAAGGAATCAAGGCCGGAGCGCTTGGCGGCAAGCTGCTCGGCGCCGGCGGCGGAGGATTTCTGGTGTTCTACGTCCAGCCGGAACGGAGAGCGGCGGTCAAGGAAGCGATGAAGGACCTCCTGTATGTCCCGTTCCAGTTTGAAGACGGCGGCACAAGGGTGATCCATTATACGCCGGAAGAATATGAGCCAAAGGAAGAAGTATTTTGAAAACAGTAATAATGGCGGGTGGCAGGGGAACGCGGATTTCTTCCGTTGCCAGCGACATTCCCAAACCAATGATAAAAATAGAGGGTAAGCCTGTTCTGGAGCGTGAGCTGGAGTGCCTGCGCGACCAGGGCTTCACCGACATCATCCTGACGGTATCGCACCTTGGCAACGTCATCATGGATTACTTCGGCGACGGTTCTGGAATCTCCCCGGCAACGGGTAAGCCGTTCGGCGTACATATTGAATATTATTTTGAGGAGCAGCCTCTCGGCAACGCGGGCGCACTTTTCAAAATCAGGGACAAGCTGGAGTCGGATTTTCTCCTGTTGAACGCAGACGCCGTCTTTGACGTGGATTTTAACCGTTTCGTTGAGTTTCATAAGCAGCATGGTGGCTTAGTCACGCTCTTTACCCATCCGAACAGCCACCCATATGACAGCGGCGTGATTATCGCCGATGAGAAGGGTGCTGTGAAACAGTGGCTGGCGAAGGAGGACGAACGTCCACGGTGGTATCGCAACCGCGTAAATGCGGGACTGCACGTTATCAATCCTGCTGTACTTGATATGGTGGGGATTGATGCAGATAAGGTCGGTACAGTGGGTGAAAATGGCAAACCCGTCAAGGTGGATTTGGACCGTCAACTTCTGAAGCCGCTTGCCGGTACGGGAAAGATGTTCTGCTATGACAGTCCGGAGTACGTCAAGGACATGGGCACGCCGGAACGCTATGAAGCGGTTTGCCGGGATTATAAAGCAGGACGAGTTTCAGAGAAAAATCTGAAAAATAAGCAGAAGGCGATATTTCTTGACCGCGATGGAACGATCAATAAGTATGTAGGTTTTCTAAGAGATATCGAGCAGTTTGAACTGATAGATGGTGCGGCGGAGGCGATTCGCCTTATAAACGAGAGCGGTTACCTTGCGATTGTCGTTACCAACCAGCCCGTGATTGCGAGAGGAGAAGTGACCGTGGATGAGTTGAACGCCATCCACAACAAGATGGAGACGCTCCTCGGAGCGGAGGGCGCATATCTCGACGGTATCTACTTCTGTCCGCACCATCCGCACAAGGGATATGAGGGAGAAGTGTCGGAGCTGAAAATCGATTGCGACTGCCGCAAGCCGAAGCCGGGGATGCTGCTGAAAGCGGCGCAGGAGTTCAACATTGATTTGAGCCAGTCGTGGATGATCGGCGATGGAGAGAATGACGTCAAGGCGGGACAGGCCGCAGGGTGTCATACTGCGCTGATCGGCTCGGAGAACTATGGTCAGGATATTACGGCGGATTCACTGAAAAACGCAGTTGAGCAAATAATACAAGCTCATTGAGCCATGATGTAGGCCTGAAAGAAAGAGGAACAAACCATGAGAACGCTTGAACCGAGATTGGAAAAACACATTGATTTGCTCATCTCCCGTTATCCCGCTCTCGGAGAAGTGCGGGAGGATATGATCGCCGCCTACCTTCTGATGGAGGAGTGCTATGAAAACGGCGGCAAGCTGCTTGTGGCCGGTAATGGCGGCTCTGCCGCTGATGCGGAGCATATCGTCGGCGAGCTGATGAAAGGCTTCAAAATGCCGCGCAAGCCGGAGAAAGATTTTGCAGAAAAGCTCATCGCAGCAAATCAGGAGCTTGGCTCCATTCTCGCGGAGAACTTACAGGGCGCACTTCCTGCCATCGCGCTGGATGGGCATCCTGCGTTGTCCACAGCCTACATGAACGACTGCGAGCCGCTGCTCTGCTTTGCGCAGCAGGTCAACGGGTATGGCAAGCCGGGCGACGTGCTCCTTGGGATTTCCACGAGCGGCAACAGCAAAAATGTCCTTTTCGCCGCAACGACGGCTCGCGCAAAGGGAATGAAGGTTATCGGCCTGACCGGCGCAAAGGACAGCAAGCTGAATGCTATGAGCGATGTATGCATCAAGGCTCCGCAGATGGAGACCTACATGATACAGGAATTACATTTGCCAATCTACCATTGCCTGTGCCTGATGCTGGAAGATAAGTTTTTCAGATAAAGTGTTGATATGCAATGCTATTTTGTTCGCGAGGTATTTCAATGAAGAAGAAAGCAATGTTGGTCTTTGGCACCAGACCGGAGGCAATAAAAATGTGTCCGCTGGTGAATGAACTGAAAACAAGGGGCGGAATCGAGACGGTTGTCTGCGTCACCGCGCAGCACCGTCAGATGCTCGATCAGGTCTTGGAGACATTTGGCGTTGTACCTGACTATGACCTGAACATCATGAAGGACAAGCAGACGCTGTTTGATATTACGACCAACATTCTTTCTTCCATTAAGGCTGTGCTTGAGGAGGTCAAGCCGGATGTGGTTCTGGTACACGGCGATACGAGTACAACCTTCGTGACGGCACTTGCCTGCTTTTATCTTCAAATCCCAGTGGGTCACGTTGAAGCGGGTCTGCGTACATATAATATCTATTCCCCTTACCCGGAGGAATTCAACCGGCAGGCAGTTGGTATTGTCAGCCAGTATAACTTCGCGCCTACGCAGCTTGCGGCGGATCACCTCATCAAAGAGGGAAAGAATCCCGATAGCATTTATATCACCGGCAACACGGTTATAGACGCGATGCAGCACACGGTCAGAGAGGACTATACGCACCCTGATCTTGATTGGGTGGGCGATGGAAAGCTCATCTTCATCACCGCGCATCGCCGCGAAAATCTTGGCGAACCGATGCATCATATGTTCCGAGCCATTCGACGGGTTCTTGATGAACATCCTGATTGCAAGGCTGTGTACCCCATCCACATGAACCCTGTGGTCAGGGAAGCTGCGGAGCAGGAACTTGGCGGCTGTGACCGCATTCATATCGTCGAACCGATCGAGGTGTTCGATTGCCATAACTTCGAGGCGAGATGTTTCCTGTGCCTTACGGATAGCGGCGGAATTCAGGAGGAGTGCCCGAGCTATGGCCGACCTGTTCTGGTCATGCGGGATACGACAGAGCGGCCGGAGGGCGTAGACGCCGGAACACTGCGGCTTGTTGGTACGAATGAAGAGGTCATCTATCAGAACTTCAAAGAGCTGCTGGAAAATCAGGAAGCCTACGACAAGATGGCTCACGCCTGCAATCCTTACGGAGACGGAAACGCCTGTAAGCGCATTGCGGACATTTTAGAGTTCGGAACATATGAGCCATGGACGGCAAGATGATGGAGGATGAGTTATGAAAGGTATAATTCTTGCGGGCGGAGCTGGGACGCGCCTATATCCGCTTACGATGGTAACGAGCAAGCAACTCTTACCTGTGTACGACAAGCCGATGATCTACTACCCGCTGTCTACGCTCATGCTGGCGGGGATTAAAGACATCCTGATTATTAGCACACCGGATGATACGCCGCGCTTTGAACACCTGCTGGGAGACGGCAGTCAGTTCGGCATCAGCTTGAGCTACAAGGTGCAGCCCTCCCCGGATGGCCTTGCGCAGGCATTTATCCTTGGCGAGGCGTTCCTTGCAGGCGAACCGTGTGCCATGGTACTCGGCGACAATATTTTCTATGGCAATGGGTTCAAGCGTATCCTGCGGGCGGCGGTTGAGAACGCCGAGGTGCGCGGACGAGCTACGGTTTTTGGCTATTATGTGACCGACCCGGAGCGGTTCGGCGTGGTTGCTTTTGATGAAAATGGCAAGGCGACTAGCATCGAGGAAAAGCCGAAGGATCCAAAGAGCAATTACGCAGTGACCGGTCTTTACTTCTATCCGGGAGATGTCTCCAAGCGTGCAAATATGGTCAAGCCGTCTGCCCGTGGAGAGCTGGAGATTACCACGCTCAATGAGATGTACCTAGTTGATGGGCTTCTTGATGTTCAGCTTCTTGGTCGCGGGTTTGCATGGCTTGATACCGGAACCATGGACAGCCTGGTAGAGGCTGCGGACTTTGTTCAAACCATTTCCAAGCGTCAGGGCATTACGATCTCTGCACCGGAGGAAATCGGCTACATAAATGGCTGGGTTGATCAGGAGAAACTAAAAGAGAGTGCGATGCGGTACGGAAAATCCCCCTATGGCGCACATCTGTACGCAGTCGCAGAGGGAAAGGTACGGTACTAAATATGAAAAAATATCTCATCACCGGCTGCGCCGGATTCATCGGCAGCAACTTTGTCTACTACATGCTGAAAAAGTATCAGGACATTCTTTTGGTCAATCTCGATGCACTGACCTATGCAGGCAACCTTGAAAACCTGAAAGGCGTAGAGGGCGATCCTCGCCATGTGTTTGTGCAGGGAGACATCTGCGACAAGGAGCTTGTTACCTCGCTTTTCCAGAAATACGACTTTGACTATGTAATCAACTTTGCGGCGGAAAGCCATGTGGATCGTTCCATTGCAAACCCTGAGATTTTTGTTCAGAGCAATGTCATGGGTACGGTGAACCTGCTCCAGCGTGCAAAGGAAGCATGGTACGATGCAGAAAAAAAGACATGGAAGGAAGGAAAGAAGTACCTACAGGTAAGTACGGATGAGGTGTACGGTGCGCTCGGCGCAGAGGGCTATTTCATGGAGACTACGCCCATCAACCCGCACAGCCCGTATAGCGCTTCCAAAGCATCAGCGGATCATTTCGTTTGCGCTTTCCACGACACCTACGGAATGCCGATCAACATTACAAGGTGCAGCAATAACTACGGTCCGTATCAGTTCCCGGAGAAGCTGATCCCGCTGATGATCAACAACGTGAAAAAGCATGAGGCACTGCCGGTATACGGAGACGGTATGCAGATTCGTGACTGGCTCTATGTAGAGGATCATTGCAAGGCCATCGATATGGTTTGCAGCGGCGGCAAGCTTGGCGAGGTCTACAATGTGGGCGGTCACAACGAACGCCCGAATATCTTCATCGTGAAAACGATTATTGAGCAGCTCCACGACAGGCTGAAGGATGATGGCATCAGTGAAGATCTTATCAAGCACGTGGAGGACAGGCTTGGACACGACCGTCGGTACGGCATCGATCCGAGCAAGATAAAAGCCGATCTCGGTTGGTATCCGGAGACTCCGTTTGAGGTCGGAATCGTCAAGACGATTGACTGGTATCTCGAAAATGAGGAATGGATGAACAGAGTTACATCCGGCGCTTATCAGAGCTATTACGCCGAGATGTATAAAAATAGGCAGTAAGAAGCCACGGATTACAAGAAATCGATGAAGGTATTTGTAACGGGAGCGACAGGTCAGTTGGGGCATGATACGGTGGTCGAGCTTGTAAAGCGCGGTCACACGGTCATCGGTTCTGGCGGCAGAGTGGGTGAAGGATTTATGAAAGTATTTGTAACAGGAGTAGGAGGACAGCTCGGACATGATACCGTTCTTCAGTTACAGAAGAAGGGACATGACGCAGTTGGCTCGGATATACAAGATTCAAACGAGTTAGCAATTCCGTATGTTCAGTTGGACATAACGGATAAAGCGGCTGTGGCAGAGACAATAGAGCGTATACATCCCGACGCCATCATCCATTGCGCGGCTTGGACTGCGGTTGATGCGGCGGAGGATGAGGAGAACAAGGCGAAGGTAGATGCAATCAACCACCTCGGAACGCAGTACATCGCGGAGGCGGCAAAGGCAGTAGACGCAAAAATGGTCTACATCTCTACAGACTATGTGTTTGACGGACAAGGGGATAGACCGTGGCAGCCGGACGATAAGTGCTACGCACCGCTGAATGTGTACGGAGAGAGCAAGCTGGACGGCGAGCTGGCGGTCAGCCGGACTTTGGAGAAGTATTTCATCGTCCGTATCGCCTGGGTGTTCGGGCTTAACGGAAAGAACTTCATCAAGACGATGATCAATGTTGGCAAGACGCATGATACCGTGCGGGTTGTGAATGATCAGATCGGCACGCCGACATATACCTACGACCTTGCCCGTCTGCTGGTGGATATGATCGAAACCGAGAAATATGGCCATTATCATGCGACGAACAGCGAAGCTGTGGAGGGTGGATATATCAGCTGGTATGATTTCTGCTG
>CAVHXA010000072.1:0-9414 GCA_963639765.1 Oscillospiraceae bacterium | reverse complement strand
CATAACAGACAAGCGGGGTAAAGTCAACCATGGAATCCAAAGCTGCGGCTGTGGGATTGGCAGCTATCCAAGCTGACAGTTGCGGTCATAGGCTGCTTTGACAGCCTGAGCCACGGCATAACGAAAGGAATGTTCCTCCAGTTTTTCAACTCCGACAATGGTTGATCCGCCCGGCGAACAGACAGCGTCTTTTAACTCACCCGGATGCATGCCGCTTTCCAGAATCATTGAGGCGGATCCCAAAACCGTTTGAGCAGCCAACAGCCTTGCCTGCTCTCTCGGGATACCGATCTGCACACCACCGTCAGCCAATGCGTCGATAAACATGTATACAAAAGCAGGTCCGCAGCCGCTGATCGGAGTAGAAAGGTCCAGCATCTGTTCACTCATGGGTATCAACATTCCGCCGAATTTCAGCAGCTGACGAAAATGTTCGCTGTTTTCAACCGAAACGGCATCGTTTGCGGCCACCAGCATCACGCCTTTTCCTATGGCAGCAGGCGTATTTGGCATCATGCGAATGATTGGCATTTTTAGATCAGCCTCGGCAAGAATAGAAGAAAGACTGTTGATTGTTACTCCGGCCACGATAGACACAAGTGTCTGACAAAAGCCCAAGTCGGCATTTTCTCTGAGTACGGGCAGAAGATCGCGCAGTACCTGCGCATAATACTGCGGCTTTACGCACAGCATGACATATTCTGCACCTGTGGCAGCCTGAGCTGCGGCAGGTGCAGCCAGGCAGCCCAGTTCAAGAGACAGCCTCTCAGAGTTTTCGGGATGCAGAGTGCAGATGACAATCTGCATGGGATCTACGGCGCGGCAGGCAGCACGGGCAAGGGCTCCGCCCATGTTTCCCGCGCCGATAAAGGCAATGGTTTTATTCATGTTATAAACTCCTGTTTGTTATGCAGAACCGCATCATTCGACAAAAGATTCAACAGGGAATTTTTGGGACAAGAGGCCTGTCAGAAATCCTCGGACGCATTTGTGCGGAACTGCATGAAATATCCTCGGTCGGTCAGTTCGGATAGGATAAGCGCTGCAATCGCTTCTGTATCGTTCCGGCAGAAGCTGCGGCTGCAAAAACTGCAGCTGACCTGTCCGTTGTCGATTCGGAGCTTGGGCCAGTCTGATTCTTTAAAGCCCTCAAGCAGAACAAGATCCGCCTCGGGGAAGAGCTCAATCAGAAATCGAGCATCCACCGATGTCCGCCGAACAGCCATAAACTTTTCGCTGTCGAAAACAACAGTTCCAACAGCCCCGGCTTGCAGAAATCGCCATGTGTCGGTGTTCGGAACATCGGGAGAAAAGCTGTGACCATCATGCTTGATCACTGCTATACGTAAACCTGCCTGTGTCAGCAGGGGAACGAGAGATTCAATCAGAGTGGTCTTTCCGCTGTTTTTGCAGCCGGAAACAGCCAGCACAGCCGCAGACATAAACAGGACTCCCTTCATTACAGCATTAAGGCAACACCACATAAAGAGGTAAGTGCATCCGACGAATGCTGCAGACGAATTGTGCGGTATTGCCTTAGGTTATATCAAAATCGTCCGGAAATCAAGGCAAATATGTCTGGGGCGGCATTGTCAGCTGCGTTATTTTCAATTGCATTTTCAATTACAATGAAAACGCAGATTGCAATTCGACCGGGTATCGGATATACTGAAGGTGATTCTGCCGAACCGTTCGGCATGGTTTTATGAATATTTCAGAATACCATCAACAAAGGAGTGTTCTTATGACAGAAATCAAAGGCCTGAACGTCGAAATGCTCGAAAAGCAGCCCTTTAAGATGCCCTCTTTAGAAGAAATGCTGGCCAGCATGGGAGAAGGCCCCGGTGGACCAGGTGGTGGACCCGGAGGACCCGGAGGTCCCGGTGGCCCAGGTGGTGGTCCCGGCGCAGGCGGCCCTCCGGGAATGGGGGGAACGCCCGGTACGCCTTCCGTTAAAATCGACCATGGCGTTCTGCAGAAGGATGCTATGCTCGGCCAATACATCTATGGCGGCGACTTCGACGATGATCTTGCAACCGATGTTCGCATCGTCACATACAACGGCGATGTCGGAGGTATTTTTGCCACAGGCGAAGGTGAATACGAAATAGACGGCGCTGCCATTTCCCTCTCCGGCAAGGGTGCGGGTCTGGGGACCGAGCGGGCCGGTGTGGCCAGCTACGATCATGCCATCCTTACACTGCGCAACGCCAACATCTATTCCAACGGGCAGGCGCGCTGCTGCACCTCGGCAGAAGAATACAGCGTATTGAAGGTATACGATTCCACCCTGATTTCCATGGGCGCTCCCTTTGGTTCGGATGCGCCGGAGCCCAGCTCGTCCAATCCGCCGGCAGCTCTCGAAATTGCGGGCAACACGCGCACACACTGCACACAGTCCAACTCCTACAGCTTTTTCTATAATTCCACCATTATCGGTGACGGCTGGGCCGCTTTGTCCACAGACGGATCCATGGGTTTCGTACGCCTTGAAGCAGTCGGCTGCAAGGTAATCACAACAAAAGCCGGCTACGGCACCTATGCCGATGGCTGCTGCCACAACGAATTTGCCGACTGCGACTTTGACGTTGCACATATGGCGGGCATTATGGCGGGCGAATGCGACATCACCTACAAAAACTGCCACTGCAGATGCGGAACCTATTTCAACATGATTCACTGCGTGATGGGCATGAAAGAAGAGGTCGGCGTGCTCAAATGCTTTGCCACCGACGTAGAGTGCAAAAAAGACGCCGTAATCATCAAGAGCCAGAATGCAGACATCGAATTCGACCGCTGCGGCATCTTTGCCGAAAACGGCGTACTGGTTCATTCCATTATCAACGACGATCCAAACGCCACCAAAACCGGCGGTGCAAAGGTCTATGGCATCCGCATAAACCTCAAGAACGGATCCTATGAAGGTGATATGGTTCACGAAGACACCGACCGCGATATGTACGTCTTCATCGATGCGCAGTCCCGGTTGACAGGCGCACTCAAACACTGCTTCCTCAAGCTCGAAGCAGGTGCCGGCTGGTTGGCTTCGGCCGACTCCGACGTGGTCATTATGGATGCGTGTGCGCTGTCCGCAATCGACGCTCCAGAGGGTGTAACCATCCGGGCACTGGCGGCAGAGTCGGGCTCCTTCACACTTCCCTCCGGCGGCAGGCTGGAGCTTGCTGCTGCGCAATAAGCAGGTGAACCCCTTGGAAATACAACTCCGTCGGGCAGACCCGGCCGGAAATATCACCCTGCTCATAGAAACACCCGTCCCGGCAGAAGACCGCGCAGAAGTTGCCGGGGCCCTGCTGGCCAGACAGGAGCTCGGCGCAGAGCAGGTGGGTTTTCTGGTTCCCGCTCTTCATGGCGGCGCGGTGCGTCTTGAGATGATGGGTGGAGAATTCTGCGGAAATGCCCTGCGCAGTGCGGGCTATCTTCTGGCACTGCAGCAAAACAAAACCGACAGCGGTGTTTTCAGTATTGAAATCAGCGGCACCGAGGAACTGCTGCAGGTGCGTGCGGATATAAGCTGCGGTGAAGCAACGGCTCAGATGCCCCTGCCGTGCGGAATGGACGAAATAGATCTCTGCGGCAGACAGGTCGGACTGGTCATGTTCCATGGAATTGTGCACGCGATTGCAGACGAGTGTCGACCTGACCGCGAATGGGCCGATCGTGCAGCCCGCGAGCTTGCCGGACGATATCATGCCGAGGCTGCGGGAGTAATGTTCCTTTACCACGAGGCAGACGAGCTGCGGCTTGAACCGGCAGTTTATGTCGCGGCTACCGACACGCTCTGTTTTGAACGCAGCTGTGCCTCCGGCAGTGCTGCAGCACTGGTATACCTGAGCGAGGGCGGGGCAGACGGCGTTTATGCCTATACCTTCCACGAACCGGGCGGCATAATCCGGGCATCCATGATCTGTCTCGACAGCGACACAAGCATTCTGACCGTGGGCGGGCCTGTTTGCATGGACAGACAGATTACAATCTGTCTGTAAAATACGCGGTTGCGCAGCTGCTCCGCACAAACGGAGGAATGCTTCTGCAAAACCAAAATCGAGCAGGAGGCTCTCCATATAGTCGAAGGCCCTTCAAACCACCGTGCATACCGATCGGTATGCAGCACCGCAGCTGAACCATGCCGGGCGCACCATCAAAAAGAGGAATCACGAAGCTTCGTGATTCCTCTTTGTATATCGTCCGGCATTTTAAATGACTGTTTCGCAGCAAACCCGGAAATCTGGATGTTTATTCATCCCAAATGCAGTTGCGGGTGATGCCCAAAATCTCTCTGGCATCCTGAGCCGTGGCAATCTGCCGACCGGCCAGCTCGCTCAGTGCAACGGCACGCTGTACCAGTGAGAGATTGGTCGCAATGATTTTATTGCCGTTTTCGTCCTTGCCGAACATGACGTTATCTTCAAGCCCTACACGCAGGCCGTCGCAGCCGAGCGACAAACCGGCCAGCATCATGGGCATGTGGGCCTTTCCAATGCCGGAAACAGACCAGGTAGCGCCCTCCGGCAGCTTCTCTACCAGAAATGCCAGATTTTCGGCGGTGCCGGGCATCGAGCCTCCGACACCCATGATAAACTGAATATGCGGCGGCTTGGGGATGCCGTGCTTGTTTACATAATACATGACAGAATCGATATGACCTGTGTCAAACACTTCAAATTCGGGCTTTACATCCTGCTTGATAACCTCTTCACTGAGCTCATTGAGAAAACGGGGACTGTTTTCAAAGATATAGCTGTTGGCCCAGTTGAGTGTGTTCGGATCAAACGAGCACATTTCGGGCTTCAGGCGTCCAAGATGCTGCAGCCGCTTCTGGTCTTCGTATTCGCCACCGGAAGTGGTGAGGTTGAGAATGATGTCCACACCTGCTTCTTTGCAGTATTTTCTGCACAGTGCAACAGTCTCGGTGAATTTTTCGAGGCTCATGGATTTATAGCCGATCTGCATTACGCCGTCTACCATTTTGTCTTCGCGTACATGGATGTGGGCAATGCAGGCGCCGGCTCTGGCAACCTCAACAACCTGACGGGCAATTTCTTCCGGCGTATAGGGAACAGTGGGTGCCTGCGATTTTTTTGTTCCGGCACCGCACATGCAGCACTGAATCATAATCTTGTTTGTCTTGGACATGACAGTTGATTCCTCCTATAAAAAGCTACAGCATTTCGATGATGGTGGCCTGACCCATGCCGCCGGCAACACACAGCGTTGCAAGGCCGTATTTCAGACCGCGGCGCTTTAGCTCATACATCAGTGTAACAAGAATCCGACTGCCGGATGAGCCGACAGGGTGACCCAGAGCGATTGCTCCGCCATTTACATTGATGATGTCCATCTTGTCCTGCCAGCCCAAAAGCCGAATACAGCCGAGACTCTGGGCGGCAAAAGCTTCGTTGAGCTCAATGAGCTGAATGTCATCCATGGTCAGACCGGCATTTTTCAGAGCCTTTGGCACGGCGGCAACCGGACCCAGTCCCATTGTTCTGGGGTCGGCACCGGCGGTACCCATGCCGATGATGCGGGCAAGAGGCCTGAGCCCAAGCTCGTCAGCTCTGTCTTTGGCCATGAGCAGAAGGGAGGATGCACCGTCGTTTCTGCCGGAGGAAGAGGCGGCAGTGACCGTCCCGGTAAGTGCTGTGTCGTTGAACAGACGCCCCTTTTCGTCAAGCCGAATGCTGAATACAGGCTTGAGCTTTGCCATTTTCTCCAGACTGGTGTCACGCTTTGGAAATTCATCGGTGTCTACTGTGATGGGCGGCTTTTTTTTGCCCTGAGGAACAGTAACGGGAATAATCTCGTCTTTAAAGCGGCCGGTATCGATGGCAGCAATTGCTCTGCGCTGGGACTCCATGGAAAAGGCGTCCTGCTCTTCACGGCTGATGTTCAGGCAGCGGGCAATATTTTCAGCTGTCGCACCCATATTATATCGGCCATACATGTCCTGCGGCTGACTGCGAAACTGTCCCTCGGTCAGAGCGTCAACAAATTCGGTGTTGCCGGTGCCGACGCCCCAGCGGGCGTTGCGCACGTAAAATACGGCGTTGGACATACTTTCGGTGCCGCCGGCCAGAACAACATCCGACAGACCGCACATAATCTGCATGGCCCCGTTTTGCACGGCTGTCATGCCCGAGGCACACTGACGCATGACGGTGTGCGCTGAGGCCTGTGCAGGAATGCCGACCTTCAGGGCGGCAACACGGGCGATATTGGGCTCGTCGGATGTCTGGCGGCACTGCCCAAGAATAACCTCATCAACAAGACCGGGATCGATTCCGGAACGATCGAGGTTTCCCTGAAGAACGGCACATGCCAGGTCAAGAGCCGACAGCGGCCTGAGTGCTCCGCCCATGCTGCCTACTGCGGTGCGGCAGCCGTCTATGATTACAACGTCTCTGGTTTGCATGGTGTGGTGACCCCCTTCTGTTATGGCAACGCCTGCATTCTAAACCATGGAACAGTTCTAATGTCAAGAGGGTAACCGTGTTTTTCCTCAAGCTTCCGCAAAAGGGACACGGCAGCAGGAACACACTTGACGAGTCCTATGCGCGATTTGTATAATGATAATAACGGAACGGAACCGCAGAAGCCGGAGTGTGTCCGGACACCGTATTGCGCAAAACCGGTCGGAATCCAGACCAACAGGAGGGCTGCCTTTTTATGAAGCGCACTGTTATCGGAATTCTCGCGCATGTAGACGCGGGAAAAACTACCCTGTCTGAGGCCATGCTGTATTGCTCAGGCAGCATCCGCAGCCTTGGCCGGGTGGATCACGGCAGCGCCTTCCTGGACAACTTTTCACTCGAAAGACAGCGCGGCATCACCATATTCTCCAAGCAGGCAGTCATGAATCTGCCGGAGCTTCAGATTACACTCCTCGACACGCCGGGTCACGCCGATTTTTCCGCAGAGATGGAACGGACTCTGGATGTACTCGATTGTGCAATTCTGGTTATCAGCGCCTCAGACGGAGTGCAGAGCCATACACACACCGTATGGCAGCTGCTGCGCCGCAGACATATCCCAACACTGATTTTTGTCAATAAAACCGATCTGCCGGATACGGACAAAAGTCAGATCCTTACACAGCTGCGCAGCGAGCTGTCAGAAAGCATTGCGGATTTTTGCAGCGAGGACTCTGAAGCTGTTGCCCTCTGCGACGAAATCCTTTTAGACGAATATCTGCAGCAGGGTCGACTGTCTCAGAGTGCTCTTGCCGCGGCGGTTGCCGACTGCAGACTTTTTGCATGCTGGTTTGGTTCCGCACTGCACCTTCTTGGTATCGAAGAGTTTCTGCATGGCGTTCAGCAGCTTGCACCAACGGCGGACAGCGGAGACGAGTTCGGTGCAAAAATCTATAAAATCAGCCACGATGAGCAGGGAACACGGCTAACACATATGAAAATAACGGGCGGAACGCTGCGGGTACGCGACACCATACGCGGAAGCAGCTGGGAAGAAAAAATCACCCAGCTTCGCATATATTCCGGAGCAAAATATCGCCCTGCAGATGCAGCTGTGCCCGGTGATGTTGTCGCGGCGGCAGGACTGACCCAGACGCGTCCCGGCATGGGGCTGGGTGTGGAGGCACAGGGCAGCGCACCACTGCTTGAGCCGGTAATGACATACAGCATCCGCCTCCCGGACGGCTATGATGTGCACAGAGCTCTTTCTGAGCTTCGTCAGATCGAAGAAGAAGAACCGGAGCTGCACATAGTCCGGGATAACCGGCTGCAAAAGCTGCATGCCCGTCTGATGGGGCCGGTTCAGATCGAAGTTCTGCAGCAGCAGCTGCTCAACCGCTTTGGCATGGATGCGCACTTTGAGTCCGGGCAGATTCTCTACCGGGAAACCATTGCCAATACAGTAGAAGGCGTGGGCCATTTCGAACCGCTTCGCCACTATGCCGAGGTACATCTTCTTTTGGAGCCGGCCGAAAGGGGAAGCGGCATTCACATCTCATCCAACTGCTCCGAGGATCAGCTCAATCGGAACTGGCAGCGCCTGATTCTGACACACCTGCGCGAAAAACAGCATGTTGGTGTGCTGACGGGATCACCGATTACGGATATCAGCATCACGCTGGTTGCCGGACGTGCGCACCTGAAGCACACAGAGGGTGGTGATTTTCGTCAGGCGACCTATCGTGCGCTGCGCCAGGGACTGATGCAGGCCAGGTCCGTTCTTCTTGAGCCGCTGTATGCCTTTCGCCTGCGGCTGCCGCACGAAAATGTCGGCCGGGCGATGACCGATCTGCAGCAGATGGGAGCTCAACTCGAACCGCCTACCGTGCGTGACCAATACACACTGCTTGTTGGAGAGATGCCTGTAGCGGCACTGGGAGATTATCCGGCCCAGGTAGCATCCTATACCAGAGGAACGGGCCGTTTTTCCTGCCAGCCGAAAGGCTATGCACCCTGCGCCGATCAGGATGACGTGGTGTCGGCTTTTGGCTATGATCCGCTGGCGGATGCGGAAAACACTCCGGACAGCGTGTTCTGTACGCACGATGGAGCGGGAATCGTCCCCTGGCAGGAGGTTGCACAGCATATGCACCTGCCGGCTGTGCTCAAACAGGAAAAGTCTGAACAGGAAGAGCTGTCGCTGCTTTGCGAGCGCTATCGCAAAATGTCTGCTACGGATAAAGAACTCATAGCCATTTTTGAGCGAACCTATGGCCCTATTCACCGGGAACACGGCACACAAATGCGGTCGGCCCCCAAAAGCACGCAGCCGGAAAAGCCTTATCGCGCGGCAGCGCAGACAACCGGGCCGGAATATCTGCTGGTAGACGGATACAACATCATATTTGCGTGGGACGAGCTCAAGGAGGTTGCAGCCCTGGATCTGGACCGGGCGCGCCTGCGCCTGATCGATATTCTTCGCAGCTATCAGGCCTTTCGAGGCAACCCGGTGATTGTGGTCTTTGATGCCTACAAAGTGAAAAATAATCCGGGATCGATCGAGCATCTGGGCGGACTGGATGTAGTATACACAAAAGAGGCGCAGACGGCAGACATGTATATTGAGCGGGCCACGCACGAGCTTGGACGAAAGCATCGTGTTCGTGTTGCAACCTCAGATGGACTTGAGCAGGTAATCATTCTCGGAAACGGCGCACTGCGGGTATCTGCTTCCGGCTTTTATCAGGAGGTTGAGCAGGTCAACCGTGCCATCCGAAGCTGTCTTACAGATCGGACCTGAACCAATGATGCTTTACAGCCATGCGTGAAAATACGCAAAAAGTCAAGAATAAATTACAATAAACTTGTAAAATTGTATGGACGCACAAAATGAGCCGTGCTATTTGCGGCTTGTTTTGTGCGTTTTTCTGTATTTGGGCATGACAACAGCGCCGGTGGCCTCCGTGGGCTCCGGCGTTCAGCTTTA
>CAVHXA010000071.1:9170-9556 GCA_963639765.1 Oscillospiraceae bacterium | reverse complement strand
CCCTGGCCAGTGCGGTAATAGTTTGATCCCAACGGCACAGGTGCTCTTTTACAACTGAATACCTTTATCAGACAACGATCTCCTTGTGATAGCCGAGCCGAAGGATGCGCCAAGACCTCCCGCGATGGAGTGAGCGATGGCGGATATATCCGCTCGTCAGCTTCGGAAAAGCCGGACAGTTCCCGGTTGGCCATGACAGCAAGGAAGAGATACTCCCCACCAGGGACAGCCCGAGCGTGATAACAACCGTCGCAGGCAATCCGGTGAAAGGCCGCATAAGTAAATTGCGGGCGAAAAGCGAGTGCCGAGAACGTAAGGCAGTCTGGATGAAGCAGAAAAGCAAATGACTGAAACCTTGTGGAGACAGTTTTCACTGTTCCCACAGC
>CAVHXA010000071.1:0-9160 GCA_963639765.1 Oscillospiraceae bacterium | reverse complement strand
GATAAATACAATAGCTCCGGCTATTTGGACATGACCGCTTTCCTCGCCCTGCGCAAGATCGAGCGCGAGGAAAAGCAGCGCAGCCGTCAGGAAAACAGGAACCAGAAGCGCAAGAAATCGAAAAAGCGCCGCAAATAACTCCTGCTGACTGACGGCTGACGTCAAGGTCAGAAGTCATGGGCTGACGGAATACGCTGTACCGCTGTATTTGTGCAGGGCTGATCTCCGTCAGCCTATTGTTGTGACCTTGAATACATGAACCGCTTGTCGCGTTCATAGAGTTTTAAGAGAATCGGAAGGAGGAACCTGAATGCAGAACATTGAGCTGAGTACGATGCGGGCTGTTGATCCGGCTGCCGTAGACCGGGACACGCTGGTGGATATCCGGGACGTTACGGTGGATACCTCGCTTCCGGCCAGAGAGCGTGCGCTGGATTTCATCCGGCAGATTGGGAATCCCTACTGCTACAAGTGTGGAAAATACGTTGTGAAAGTCGGATTTTCCGATGCGGGAACTTCGCTGACGCAGCGGCTTGCCGGGTACATCGCCTCCAAAGCCTGACATCCTTGAGGGGAACGGGACAGACGAATACAATATTATTGGTGGGCGGCATCAGCCTGCCGAGAAACTGAGAAAGGAGTGTGTGCAGTATGAATACAACGAAAATCTGGAATGCCACGCTATATCTCCGCCTGTCCCGCGACGATGGCGATAAGGAGGAATCCAACAGCATTACCGGACAGCGGGAGCTGCTGCGGGATTACTTGTCCAAGCATCCGGATATCCGCGAGACGGCTGTTCGGGTGGATGACGGATGGTCCGGCTCAACATTTGACCGTCCGGCGTTTCAGAAAATGATCGAGGACGTGAAAGCCGGACTCACCGATTGCGTCATTGTAAAAGACCTCAGCCGCTTCGGGCGTAATTATCTCGATGCCGGTGAGTACATTGAGCGGATATTCCCGTTCCTGGGAGTACGCTTTATTGCAGTCAATGACAATTATGACAGTCTCGGAGGAAAGAAGTCCTCTGACGACCTCATTATCCCGTTCAAAAATCTGATCAACGAGGCGTATTGCAGAGATATTTCCGTGAAAATCCGCTCACAGTTGGAAATCAAGCGGAAGAAGGGACAATATCTCAGCGCCTTTGCCGCCTACGGCTACATGAAGGATGAACAGGATAAAAACCGCATCATCGTGGATGAATTTGCGGCGGATATCGTGCGGGACATTTTCCAATGGAAGCTGGAGGGTATCAGTCCGCAGGATATCGCCAATGCGCTGAATCGGCTGGGTGTGCTGTCCCCTATGGAGTATAAACGTTCTCTCGGTATGAAATTTGCAACGCCGTTCAAAATCAATGCCAAAGCGCTCTGGTCAGCGGCTGCGGTGATCCGTATCCTGAAGAACCCCATTTATATCGGCACACTGGCGCAGGGTAAGAATACAACGCCCAGCTATAAAGTACATAAGCGTGTCACCAAAGCAGCGGCAGAATGGTGTGTGATTGAGGACAACCATGAAGCTATCATTCCCAAGCTGCTGTTTGACAGCGTGCAGCGCGTGCTCCAGCGGGATACCCGGCGCAGCCCGGATGCCGAGGGTGAAGCGGTCAGCCTGTTCAGCGGCATGGTATTCTGTGGTGACTGTGGGGCGAGTATGGTCCGAAAGACCATCCCCAGCGGCAACAAGCGGTATGTGTACTACGTTTGTTCCGCCAATAAGCACGACAGGAGCGTATGCTCCGCGCACCGCATCCGGGATAATGTGCTGGAGGACATTGTTTTTTCAAGCCTGAAGGTGCATATCCAGGAGGTCGTAGACATGAGCGAGCTGCTGGCAATGACTGACACCGCACCCCTTCGCACTGCGGAGGCACAGAAGATACAGCGTCAACTGGATAAAAAGCAGGAGGAATATGCCAAGCTCCAGAAGCTGCTGACTTCGCTGTATGAAAATCTTGTGAGTGGCATCATCGACCGGGACGAATACACCCGTTTGAAGGAAAGCTTTTCTTCCAGAGCGGCGGAAGCCGAGAAGCAGATGGATACGCTGCGGGATTCTCTTGTGAACATCAAGGAACGCGGCACGGAAAACGTCTGGATGGAGGAATTTCGCAAGCATCAGGGCATTACGGCGCTGGACCGTGCCATTGTAGTTTCCCTGATCGACAAAATCCTGATTCACGATGACAACACCGTCGAGCTTATCTATCGCTGGCAGGATGAATTCTGCTGGCAGCTCGATGTGCTGCGCCGTGCGCAGATTCGGGAGGCGGTATAAATGGCACGGACGAAACGAAAGATCAATCCGCTGCTGCCGGAAACTGCACCCGCTGCACCGGATATCAGAATCTATCAGACTGCCGGATATGTCCGCCTGTCTGTGGAGGACAGCGGCAAGCCCGGTGCGGATACTATCGAAGGGCAGAAAGCGTTAATTGAAAGCTATATTGCAGAGCGCAATGACCTGAATCTGGTCTCTCTGTTCTGCGACAACGGTCGAACCGGCACAGACTTTGACCGTCTGCAGTTTGAGCAAATGATGGACATGGTGCGCAAAGGAAAAATAGACTGCATCGTTGTAAAAGATCTCAGTCGGTTTGGCCGTAACTACAAGGAAACCGGCAACTATCTGGAGCGCATTTTCCCGTTCCTTGGTGTTCGATTCATTGCCATTAACGACAGCTTTGATACGCTGACAGCGGAACGTACTCAGGACGGCTACATTGTCCCGCTGAAAAACCTGATCAATGAGGTTTACAGCAAGGACATTTCCAATAAGGTCAGTGCGGCACTGGCTACTAAGCAGAGCCGCGGCGAGTTCATCGGCGCATGGGCACCATATGGCTATAACAAAGACCCGAATGACAAGCATCATCTTGTTGTCAATCCGGAAACCGCTCCTGTGGTGCAGCAGATATTTGCATGGCGAAAAGAGGACATCAGCGTCGTGCAGATATCCCGCAGGCTGAACGATATCGGTGTGCTTTCCCCATCCGCCTATCTCTATGAAAGCGGTGCGGTGAAAACAGAAAAGTACCACGGTACGTTGTGGCAGGTACAGAACGTGAAAAACATTTTAGAGCATCCCGTTTACCTCGGCCACATGGTGCAGGGACGGAAAAAGCAGTCCTTCTATGCCGGAACACCGCAGGTATCCACTCCGCAGTCTGAATGGAAGATCGTCGAGAATACCCACGAAGCCATCATCGACCAGGAAACCTTTGATGTGGTACAAGCCCTTGCTAAGGCCAGAAGCGATGCTTATCATGCACGGTTGGGCCGGTTTGATGATATGGGCGGCAGTCCCAATATCCTTCGAGGGCTGGTCTACTGCAAACACTGCGGTCGTCCGCTGGTGAGATATAAGTGTGTCAGTCACGGCAAAAAGCTGTGGTACACCTTCATTTGTCCTACACATGTGGAGGACCCGGCACGGTGTCCATTCGTCAGTGTTATGGAGAGCGAAATAAAGCAGGTGTTGTTCACCTCTATCCGTTCGCAGATTGCGTTGGCAGCCGACCAAAAAGCGTTGGCAGTACGCAAGAGCACAGAATCTGCGGCTTTACAGCGGCGCTCCAAGGAACAGGAGACATTGGAGAATGCCCGCCGCATCCTGAAATGCAGTCAGGCTCTGTACGATAGTCTGTATCAGAACTATGTAGAAAAGCTGATGACGGAAGATGAATACATCCGCCTGAAAGCTAAGTACAAAGCCGAGGCAGAACAGGCGCAGCAGGCCATAGACCACCTTACGGAAGTCATGCGGGAGAAAAGGCGTACTACAACAGAGAATCCGTACTTTACGGCTTTCCTCGGTTTTGAGGATCAGCAGGAGTTGACGGAAGGAATGGCACATACGCTGATCGAGCGCATTGAAATTGATTCTGAGCGGAATATAGATATCCGCTTCAAGTTCCGCGACGAATACGAAGCGCTTACCGCTTATCTGGAGGAGGACGAGCCGTGACCATAGCCATGTATCTTCGCCTTTCCAGTGAGGATGGCGACCTGCGGGATTCAGGTAAAGCCGAATCCGAAAGTATTTCCAACCAGCGTGCATTACTCCAGAATTTCATCCGCAGCCACGCAGAATTTGCCGGTGCGGAAATCCGGGAGTTTTGTGACGACGGATGGAGCGGCAAGAACTTTGAACGTCCCGGTTTTGTTAAACTGATGGAAGAAGTCAAAGCGGGCGGCATCCAGTGTGTCGTGGTCAAAGACCTATCCCGCTTTGGCCGTGACTATCTGATCGTCGGCAACTATATCGGCCGTGTATTTCCGTTCCTGGGCGTTCGGTTTATTGCCGTAAACGACAACTTCGACAGTACCCGCCAAGCGGATATCGACAGCCTGGATACTTCTTTCAAAACGCTGATTTATGACCTGTACAGCAGAGAGCTTTCCGGCAAGGTCAGAAATGCCAAACGCCAGCGCGCGGAGAAGGGGCTGTTTCTCAGCCCTTTTGCTCCATACGGCTATGTGAAAGATCACAAAAACAAAAATCTCCTTCGTGTAGACCCGGAAGCAGCGGAAACTGTAAGACGGATTTTCAAGCTGCGGGCGGAGAAGCAATCGGAACAGGAAATTGCGGCAATCCTCAACTTTGAAGATGTGCCGTCACCTATGCGGTATAAGCGGGCGGCAGGCTGCTCCCGTACCTATTGGCCATGCGTCCATGAGGAAAACTTCTGGACCAGCGGCACGGTCTGCATAATTCTGCGCGATGAACGCTATCTTGGCAAGACCGTTTTCGGAAAGCGGGAACGCGATAAAGTCGGGCTGGTTCATACCGTGAAGAAAAGCAAATCAGACTGGATCGTGGTAGACGATGTGCATGAGCCGATTGTATCGGAGGAGCTGTTTCATGCAGCACAGGCAGCAATGCGAGAATACACCGAGCGGTCCATTGCACCGTCTCCAAGAAATCCTTTGCGGCGCAAGGTTATCTGCGGCGTATGCGGATATGCGATGCAGTTGTCCACTGCCCAAAATGCAAAATACGCCTGTAGGACTGCAAAGCTTGGTTCACGCTTCGACTGTCCCAGCGAGGGTGTGCCACAAGCGGATATCCATGAAGCAGTCGTATCCCTGATTCGTACTTATGCGCAATATGCCGTTGAGCTGGAGCGGCTGAAAAGCCTCCAGGACGAGCACAGGCGTGCGGAAGAAAGCCAGATAAAGAAAGACCTGTCGGCCATCCGAAACCGTCTGGAACGGCTTGAAACGGCGCAGCAGGTGCTGTACGAAAAACTGATCGACGGTACCATCAGCCGCGAGGCTTACCTGTCGCAGAAACAGCGGCAAAATGAAGAATCGCAGGCATTGACCGCGAAAATCGCAGAGCTGGAAGCGGCATTAAGAACACCTGACGAAAGCCAGCCATTTATAGAGAAGTACAAATCGTACACGGAGCCTACCGAGCTGACATCGGATATTGCCAACGACCTTGTGAAAAGAGTTGTGGTCCATCCGGACAACAGGATTGAGATCGAGTTGAATCTCCGTGACGAACTGGAAGCTCTACTGGCTGAGAAACGTCCCTGATTCGACTGTAGCAGCGGTAAAAATCAAAAAAGTTACAGTTTTTTGTTAGTCCCTACTTGACAGGAACAGATGACGGATATACCGGTGTTAATATGAATCGCCCCGCACTTCAAGCAATGCTCGGATATGTCAAGAATCAAAAAGTTAAAGGTGTTATAGTAATGAGAATTGACAGACTCGGTAGGCCTTTAAAAGATATCCTTATTATGATAGACGACTGGTTTAAGCCTAATAACTGTGACTTTATTTCCTGTGCTGAAAATATAGAAACATCTACCCCTATGGGACAAGTTGTATTGGCAATACTCGGATCGTTCGCGCAGTTCGATCATGATAATATAGTCATTAAACTAAATGAAGGCAGAAAACGTAGACTTGAAACGGGTAAGTGGCGAGGTGGTGGGAATACACCGTTCGGATATACTTACGATCCCAAAGATGCAATCTTAAAGGTTAATCCGGAAGAAGCGGAAACCGTAAAAAAAATATACGATATGAATCCGCCTTTGACAAAGCATTTGTCCTCACAACATTTTCCGAACTGTTCTCCGTCGTTTCCGTTTCTTCATCCGAAGAATTGTCAGCCGTTTCGAGCATATCCGTTTTCTCGGCTGTCTCTGTTTGTGATTCCGCAATTGTACTTTGTTCGGCTTCGATATTATTCGTATTGATGCATCCGCTTAATAATAATGACGCGAGTAAAACCGAGGTCGCTTTTTTATAGTTCATTCTCACTACCGCCGAATTCTATTTTGTTTTGCTCTCTTATCTCATCTATTATTTTAAGAGTTTGAGCCGTATAAGCATGATAATTATCTATACTCAGCTTGCCGTTCACAGCATCTACAAAGTCATTAACCTCATATATCATATTCGTTAAACCGTCAGGCAAATTACCGGTAAACAGCACCTTATCTTCTCCGCTTCGCAATCTAAGCACGCCGCTTTCCATAACCGAGATTTTACCTATGGAAATACAGCCGTTTTCACCTGCTATTACCGACGGAATAAACGAGTCCGTTATTTTGGAATAAACAATATTCGCTTTAAAATCACCGTAATCGAAAACGGTACATCCCATACCTTCAAAACCGTTATCAAGTTTGATCGAGCTTGACAAAATTTTCTCGGGCTCACCGAAAAGTGCCGTACAAACCTCAATTGCATATACCCCTATGTCCATTACCGCCGCATTACCGAGTTCGGGGTTAAACGCATTCAATATTTCACCGTGCTTAAACTTATCATAACGCGATGAATATTGACAAAAGTCAAGGTGCACATATCTCAGTTTGCCCAATGTACTTAAATTATTCCTGATAATTTCGAGTGCGGGATCGTGTACGGGTCTCATCGCTTCAAGAACAGCAACACCCTTCTCTTTCGCATGGGCCAGCAACAGCTTAAATTCATCACATGTTAATGTTGCGGGCTTCTCGAGCAGTACATGTTTACCCGCTTCTACAGCACGTTCGGCATAACAGTAGTGATATTTATTCGGAGATGCAATATAAACGGCATCTATTTCCGAACCAAAAAAATCATCTAAGCTTGTAAAGACGTTTTTAATGTTGTGCTTTGCGGCAAACTCGCTTCCCTTTTCGACAGTTCTCGAGTACACAGCTGCGTTCACAATTCCTTCCGTTCCGTCAACGGCATCGCAAAGCCAATCCGAGACAAAGTTTGTTCCTATTATACCGAGTTTTATATTAGCCATGTTTCAATTTTCCTTTATCAAATTCTTTGTATATGTGTCCATTATAGCACATTTCAAGTCCGTTGTTAAGGCAAATACCGCATAATTCTAAACGCATAGATACGTAAGCAGATTTTTCGTCAGACTAAACAAAAATTCGCAGGCCGGGTATTCAAGAATTTTTGTGACGTATGGCGGAAAAGATGCAAGCAGATGCGTGCTTTAAATTGTGCGGTGTTGCCTTAGATTACAAAGTTATCTTCAAAGCATATTGTTGTTTACGGACGCATGCTGAAGATAATTCACATTTTCATAATCGCAAAATGTATTGATTATTGTTTTTCTCGTAACTATTCCGATAAAATAACCTCTGTCGTCAACCACGGGAATGTAGTTCTGATGTTCGGCACGTTCAACTAAAGCCTCCATCGATACATCGATATTTACAGCGGGATTAAGCTCCTTGTTGATTATATCGCACACATTGTAATTCTCGCATTTTTTTATTCCGTCGATTTTGTCATTGTTATTCACAATAAACCATAAAAAATCGCCTTCACTTACACTTCCCAAATACTCACCGTCTTTTGAAATCACAGGGATTGCGGTATATCCGTGAATTTTCATTTTTTCAAGTCCCTGTCTGATTGTATAGGTATCGACAAGATACTCAACTTCACTCTTCGGTTTAAGCAGCATTAATACGTTCATCCTGTATTCCTTTCTCGCTGAGGATAACCGAATAATCGGTGTTTTAACGCGAAAACAGCCTTCAATCGGCAACACCTTAGCAGTCAACATCGACAAAATCCTCGAATCTTTCTAACTGTATTATATCAAATTCGCCGACGTCATTTGTTAACGTTGTATAAAGAATGGTTGCTTTAAAGCCCGAATTTATGTTGAATATTTTGTGAACATATCGAAGATAATAAAAAACAGGCTCGACTGTTTTCGTATTCGAAAAGCTGTCGAGCTTGCTTTATTCAGTTTTTAACCGTTACGTCCAAGTGATTGTATGGGATTTCGATTTCAAATTTATCGAACGCTTTCTTGACATCTTCCCACATATCAAAGTATACCGTCCAATAATTCTCGGCATCACACCATACTCTGAGCTTAAGTACAACGGCACTGTCGCCATGTCCGCTTACGAATACCTCAGGTGCGATATCCTTGGATATCATATCATTCATTGAAGCGGTAGCTAAAAGAACTTTTCTTGCGAGATCTATGTCAGTTTTATATGCGACATTGAAATCGAAATCTATTCTTCGTGTCTTTTCCGTTGAAAGGTTGTTAATGGTGCTGTTTGAAAGTGTAGAATTGGGAACGGATATATCATGGTTATCGGGGGTTATTATTTTTGTATAGTATATTCCTATATCACTTACTACACCCTCAACGCCGCCGCCGGAAATATAATCTCCTACTTTGAACGGGCGGGACAGCATAATTACAAGTCCGCCTGCTATATTCGAGAGTCCGCCTTGCAGTCCGAGTCCTATAGTAACACCGCATGAACCTATTACGGCAACAACAGTCGCCTGAGGTACACCGAGAACCACTATAGCAGTAATAACCACAAGAATTCTCAAAGCACCGCCGACAAAGTTAACGAGGAAAGACGATGCGTTCTCGTCTCTCTTTTTCAGCTTTTCGTTTTTACCTATTTTCTTGTCGATAAAGCTTACAAGCGCAAAACCTATTACAACTATTAACGCCGCAAACAAAAGTCGTATAACAAAATCCGTGAGATAGTTGTTTACAAAATTAGTCAACCAACCTGTCATGACAAATCTCCTTTAATCTTTTAAATTATTAATTTTGGATAGGACTTCTTTCCGCCAATTCTTGAGCACATCGAAGTGCTCCGTTTTTGGGAAAATCGCAACATATACCGAGACAGACT
>CAVHXA010000070.1:9121-9719 GCA_963639765.1 Oscillospiraceae bacterium | reverse complement strand
CGCCAATGGATGAAGCTACCTTCAAGGCAAAAATCGGTGAGATTGTTTCTGTCTACACCAAGGGCAAGGATACAGGAAAGCTTCGCATCGTAGTGAAGCGTAAGGAGGATTAACCATGGAACCTAGAAAATTGACAAAAGAGGATATCGACAAGGTTCGTGATATAGAGGGATTTCCGATTGGAAGTGACGAGGATATCATTGCTCTTTCGGATGCACCCTATTACACTGCCTGCCCAAATCCTTTTATAGAGGAATTCATCAAGGAAAACGGTACCCCTTACGATGAGGAGACCGATGATTATCATAGGGAGCCATTTGCTGCAGATGTGAGTGAGGGAAAATACGATCCTATATACAAACTTCATCCCTATCATACGAAGGTGCCACATAAGGCTATTATGAAATATATAGCGCATTATACGAAGCCGGGGGATCTTGTCTTTGATGGCTTCTGCGGAACCGGAATGACGGGAGTTGCAGCACAAGCTTTGGGAATTGAGAATGATGAAAATGCAATGTCTGTAAAAGCTGAATTGCCGTATGTTAATCTAGGGGGACGAAAAGCAATTTTAGCGGATTTATCAACAGCAGCTGGT
>CAVHXA010000070.1:0-9111 GCA_963639765.1 Oscillospiraceae bacterium | reverse complement strand
ATCCGTAAATTCAAGGTCATTCGCAGAAAGAACACGCATGTTGAAGGATGAGATAGAAAAAAAATGCGGTTGGATGTATGAAACTAGGCATGTGGATTCGGAAGGAAGACCAATTATTGGTATAAACAATATGCCAATAAAGGGGGTAATGAAATATACTGTCTGGTCTGATGTCTTTGTGTGTCCGCATTGTGGTAAAGAATTTGATTTTTGGAATGTGGCTGTTGATTATGATAAAGGGAAAGTAAATGATAAATTCGCTTGTCCTCAGTGTGGAGTGGAGCTACGAAAACGCGATTGCGAGCATGCTCAGGAAACGGTTTATGATGATATATTGCAAAAAACTGTAGTTCGATACAAACAAAAGCCAGTCATAATTAGTTATACAGCACAAGGAAAACGGTATGAAAAAAAACCTGATGCAGAGGATTTTAAGCTTATTTCTGAAATAGAGCAAAAACGTATTGAAACGTGGGTACCTAATGCAAGAATGATAGATGGAAGCGAAGCCAGAAGAAATGATCCGGCAGGAATTACGCATGTTCATCAATATTATACAAAGCGGAATTTAATTGTATTAGCTTTTTTTAAATCAATATTAGATTCGAATGACGAGTTATTATTTGCACTTACAAAGGTCGCAAACCAAATTACAAAATTGTATCGATTTACGTATATGAATGGATGCTGGGGCGCGGGTGGAGGACCAATGTCCGGTACCTTATATGTACCTTCGTTAATAAAAGAATTAAATATGATTGCTTTTTTAGAAGAGGCAATTGACTTACAAGGTAAAAGAAATAGGTTCAAAAGGGAAAATGTATGTATAACCACACAATCAAGCACAGATATTAAGCAAATATCAAATGATTGTATAGATTATATTTTTACAGATCCTCCATTTGGCGATAATTTAAGTTATTCCGAATTGAATTGTATATGGGAAGCGTGGCTGGGTGTCCAGACCAACAACAAAAAGGAAGCCATTATTAATTTATCACATGGAAAACAATTGGTTGATTATCAATTCCTTATGGAGCAATGTTTTAAAACCTGTTTTAGAATCTTGAAGCCTAATCGTTGGATAACTATAGAATTTCACAATTCCAAGAATTCTGTCTGGAATGCCATACAAGAGGCTTTGTTAAAAGCCGGCTTTATTGTTGCCGATGTGAGAACTCTTGATAAGGGACACAGTAGCTTTAAACAGGTAAATTCACGGGGAACTGTAAAGCAAGATTTGGTTATTTCAGCGTATAAACCTCAACATAGATTTGTTCAAGAATTTAAAAAGCAAGCTGGACAAGCTGAATCTGCATGGGCTTTTGTTAGACAGCATTTAAATAATTTACCACGTGTTGTTATTAAGAATGGATTAATCGAAATTAATCAAGAACGACAAGCTTTTTTACTGTGGGATAGAATGGTGGCTTATCACATTATGAGGGGATTACCTGTTCCAATGGATGTCACCGATTTCTATGCCGGGTTAGATAATCATTTTTTGAAAAGAGATGAAATGTATTTCCTGCCGGATCAGGTCAATGAGTACGACACTGCCCGTATTACCACTGAAGTGGAGAATATCCAATTCGAGCTCTTTGTCACCAACGAGAAGTCTGCCATTGCTTGGCTGTATCAGCAGTTGGATGAGCAGATGACCGGCCCGCAGACTTATGCAGAGCTTCAGCCTAAGTTCATGCAGGAAGTGAAGGCAGTAGACAAATATGAGGCAATGCCGGAGCTTCAGGTCATTTTGGAAGAGAACTTCCTTCAGGATGAGAAAGGACGTTGGTACATTCCTGACCGCACCAAGGAAGGGGATGTGGCGAAGCTTCGTGAGAAGAGCTTATTGAAGGAATTTGAAGGCTACATGAATTCCAAGGGCAAATTGAAGCTGTTCCGCTCAGAGGCAATCCGTGTCGGCTTCTCCAAGCTTTGGAAGGATAAAAACTATCAGGCGATTGTGAATATGGCGGAGCGTCTGCCAGAGGCAACGGTTCAGGAGGATCCGAATATCCTCATGTATTATGATATCAGCCTGAGCCGCATATAATAACAGGGAAAGCGGGGAATGACTATGAGCAGTGCATCAAAAATCAATCCGCTGCTTACCTTGGAGTATATGCAGTCGGAGAGTGAAAACAAATATTTTGACCGGAAATCCAGTCAGATACGAGTGGCTGATCTGGCACCACACATTTCTGCCTTTGCCAATGCAGCTGGCGGCACGTTGGTAATCGGAATCAGTGACAAGAAGAAATCCATAGAGGGTATCAATGCTTGCGGTGAGGATAAAATTAATGAGTTTATCAATGCACCAAGGGATTGCTGCCGGCCGATGCCCAGATACCGGGAAGAGTATGTAGACGTAGTGAATGCTAAGGGAGAGTCGGATCGGTTGCTTCTGCTTCACATCGAAGCCAGCAAGGATCAGGTGATACGTACTTCAAATGACAGAACCTATCTGCGTATCGGGGACAAGTCTAAGGAAATGCTGGGAGAGAATCTTCGCAATCTGGAATATGCGAAGGGCTCCCGTCATTTCGAGGATGAAATGAATGCTTATGCTACCTTGGGAGATTTGGATGAGAAACTTTTAAAAGCCTACAAGGAGCGAATTGGAGCAGAGGAGCTGACCACAGAACAGGTGCTTTCCGCCAGAGGCTTTCTGCAAAAGCAAGAGGGCGAAACACGCCTGACAAATGCAGCAGTGCTGCTGTTTGCTAAGAACGTCATGCAGTTTTATCCCAATTGCCGCGTACGTTTCCTGCGTATTGATGGCAGGGAACTGCAGGTAGGCAGCAAGCTAAATGTAGTGAAGGATAAGAGTCTGGACTTGTCGATTCTGCGCATCATTGATGAGGCGAAAAACTTTATCGCGGATCAGCTGAGAGTATTTACAACACAGGATGCCAAGACCGGAAAGTTCATCGAGACACCGGAATATCCGGAGTTTCCGTGGCTTGAGGGTATCGTCAATGCAGTGGCTCATCGCGATTATGCTATGACAGGAGCCTATATCAAGGTCAGCATGTATGATGATCGTCTGGAAATTGAAAGTCCGGGATGTCTCCCAGATCTGGTAACGGTGGATAATATCCGGGATACTCGCTTTTCTAGAAATCCGAAGATATCCAGGGTGCTGACAGAGTTTGGTTATGTCCGGGAATTAAACGAGGGTGTAAAGAAGATTTATTCCGACATGGCAGAGGCTAAGCTGCCGGTTCCGGTGTACAGTGATTCTGCCAATTCTGTTCGGCTGGTGTTGGAGAACAACATTGATCTCCGGACAGCACATAGGAAGACGACATTGGAGAATCCATCAGCTTCAACAGGTGAAGCTGAAAATGAAGCTAAAACTGTGGAACTTTGGGAAGGACTGGATGAGGTTGAACAGAAAATCATGACATTCCTAAAGGAGAATGGGAGAGCCAGTCGTTCTGAATTGGAGAACTATACCAAGAAATCCAGAGGAACTGTCATAAATCGTGTAAATCGTCTGGTTGAGAAGGAACTTATCCAGGTAAAGGGTGAGCTTCATGATCCGACGCGACGTTATGAATTGAAATAACTGTACAAAATTGGAGAGCTTTGGAGAGTAATTTGGAGAGCTCTGGAGAGTAAGTACAGTAGGTAAGAGGTGGTCAGGTGTTAGAAACAGGAGGCTTTGCGTTTGACAGAGAAAACAACGCAAGCGTACAGATATTAGAAAAATTAGAGGCGTGGGGCTATATTTCCTATCGCGTATTTGATCCGGCCACCGGCAGGGTATACAAGGCAGCAGAGGAGCAGCTGCAGGAGAAGGAGGGAACCAATTCCTATGATGAGAATTATCTCCGGTATGCTGTGCTGCAGTCTAAGATTAAGAATGAAACGGCGGGAGGCCTTTTGTCCTCTCTGGCCAGTGGCGTGATTCCGCTGCCACATCAGCTTCATGTGTTGAATCGTACCATGGAGACCAATAACATTCGCTATATTTTGGCGGATGAGGTGGGTCTTGGTAAGACCATCGAGGCGGGCATGATTATCAAGGAGTTAAAGACTCGTGGATTGGTGAAGCGCGTCCTGGTGGTGTGTCCGACCGGTCTGGTGACGCAGTGGGCGGCTGAGATGCAGGAGAAATTTCATGAGAAATTCAACGTGATTCTGCCCTCTGACTATGACACGATTCGCAGACTGACTGATAATGATGACGTCTATGGACAGTATGACCAGGTGATTTCTCCAATGGATTCCATAAAGCCTATTGAGAAGCACGCGGGTTGGACAGCGGAGAAGGTGGAGGCCTACAACGAGGAACGTATCTATTCCATCATTAATAGCGGCTGGGATCTGATCATCATCGATGAGGCCCATAGGGTGGCCGGTTCCACCGGTGAGGTGGCTAGATATAAGCTTGGATATCTGTTGTCCCAAGCAAGTCCGTATCTGCTCCTGCTGTCTGCTACACCACACAATGGCAAGACAGAACCATTCCTGAGACTGGTGCGTCTCCTGGATGAGGAAGCTTTTCCGAATGCCAAATCTATTGTCAAGGAGCAGGTGGCTCCTTATCTGATTCGAACCGAAAAGCGGGAAGCTATCGACAACAATGGCAATAAGCTTTTCAAGAACCGCATCACACATCTGGTTTCCCTGAACTGGGATGAGAGACATACCTTGCAGCGTCAGCTCTATGAGCTGGTGACGGATTATGTGTCCAAGACATATAACAAGGCACAGCGCAATCGCAAGAAAAATATGTGCCTGATTTTTCTCTTGATCATCATGCAGAGGATGGTTACCAGCAGCACAGCAGCTGTGCGTCAAAGTCTGGAGCGCAGATTGCAGGTGCTGAAGAACCAGAGTACACAGATTGGTAATCTGACTGAGGCAGATCTGGCGGAGCTGGATATTGAGGATGGTGTGGAAGAAGCCTTGGAGGCTATTTCTCTGGATGTGGAAACAGAGATTACAGAGTTGGAATTTATCATCTCTGTGGCAAAACAGGCAGAATTTCAGCATCCGGATGTGAAGGTGGAGACGCTGGTAGATACTATTGATTCTCTGTTGGCGGATGAACCGAGACAGAAGATTATCGTATTTACCGAGTTTGTGGCAACACAGGAATACTTGCAGAAGTTGTTGGTTTCCAAGGGTTATACCGTATCGATTCTCAATGGCGGCATGAGCATTGAGGAGAGAAACGAAGCCTTGGCAGAATTTCGGGAGAAGACTAGTATTTTCATCTCTACGGATGCCGGCGGAGAAGGTCTGAACCTGCAGTTTTCCAACATTATCATCAATTATGATCTGCCTTGGAATCCGATGAAGATTGAGCAGAGATGTGGTCGTGCAGATCGTATCGGACAGAAAAGAGATGTACATATCTATAATTTCATCATTACAGATACGGTGGAGAATCGTGTCCGTGAGGTGCTGGAGGAGAAGTTGTCTGTCATCCTGGAGGAGATGGGCGTAGATAAGTACTCTGACGTGCTGGACAGTGAAGTGGCGGAGTGCGATTTCACGGATGCCTATATGAACACTATCGCAAAGCCTTACAAGCTGGAGGAGAGCCTTAAGCCTATCGAGTCAGAGATGAAGCAGCAGCTGAAGAATTCCAGAGATTATAAGGACATTATCCGAGAGGAAAAGGATCTGACAGAGTTGGTGGGGCAGGAATCGAATTTTGATGTAGAGTCGGCTCTTCGTCTGATGCTGGCTTATTATGATGGCTGGCAGGGCGTAGACTCTACCTTGATTGATCGGATCAGCATGACGGATGCAGAGATTACAAAGCATTTGAAGACGGACTTGATTCAGGATCGCTTTTCTCCGGTGCTGTCGGTGGGCATTAAGGATTTCCCGAATGAGGCGGGATACTTTATGCTATGGGATTTGTCTATTTCAGATGGAGAGGCCAACCAGAGGATTTTGCCAATTTTTGTGAATGAGAATTTTGTCCTTCGGCCGATGGCTGGAAAGCGCATCATGGAGCAGTTTTTGGATCCGCATTCCAGATTGGTGGTAAGAAGTGCGCCAAATCTGGCAGCGGAGGATTACCAGAAGCTGGAGAAAATGAGCATGGATTTTGCCTATGATTCCTTTGTAGAGCTACGGGAAAAGCAGCTGCAGAAGAATCAGGAGAGTTACAACAAGTATAAGTATGCACTGCAGCTGAGAACCGAGGCGGCAGGACATATCGGAATTGAAAATATCAGAAAATCGAGATTGGCACGCCTGGAAAAGGAGCGTGTGGAGATAGAGAAGAGTTATGCCAAGGGTAAGCAGGTATTTCCTGATTTTAGGTTGGCATTGCTGGTTAGATTGGAGGCGTAGCAGATGTTTGCGAGCTTGCTGTATGAAAGAGCGTCAGCAGCCTATGAGAAGCATGTCCTCCTGTTAGAAGAGGACGATTTAGAAGAGAAAACGGGATACTGCGCCTTTTTTAGGGATAAGGGCTTTACGGTTCTGTATTATACCAATGATTTGGAGTATCGTGTCCGCTATGAGGAGCGGGTAAAACAGGGCGAAGAGAAGATTTTGCTGCTGGCAAAGCCTGGCGTATATATTCCTTATGATGTACTGAAAAGCTTTCGTGTCACGAGAGTGAGACTGGCAGAACTTTTTCCGAAGCTGAACGCGGTGGCGCTTCGGGAGGAGAAGAGGCTGAATTATGAGCTGCTTTGCATGGCAGTGAAGCAGAATTTTGAGACCTTGACAGATTATGAAGAGACAAAGACATTTCTGGAGGAGACGGTCTACGGAAAGCGAAATGTGCGGGAATATGTAAGGCTGCTGGAGCAGGAACTGTCACAGACCGTAGAGATGGCACGGAATTATCAGGATTGGTTTGCTGTTGCGGAGCTTAAGGCGGAGATTCATGTGTTGTCAGAGCAGTACCAGATTCCGGTGGAAGTGGAGCAGTACAATCAGAAATTTGTGGAGTATGTGCTGGAGAATTTTGGTAAGTTGTCTTCTGAGATGAGCGCATCGGCTCCGATTCTGGTGAGTCGAGCGATGGATTATATCGCAGAACACAGCCAGAAGTTTGCGTTTATCGTCATGGACGGTATGTCGGAGTTTGACTGGAGGATTATCTCGGAATCCTTTGAGGGCATTCGCTATGAAAAAGGCCAGTCTATGGCTATGATTCCGACTGTTACATCTGTTTCCAGACAGTGTTTGCTGTCTAATAAGTTTCCGAGAGAGTTAGAGAATCCCTGGAGTCAGAGCAAGGAGAAAAAGGAATTTACCGAATGTGCTAAGAAGCTGGGCTTTACAGAGGCGCAGATTGACTATGGCCGTGGGTATGATACAGAGTTTGGACCGGCAGTGAAGTGCGGTGCCATTATCATCAATGATGTAGATGATATGGTGCATGGGCAATTGCAAGGCCGATTGGGTATGTATAACGATATTAAGGTACTGGCAGATCAGCATAAGTTGGTGGATACGGTTCGTCGAATGCTGAGTAGAGGCTATGATGTCTATATCAGCGCAGATCACGGTAATGCGCCTTGCACTGGAAGGGGCAAGCTGATGAAATCCGGGGTGGAGACGGAGACTAAGAGCCGGAGAATGTTGGTACTGAAGGATTTTGCAGATAAGGATGCCTTGAAGGAAAAGTATCCGAATCTGATTGAGTATCCGGGCTACTACCTGGACAAGCAGTTTGATTATCTGATCTGCGGTGTCGGGGAGTCTATGGATGAAAAGGGTAAAGAGGTAATGAGTCACGGTGGAATCACAATTGATGAGGTGATTGTGCCGTTTATCAAGATAAAGGCGGTGGAAAATAATGGCTAAGATGGTGGGATACGCGTGTAGCACACGATTACCATGGTTAAATAAAGCAGTTCAAATGTTGGAGGGAAATCTTCCGGAAAAAGAATACAAAGAGAAGATGAACGAGTATCTCAGCTTTGAAATTGATAGTCCTACAAGGCTTAGAAAGACAAGAGAGATATTGATGAACGTCTGGTATTATCCTTCGGAAGAGCTGGAAGAAACTAGAAAAGAAGCAATTGAACTTCTGGATAAATATCCCGAATATGCGGCAGCAATTCAATATTGCATGCTCTGTTTGGCATATCCGGTTTTTGCGGATGTATGCAAGATTATGGGAAAGCTTTATGAATTTCAGGAGGAGATTACAAATCCCGCACTGAAGCAAAAGCTTTATGATGATTGGGGAGAGAGAGGAACGCTGGAGGCCACCACCAGAAGAATTACTCTGACATTGAAGGAGCTTGGAATTCTTAAGAACGAAGTGAAGACAAGGTATACGCTTCATAAGCTTAACATCGGCAGTGAAGCAGTTCTCAATTTCATCATCACACAGGGAATGAAACTGGACGGCAGTAGTTATTATTCCTATACAGAACTTGGTAATCTTTATATCCTGTTTCCGTTTGAATATCAGGTTAGCAAGGAAATGCTAATGAATGAGGATAGGTATACGATGACAGGATTCGGCGGGGAAGTTTCCTTTACGCTGAAGGAATGATTATGGAGGAAAATATAATTTGAATTCAGGTAGACAAGAGATTGTGGCAGTAGATGTTAACGAAGTAAATACATCTTTGACTGTTTATGAAAATAAGATGTTGGGATACATGGCTGCGATGGGGTTGCCTGTTGATGGCATATTAGTACCGATTACGGAACGAAAAAAACTTCTCAAAAATTTTGAAGATAGATAATGTCAAGCGTGTGTTTCCATATACATGGGAGAGAATTACTGAAGATACCAAAAATGAGTTCGGTATTAAGTATGCTCGTTTTGCAGTAAACGGGGATAATGTAGAGGCTCAGAATGCGCGAGAACTCTTAGAATTGGTTGATGGACAGGCTTACTTCCCAGAGGAGATTAGGGTAACTGAACTTGGAAATGCATTGGATCAATTGACAGAAGCCCATAATGGACTTAATAATTTCTATAGAGAACCTACATTTGCTATGCAACTTAAGCGCGTTGCCGGTAAGAAGGAAATCCCAACGCAGATTAATAAAAAATATGGAGTTGGAGGTGCGGACAAAATTCTGGACTTCTATAGAACTCCGAAAGGAGCTTTTTATGTATTCAAAAGAACAAAAGGATATTGCATTACGTATATATCATCA
>CAVHXA010000069.1:424-9817 GCA_963639765.1 Oscillospiraceae bacterium | reverse complement strand
TATTTGCTGCATACGTTTCCGTAGCTCAGCTGGATAGAGCGATCGCCTCCTAAGCTTCCGGTTAACCAAACGCTTTTGGTAATTTGGCTTTTTTGTTCAGAGCAAAAAACAGTCCATTTGCTAATTTTGGCGGGCAGTGTCATTTCCCTTCATGGTGAGGTAAAAACCACTGCCCGTTAGCAAAAATAAGCTTGCGTTAGCAAATCTGAACCATCATGTTTTCTTAAAAGTTCAGAAAACGTGAGAAAAACGGAGAAAATAATCGAATAATGAAATGCCCCGGTAGCTCAGCTGGATAGAGCGTCCGCCTCCTAAGCGGAAGGCCAGCGGTTCAAATCCGCTCCGGGGTGCCAGCGCAGGTCGGAAAGTCGAGTCGATTTTCCGACCTGTTTTTGCTAACGGCTGTTAGCAGAATTTCTGATTTTATCTAATCAAGGAGGGCGTTTTTCTAACGACGATTTTGAGCTCTCTCCGGATTTTTATCTAATAAAGGCGGATGGTTTCGTGATAACTCAAATGGTGTTCTCGAATACCTATTATAACATCTATTTTTAATTCTGCATATTTTTTCTTTTCTTCCTGTTTTGCCCATAAAAAATGCACCCCCATAAGTGCTAACTTTGGGAGTGCATATGATCTAACGAATCAAGGCACTTTTCTAATGGCTTAATTTACTTACAGCTTTTTGGCCAAGGCCCCAAGTAAAGATAGGATTTCCGGGTTTCCAAGCATTTTGGAAAGTGTTTCCGGTGTGAGCCCATCCGGGAGTTCAATCTGCGGTTTTTCAGACTTTATGTCTTTTTCGTAGAATGTCTCCTGAAAGAGCTGAGCGTTATTCTTACGGTCATCATCCAGAATGTGCGAATAGACATCTGTGACCATCTTGACCTGTGCATGACCTGAGTCTCCCTGCACGGCTTTGATATCGCCGCCGTTGAGTTTCAGTTTATAAGTGATGCTTGCATGTCGGAAACTATGGAACACGACAGGCGGCAGTTCATTTTCGCGGATCAGCCGTTTGAGTGCAGCAGTAATTGTAGACGCCTCTGTCGGAAGCCCCAGCGGCCCAGCAAAGACCAGATTATAGTTTTGATACTCGGAGCCCAGCATATCGATTACATCGTCCTGTGACTGTCTCCAGGCTGTCAGCATCTGTGCTACTGCTTTCGGCATGAAAACCTTTCGGATGCTGCTTTCAGTCTTTGGCCTTTTCAGGACAAGCACCGTTGCTGTCTGTGATGTAGTAGCCGGGAATTGCATCACCACATCTTTACCATCCAGTACATCCAGCGTATTCCGTTTTACGCGCTGTAGTTCCTTATCCACATAGACAGAGGGCGTACCGGCTGCAATGCTTTCATCAGAAATATCAATGCAATCCCATGTCAAACCAAGCATCTCTCCCATTCTCAGGGAGCAGCAAAAGGAAAGATTCAGTGCCAGTGCCAGACGAGAATCATCACAGGCATGGAGTGCCTGAAACAGTGTTTCCGCTGTCCAAATATCTCGCTTTGCATATTCGGCTTTTGGTACCATAGCATTCGCCGCTGGATTTTTCGCCATGAGCTCCCATTTTACCGCCTGATTGAAACAGTTCCGCAGTATCTTATGAATATCGCGGACTGTATGCGGTGTCAAAAAAGCTTTGGACGTTTTCTGACCATACTTGGGAACCGCCTTTGTTTTCAGAAGTGCCTGGTAATACCGTTCGATCACCCGCGTGTTGATATCCGACAGTTTCATGGAGCCGATTTTCGGGCTGATATAATTCCGGATCAATGCGGTATTGCTGCTGTAAGTCGATAAAGCCCATTTATTTTTGCCATAAAGGTCTACATACTCTTTCAGGAGTTCGTCCAATGTCTTACAGCGCGGCACAATAAAAGTACCGATTTCTTCTTTGTACTCCACTTCTTTCTGACGCTTCTTTGCATCTGCCATGTTCCGGAAGCTTTCCCATTTCTGCTTGCGCTTCCCATCGTCTTCTATGTAAGAATAGACAACGTAAAAGCTCTTATTCCTCTGGATGATTGAAGCCATCGTTTTCTCTCCTTTGTGCAAATCTCTGATATTCAGATGCCGGGATGAGGTAGGCTTTTCCTGCCTTTACAGCAAGCAATTCGCCGGACTGAATTAGTTTGTAGGCTGCCTTCCTGCTGATTTGAAGCAGTTCCATCAAATCCTCGAGCCGATAGA
The DNA here is from genome assembly GCA_963639765.1 of Oscillospiraceae bacterium. Classification (GTDB taxonomy): domain Bacteria; phylum Bacillota; class Clostridia; order Oscillospirales; family Oscillospiraceae; genus CAVHXA01. Next base: position 7,621 of record CAVHXA010000069.1, on the reverse strand, counting down.
TTTCCTTTTCAAGCGGTTTCTCCGGCCGCACAGCGGCTTCTGATACCGCCAGTGTATTCTCATCCATCCCGGCAGGAACGTCCGAGAAAACCGGCTCCAATTCCGTGGCAACAGCTTCTTTTATTGCATACCGGCTTTGAGAGTGGTACCAACGGTCAAAACTTGAAATCATAACCCGCTTTCTTCCCGCAACGGTTCTTATCTCAAAGGCATCTTTGTGACGTTCCAGTATGTAATATACCGTGTTGCGATGAACACCGAGCATTTTTTGTATATCCTGCAGCGAGTATGTCGATGTAATCGTCGGAAGATCATTTCTGCGGTCGTCCGCAAGGCGATATTTATCCTGTGAGGTATACCAACGGTCAAAGCTTTCCTTTGTGACCCTTATGGTATAATCCGCGGTAAAAGTCTCAAAACAGCCTTTTGCGATTAAGGTATAAGCCACATACTCGGAAACATCCAATATTTCCATCAGATCTTTTGGAGAGTACGAATTTGCTCTCAGTTCCGCTCCCGGTTCCGGGCCTCCGATAATATGGTATTTGGTCTGATTTGCGTACCATTTATCAAAGCTGGACTGCAATATCCGTATCTGGCCATTGATTCTTACGGTTTCAATCTTTCGGTGTTTTAAAATCCAATACGATTCCGTTTTTTGAATACCAAGCATCTTCCGAAGCTCCGAAACGGTAAACGACTTTCTTTGGCAGTCAATCAAATCGAGTGTATCCATCTATGTTTGCTCCTTTCTTAGCAGTATCCTTATTGTACGCAGAAAGAAGCATTCTGTTAAGGATGTCGATTTCAGCACCGTTTGTCGAGCCATTCATCGAAGCTTTTCTTGGAAATCCTGTATTTTCCGCCACCGATTTGAAACCAGTGAAATTCCTTGCGTTTCAAAAGACTGTAAACCGTAGGCCGGCTGACACTGAGAATGATCTGAAGTTCCTCAACGGTGTAACACCTTTTTTCCGGAACATTTTCTGCCGCAGAATTTGCGTTCATACCTCTATCCTCCCATTCCATGATTTTATGTTAGCTGCTTTAAGCAAGGTCACAACAATAGGCTGACGGAGATTGGCCCTATATTATTTCACATACAACGTGTTCCGTCAGCCCATGACTTCTGACCTTGATATCAGCGTCAGTCAGCAGGTTTTATTTGTGGCGCTTTTTTGATTTTTTTCGCTTTTTTCTGCCTTTCTGACGCTTTTTTCCCTCGCATTCAATCTTCTGCATTGCGAGGAATGCGGTCATGTCCAAATAGCCGGAGCTATTGTACTTGTCCTTTTTGTCCATAGAATTTTCCTTATATGTTGTGGTGGAGACAAACCAAGTCTGCCTCCACCAAATTTCTGATAATTTTTTCCTTCATCCAGACTGCCTTACGTTTTCGGCACTCGCTTCCCGCCCGCAATTTACTTATGCGGCCCTTCACCGGATTGCCTGCGACGGTTGTTATCACGCTCGGACTGTCCCTGGTGGGGAGTATCTCCTCCTTGCTGTCATCGCCAACCGGGAACTGTCCGGCTTTTCCGAAGCTGGCAGAAATCGCTCACTCTATGGAAAGAGGTCATGGCGTACCCTTCGGTTCGGCTATCACAAGGAGATCGTTGTCTGATAAAGATATATTCAGTTGTCAAGGAGCACCTGTGCCGTCGGGATCAAACTGTTACCGCACTGGCCAGGGAGAGCACCAATTAAGTCCCCTCAAAGTATAGGCATCGAAAACGGTCAAAAAGGGCAATCATTTCAAAAATTTTTTTAATTTTTTCAGCCGGTACTTGAATGTGCGATACGGCATCGACATTCTCCGCGCAGCCTCTTGCTGGCTGTACTGCTCAAAGGCAATCATCGTCAGCATTTCCAGTTCCATAGCCGAAAGAGACTTTAACTTACGTGCAAGGTCCGCATCGTCGATTTGCTCGACCCAATCATACCGGTTTTGAAATAACTCTCTGTCCATTGTAACAGTCAGTGGCTCAAATTTCTGAAACAGGGTGCTGCCGTTGGTGCCGTCGTAGTAATCGTCCGGCAAAGGCTCTGTCCGGTTCTCGTAGCTACGCTGCCGGCAAAATTGATCCCAGTCGAATTGGTGCATTTTTTCAATATCCTCGTCGGACATTCCTTCCGACTTGTACCACGCAGCGGTCTTTTCCCACTCTGCGTCAAATTTCTTTTTTTCACGAGCGTAATTGAAGCCCATGCTTTTGTCCTCCTAAGTTCTGAATTTTTTTGAAAAAATCAGAACGTTTCGGAGGACTGCGGCAACGTGGGTAAACCCTGAAAAAGGGTAAAAAAAGACCCGAAGCAGGATTGCTTCGGGCGCAGGTAGCCGATGTGAAATTGTATGTGGTGGTCAGCCCACAGTTGGTCCATACAAATAGGAAGCTGAAACGCGCAGCCTCGAGCTTTGCATTATCAGATAATCGATACCGCCCTCTTGGATGTAGGGCAGCACGTTGGCCGTTCTGAAGCACATCGTCACCCACTCAGAAGAATTATCGGTGTTTGAATCCGGTAATTCTATGATACTGAGTAGTAACCTCTGCCGTGACCTCAGGTGCAGCCTACAATTCAGCCTGTATTTTTACCTCTTTTTAATCGTTTCCGGAACATCGTACATGCCTCGTTGACAACATCTCAGGAGCAACAGAAGCGGTCTCAACAGAGCCCCAATTCCTCTTGCAAAGTCTCACGATGCTTCTCACATATATATTGTTTTGCCTCATCATAATACTTTTTTGCCAGGGTAGAATTTCCCTGAAGTCCAATGGCGAGGATGGCATAGAGGTTCAGCTCGCTGTCATCGTTGTTATACCGCAGGGCGTCTGTTGCTGTTTTCTGCACCACAAGGTATTCTTTTTCCTCGAATTTCAGTCGGGCATACCATTTGACCATGTCCAGGTACATGGAATGATAGAGCATATCCAATTGGGAAAACCACAGCTCATGGATGCGCGGAAGAAGTCTGCCTTTATACAGTTTCATTGCACTTTGATACAGAGTAAGCTGCGTTTCAGGATTTTTTTCGTATTTCAGTCGTTCCCAGTTGTCCTCAAAACGATCAAAATCAGTGTGTATTTCCAGATTCGGATTCACAATGAATGTTCCATTTTTCCCGATGATCAATTTATCCAATCCGATGATGGACAACGGGCGACGGATACGGTAAACTATGTTACTGAGGAACTTGTATGGGCTGTCTGAATCCGCCAGATGGTGAACAACCTCCATGAGATCGTCAAGTGGGACAATCCGTTTGTGATTCAAAAGCAGATACGCCAGAAGCAAATAACCCTGTTCCGTTTTGATTTCATCACCTGTTATGGTGCCTTTCGAGCATACGATTTCCATATCGCCAAAGAAGTTGATATTGATGTGGTCTTCATTGTATTTTGAGGCGCGTGTAGCCGCCAGAATGGATTGTTGCTGTTTGATTTCGTTCAGTTCCACCACCACTGCGTAAGACACAATGAAAAGGAACGCAGGGTCATCCGTGTAGTGCGTAGGGTCATCTACCACGATGAAGCCTTTGTTGATACGCTTTGAAAATGGGGCGGCCAAAATATTCTTCACGCCATAGTGCTCGAAAAAATGTGCTTCCCCCGGATAGCTTTGTTCCAATTCCTTCATGTCTGCTGTGACAATCGGCATGTTTTGGTCAAGGGCTTTCTTCCAGCGTGGGAACATCTCAATCTCCAAATTTTGCATCATATTCTTCTGAGACTCCACACCTTCTGCACACCACTCATAGGTAATGATCCCGATACCAAGCTCCCAGTCGGTCTCTACAACCGATGCACGTTTGGCACCATAGAAATCAGCTGCACCACGTAGAAGACCATCGATGATTGTCTCGGAATCCTCTGTGTTGCGCAGACCTTCCTCCAGTATGCTCAGCCCCTCATGAAAGGCGGTATAGGTTTCTGAATGAAATTGCTCCTTTAGTTCGAAATTCCCCATTTTACACGCTCCTTTTCTCTATTTTGTGCCAAAAAACGCAGAAGCTGCCCAATATCAATCGGACAGCTTCGGACGTAGTCCGTACAGGCAAGCTGAACGGATTGTTACAACGATGTGTGAACTTTAATCGATGATACCATATTGCTTCATCAGCTCAATGCGTTCCTTTGCTAGCTTAACTGAGCCGGAGGCGCTGTTGCCTGCGCCGGATCGCTTTTCTCCGGCATAGTGCGCGATGCGCTGTGCCCAGGCAATTGGCAGTAAATACGGATGCTTTTTGAGATACGGGTAACGGCTTTGCAGATACTCCCGTTTTGGGAACACCGAGCTTAGCACACTGCTCTTCTCGCCGCTGCGGCTTGCTTTGACGGCGTTCAGTGTCACGGTAGAGGAGTGGAGTCGGGTGTAGTCATTGGAGCCGTATACGCCGCCGCAGAGGGTGTCGTGCAGGAGTGGCTCCACGTCTATGGAATCATCCCACGGCGCAGGCAGATCAAAGTCAACGCCAAGATGCTCTCTTGCAATGCGGAACGCTGCCGTAGCAAATGTTGCCGCATGGACATCGGTGCACTGGTCGTGCAAACGCTGCCAGTCAATTTGCTCGTGATACTCACGTGCCCACATACCGATATCATAAAACTGCCGCAGTCCGATGCCGCTGCGCACAAAGTGCTTGTAGGCATGCAGGATCAGATACAGCAGGTGCTCGTGGGGCGGCATGGCAAGAAAGCCGTCGATTTCAACGGGGGTGATATCGGCAAAGAAGTGGTTCAGCTCGTCATGGGCATCCTCAGAGGAATCAAATAAATGCCGGTGCAGCTCGATGTAAAGCGGGCTGCCGCTTTTTGTATAGGACACCTCATCCGCCGTGGCCAGTTCATCGGCAGGCGTGTCGGTAGTCAGACCATTTGCGAGGAGCTGGTCATGGCAGGACATAAACTCCGCGTCTGTGATGTAGATATCGTCGTCTGCGCTGATGCGGTAATCCTTGAGCGGGTACAGGCGGCTGCAAAGTTGACCTTTGACCACGACGGGGTGCAGCCCAGCCGAACGCAGCTTCTGATAGAGGTCGGCAAACTCTGTCGTGCGGACCGTCTGGTTCAGCACCTGCCCGATGACCTGCTGTTTGGTCACGGCAAATAGTGTGGCGTTTTCCTCAGCAGCAGGTATCTTGCGGACAGCCTCAAAGAGGATCGGCAGCAGCTTCTGTTGGTTGGCCAGCGTGAAAATGGCGGGCCAGTCCACCTTTTCAGAGGAGAAATCTCCACCGGAAACGGCGGTTTTGGCAATATGTAGAAATTGTGTTTCGGTGGTGGTCAGGGCCATGTTCGTGTGCCGAACCCTTTCTCTGGATTTTTCGATGATGTGGTCGATGAGTAGCGAAGTGGAACCGATGAACGCGCCGAGCGTGTTGCAGATCACGTCATCCACTTCTGCTGTACCAAGGGAAAAGCGGTACTGTGCGTACTCGATTCCTGTACTGAGAATACAGCCGATAAGCGTCGTAAAGGCGATTCTAACCCACCGGTGCCACTTCTGTGGCAGAGCATTAGAGAGCGTCAGCCCCAGCGGGAAGAAGAGAAACACATTCATCAGCATCTCGCGGTAAAGTTCCGGCCGGTGTTGAGCAGCGGTGAAGGTGGCAAATGGGATAAGGATAAGATCATGATCTCCCGGCGTGCGATTTAGAATAGTGGCATACAAAATAACGACTGCCATAATCCAAAAGATAACCGCATTCAGCAGAGACCATTTTTTCTCATCAAAATAGCGATAGAGTATTGCCCAAATTGGGAGCGTGAACAACATTAAAGAGCAAATTATCCATAAATTCACTGCGTAGATTCGTTGAAACATAAATATTACCGTGTCAGTCGGTGAAGTATGCGCGCTAATAAGCTCCTATTCCACCGTTCTTTGAATTGTTCTTCCTTCGTTGGTTCACAGCAAGCAGAAACCAATTCTTCAAAATTTTTTTTGCCGTAGCCTTTCCAAAACTCATCGTAGCGTGCAGGCTTCTGAATAGGCGTAAGCACCGCCGGGTTAAAGGTCAAGGCACCATTTGCGGCGGGCGCGGTTTGCAGATGATCTTTACAACTTTCCAGCAGAGCACGTCCTTTGTTACTGTGGAGCAGGATCAAAGAAGTCCCTTGCGGATTATAAGCCTCTGGCTGGATGCCTTTAACACCCCAATAATCTGCCAGCGTGATATCACTGCAGCGCTCGGTACCCTTAAACTTGCAGGCGAAGCACGAACTGCGAGAATACAGGCCTTTGATAAAACCACGCTGATAGGGATTTTCTGCGGCAGGCTGCAAAAACTCTTTGCCATTGTCAAATGTAGCATGAATATGATAGCTTTCCCAATCGGTTGATTTGTTGCGGAAGGAGAAGCCAGTCAGTTTTCCGTCATGCTGTTTTTCCATCTCTGTTACATAGTCTTTCCATACCATGGGCGATGGAACGCTGTGACAAGCCGTATCCTGGGTGATAAGCGTTTCATAGTCTTTACCGAGATAGCTCTTCAAAGCTGCCACCTGGCACGGCATTCCGCTGAAATAAACCCAGCGTTCTGCGGACAGCAGGGCATCCACCTGCGCATAGCAATTCTCCGTGATGCGGCTTTGAACATACTTAGAGCTGCAAAGAGCGGCAAGCTCTGAAAGCGTTCCAGCGGAGGTATGTACCACATCGAAATTTTCATCGAATGCAGCACCGAATACGATACCGCCACGGCGTATGATCTCCGCCGCCAGTACGGGAAAAATTGCGCCGGAGGAAGAAGCGGGTAAAAGCGTCTGGTCCGTGGCATATCCGGTCAGAACATCAGTATGTGAAGAGACCTGTGGCGGTGTGGAAACAGGGCATTTTCGGGCACAAAGGCCGCAATCTGTACATTTTGCCGCATCGACTGTCGGATGCAGAAAGCCGTGCTCATCCGGCTGCATTTGAATTGCGCCTGATGGGCAAATCGCTGCACACATGCCGCAGCCGGTGCAAATATCAGTTCTTTGAGCGACATTCATATATAATTCTCCTTCGGCTCTTCAAGGAGTGATAGCCAAGGCCCAATAGCAGGCATACTACTGTCGTAATCGCAAACAGAAGAAAGTTCGCATCAAAAACTCTTCGCAACGCAAGAATGACAAGTGGATGCCAGAAGTATGTAAAGTTTGCAGTATCATGGCAAACTGAAGCAAGCCCGGTTTTCCCTTCAAGCGGATAGGC
>CAVHXA010000069.1:0-414 GCA_963639765.1 Oscillospiraceae bacterium | reverse complement strand
TCCCTGTGACGGTCACAGCAATGACCTCCGCCGTGAAAAGCAGTACTACCAGCAAGGTCGCAAACAGCAGATGTTTCTTGGAAAAGTGCAGTTTCAGCTTTCCGTCTGAAATTACCCATCCGAGAGCAGTAAAAGGAAACCCCATGAGGAATATCCGCCGAATGCTCAGAAACCACCCACTGTCAAACAGCACATTTAAGACGGGCAGCCTGCTGCCAATGCCATAATACGATGTTCCCAGTAGGCCAATGGCATAACAAGCAGTCGCCAACGGGAGCAAGACTTTCGTCAACTTCAGTTTGCAGATCAGGTAGATCATCGCTATGGAATAGACAATGCCCACCATGTACCACAGATGATAGTAGCTGCCGTTGAACAGGAAATCCACCAGCATCCATTTTTTCGATTCATGCA
>CAVHXA010000068.1:0-10165 GCA_963639765.1 Oscillospiraceae bacterium | reverse complement strand
AAAATCTGGAGATAACACCAAAGGATTACCTATCACTATTCTGGGGCGGCAGCAGTCCCGCCACCTCCTTTGACTGCTCCGGCTTTGTCAGCTACGTCTACAACAACTGCGGCGTGGGCTGGAGCTTCGGACGGCTGAGCGCAGAGGGGCTGCGGCAGATGAGCGCCTATGTGTCCCCGTCCAATGCAAGGCCCGGCGATCTCGTCTTCTTCCAGGACACCTACGACACCCCGGGCGCTTCACACGTGGGCATCTATGTGGGCAACAACATGATGATCCACTGCGGCGACCCCATCCAGTATGCCAGCATCTCCACATCGTACTGGCAATCCCATTTTTATCAATTCGGGCGAATTGCATCGCCATAAAGGAGGCAAACATTCATGAATCCGAAAATCAGCAAGCTGCGGGCAGAGCGTGAGAAGAACAATGGAAAGATCATCGCGCTTCAGACCCGCAACAAGGAAATCGACAGCCAGATCACCGAGCTGGAAAATACAGATATCATCGGCGTGGTGCGCGAGCACGGCTGCACGCCGGAGCAGCTGGCAGAGCTGCTGCTCAGTCTGCGCGGCGGACAGATCCCCATGCCGGCAGACGGCTGCGAAGAAACGGAGGCGGGCCATGAAGAGGGGTAATATCCGCCGCTTTCTCTGCCTGACAGCGGTTCTGTGCTGCATGATGGCACTTTCCGTCACGGCCTTTGCAGACGGCGGCCACTATGCATCCGACGAGAGCGGCGGCAGTACGCCGCCGTCCTCCATTGACAGCATCACCATTTCCACGGAAAACGTTAAGCTTTCGGAAAGCCGGGACGATGAGCCCCTGACACCGGAAGGAAATCTCTCGCTCATTGACGATGTTTCCCAGACCACGCCCTATGCCAGCGAGGAAAGCGAGCTGGAAAACAAACAGTTCATCACCGTCCAGAGCAAAAACGGCAATTATTTCTACATCGTCATTGACCGCAGCGGAGATGCGGATAACGTGCATTTCCTCAATCTGGTGGACGAGGCAGACCTCATGGCGCTCCTGGAGGACGGTGCGGACAGCGCTGTTTCCTGCTCCTGTGTGGACAAATGCGAGGCGGGAGCCGTTAACACGGCCTGTGCCGTATGCAAAAGCAATCTGAGCGACTGCACCGGCGCGGAAAAGGCTGTGGAAAAGCAGCCTGAGCCGGACACCACAGCAGAGCCGGAGGATACGGATAAGGAAGACACGGACAGCGGCAGGAAATCCGGCAGCGGTTTTGTTGTTGTCGTGCTGCTGCTCCTGCTGGCAGGCGGCGGTGCGCTCTACTGGTTCAAGCTCCGCAAGCCGAAGGCGGATACCAGAGGCTCCGCCGATCTGGATGACTACGATTACGGTGAGGAGGAAGACGACGATGACTATGATGCGGAATACGAAGCCGAGGACGAACCGGAAGATGCGGAGGGCGAGGATGCATGACGCTCTTTACAAAAAACCCGCTGGAGCGCCTGATGCGCCGCCCACCGCGCCCGGATAAGGAGGAAGCAGCACGCCCCGCCGCACCGGCGGGGCACTTCTGCCACGGCTGCGGTCGCTACGGCCAGGTCTGTCTCCGCCCCTGCTACCGGGATACCGATCTGCGGGAGAAAGTACAGCGCAAAGAGCCGGGGCAGGAGACGTAACTTTTTCGTGAATACACGCAAACCTCTTGCGTTCGCCTTTTTCTGCTGGTATAATACTATCAAATCACGATTTGGTAAATCGCAATTTGAACGCATTTGGAGGTGCGGGTATGTTTATCGGCAGAGAGGCGGAGCTGCAGTTTTTGCAGGACAAATACACAAAAACCGGCGGACAGCTCATTGTGCTGTACGGCAGACGGCGTGTGGGCAAAACGGAAACCCTGCGGGAATTCTGTCGTGGAAAGCCGCATGTGTTCTTCTCCTGCACGCAGACGACCGACCGGGTGCAGCTGCGCAACTTCTCAAATCGGCTGCTCCGGGAGGATATCCCTGCAAAGAAGTATATCACAGAATTTGCCGACTGGGAAAAGGCGTTTCGGGCAATACTCGACCTGCCTTACGGCGAGGCCAAAAAGCTGGTCGTGATCGACGAGTTTCCGTATATGTGCCGCGGCAACATGAGCATCCCCTCCATCCTGCAGAACCTGTGGGACGAGGCATTGCGCGAGAGCAACGTCATGCTCATCCTCTGCGGCAGTGCCATGAGCTTTATCGAGAAGGAACTGCTGGCGGAGAAAAATCCGCTGTACGGCAGAGCCACCGGCATCTACAAAATGCGTGAGATGGGCTTCTATGACGCGGTAAAATTCTTCCCGGCGTATTCCGCCCGCGACAAGGTGCTGGCCTACGCCGTGCTTGGCGGCATTCCCCATTATCTGCGGCAATGGAGTCCTGACATCCCGGTCGGCGAGAACATCCGAAAGAACATCCTGACAAAGGGCTGCGTCCTGTACAGCGAGGTGGAGTTTCTGCTCCATCAGGAGCTGCGGGAAACGTCCAGCTACAACTCCATCATCGAAGCGGTTGCGCTCGGCAATACGAAGCTCAATGACATCAGCCAGAAGTCCCTGGTGGAGGACACCTCAAAAACCAGCGTCTATCTGAAAAACCTGATTGAGCTGGGCATCGTGGAGCGTGAGTTCTCCGTGGATGCCAAAACCAGGGAACAGGCCAATGCCAATCGCGGCACCTACCGTCTGACGGACAATTTCTTTCGCTTCTGGTACGCCTTCGGCTTTGCGAATTTCTCACAGCTGGAGGACGGCGATGCGGACGGCGTTTACGAATATGTCGTGAAGCCGGCTCTGCACAAATTTGCCTCCTTCGCCTTTGAGGACGTCTGCCGCGAGTTTATCCGGACAAAACAGAAGCGAGGCGAATTGCCATTCCGCTACGCGAGGATGGGACGCTGGACGGGAAAGACGACCGTTCGCGACGAAGCCGTCCCCGGCGGCCTGCGGACGGCAGAAACGGAGATCGACCTTCTGTGCATTGACAGGAATGCCACACAGTATCTTGTGGGCGAGTGCAAATTCAAGAACAGTCCATTCTCCTACGCGGAGTATCTCAACACGCTGGCCAAGCTCACGCCGCAGAAGGAACATGCGTCCTTTTACTACGCGCTGTTCTCCGAAAGCGGCTTTGATGAGAGGCTTACCGCCGAAGCTGCGGCAGGCAGCACGCAGCTCTACACCCTGGATGAAATCGTCGGCTACGGCACTGTTGTGCAGCACCCTGCGTAAGTACGGGGATATGTCCAACCACCCCCTGTAATGTGTCCAGAATGGCCTCTGTTTTGGACGCATTACTTCCCGCGCTGTGCAAACAGAAGGAAAAATGAACTTTGTCGATTCAAAAGAAATCAGAACGGAGGGTCGATGATATGGGACAGGAGCAATTTGCAGCAATGATGCCCTACATCAGTGCTGACCTTGTAGAGATGATCGCGAAAAAGAAAAACATATCCGAACAGGATGCAATCACAAAACTGTACAACTCAAAGCTGTATGCCGCCCTTGAGCAGGAGGAAACGAAAGTCTGGCATTACAGCACGGATATGTTGTGTTCACTGTTCGAGCAGGAAGAAAGAACAGGGAAAATCGAATTTCCCGATGTGTAACAGGAGGAACGAGCATGAGCAAAGAAACTGCTTTTTCTGTGTTTTGCCTTGAAAGCTATAAGACATATAAGTCCCTGACGGGCAAACAGGCGGAAGAACTGTTTCGCCGTTACGGGGTGTTCGACTATCTGAATGAGTTCTACGATGTTCTTCACACGACCGGATATCAGTACATCAACCAGGATATAGATATCTACCTGAAGTCCCGAAATGCCGTGTTCCCGGCAGGATAAGAGCCCAACTGTCAGCTTCGGCAAGCAGCCCATCGGGTCTGCTTTTTACTTGCCGGGGATGTAACTTTTTCTGAAACAATCCATCCAGTACATTGATTATTAGTCCAAAACGGAGTATAATTTGGACAAATCACAGTGCCTGTTGGATCAACAGGCCGGAAAGAGGTGCGGCATGCGCAGTTTTGACTATGAAAAATTGGCCCGGCAAACATGGGACTCCGAAATTCTGGGCTATGTGGCAAGAATCCATGAGTATAAAGGCCGGCAGGACCTGTATATCCGGCAGAAGCCGGTGGAGCTGGAGCGGCTGGTCGAGGTTGCCCGTGTGCAGAGCACCGAGGCGTCCAACCGAATCGAGGGTATCGTTACCACCAATGCGCGCATCCGACAGCTGATGTCAGATAAAACCTCGCCCCGCAGCCGGGACGAAAAAGAGATCATGGGGTATCGGGATGTGCTGAACACCATCCATGAAAGCCATGCGTTCATTCCGCTGCGCCCGTCATATATTCTGCAGCTGCACCGGGATCTGCTCAAACGCACCGGTCTCTCCTATGGCGGTAGCTTCAAGAACGTGCAGAACTATATCAACGAGACACGACCGGACGGGACGCAGGTCACGCGTTTTGTGCCGGTGGCACCCTATGAGACGCCTGCCGCTGTGGAGGCAATCTGCGACAGCTATGCCCGCACGCTTGCGCTGGAGATCATTGACCCGCTGATCCTGATCCCGACCTTCATCTGCGATTTCCTCTGCATCCATCCGTTCAACGACGGCAACGGGCGCATGAGCCGTCTGCTGACACTGCTGCTGCTCTACCAGAACGGGTTTGAGGTGGGCAAATATATCAGCCTGGAAAAGGAAATCGAAAAAACAAAGGATGCGTATTACGACGTTCTGGAGGGTGCAGATTCCGGCTGGCACGAGGAGGAAAACGACTATACGACGTTTATTCGGTATATGCTGCAGGTCATCCTGTCCTGCTATGTGGAATTTGAAGAACGCGTCGGTCTGATGCAGGATACCGGCGCAAGAAGCACCGCCTACGATGTGGTCAGGGCGTTTGCAGAAGCCAGGCTCGGGAAATTTACCAGCGCAGAGGCTATTGCCGCCTGCCCCAGCGCCGGCAGGTCCTCTGTTCTGAGCGCACTGAAAAAGCTGACGGAGGAGGGCTATCTGACCCGCCTGAGAGCCGGGCGGGGCATCACCTATGTCCGTGCGGCCGACAGTACAAACAGCACAGTACGCTAATAACACAAAACAATATACTATTAACCGCAAAAAGCAGTCCTTCGGGGCTGCTTTTTGCTATGTCAAAGGAGAAAACGAATATGACACAGAATCAAACTACGACCGTATCCGCTTCCCGCAGGCTCGTGATCTGCGAAAAGCCCTCCGTGGCCCAGAGCATCGCCGCCATCCTCGGGGCAGGAGCTCGCCGTGACGGCTATCTGGAGGGCGGAGGCTACCTCGTCTCCTGGTGCTACGGGCATCTGGCCGAGCTTGCCAATGCGGATGCCTATGATGAAAAGTACGCCAAATGGCGCTATGACGACCTGCCCATCCTGCCGAACAGCTGGCAGTACACGCTCCGCCCGGACAGGAAAAAGCAGTTCACACTGCTGAGGGATCTCATGGCGCGCGAGGATGTGTGCGAGGTCATCAACGCCTGTGACGCAGGCCGTGAGGGCGAGCTCATCTTCCGTACCGTCTACTACATGGCAGGCTGCACGAAGACCATGAAGCGGCTGTGGATCTCCTCCATGGAGGACTCTGCCATCCGCAAGGGCTTCGCGGCGCTGCGCCCGGGCAGGGACTATGACGGACTGTACCAGTCCGCCCTCTGCCGCGCCCGCGCGGACTGGCTGGTGGGCATCAACGCAACCCGGCTCTTTTCGGTGCTCTACCACCGTACCCTGAACGTGGGGCGCGTCCTGTCTCCGACGCTGGCGCTTCTTGTCCATCGGGAGACGGAGATCGACGCTTTCCGACCGGAAGCCTTTTACACCGTGGGCATCTCCTGCGGCGGCATGGAGGCCGTATCCCGGAAGTTCAGAGAGCGAGCCGAGGCGGAAGCCCTTGCCGCCGTCTGCGCAAATCAGGCCGTCACGGTCACGGCGGTGCAGTGCGCAGAGAAAACGGAGAACGCGCCCCGGCTCTATGACCTGACCACCCTGCAGCGCGATGCCAACCGCCTGCTCGGCTATACCGCCCAGCAGACACTGGACTACCTGCAGGCCCTCTATGAGAAGAAGCTCTGCACCTACCCGCGCACGGACAGCCGCTTTCTGACCGACGACATGGAAGGCTCCGTGCCGGAGCTGGTCTCCGTAGCCGCTGCCGTCTGCGAGACCGATGCGCCGCAGTTTTGCTTTGCCAAGCAGGTCTGCGACAGCAGAAAGGTCAGCGACCATCACGCCATCGTCCCCACCGCGGGGGCAGGCAAGGCGGATGTGTCGGTACTGCCGCTGGGTGAGCGCGAGATTTTGCGCCTTGTGGCGAGGCAGCTTCTCTTATCCGTCAGCGGTCCCCACCGTTATACGGAAACGACGGTCACACTCTCCTGCGGCGGTACCGAGTTCACCGCCAAGGGCAGAACCGTCCTGGATTCCGGCTGGAAAGCCTATGCTGAAAAGGAACAGCCAGACGTCGCTTTGCCGCCGCTGGCAGAGGGGCAGACTCTTTCCCTCCATGACATTGCCGTCAAGGAGGGAAACACCACGCCGCCCAGGCACTACACCGAGGACACATTGCTCTCCGCCATGGAAAGTGCCGGAAAAGAGGATATGCCGGAAGACGCGGAGCGCAGAGGACTGGGAACGCCCGCCACACGCGCTGCGGTCATTGAAAAGCTGGTGTCCGCCGGCTTTGCAGAGCGCAGACGCATCAAAAAAGCCGTACAGCTCATTCCCACCCATACCGGGCTCTCCCTCATTACCGTGCTGCCGGAGCAGCTCCAGTCCCCGCTGCTCACCGCCGAGTGGGAGCACCGCCTGCAGCAGGTGGAGCGCGGCGAGATCCTGCCGGACACGTTTCTCTCCGGTATTGCGGAGATGCTCTCAGAGCTCGTCCGGACCTACAGTGCCATCTCCGGCGCGGAGGTGCTCTTTCCCTCCGGTCGTGAGGTCATCGGGAAGTGCCCCCGCTGCGGCAGCGATGTGACGGAGAGCAGGAAGGGCTTTTTCTGCGAGAGGAACGAATGCCGCTTCGGCCTGTGGAGGGACAACAAGTTCTTTGCCGCAAAGCGCGTCCCCCTGACGAAGAAGACCGCCGCCGCACTGCTCAAGGACGGGCGGGTGCAGCTTACCGGCCTCTACTCGGAAAAGACCGGGAAACCCTATGACGCGGCGGTGGTGCTGGAGGACACCGGCGAGAGCGTCCGCTTCCGTCTGGACTTTGACAAGGGGGCGGGCACATGATGAAGCTCTCCCGTCTGGAGCAGGAGACGATCCTGCTGTATAACGAGGAAGAACCCACCGCCAGTGTCTACACCCACAACCCGCGGCTGATGCGCAAGCTCAAGCGTCTTGCAAGGAAGTACCCGGACAGGGTGTATCCGGACAGACCCGTCCATGCCGGGGCGGTCAGCTATATCGTACCCAAAAGCTTTGTCTGCGTCCGGGTGCCCTTCAGCAGCGTGCGCCGCGTATACTCCGAAAACGAATAAGAACCACGCGCCCGTGCAGAGAGGAAAGTCTCTCTGCGTGGGCATTGTCATATCTGGGGCGTCTGCCCCATGAGAGGAGGAACCCATGCCAGAGAAAACAGGCAGAAACAAAGAGCGGCTCCGGGAGATCACGGATCGCATCGAGACGGGCATCCGGGAGATCTTTGAATCCGGCGACATGGAGAAATACCGGGCTTACCTGCGCACCATGAGCCGTTTCCATACCTATTCCGTCAACAACCAGGCGCTCATCCACATGCAGCGGCCGGACGCCACTTTTGTGGCAGGCTACAACCGCTGGCGGGACAAGTTCTCCCGCCATGTGCTGCGGGGAGAAAAGGGCATCACCATCATCGCGCCCACGCCGTATAAGAAGAAAATTGAGCAGGAGAAACTGGATCCCCATACCCAAAAGCCGGTGCTGGACGAAAACGGCCATGCGGTCATGGAGGAAAAGGAGATCCAGATCCCCATGTTCCGCCCCACCACCGTATTCGATGTGAAGCAGACGGCGGGTAAGCCTTTGCCGGAGCGCGTGGAAAGCCCCGTGGCCACCCTCACGGGCAGTGTGGAGAACTACGAGGCATTCATGGAGGCCCTGCGCCGGACATCCCCCGTGCCGGTGGAGATGAAGCCTCTGCCGCCTGGCACGGACGGCTATTTCAACGTCACAACCCAGTCCATTGCCCTGCGGGAGGGCATGAGCGAGGTACAGACGGTATCCGCCGCCGTGCATGAGATCGCCCACGCAAGACTCCACAACTACGCCGCGCAGCAGACACAGACGGCGCTTTCTGCGGGGAAGGAATCGCCGAAGCCCAAAAACCGCAATACCGAAGAGGTGGAGGCCGAGAGCGTGTCCTTTGCCGTCTGCGCCTTTTTCGGCATCGAGACCGGAGCCAACAGCTTCGGGTATCTGGCCACCTGGTCGAAGAACGCGGAGCTGCCGGAGTTCCGGGCGAGTCTGGAGACCATCAACCGCGCCGCAGGCGGCATCATCTCCGATGTGGAGCAGCACTTTGCCGAAATCTGCCGGGAGCGCGGCATCGAGCTGCCGAAGGAGCCGGAGTACGAGCTGGTGACGATCCCGCCCACGCGCGAGGAGGCGCTGGCCTTTGCCGCGGACTACGCTGCTTTTCTTATAAAGGACACGGAAATCTCCCCTTCGGCCGCAGCCGCTCTTACGGAGACGACAGCACAGAAACTGCTCTCCGGTGAGAAGGAAGAGCTTCGCACAGAACTGGAGAACCTGGCGCAACTGGAGGCCGAGCTGGGCGTAGATAACGGCGCAGAGGCGCTGCTGGAGCGCCTGGACGGGCTGTTCCGGCAGGAGTGGCAGGTCAAGGAGGAGCCGCTACCGGAGCAGGAGGCACTATTCCTGACCGAGGACAGCCGGTACATCCACGTACAGCGCACGGAGGACGGCATTGACTACACCATCTACAACGCCGAAACACGCCATGCGCTGGACGGCGGCCAGCTGGATCTGCCGGATCGTTCCCTCTCCGACGCCGCGCAGGAGGTGTGTCAGCTCCATATGATCGGCAGTGACGGGGCGCTCCGCCCCGCAGAACTGGAGCTCGTGGAAGAACTGCAGGCGGCAAATGCACTGCCGCCGCTGCCGGAGCTGGAGCAGGACTATCCCATGCCGGATGTAAATGTTGGATTTTCCGAGATGTATCGGTACGGATACATGGACGGCGAGACCATGCTGCCCCTGACAAAGGACCGCGCCGCAGAGCTTTTCGCGCAGGATGTGCCCGTGTATCTGCTCTACGCGGACAGCACAGAGGCCATGGCGCTGGATGCGGCGGACATTGACGCCCACACCGGCATATTCGGCATAGAGCGCAGCGAATGGGACAGCCTGCGGGAGCTTATCCCGCAGGCGCAGCAGGCGGATGTGGAAAAGCGATTCCGTGAAAACCCGAAAGATGCCTACATGATCTGCCAGATCCGGAGGGGCGGCGATCTGGACGCATACAGGTTCATGAGCTACGACTATCTCCAGCAGAAGGGCGTCACACCGGAGCGCAGCGGCTACGATGCCGTCTACACCGGAGATCTCACGGATTACGGCAATACGGTCACGAACCTGGACATGCTCTACCAGACCTTCAACATTGACCGCCCGGAGGATTTCAAGGGGCACTCCCTGTCCGTCAGCGACATCATTGCCATCCGCAAGGGCGGTGATGTATCCTGTCATTACGTGGACAGCATCGGATTCCGGGAGCTTCCGGGCTTCCTGACACCGGAGAACTACCTGAAGAACGCGGAGATGCTGCTGGAGGACGATCTCGGCATGATCGACGGGATTATCAACAACGGCCCAAGGCAGCCCGCCGCAGATTCGTCCCAAAAACAGAAGCAGGCAGAGCCGCAGGAAAAACGGAAATCCGTACTGGAGCAGCTCCGGGCAAAGCCCATGGAGAAATCCACGCAAAACAAAACAGCGCCCAAACGGAGCGCGGAAAGAGAGCGATGATATGAACGACAGACAGACAATCACCTACGAGGAACGCAGCCTCATGAGCATCTACAACGCCGCCGGCACCCGCGAGGGACTGATCGCGGAGCTTGCCGCCATGCGCGTGCATCTGGACGCGGACGAGACGGAGCTGCTTGCCCTGACGGATTCGGCACTGGGAA
>CAVHXA010000067.1:0-10214 GCA_963639765.1 Oscillospiraceae bacterium | reverse complement strand
CTACGCCAAAGCAGTTGCCTGGGCGACAGAGCATGGCGTGACGGAGGGTGTCGGCAACCGTCTGTTCGCGCCGGATGATACCTGTACCCGTGGCCAGATTGTCACGTTCCTGTGGCGTGCACAGGCAGAATAACGCATCCCACGGAATCACAGATCACAGATATTGACTGTAAACGCAAGGAGTGCAAGCTCGAGTTGGGCTTGCACTCCTTGTGTGTGGTATTCGAAGACAATTATCGGGGGTAGCCCGCAGCGCGTATAGCCGACCCCGCGTCCATAATCCTTTTGCCCGGGTCACTCCCGAGTTCAGGGCAGATGAGTGGAGAGAACCGGCATAAGAGCAGAAACCAGCACGACAATGGCGGCAATCCCAGCCAACGATTCGGTTTGGGCAAAGCCTTTTCTGGCGTTAACCCTCTGTAGTTTCCTTTGATAAATTAACAATACGTATTTAAATGGTCGTCAAAATAGTGTATAATAAGATGATTATTTATACGTGTTTTCAAATTCAAATCAAAGGAGGCGCTAATGATGACGCAGAAAAAGCCAAAGCACATGCCGCGCATACAGAGCAGGCTCCGGCACAACATTGTGGAGATGCCGAAGGAGATTCGTGAGTGCGGGGGTATCATTATATGGGGGCGCAGAATCAAGTCGCTTGTTTTCACCACAGACATTGCCATTATTCGCAACTGCAACGCAGATGCAGTCCTGGCTGTATATCCGTTCACGCCCCAGCAGGTCATATCCGATTCCATTATCTCCGGCTCAAGCATACCGGTCTTTTGCGGGGTCGGCGGCGGCATAACGCAGGGCAATCGCTCGGTTCTGCTGGCCACCGACGCCGAGGCACAGGGGGCCATAGCAGTCGTTGTGAATGCACCCATGCCGGATGAGGATGTCGCCGCCATTGCGCAGGCAGTGGACATTCCCGTTGTCACCACGGTTTGGGATGACCGGATAGACGTTGATGCTCGTCTTGCCGCCGGTGCCTCGATTTTCAATATTTCTGCCGCGCAGGACACACCCGAGGTGGTACGCAGCATCCGTTCCCGCTATCCCGACCTGCCCATCATCGCCACCGGCGGACCCACGGGTGAGACAGTTCTGCGCACGATAGAAGCCGGAGCCAATGCCATAACCTATACGCCGCCCACCACAGCAGAACTGTTTTCCGGCATGATGAAGGAGTACCGAAATCGCAAGACACTGCAGTAAGATGCAAAAGCTCTTTGCGCCTCGTTTGCTGTTCGTGAATAAGTTACAGGAGCGTTACCGAAAACCATGGACATTATGACGGATTATGGTATAATGGATATGTGTAGCAGTCGAGATCCGACTGAACTTTGACCGGATTGGGGGTATTACCATGTATCGTTTTCACAGCAGAAACATCGGCTTTGTGCACATGCGGTATTGGTGCGGCTCCCGATCACGGAGAGAATACAGCAAAATTGTTCCGATTGACACATAAGCCGGGCACACAAGCGCCGACTTATGTGTCTTTTTATATCTGCGCACCGTTGCTGCGCATGAAACCGGAAATACGGGAGGTGCTACCCTAATGCTTGCAGCATTGAATCCATTCCGGGAGCTGACACTCCTGTCTGTCCTGCTGCGTTTTGCGCTGGCAGTTGCCTGCAGCGCGGTTATCGGCTATGAGCGCAGCAAAAACCGGCATGCCGCCGGTCTGCGCACGCATATTGTGGTCTGCATTGCCGCAGCCTCCATCATGATTCTGAACCAGTATCTGCTGGCCGTTTTCAATGCCGATGCAGACCCGGCTAGGCTCGGCGCACAGGTCGTCAGCGGCGTTGGTTTTCTGGGAGCCGGGAGCATTCTGATTACCGGACATCAGCGCGGACAGCATGTCAAGGGACTGACGACCGCCGCCGGGTTATGGGCCTCCGCCTGTATGGGGTTGGTCATCGGCAGCGGATTCTATGAGCTTGCCGTTATCCTGTGCATCGTTCTGTTTATTGTGATCGTCATTCTCAATCGTCTGGACGGGCGTTACCTCAAGGATTCGGCGGTCATGCGGTTTTATATCGAGTACAGGGAGACGGTGCCCTTCTCCTCCATTCTCGGCGTGATCCATGCGCACGGCTGGAATCTGACAAGCTGGGAACATTTTTCCGCGCATCCGAGTCCAATCAACGGCACCTTTATCGATATCCAAAGAAATGGCCACGACTCAAACCGCACACTGCTGCTCGAAGCGCTCCGACAGATCGAAGGGGTGTGTTCGGTTGTGGATACATGATTTCCCATACGTTTGGAGGTGTACCGGTATGAAAAAGGTCAGACTGTTGTCTGCGGGGGTGCTTGTGGCCCTTGCCATCTTTGCGGCAGCCATGCTTTATTTGCATAGAGCGGCGATATTCCAGTGCGGCAATCCTGTTCCGTATCTGATCGCGGCAGTACAGATTTCCGAAAGCAAGCCCTATGTGGAAGTTGAAGATGGATCCGGCGTATACATTTCCATGCGCGGAGAGTGTCCGGAACTATTGGACTATTTTCAGGAAAAAACGGGTATGGACTTCGTAGAGCAGAGCGGCAGCGGATATCTGTTTGCTGACGGTACACACAGCCGTGATTTCCTCTGAGGTTTATTGGAAATACTTCACGATTTGGGAATTGCCGGACGCAGCTCTTGCCGAGAAAAGCGTGCCGTGATTCAGTGGTGACACGCAAGATAACCCATAAACTTTTGAAGAGATCTTGTGTAGCGCTGCTGGCACGATTGGCGGAACAATCCGAAATAACTGACGGCGACGGTTCGATGTCCTGTTGCCTTTTATAAGCCGTGTCGAACAGGCGGCTTGTTCCTGATGGAGCTGCTGCACGCAATCAACCGCCGTGGAAATACGGTCTCTCTGGTGACGCGTGAGCAGCGGTACGCCAACCTGTGCGGAAGGAAAACGGAAATCAGCGACGGAAGGGTTGAAGGATTTGAATTTCTGCCCCAGAAAAAATCAATGAACCGGACAGATGCATTTCACACACAAAACAGAAAGAGGTGCTTATGATGCGAACAAAACGATTCCTTGCCCTGCTTCTTTGTCTGATGCTTTTGTCAGGCGGACTGTTGAGCCTGACAGGATGCTCAGCCAAGACAGATGCAGAAGACCTGATGAAAAACATCACATCGGAGCAGATCTCCGACAAACCGGCAGACGATGCCTTTATCGCCGGAACGGCAGACTTCGCCATCCGCCTGTTCCAGAACACGCTGGACGACGACGAGAACAGTCTCATTTCACCGCTGTCGGTCCTGCTGGCCCTATCCATGACCGCAAACGGAGCAGAAGGCGAAACGCTAGCACAGATGGAAGCCCTGCTGGGCGGTGGAATTCCAATAGAGGATCTCAATGAATATCTCCATGCCTATGCAAACGCTCTGCATGCAGACGAGAAAGCGATGCTGACCATCGCCAACTCCATCTGGTTCCGAGACAGCAACTTCACGGTGGAAGAGGACTTTCTGCAGAAGAACGCCGATTACTACGGCGCTGCGGCATACAAATCGGCCTTTGATGAACAAACGCTGCGGGATATCAACAACTGGGTCAAGGAGAACACCAACGGCATGATTGATGATATCATCGATGACGAGGATCTCGACCCCTATGCCGTCATGTATCTTGTCAATGCTGTGCTGTTCGATGCGGAGTGGCAAAATATCTACTATGAGCACGAGGTAAGTGATGGAACATTTACAGCTATCGACGGTACAGAGAGAACCGTTTCCATGATGTATTCGTCTGAGATCCTCTATCTGGACGATGGGAATGCGACCGGATTTATAAAACCGTATAAGAGCGGCTACAGCTTTGCAGCACTCCTTCCGAATGAAGGAATCGCACTGGATGACTACATTGCCTCTCTGACCGGTGAAGGATTTCTCAATACGGTAAAAAACCCCACAGAGGTACTTGTGCAGACAGCCATGCCGAAATTTGCCTATGATTATGATATCGAAATGAGCGGCGCACTGAAAGCCCTCGGCATTACCGTGCCGTTTGACGAGGAGCTTGCGGACTTCTCCGGGCTCGGTCATTCTCCGGATGGGAATATCTATATCAGCCGTGTGCTTCACAAGGCGTATATCGCCGTGGACGAAAAGGGTACGAAAGCCGGCGCGGCGACCGCGATTGAGGTACCCGATGCTTCCGAAGGCGACGTATACAGTATTGTCCTCGACCGACCGTTTGTCTATGCCATCATCGACGATGCTACCGGCCTCCCGATTTTCATCGGCGCGGTCACGGATATTCAAGAATAATCTGAGAATTCACAGAAGCAGAAGATAAAACACACTCAACACAACAACAGGAGGATTCAAGCAATGAGGAGCATCGTAACCTACGAAACACAGCACGGAAGTGCAAAAAGGCTGGCTACTGCAATCGCGGAGCGTCTGAACTGCCTTTGCGTCAATGTGGATACCCCGTTCCAGGCGGAGGACGAATCCGCCTACGACGCGCTGATTCTTGTCTTCGGTTTTCGCGGCCCGTATACTGCGCAGCTGACGAAGCTTTTTGTCGGCAGAATGCAAGGAAAGCTGAACTACAAGCACCTGGTCGTTGTGGGAGAAGGCCTGTTTTCCGAGAAGGAGTTTCCCTCCGTTGCGCGAGGACTGAAAGACACAGCATCTCCGCACAGCTTCCACTCGTATTTTATGAAGGGTCAGTTACGGGTAGCAACACTGACGCCGGAGGAGCAGGCGTTGCTCGGCAAGTTCAGCGAGCTGACCGGAATGCAGATAACGGATATGGGAGAATTTGATCCGAAGACGGCTGCTGACATCGCAAATCAGATTGCAGAATTGCTGGATACGCTTGATATACCGGAAGATCCCAATTCAGGAGCAGCAAAATGGATCTGCACGGTCTGCGGTTATGTGCACACGGGGGATTATCCTCCCGAAAGCTGCCCGCAGTGCGGCAAATCGGCGACTGTTTTTAAGAGGATGTAGCAAGATAATGAAATCGACGATTCGCGCTCAGATGTAGGAGAGTTATCTATAGTGTTGCCGCTCTCCAGACAATTATCTGAGCCGTCATGGGTGTGTTCCGAAAGGAAAAGACTGCATATACACAACTCAAGTGATAGGAGGCGATACATTTGAAAACGAGATTTGCGGCCATGTTTCTTTTGATTCTGCTGTTGGCTGGACTCTGTATGCAGCCCATCTATGCCAACTCCGCCCAGCGGAACTGGAGTGGCACGGACAGCACAGGCGCAGTTGTTACGGGAGAAGACTGTCCTATTGTAGTAGACAGGGAGCTTTTGTACTTCGATGTACAGGAGTTTCCGGAGCAGTATTATCCGGATACGGAAGCTTTCCTTGCCTATACCGGGAAAGTCACGGCGGAGTACACATTCCGCAATCCCGCCGATTATACGGTTACCGCAACATTGGTTTTTCCTTTCGGCAGCGAACCATCTTACGGAGAACGCATTTACAATATGGAAAACAGGATAGCTTCCTGCCCTTCTGACACGGAAAAATACGGCGTCACAATAGATGGAGCGCCGGTAGACGCAGCTGTCCGGCATACGCTGAAAGCGTGGCGTGATCAGTTTTCTCTTGAAGAGGATCTGTCAAGACTGGCTGATGATTATATCTCCGATGCGTTCTTCACGCCTGAAATGTCAGTCTGGATACGGCAGTACATCGTCCGCAACATTGATTCGGAATATGAGTCCGCCACAGCTGTTTTTACTTGGGAGGAAGATGCTTCCGAAACACGCGTGATGTTCCCGGAGATGAATGGATATCAATCCTTCGATGACGGATTCCAGGCGTCCACCAGGGTTCAGAATGGGGACACGCTGACATTGTACATCTTCGGTAAGCTTCCTATTGAGCCAATCCATTGGGCATTATATGAGGACTTTTCCTGCAAGAAGAGAATTGACGGTGAAGTAGCGATAGCGATAGAGTCCTCGGAAAGGATTTCTTTCGAACGCTATGTGCTCAATAAAAACGATGGGGCTTCCGGTATTGCTGACCACGATTTTTACAACGCCCAGGTTGAATATCTGCGTTCAGCTTCAGAGGCTTACGGCAGTGGGTTTATCAATTGCGAAGACAAGGTGTTTTCTCTGATGCGTTGGTATGAGTATACAGTCACGCTGAAGCCGGGACAGACGATAACCAACACGGTGACAGCGCCGCTCTATCCCGCCATTGATGCAGGATATACCCCAAGCATCTATGAGTACACCTATCTTCTCTCCCCTGCAAAGACATGGGCGAAGTTCGGAGCATTGGATATTGTCATCAACACACCATATTACATGACGGAATGCGGCATTGACGGCTTTAATAAGACTGACAGCGGATATGCGATGTCCATGCCTGGGCTGCCGGAGGGTGAGCTGACATTTGTTCTTTCTGAGTCGGAGAAGCCGCAGCAGCCAAGGTGGTCGTTCCTGAACCATATGCCGACAGACTTTATCATTGTACTGGCGGTGGTGCTTGCCGCCGTTGGTGTGGTCGTGTCTCTGCTGCTCCGCAGAAAGAGAAGGATGAAGAAATAGGAGGTACGCCATGAAAAAGCAAAACAATTCGATTTTCCGTCTGGGTTTTCTTGCTCCCGTTGCCTTTGTCTCGCAAGTGGCTGCAGCGATGAAGCGAAAGGTTTCCGTAATCTGGGTGTTCATTCTTGCACTGATCGCGGTTGCGGCATGTCTATTTGCGGCTGTGACGTATTATCGCTGCGAGACGCAGCTGGAGACGCAATTCCCGGAAAGCGAGCTGCTTCGCATTCTTAACGTGGGAAGTGATGTCGAGGGAGTAGGTTTTGAGGTCATGCACATTGGCGGCGGAAGCGAGAACCTCCGACTCGACCTCTGCTGGAAAAACGGTTCAGGAAGTACAATCACCTTTGGCGAGACCTTTGAGCTGTATCAAATGAAAGACAGTGCATGGCAAAAGGTAACGCCCGCACGGATGGTCTGTTATCACTTTCCAAAGTACAGCCTTCCCAGCGGCATGGGCAAAGAGCTCTCCTATAATCTGACGGCTCAGTATAACCTGATAGCCGGTGAGCGATACCGCTTTCAGGCTGAATTCCAGTATGAGAGCGGCACGGAGTATTCCGAGCCGATGGTGAACTGGATAGAGATTGAGGCTAAGACAGATTTGCCGTACAAGGTAATACAGCCCTCCGACCAAAGCACCGTACCGGAGCTTCGGGTGAATGTTATGTCCGGATCAATGGGTGAAACAGATGAAATTACGGCTTCCACCTGCTCCTTCTACTGGCAATCTCCGGATTCGAACGAGGATGGAACGATGAGCTCCATCATTGGATGCGGGCCTGAGATCGGCGCAGAGGCCACTCTGCCGGAGATAACGGCAGCCAGCGTGGGGTTGATTTCCCACCGAAAATCAAACGAGACGTGGTTATTCTTTGATGTGCAGCCGGATACGGTGCGGATACAATGCGTCCCCCAAAATGGCGGTGAGGTCGAGACGATAACAGATATTCTTCCATATGATGGAGGATATGCGTTCGATCTGAAAAATGGCAGCTTCATTTATCGTGTGATTGCTGAATGGGACGATGGAAACCATGTGGAATATGGATTCATCGGAAAGTGCTCCTAACCTGCCGCAATCAGAGTCGTGCATATGGGAGAACAGAATGAGAAAGAAAGAATAACAGAGGACTATGAGAAAATGTTATTGGTAGAAGACAGCAACAGCATGATGTACGCAATGAGCAAGGTGAAAAAGGACAACCCCATCGATGCCTTGAAAAATGTGAATCTATGACAAAGGAGTATCTCCGAATGAAAAAACTTCTGGTTTTCTCTGCTGCCGTGATTGCTGCTTCGGTCGTTGTCGCGGTCGTAATCTTTTGTGTCCTTAAAAGGAAAAGAGAGCCATAGTCAAAAAACAATGCTGGAGAGCGGAAAATGAGGTTAAAGAGAAAGATGTTACGAACTGTTTTAGTTGTGCTGCTCTGTTTTTTGGTAATTGGATCTGGAACACTGCTTGTCGTGAACAGTTATGTAAAGAAAGTCGGTGAAGGCCGGATCCTTTCTGCCGCACAGGCAGCGGAGATGGATGGCGTGGATTGTATACTCGTGCTCGGTTGCCAGGTGCATGCTGACGGAAGTCTCAGTCATATGCTCCGAGACCGCCTGTCGCGAGCGTTGGAGCTGTACGAGATGGGAGCTGCGCCGAAGCTGCTGATGAGCGGTGACCATGGCCGAAAAGAGTACGACGAGGTGGGAGCCATGAAGCAGTACGCTGTTGAGCACGGCGTGCCATCCGAAGCCGTTTTTATGGACCATGCGGGCTTTTCTACCTATGAGACCGTATACCGTGCCAAAGAAATTTTTAAAGCAGATAAGGTAATCATCGTAACGCAGGAGTATCATCTGTACCGTGCGCTGTATATTGCCAATCGGCTCGGAATAGACGCATATGGAGTTTCCTCTGACTACCACACATACGCCGGTCAGTCTAAGCGGGAGCTTCGAGAGGTCCTCGCAAGGTGTAAGGATTACGTCTTGTGCATCTTCCAACCGGAGCCAACCTACTTGGGAGATGTCATTCCGATTAGCGGCAACGGGGACCAGACCAATGCCGAATAAGATGTCGCTGCGGCAGAAAATATGACATTTTTACGAGGTATAGTTATAGTGCGGAAGTGAGTACCGAACCAGCACAGGGGAAAAAAGGTGCGTAAAGGCATCCATGCAAACAGAGCGTTCTGCAAGTCCAAGCGTATTAACTCCGAGCGAAGCTACGGATAAACCCTGCTTTTCAAGGAAACGCATAGTCTGCTTGCATCGATTCAGCCGTTGGCTGAAGATTGATATATAAACGTGAAAAAGGAGATACATTGAGGTTGCGATTGAAATTGTTACGCATTATTCTGCATAATTGTAAGCACCTGGTCTCAATCTCTGTCATCATCGCACACCGCCTGCTGCCGGATGTATCTGCCATCAGGTATTTTTATGTTGGTTCCTCAGAGGCACAAGGTCAGCTGCAATGCAAAGGCTTGATATCCGCTATTGCTATATTGAGCGGTAGAAGGGCTTTTTCATAACTTCTTTGCGGGCTCTATAAATCCTTGCTACTTATTCTCAGCAATCACAGTTACATGGGGCCTCAGAATATGGAAAAATGGCTGGGCGGGGCCCAAGCTGGATACGTCTGAGTTGAAAGAAGACCGCGTGTCCGATCACATTCGTAAAAGCGTCTCGAATGGCAACTCAATTTCATATGGCAGCGGGATTTAGCTTGGCGTCTGGTATGGCGATGTCTCCGTACTACTTCCTATGCAGAAGATGGGGTTCCCAAGAAAGACGGAGAGGCAAATTTCAATAAAGAGATGGGAACGACTTATGCTGTTCTTGAGGACGGCATGGTGGTGGTTTTTCTTGATGATGGGTGGATAGAATTCAGAGCAAAGTAAAACGGGCATTCAACTTGTTGAAATAAACGCTTCTGCACAACCGCATTAGCGCCGGGAGAAAAACGCTTTGCGTTTTTAGAGGCGGTCTTATACAATACCGCTTTAAACTAGCGAAAGGAGAAAACGATGTTTTACTCATTTGACGATTTCAGAAAAATCAAGGATTCGGGAGGAGGTTTTTGCCGCTGCGCCGGTATGTTCGGAAACGATGTATATGCCGTCCGCTTCTACCGCGAGGGAAGCTGCGGCTCCGAGTTCTGGTGGGAAATCTTCAGGCTGACAAAAGAGGAATTTGATGCCTATCCTCTTAACGCCCTTGCACTCAGCAAGCGATTCAGACAATACGAAAGCGAGGTTCTCTGCTCCAATTATAGCGGAAAAGGCGGCCGCGGATACAGCTTTGAGTACGTAGACGGCGTAATCCATACGCTGTAAGTGCATATTGCGCGTGTGAGTGACCACGGATGCGTTTCTCAACGGCCGTATTGCGCGAACCAGCGGCCATCCTGCAATGCAGGAGCGGAGCCGGCAAAGTGATCATTTGGAGCAGTTCCCCTGTCTCATAATGGATAACGCCAGCCCGTAATTGAAGCATTCTTGCTGAACCTCCATAGTCGAGCAGTCACAGAACATTGTAAATTTCTAAAACACAAAAACAATTCTCCTTACCCGTACCGTCAGCAACTACGGTACGGGTATATTATCCAGAAAGCATGTAAGATTTTTCGTTTTTGGCAGTCATATAAGTGAACGGACAAGGAGGTGAAC
>CAVHXA010000066.1:0-10396 GCA_963639765.1 Oscillospiraceae bacterium | reverse complement strand
TTTTGGTGCTTTTCAGGATGAGGGAAGTGGTGCTGCGTTCCAGCTTGTCCGGGAATACCTTGATGATACAACCATCGTCCACCCGATTCAGGGTTTCTTTTCGCACCCGCTGCATGGACTTGTTGATATGGAACGTTCCGATGCCATCCGCAGCATCACTGAAAGAACTGCCGCGTTTTGTGATATATGCCATACTGTTTGCCTCCTTATCAAGCTGCCCAGAGCCAAGCATCGAAGCTGTCTTTCGGGATGTGGATGCTTCCGCCTGCGCGAAGGACACGGAAGTCGGTGGTGTTGTTGCACAGGTTGTAGGCGGAGCGCAGGCTGATAGCCAGCATCTGCGAGATCTCCTCCACCGTGTACACCACTTTCGGGGCTTTTGGGCTGTCAGTTGGAGACTTGACGGCATTGGTTTGAGTGACCAACTCCATTGTAGTCGGATTCGGGTCTGTCTGCAAGGACTTTTTCGTATAATCAAAAAATTTCACGTTCATGTTCTGATTCATATATTTTTCTCCTTATATCTCATCGCGTACCACAGACTCCTGTGTGCAGTTCTCGTAGAATTTGATGACTTCGGGCGGGATGCTGTTCAAAGTTCTGACTGCTGCTTCATAATCTTTACGTAGCTTAGCATCCTCCAGACGCTTCAAGACGCTCCCATGTTCCGCTTCTTGCAGCGAATCTGAGAGCGTCTTGTTCTGCTTTTTGAGTTTCTTGTTTTCGACAGTGGTTTTGGTAAAAGCCACACCATAGACCAGCGGAACGATATTTTATTGAAAAGCGGGGAAAGAATTTGTATAATACTTATCAGATAGAGCCGTGAAGAGGCAAACGGCTGCACAGTCGACACATAAAAGCATTAGTTTCCCAAAGGAGAATTTTCGTGAATCGTATTGCAGTAGTGGAAGACAGCGCTCAGGATCGGGCAGTGCTGGATTCGTATCTGGAACAATATCAGCAGGAGAAAAAATGCCATTTTCAGATTACGCATTTTTCAGATGGCGATGAGATTGCGCTGGGTTATAAGGGCGGCTACGATTTGATTTTAATGGACATTGAGATGACTTTCATGGACGGTATGTCGGCGGCAGAGGAGATTCGCCACATTGATCCGGAGGTAGTTATCATCTTCATCACTAATTCGCCGCAGTACGCCATCAAGGGGTATGCGGTGCAGGCGCTGGACTATATTTTAAAGCCGCTGAGCTATTGCGCATTCTGCCAGCGGATGAACCGTGTGAGGGAGCTGTTAGACCATCGCCGAAAGTGCTATCTTACGATTCCCTATGCGGGCGGTGTGCAAAAACTCGACACCTCCGACATTTATTACGTGGAGATTTGTGACCACGACCTATTATTCCATACGAAGCAGGGTGAGGTACATTCTACCGGTTCTATGCGCGATGTTGAGCAAAAGCTGCCGCCGGAAAATTTCTTTCGCAGCAGCAAGGCATACCTTGTCAATTTGGAGCACGTTGACGGGATTCAGAACGAAGATGCCATTGTTCACGGTGAGCGTATACAGATCAGCCGCGCGAAGCGCAAGGCGTTTCTGGCGGCACTCAATCACTACATGGGGGAAAATATTTGATGCAGACCGAAGTTTTGGGCAATATTCCCCGCTTGTACACTGCGCTGGCCGACTGGCTGGCCTGCCTTTTGTATTTGTTCTACCTGCCCAAGCGAACGGCAGACTGGCGGCAGTATACGGTTCACGCCGTATTTTTGCTGCTGCTCTGCGTTTTTATGCAGGCGACTGGACAGGTGCCGCAGTTCTGGTTTCTGCCCTGCATTGTGGTGTCCATCCTAATTATGTACCTGTACATTCGGATGCAGTCCGATGTGACTGCCCGATGCGCAGGATATTACTGTGTCCGTGCATTTATTTTGGGGGAGCTGGCTGCTTCGCTGGAATGGCAGATCTACTATTTTACAGTCGGTCGGCAGAGTATACTGGGGTTCGGTGTGCGCATAGGTGTTCTGGCGGTCGTCTATGCGGCGGTATATGGAGTGGTGTTCGCGCTGGAACGCAATTATAATGATGTGGCCTCGCCCCTGCACATTCATAAAAAGGAATTTCTCAGTACACTGTTCATTGGTGTAGCGGTCTATGCGGCCAGCAATTTGAGTTATGTCAGCCCGGATACGCCCTTCTCCGGTAAAATGACGGCAGAAATTTACAACATCCGCACTCTGGTAGACCTCGGCGGCATGGCGATTTTATTTGCGCACCATATGCAGCTGGTGGAGTACCGCCGCAAAAAGGAGCGCGATGCCCTGCAAAATGTCTTGCAGGCGCAATATGCCCAGTACCGCTCTGCACAGGACAGCATCGACCTTATTAACAAAAAATACCACGACCTCAAGCATCAGATCGCAGTGCTGCGCAGCGAGACATCTGAGGAAAAAGCCCACTATCTTGATGCGATGGAGCAGGAGATTCGCAGCTACGAAGCGCAAAACAAAACTGGCAATGAGGTGCTGGATACCATTCTGACCAGCAAAAGTCTATACTGTCAGCAGCACGACATTACGCTGACCTGTGTGGCGGACGGTGCGGCATTGGCTTTTATGGATACGATGGATCTCTGTTCTCTGTTTGGCAACGCGCTGGACAATGCCATCGAGAGTGTGGAAAAGCTGCCCGATAGTGAGCAGAGGCTCATCCATCTGGTCGTGGTGCGGCAAAAAGGCTTTTTATGGATTCGAATCGAAAACACCTACGACGGTGGTTTTCAGACGGACGGTACGCTGCCCAAAACGACCAAGGCCGACAGCCGCTACCATGGCTACGGCTTAAAGAGCATCTATGATACCGCCGAAAAATACGGCGGCACGGCTGAGATCAGTACGCAGGAAAAGCGCTTTACACTGAAGATTCTGTTCCCGATAAAGTAAGAATGACAAGACAGCCCATTTTTGTGGGCTGTTTTTTGCTTTTAGCAAGCTGCACAAAGAAGTTGGACGTTTTGTTGTAAGAAATGACAAGAACGTGCACCGTTTGCGCTGCAAAAACGACAGTTGACGTACAAAATGCCCACAAAAATAGCGGAATGTGGTATAGTTTTGACATCAAAGAAAGCCAAGTGGCTTCTCACAAATGATAGGAGGAAAACATGAAAAAGTCACAGCGTTCCAACCTGTGGCGTGGATTTGCATCTGTCAACGCATTTTTACTGGCAGTGCTTATCTTCGGCACATCGGTAGCGTTCAACTATGTGGGCGCAATCAACACGGCTCTCGGCGTACAGAGCAGTAAGCTCGTGAACGACAGCACGGGCGACAACATCTATTATAAGAGCGAGTTCGGCGATTTCAACGAAGAGAATCAGGCCAAGCTCATCGAAGCGACTTTTGAGCAGAACATCAATGAGATGAAGGAGGGCGCAGTCCTTCTGAAAAACGAGAATAGTGCTCTGCCGCTGGCCGCAAACGAGCGCAAGGTTACGCTGTTCGGTCATGCCTCGTATGACCCTCTTTATAAGGGCTCCTCTGCAGGCAGCCGTCCGAACTTCGGCACCAAGTATGCGGTAGACCTGCGCCAGGCACTGCTGGATGACGGCTTTGAAGTCAATCAGGCCATGTTCGATGCCTACAGTAAGAGCACAGTCAGCCGTGGCCAGGTTATGGATTTCGGCCTGGGCTTCCCTGTGCGCGTGATGGATGGCTCCGCCGCCAACCAGGAAGAATCGGCAGACTTCTATACCCCAGAACTGCAGGAGACCTTCAAGGATTACAATGATGTGGCCATCGTTGTGCTGGCACGCGAGGGCTGTGAAGGCAATGACCTGAATATGGTGGATACCGATGGCCGCAGCTCTCTGGCCCTGCATCAGAATGAAGAAGACCTGCTGGAAATGGTAAAGAACGCAGGCTTCAAAAAAATCATCGTCCTGCTCAACTCCCCCTACCAGATGGAAGTGGAATGGTTGGACAAGTACAATGTGGATGCCTGCATGCTGATCGGTGCAGTTGGTTCTCAGGGCTTCCGCGGTGTGAGCAGTATCCTGACCGGTGAGACCAACCCCTCCGGTCATCTGGTCGATACCTATGCGGCCGATTCGCTGTCTGCCCCCGCCTGCGTGAACTCCGGCACTGAAACGCCGAAGTATGAGAACGCTGAAGCCATCGGCGCAGAGATTGGCGCGGATGAAAACGCAAACTACATAAGCTTCCAGGCTGAGAATATCTACATCGGTTACAAATACTATGAAACCCGCTACGAGGACTCTATTCTCGGTCAGGGCAATGCCAGCGGCAGCAATGGTGCTTCCAATGGTGCGTCTAACTGGGTCTATCAGGACGAAGTGACCTTCCCGTTCGGTTACGGCTTGTCTTACACCAGCTTCGAGCAGACGCTGGATTCTGTGCAGTACGACGCTGCAAACGATGAATATAGTGCAACCGTTACCGTCAAAAACACCGGTAGCGTTGCTGGTAAGTCCGTCGTTGAATTATACGCACAGACTCCCTATGGCGACTACGAGAAACAGAACAAGGTTGAAAAATCTGCCGTACAGCTGGCAGGCTTCACTAAGACTGACCTGCTCCAGCCCGGCCAGTCCCAGCAGGTCGAAGTCACAGTTGACCGCTATCTGCTGGCAAGCTACGATTACGTCAATGCCAAGGGCTATATCCTGAGCGCTGGTGATTATTACTTTGCCATCGGCGACAATGCCCATGATGCCCTGAACAACATTCTGGCCGCCAAGGGTGCAGCTGGCATGGTCGATGCCGACGGTAATAAAGCAGCCGGCAATGCCGATAAGACCTATCACTGGACGCAGGACGCACTGGACAAAGACAGCTATCGCGTGTCCAGCGCCGGTGTTGAGGTCACGAACCGGTTCGATGACTGCGACCTGAACTATTGGGTCGATGGTGCCGGCACCTATCTGTCCCGTCAGGATTGGCAGGGCACCTACCCCGTTGCCCAGACCACTGTAGAAGCAACGGAGGACATGATCCAGCAGCTCAGCGGCGACACCTATGTGAAGCCCGCCGATGCACCCACTGTGGAAGAAGCAACCAAGGATTTTGGCAACAACAAGGGCATTACGCTGGTCAATATGCGTGATGTCGATTGGGATGACGATGAAGCATGGGATGAATACCTGAACCAGATGACGCTGGAAGAGATGGCTTCTACGCTGTCCTGCTCCAGTGGACGCAAGGCTGTTTCCTCGGTCGTTCTGCCTGCTACCACAGTAGGCGACGGCATCGATGGCTGCATGGGCAAATTCCCCTACGCATACGATGGCATTGAGAACTTCTCGACCTGTTGCTACGCCAACAAGGGCACTCTGACCGCTACGTGGAACGAAGAGCTGTACAAGCGCCGCGGCGAACTGATGGGCGAGGAAGCCCTCTGGTGCGGTCAGATGGAAGTCTGGTGCATCGGTGCTGACCTGCACCGCACTCCCTTCGGCGGTCGTAACTACGAGTACATGTCTGAGTGCAGCATCATGAGCTATCTGGCCGCCATCCCCGAAGTCGAGGCCATGGAGTCCAAGGGCGTTCTGGCTGGTGTCAAGCACTTCACCGGCAACGACCAGGAGTTTGATCGCCAGGGCGTTTCCACCTTCTTCAACGAACAGGCTTTCCGCGAAGGTTCTCTGCGCGGCTTTGAGGGTGCGCTTCGCGTTGCCCATGCCACTTCTCTGATGCAGTCCTTCAGCCGCCTTGGCTGCGAGTGGGCTTCCTCCAAAGCTGCCCTGAACAAGGGCGTCTGCATGGGTGAGTGGGGCTTCCAGGGCCATCTCGAAACCGATGGTACCAACTCCGCTGCCAACGGCTACATGAGCCACTATGCCACTTCTCTGACTGCTGGTTCGGACACCTACTGCCTGAACGAGGGTATCGCTACCGAGAGCATCCTCAAGCAAATCGAAGATACCGACGACGGTAATTTGGCACAGTGCGTCAAGGAGCAGGCAAAGCATTTCCACTACGCCGCAAGCCATAGCTGCGCCATTAATGGCATCAGCGAGTCGGCTTACATCGTTATGATCACTCCGTGGTGGCAGACCGCTCTGAAGGCTGCGATCGGGATCGTTTCCGTTCTGGAAATTCTGTCTCTGGCTCTGCTGACAGTCAGCAAGCGCAAGGTAAAGGAGGCAAAGTAAGATGAGCAAGACAAGTAAAGGAATCGGCCGTATTCTGGGTCTGTGCGCCAGCGTGGTCGCTGTTGCTGCAACGGTTGAGTATCTGGTATTTGCATTTTCCTCCGGTACATTCAATATTCTCGTTCTGTTGGCGTTCCTCGCAGCGATTGGCTGCGGTGTGGTCCTGTTCTTTACTGAAAACTTCTTCAGTGACTATCTGGTAATTATCAACGCATTGCTGCTTACCGTGGCATTCGGGCTGTTCATGCTGGATTCTGTGGGCGACTTCACCGACTTCTTCAGCGGCATTGTGATGTACGGCAACCCCGACAATGTCCCGACCCGCTTCGTTATCATCGGCATTACGCTGGGTTCGATCCTGATTGAGCTGATCAGCAGCTTTCTGAACCGAAACAAAAAGCAGTAAAGAAGTAATTGATGAAAAGTGTCTCGGAAGTCTAAACTCTTCCGAGACATTTTTAGAGTCAGACGAGGTATTTTGCATGAAATCAACATCCCTTCTCACCGGTTGGGCGTGCCGATATTTGGGTGATACTGCACCCGGCAGACCGGTGACGCTGCCCCACGATGCTATGCTGGCTGAACCCCGTACCGCTCTGAGTGCGGGCGGTACCAATACCGGATGGTACGAGGGGCACGACTATGAATACCAACGCACCTTGACCGTGTCTGAAAGCGAACAGGCCGACACCTATATTCTGGAGTTTGAGGGCGTCTACCATAACGCAGAGGTCTGGCTCAACGGCCAAAAGGCAGCGTTCCGCCCATATGGTTATACCAATTTTTATGTAGATTGCACCCCCTACCTGCACACAGGTGAAAATGAGCTGCGGGTCATTGCCCGCAATGCTGACCAGCCCAACAGCCGGTGGTATTCCGGCGCGGGCATCTATCGCCCGGTGCAGCTTTGGACGGCCCACGGTGCGCATATCGAGTTGAACGGCGTAAAAATCCGCACTCTGTCGCTGAAACCGGCTGTCATAGAGGTGCGCGTAAAGACCACCGCCCCCGGTACGGTATGTCTGACGGTGAACGACTTGCCTGCCATGCAGCAGGAGAGCGACGGTGAAGCCATTTTCACCGTTACGATAGACGACGCCAAACTCTGGATGCCTGATGCGCCGAATCTGTACACCTGCTGCGTGACCTTTGCTGAGGATGAAGTGACCGAGACGTTTGGCATCCGCACAGTGGAATGGGGGACAGACGGCTTTCTGCTCAACGGAAAGCGGTTCATCATTCAGGGGGCCTGTATCCATCATGATAACGGTCTGCTGGGTGCTGTCTGCGATCCCGACGCTGTGGCGCGCAAGGTGCGTCTGCTGAAAGAAAATGGTTACAACGCTATCCGTTCAGCACACAATCCCTGCTCCAAGACGCTGCTGGCTGAGTGTGACCGTCAGGGTATGCTCGTCATGGATGAGTATATCGACCACTGGTATATCCACAAGACCGAACATGACTATGTGGACTATTTCAATGACTGGTGGCGGCAGGACCTGACCGACATGGTCGAAAAGGACTATAATCACCCCTGCGTCGTCCTTTACTCCACCGGCAATGAGGTCAGCGAGACTGCTCAGAAGCGCGGCATTGCACTGACAAAAGAGATGACGGACTTCCTGCATGGGCTGGACGACTCCCGTCCGGTGACCTGCGGTGTGAACATCTTCTTCAACTTTTTAAGCTCCATTGGATTCGGCGTGTACAGCGACGAAAAGGCAAAAAAAGAAGCCGAGCGTGCCGAAAAAGCCAAACAGCGCGGCGAAAAGTCCGCTAAGAAAAAAGCAGTCGGCAGCCAGTTCTTTAACAATCTGGCGGGTCTTTTAGGCGATGAGTTCATGAAGCGTGGTGCTACCCTGCACGGCTGTGATGTCAAGACCCGCGATGCGTTTGCCAATATGGATATTGCAGGCTATAACTACGGCATCTACCGCTATCAGCATGACCTGAAAAAATATCCGCAGCGGCTGATTTTAGGCAGTGAGACGTTCTGCAATGATGCCTACAAGTTCCGTGAACTGGCAAAGAAAGAACCCCGGCTGGTGGGAGATTTCGTTTGGGCCGGCATGGACTATCTGGGCGAAGTCATGGTCGGCTCGTGGGAGTACGCTGACTATGCCGAGACGTTCGACGGCGGCCTTGGCTGGGTGTCGGCGGGTTCGGGGCGCATTGACCTGACGGGTAAGCCGCTGGGCGAAGCACTCTACACCCGCGTGGCGTTGGAAGCGGACAACGGCCCCTATATCGCTGTCTGTCCGGTCAATCACACAAATGACCGCCACAGTCCCAGTGCGTGGAAGATGACGAACGCTATGCCAAGTTGGAGCTGGACGGGCTGTGAAGGGAAAAAGGCAAATGTGGAAGTTTATGCCCGTGCCGCCCGTGTGGAATTGGTTCTGAATGGCCGCACTGTGGGCAACAAAATGCTGAAAAACGACTGTCTGGCGAAATTCAGCATCCCCTATGAAAATGGAACGCTGGAGGCTGTCAGCTATGACACCGCCGGTCACGAAATTGGCCGCTGCAAGCTGCAAAGTGCGGACGATACGACCCGCCTGACGCTGGATGCTGAAGAACCTGCCGTGAAACCGGGGCATCTGTGCTACGTCCGCTTGCGCTATACAGATGAAAACGGCATTACAAAACCGCTGATGCGCGGCAGTATCAAGGTGCAGGTACAAGGCGGCACGCTGGTGGGTCTTGGCAGTGCCTGCCCCTTCAACAAGCACAGCTATCTGGAAGATGAGACCGACACTTACTACGGTGAGGCGCTTGCCATTGTTCGTATGGGAGAAGGCGATGCTTTGAGGCTGGCTGCGTCCGACGGCAAACACAGCGCAGAGCTGACTGTGCCTGTACAGGTATGAGGTACTTTATGGAAATGATCAAAAATTGGTGGACGACTTTCTCTGAAAAGCATAAGCTCGTGGCACAGTTCGTGAAATTCTACGCATTTTCGATGTTTGTCACGGTGTTGCAATATTTGCTGCTGACCTTTTTGCCGGGGCTGTTCTACAACCTGACCGACTGGTGCAACACACCTTGTCAGCTGATCCATTTGAATCTTGGCCCGGTGGACACTTATGTGTTCAACTATCCTGTCACCGGTGATGCCACTGGCGGCATGGGTTACTTCGCGGCGTTTGCCATTACACTGTTTTTGGCACAATGCGTCAATTTTCCGATGCAGCGCAACATCACCTTCAAGTCCAAGGGCAATATCTGGTATCAGATCGCATGGTACGTGGTGGCATTCGTGCTGATCACCATTGTGTGCAGCTTTTTAATGGGCATTTATGTGCCGCTGTGCAAGCAGTTCTTTCCTCCTGCGCTGTACAACATCCTCATTACCGTCATCAACGGTGGTGTACAGATGGTGATTTACTTCCCGATTTATAAAATCATCTTCCCAGAGGGAGAACAGAAGAAAAATTAAAGCAGTCCATTTGTAAAAGTGGCTTCTGCAAAGCAGGTTCATCATAGTAGTATCCTCCGAGACTTACTTTTGATGTGCGCCCACTCAAACCAATGCCGTCAAGTCGTGGTTGTATGAATCGATTTTTAGTTTGTTCCAGAGTAAGTGCACGGTTTCTGCACGGATTTTGCACGGTTTTAAAACGTGCAGAGGGTGCTTTTCGCTGCAAAATTCGACAAAGGGTGCAGAAAATTCAAAGCAAAAAATCACGCCATTTCGATTGAAAACTGCGATAAATCGAAACACCCAGAAATTGAGACGAATCTGCGGCTTGCTCTCTTAATCAGTGGGCCCAGGGTT
The DNA here is from genome assembly GCA_963639765.1 of Oscillospiraceae bacterium. Lineage (GTDB taxonomy): Bacteria > Bacillota > Clostridia > Oscillospirales > Oscillospiraceae > CAVHXA01. The sequence goes on along the minus strand of CAVHXA010000066.1, from coordinate 490 downwards.
CGAGTCCCTGGAGGTGCACTACAACAACAAAATCCGAACTTTTTTCCGATAGGAGAAGGGTTCGGGTTTTTGTATTCTTTGGAAAACAGAATGAATCACTTGCTTCTACCGAAAAAAGTCCTAGACCTTATCATAGAAAAGCACGACAGACTACTGTGAGAGTGCCGTAAGGCAGAAAGGACACGAACATGAGGTACGATGAAAAAGTCTGCAAGTTTAACATGGACACCGGGTGCGTGGAACTGCTGCTCCGGGATGGGAGAAAAATCTCCATTGACTGCACCGGGGTTGAGGATGCGCTGGATGCGACCATGGCACAGCGGACTGAATTGGATTACTTCATCTATAATGACCCTCTGTGCTATGCGGATTTGATTCGTTGGCAACAACCGTGAATTGCACGTAAATTGCAATAACAAGTTGAGCATTTTCTGTGTTAGAAGGCCATCAATCTGACCTTGGCTGATCCTGAGCCAAGAAGTATCGAGGA
>CAVHXA010000065.1:0-10588 GCA_963639765.1 Oscillospiraceae bacterium | reverse complement strand
CCTAGGCCTGTGATGCATGATGAATCGAGAGGAATTAACGAACTATATTCTTGAAACCTACAACGCCAGTCAGGACTATCCATGGGTAAAATATCCCGATTTTACGGTATTTCGTCATGTGAACAACAAAAAGTGGTTTGCACTGATTATGGATATTCCGAAGAACAAGCTCGGTTTGCAGGGAGATGAGCTGCTGGATGTAGTGAATTTTAAGTGTGACCCCATCCTCATCGGCTCGCTCCGGGAGGAGCCTGGCTTCTTTCCCGCATACCACATGAGCAAAACGAGCTGGATAACAGTGGCTCTTGACGGCACCGTATCGGATGACAAGATCAAGATGCTCTTGGATATGAGCTATGAGCTTACTGCGCCCAAGATACGCAAAAGGAAAATGGATAAATAACAGATTTGCCTGATAAGAAGGAGGGAAGCCGTCAGTCAGGAATAATTACATGAAATCAATGTTATCCAGAAAAAAGTTTAACTTCTCAACAAAAACGATGATAAGACGTCTGACTTCTTGATTTATTAGCTAAAAGATGGTAAGCTATTTACTATAGTGTCAGATTGGGATGCACTTTTTCGGAGATGTTGTAAAATACGTCAGCCGGAGGAAATAATATGAAGGTTAGTTACAAGAAGCTATGGGTTATGTGTGCCGAAAGAGATATGAGCAAGGGTGAATTGAGAAAAAAATCCGGTGTTTCTTCTGCCACATTTACAAAACTAAGGAAAAATCAGGAAGTCGCTTTATCCGTTTTACTGAAGATTGCAGATGTTATGAATTGCAATGTCGGAGATATGATGGACTTCGTTAAGGATGATGAAGTTATTCTTCCTGAAATTGAAACGGATGACATTTGGTGATTGCAGAAGGTGGTGCGCAAAATGGAATGGAAGGATTATGTTAGTCGCAATCCGGCAATTCTGCTTTCAGACAAAAAGGTTCATGCGCTTTTAGGCGATGTTTATTTGAATGATCGGCTCAGTGTCAACCTGATGATGAATGCATATAATATCGGAATCATTAAGGAGATGCGCGAGTCCTATCCTGCTGATCAATTTACCATTACACGTTGGACCAAAAAGATGGTCACTGATTTTGGCGTTAGCGATGAAAAAGCACGCTGGGCCATCGATAACTGGACTGGGGCGATTACGGCGCAGGTCCTCAAAGATCTTGATGCAGCCGAAAAGTTAGCAATGATTGATGAGGAAGAAGAACGTCGTAAACATGAAGAAGCAGCCATACTTCTGGCTGAAGAGACTAAAAAGCGTATAGAGGAGGAAGAAGCTGCTCGAGAAGAGGCTCGTAGGAGCACTCCGGACAGTCGTCTGAAAACCAAAGCTGACTATGATGATTATTACGTTAATCCGACATTAGAGGAATCAGACACATATATCTATATTCCCTGTGGATTCGGTCAGGGCGATAATGGCTTCCTTATTCATGGAATCAAAAAAGCTAAGCTTTGCACTCATCCCGATGCCAATATCTATGCATTAATCTACAACTATCTTATTCGTAATTCTACGATTACGGAAGATGACATTCCGAAGTTTCTTCAGGAACAGGAAACTGTATATGAGCTGAATTATCAAGCAATTTATCGTTTGGCAATCGTTCTTCTACAGTTGGTTCATCACAATTGCACGCAAAATGGAGCTGTTGTACTAAATTATTCTGAAGATTTGGAAAGCCTGAAATATGCTATCCGCTTGATTAATAATTATGCCGCATTGTTCTGCAGACTGATTGGTGTTAAGCCGATGCAATTGCAGGTCAAAACAGGGAAAACTGGGATTCCGCTATCGCTTAGAAAAAAAGTGATTGGCGTTTATATTACAGACAATAATTCTATTATTTCTAATGCGCGAGAGCTGTGGTATGGCAGACGAATTAATTATCATCTGACAAAAGAGAATCTTCCGGATATGGAATATATCTTGAAAGAGATTTCTGATTTTGATGGTTTCAAGGAAGGTCAATATTCGGCGCTTTGTGATATGTTGGCGTGTAAAAAGCACGCAGTGTGTATCATGCCTACCGGAAGCGGAAAATCTTTGATTTTCTACCTGGCTTCCCTTTTACAGCCACTGCCCATGTTTATAGTATCTCCGACGGATATTCTGATTCAAGATCAGATCCGAAACCTGAAAAAATTTCATCATATGGACAATGTGGCTCATCTTCAGCTTACAGGCGAAAATAGTTTTTCAACCTGGGAAATCCATAACAGCTTGAATTATCTTACCCCAATGACATTTCAAAATCGTCATTTGCTGGTAAAGTTTAGGTATCTGAATGCCGGTACAAGGATTTTTGGAATGCACGAAGAGCGAGTTGCTCCCGGTGCATTGATTTCTTATGTTGTTTTAGATGAAATCCATTGCTTGTCAAACTGGGGGCATGATTTCCGTCCGGAATATCTGATGCTGTCAAAGTATCTGAACAAATTTTTTGATCATATCAACTTTTGGGGATTTACGGCCACAGCAAACTATACGGTGGTCGAAGATGTTCAAAAACAGCTTAATATTCCGCAGGATAACTTCTTCTCACCTATAGCCTTCGAACGTTTCAATGTTAGCTATGATTTCCGTGCACTGCACACAGAAGAAGAAATGCTGCAGGAGATTGCTTCTATAACGGCACCGCTCATTAGTAGAAACGAAAGGACTATCGTATTTACAAAGACCGGCGAGCTTTCTGAAAAAGTAGCGGATGCTATTGGTTGGGAAGCTGATATCTTTTCAAAGGATAATCCTGCCGCATATTACCATTTCGCTGCTGGTGAAAGCAAGATTTTGGTGGCAAGCGATGAACTTGGAGTAGGCATCAATCTACCCAATATTCGTAATGTAATTCATTTTGGTTTGCCACTTTCTAAAAATGAATATGTTCAGGAAATTGGCCGAGCTGGACGTGCCAATGAAAAAGTCAAATCGTACATTTTATATTTAGATACGACCTTGGCCAATGTTCCAGATGGATTATTAAAGAGAAATACTCCGATACACAGTCTGCCATCTTTGCTTGAAGGGTATGAGAATGATTATGCACAGGTGTACCAAAAACTGAGCAATGGTGCCATAAGTGATGAAGATCTCTATGAACAGCTGATTCATACATATCAAGATTTTGTTCAGAGAGACAGAGCACTCTATGTAGAATCATACCCGTATGCAACGGTAGATAAGGTAAAACAGCAGCTTTATATGCTTTATTTGTCCGGATACATCAATGATTGGTACTCTTATTCCCAGTCAAAAGATGGAAACGGTATCGATATACTTGTCGATATTTGCTCTACGGGAGCAGATAGCTACAAGAAAGATCCGAATAAAATGCTCAAGCGCATGAAAGAGCGCATGCATGACTACTTTGTTTATATGGGAAACAGTCGTGAAAGCATTGCACGCGTAGATCGAGCAAAGTCTCCCGAGGAAATCATTAGAATATATGTCAAGTGGTATTATGAAAAATATCTTTATCACCATAATGAGCAATTTATAGATTTCTTTGAGTTTATTACTGCAAATGCGTCTTGTGACCGCGATAAGATCACGGAGGATATCAAGGACTATTTTGTTCTTCCGTTTGCAAAATTAAAGAGCGATGAGGCTTTGTACAACGAATTGTCGCTTAAAGAGATTATCGCTAAAACAACAAGGGGTGTCGGAAAGAACACTCTTATCAACCTTGAAAGAATTAACAGCAATCGCTATTCCTATAAGCTTGATCTTGCGCTCTTCTGCGGTCAGCTTCGAATGAACGATATCTTTGATGAGAGTAGATTGGAGCGAATCCTTTCTAAACTCCCTGAGGATGAGATTGTTCAACTGAGCAATGCATTGTCCACGCTTTATCCGTCCTGTAACACCGCAGCAAAGATTAGCCTGCTGAATTACATGGAACGAGAGGCTGCTTCATTAAAAACGACCTATATGGACTTTTTAAAGAGATCATACAGCAGCGGGCAAAAAGATGATATTTACTACGGAATAATGGCAAATATACTGAATAAATGCTTTGACAGAATGAGGAGGTCAAGTAATGTTTGAAGATGTTGCTCAGATGGAAAAAGAAATAGAAACCTTTCGGAAGAACGTTGTAGCCTCTTCTGAGTTGGTTGAAGGAATTAAGGGTCTAACTGAGGCCACAAGACAGCATGAAGAAGCTTGTTCGGCAGCCACAGCAGATTTGTTAAAAAAGATTGATGCATGTATTGTCGAAATTAGAAGGGATCACGAATCTGCATTGTGTACTCTTAGTAGCAATAATGATGCTGCAATTACTGCACTCCAAAAGAATATTGCGGCAGAAGTGGAGACACGTATGTCTGAGCTGCAGCAGATTAAGTCTGCGTTAGAAAATCTACAGACATCATATGTCGAAAGATTACAGCATACTGAAACTACAATCAGAGAGTACGAGAGTAAGCTTGATGACAGCGTGAAACAGATTAAAATCGACCATGAAGCTGCTTTAAAAGTTCTAAGCGACCGTGTTGATTCTGCGATGGTCGAGCAACATGAAAAATCCACCAAGGATTTAGCAGACAAAATGGCCGAAATCGAAAAAATCAAGGCGTCTATTGAGGAGTACCAATCTCAGACCACAAAGAAAGCAGACGAACAAATTCAGCAGTTGGCAGAAAGCTGTGAACGTCTAATCACTGAGATGAAAACGGAATTAGCTTCTCAACAGTCTGCCCATATAGAAAAGCTTCAGCATACTGAACAGACTATTGGTGAATATCAAGCTGCGGCTGAAGAAAAATATAATGAATTCGTCAAGCGCCTTGAGTCTACCAATGTGGATCAGATTTTCAAAGAAGTTCAGGATTTGAAGCAGTCCATTCAGTTAAAATTCGTGATTCTAATGGGTGGAATTGGGGCTGCAATTGTTGCTTCGGTAATTGGCTTGATATTGAAATAAGAAAATCGATATGGATGATACTCAAAAATTACTCGTTAAAATGATCAAAGCCCAGCCGTCCTGTATTAATGACCGAAAGCAGTTAAGGGCAGTTTTACTGGATTATTTGCCGCAAAATAAATTGCAGCAAAATCTAATTCTGAATGCATATGATGAAGATATTGTTAAAAGCCTAACATCTTCGGCTGATGTGACATTGCGTGCTCTGCAGATGGTAAAGATACTTTCTGATAGCTATGGACTTACGAAAGATGCAGCGATGTGGTCGGTTGTCTCGTGGTGTCAGATGATGAAGCTTGAAGAAGTAGCTGATGCTCTCGAGGTTGCAACCTGTCAAGCAAACTCAGATCAACCAGAATCGAATATGCCTTTAGGAAGTCAAAATCCTTTGCGGGTACAATGCGGTATATATAAATGTGGGTACGATTTCCCACCAGGAGATATTAGATTAAAGGTTATTTCAATTGTTGATAATGAGCAGGCACGTGGACAAGGTATCTATTACGCAGTTTTGCGTAAAGGAGCCGGCAGTTCAATTATTGAAAATGGATTTTTTAAAGGACAAGTGGTTTTGTGCCTTAAAGAAGGACAGCGTCTTGAAATTGGGTGGCAAGGCGAAGCTGAATTGATTAGCATTTGAGGTGACATATGGGACTTTTTGACTTGTTTAATCCGAAGCCTTCTGCTCCAACTATAATCAGTATTTTACCGGATGCGGCAAAACAAGAAATACTGCGGGGCAGACTTCCTATACTTAATACCGATAAGATTTTCTTAAAATCCGGTGAACAGTGCCATTATATTGACAAGGCTATCTATGAGAAGAAGGCTGTAAAGAAAAGATATGTTCGCAGAAGCAATGGTTACTCAGTTCCGGGACTTTTCAAGGGCACACGTATCAATGTTGGTGGCGGGCATACAGATGTGGTTGATAATACACAGTATGAAACCTTCCGAGGAATTTTGTATATTACAAATAAGAGGATTATCTTTGTCGGAGAGACAAACGGTTTTGATAAAAAGATAGATGAGCTTGTTGCTTTGACACCGTATACAAATTGTGTAGAGCTTCAATTTTCAAATGAGAATTATAAATTGTTTGTACCGGACGGTAATGTTACCCATGCGGTACTTCAGCAGATTAAATAAAAGAGGGGTAAATTATGGACGGACAATTGAAACCCGGAACTTTCTTGACATCTGAAAGTTCCAACAAGTACAAAGTTGTATCTTTACTCGGCGCGGGCGGTCAGGGTGAAGTTTATGACGTAGAGTGCAACGGAAGTCATTATGCGCTCAAATGGTATTTTAAACATATGGCTACTCAGGAGCAGAAATCAATTTTGGATAATCTGATTTCCAGAGGAGCACCGGATGCATCTTTTCTTTGGCCGCAGGATCTTATTTTCAAGTCTCTTGGAGAGTCCTTCGGTTACATTATGCCGCTTAGACCGAAGAATTATAAGAGCATAGTCGATATGATGAAACGACGTGCAGAGCCATCTTTTTATGCATTGTGTCGCGCAGCATTCAATTTAACCAATGGTTATGAAAAACTTCATAGCATGGGTTATAGTTATCGCGACATTTCCTTCGGAAACCTCTTCTTCGATCCGGATAATGGTGATGTCCTGATTTGTGACAATGATAATGTGTCTGCAAACGGCGTAGACAACAGTTCAGTTTATGGAACGCCTCGCTTCATGGCTCCTGAAATTGTTGTTGGAAAGGCAAAACCCTCCCGGAATACAGATCTCTTCTCACTTTCAGTCTTGCTGTTTTATATGTTTATGATGGGACATCCTTTAGAGGGAAAACTGGAGGCAGACATTAAGTGCATGGATATTCATGCTATGAATAAGCTTTATGGAACGAACCCTGTATTTATATTTGATCCAAACAATAAAACGAACCGCCCTGTCCGCGGATATCAGGATAATGTACTGATCTATTGGGACTTATATCCGCAGTCCATCAAAGATTTGTTCATTCAGTCATTTACGGTTGGACTTACAACGCCAGGAAAGCGTGTCACAGAGAAAAAATGGATGGAAACATTCGTTAATCTTATGTGTGGCATTTCTAAGTGTTCTTGCGGTGCCGAGGTTTTCTATGATGAGAACAAAGTTGCCCAAGGCGTGGCGCACACATGCTGGAATTGTGGAAAAACAGTAGTATTTCCGGCGTCACTGATTACAGGCAAAAACCGAATCCTGCTGCAAAAGGACGCCAAAATATATGCACATCATATTACTGGTAACTATGATATGGACACCGTTGTCGGAACAGTGGTGCAAAATCCAAAGAATCCCAATCTTTGGGGTATTCGAAATGAGAGCGCAGACAACTGGACTTACATCAAAGCTGATGGACAACAAATTCCTGTAGCAAGCGGTAGAAGCGCGGCTATTGCTAAAGATGCAAAGATTGACTTCGGCCAAATGACCGGAGAGTTTAGATAATTTTAACATTATTTCAAGGAGGAAATTTAAAATGGCAGAATTAAAAAGACCTGGTGGAGAGCTTGCTAGCAGACCGCTCCATTTTATTTGGGTAGTCGATTGCTCCGGATCTATGTATGGTGAAAAAATTGGCACGGTAAACCATGCTATCCAGTCTACCATTCCTGATATGCAGGATGCAGCTCACGATAATCCTAATGCACAGCTCCTTGTAAGAACATTGAAATTCTCCACAGGAGCTTCTTGGGTAACCAGTAATCCCGTAGATGTAGACAATTTTACATGGCAGGACCTCGATGCAGGCGGTGTAACTGATCTGGGCAAGGCATTTGATATGTTAGCAGCGCAACTGACAATACCACCGATGACAGATCGTGCTCTTCCTCCGGTTCTTGTGCTTCTTTCTGACGGTCAGCCTACCGATGATTATAAGAAATCGCTGGATAAGCTTTTGCACCTCCCTTGGGGGAAGAAAGCTGTGCGAATCGCTATTTCCATTGGTCAGGACGCAGATGATGATGTTTTAACAGCATTCACCGGAAACAGAGAACTTGTTCTTCAGGCAAATAATCCGCAAGCTCTTGTGAAGATGATTAAGTGGGCTTCTACTGCGGCTTCTCTTGTCTCTGCACCAGCAAGTCGTGTTCAAACTGATGCAACCAATCCTCTTGCCGGAAACACAGAACCCAGTTCAACTAACGCTCCACTTGTTCTTGATATGGATAACATACCGGATCCTGCTGATGTCGGAGCGGACGACGTTTGGTAATGTATAATTTTATCCCGAGAGGAGACTTGCAATGAAACGAAGTGTATTCGGAACAAGTGTGCAAGGCGCGTCTCATATTCGCTCGGAAACAGAATGTCAGGACAGCTACAAAAAACTGATTTGCGCTGATGGTACGATTATTATGGCAGTAGCTGATGGTCATGGAAGCAAAAGCTGTCCATTTAGCAAAACCGGCTCCAGTATTGCGGTGAATGTGTTCTGTAAAATCATGGCAGCTTACGTTGATAGTTTTGCTGCTGATCAGGATACGCTATTAACGTACTTAAATCGTGAAGGTGACACGAAGGTCGCGCAGGAAGTTGATACCGAGTGGAAGAGGCGTGTTAAGAAAAATCATAGAGACAATCAGCGTGATGTGTCGCTTGATGAAAAAGGCGAAAAAGACCTTCAGCAAGTTTATTCGCAATACGGAACAACTTTGTTAGGCTTGATGCTTACAGAAAAGTTCATCTTTGCATTCCAAATTGGTGACGGAGATATAGTATTCACCTCTACTGATGGTGTTGAGTCGGTCATTAAGGGCGACAAGATTTTAGGTGTGGAGACACATTCCCTTTGCAAAACGGATGCTTGGAAAAAAGCAATTACTGCGGTTCGGAGAATTGACTTCCGTGAGAAGCTCCCATCAATGTTTTTGATGTCAACAGACGGTTTTGCTAACAGTTATAAAAATGAAGAAGAATTTGCCAAAACCTGTATGGAATATTTTGAAATGGTTAATCAATACGGCACCAAAGCCGTTGAAGAAAACCTGAAAAATTGGCTGTCTGAGACAAGCAACATGGGAAGTGGCGATGATATTACAGTTCTGATGGCATACTACAGCGTTGATGAAGCCAATGATAGTACGGAAGAAATCACATCAGAAAAGGCTGATATCGTAGAGGATGCTATAGAAAAACATGCAGAGAAAGCAGAACCTGAGACGGATGTAAGCGTTGAATACGATGCACCGATAATGGCAGCTAATGAGGAAAGCGAGGTGCTTCCAGATGCGTGAAACTAATGAAGCCCTAATTGTACTGTGCAAATGCGGCGAACGTCACAAAACATATGGAATACGCGCTGAAAAAAGAGGCCACGATAATTGGGCATTTACATGGGCATTTCCCATAAAGGAAGACTCAGCAAAACGAGAAGGCTATGATAAATCCTCTGTAAAAGGCAATATCTCTTTTGATGGAGAGTATCCAGGATGTCCATACTGTGGAGGATATAGTTGGACGGTATGTTCTTGCGGTCATCTTAATTGTACTGTCGTAAAGAACGGCGTATTTACCTGTGAATGGTGCGGTGCACAAGGCACTATTGGTGATTACACAGGAGAAGCCATAACAGCAGGTATGGATTTATGACGTTAAAAAAGGCTTATTACGGCGATTACAAAGAAACACAACGTAAGCGTAAGATTGTAATTGCCGTGATTTGCGTTGCCATTCTGCTAATTATAGCGACTTTGCTTGTAGCAAAGCAACGTCATAAAAACCTCAAACAAGGAACATCGAATGTTTATTTTGGAATCGTGGACACATCTTCGGATTTCAAAATTCCTTTATATTCAGAAAATGCATTTGAGACAGTTAATCAAGATGTTCCATTCTTCACAGATAACGAATTGACTGTTTCCGCATTTGAATCATACAGCCCCTTAGACAAGCTTGGAAGATGCGGCGTTGCATACGCTTGTCTTGGGCCAGAGACTATGCCGACAGAAGAACGAGATGCTATAGGTATGGTTAGGCCTTCTGGATGGCATACTGTTCGTTATGACGATTTAATCGAAGACAAGTACCTTTATAATCGTTGCCATCCGATTGCTTATATGTTGTCTGGAGAGAATGCCAATGAGAAAAATCTGATTACGGGCACCAGATATTTAAATGCTGTTGGAATGTTGCCATTTGAAATTTCTACAGCAGATTATATCAGTCAAACAGGAAACCATGTGATGTATCGGGTTACGCCGTGTTTTGAAGGTGAAAACCTTGTGGCAACAGGTGTTTTGATGGAAGCAAAATCGTTTGAAGATGGTGGGAAGGAATTGTCGTTCAATGCTTTTGTATTCAATATACAGCCTGGTATTGTGATTGACTATTTAACCGGGGATAGTGAACGCGAATAAAGGGGCCTCAGTTAACCGCCCTAAATTTGTGAAATATTTCTATGAATCGTCAGAAAGCGCATTCACCTACTTCAAGCCAGACGATCATAAAGCCGGCGGCGCATACCTGACAGCAACCGGAACAGTTAAAAAACTTGATGATTACGAGCGGCTGATCGTACCGCAAAACGGAACGAAGGTGCCGATGGATGATATTTTGGACATGGAAGGAGATCTCTTTTCAATACTCGATTAAAGTGGAATGATTTATATGCAGTCATTAGCCACGCAGT
>CAVHXA010000064.1:0-10798 GCA_963639765.1 Oscillospiraceae bacterium | reverse complement strand
AGAGGATCAAGGAAATGCAGCGCAATGCGGCGTTTATGGACCCGACACGTGCCGCAGCACATCTTGTGGGCGCACAGGCAGCTGCTATGCAGTCGGCGGCAAGCAACCAGAACGCAGGCCCTGCAATGGCGTTTATGGGCATGGGTATGGCCGGTCAGGCTGGCGGAGTAAATGCACAGAATCTCTATCAGATGGGGGCACAGCAGCAATCTCAGCAGCCTGCACCGGCAGCACCCGCAAACGGTTGGACATGCAGCTGCGGTCAGGGCGGCATCACAGGCAAATTCTGCCCGAACTGCGGTGCCAAAAAGCCAGAGCCAAAGGTTATGGCAGGCAATTGGAAATGCAAGTGCGGTGCAATGGTAAGCGGTAAATTCTGCCCCGAATGCGGCACCAAAAAACCGGAGGAGCAGTCGGACGGCTGGACATGCAGCTGCGGCGCAGTCAATAAGGGCAAGTTCTGCTCAGAATGCGGTGCGAAAAAGCCTGCCGGTATACCGCAGTATAAGTGCGATAAGTGCGGTTGGGAGCCGGCAGACCCGGCGCATCCGCCGAAATTCTGTCCTGAATGCGGCGACCCGTTTGATGACGGTGATATTACTGTATGAAGCATCTGAAGCATTTGCCGATGGCGGCAGATGCAAGATTCGTATGGGGCTAGAGTTGCCGGACGGAACGGATGAAATGACAACGTTTCAAAAAATACAGGAGTGATTGTTTATGGGACTGTTTGATAAAAAGTATTGTGACATTTGCAAAGAAAAGATTGGTTTGCTCGGCAACCGCAAGCTGGAAAACGGAAATCTTTGCAAAAATTGTGCACAAAAGCTGTCTCCCTGGTTCTCTGACCGGCGCAGAAGTACGGTCGACGATATCAGGGAACAGCTCGCCTACCGTGAGGAAAACAAGGATAAAGTGACGGCTTTCCACACGACACGGACGCTTGGCACAGACATGAAGGTATTGCTGGATGATGACGCCAGAAAGTTTATGGTGACGAGAGCACGTAATCTGGCGGATGCAAACCCGGATGTCCTGGACTTTGCAGATGTGACCGGCTGTAACCTCGATATTGATGAGAGCCGCTCGGAGATCAAGCGTGAGGATAAGGACGGCAAGGAGGTCAGCTACAATCCCCCGCGGTACGAGTATTCCTACGATTTCTATTTCACCATTTTTGTTAACAACCCCTACTTTAACGAGATTCGGTTTAAGCTCAACTCCTCCTCTGTGGACATTGCGCCGGCTCCGGTGCGTCCCGGCACGACATCCGGCTGCAACCCGGAAACCAATGTCGAGTACCGCAATTACAAAAAACTCGGCGAAGAAATCAAGCAGGCGCTTACGCAGGTGCGCGAAGATGTGCGTGAAAAGATAGAGCAGGCTGCTGCCCCGAAAGTGGCGGTTACATGTCCCTATTGCGGCGCTACCACCACACCGGACGCCAGCGGCTGCTGCGAGTATTGCGGCAGCGCGGTGAATGGCTGAATCATACACTGGTATGAGAGAGTGGCATTTTTGATAGGTACTTTCGGTTTTTAGGACTGTGCTGCATTTTTGTGTGCTTGAAGTGTGTGCGTTACGGATAGAGCAAGGAGAAATTATGAAAACACTTGTAAAAAGGAGACTTTCTGCGTTGCTTGCAGCGGTTATGCTGCTCAGCCTCGCTGCCTGTGGCAATAGCAAACCGGAGTCAGCAAAACAAACGGACAGCGCGTCTGCCGAAGCAACGCAGACAGAAACACAACAGCAGGAAAAGGTTGCTTATGTGTTTGCCTCACCGAAAAGCATAAGTACAGATTTTGTGGATTTGACTTACGATGAGGCGGATGGCTGGGTTTTGGGTGAAGATGTGTATGATGAGGAAACATACTCGGAGCTTGAACTGGCTATACCGTTTGAAGAGGGCGCTGTCGTTGATCGGGATGAAGTCCTGGAGCAGGAAGGGGAAGGCGTCTACGACCAGAAGGTGTACGTTGACATCATCGTTGAGATAGAGGAAGCATCCGCCTTCCGCAGCAATCTTGAGTGGTACGGCTTTGACCAGCGCAAATTTGCCGACCACGACTATGAGTTTACAAATATCGGCGGTGCAGACTGTGCACTGCTTGGAGCTGATAACTGGGGCGTCACGAAACAGCTTTATATGGGTCGTGTGGAAAATGCAAATGCATCGGTCTACATTTGGATTGTTGGTGCAGAGCCCGGAGACGAGCGTGTTGATAAGCTTCTTTCTGGTTTGACCTTCGACCTTGAGGACACTGGAAACATCGACCCACCTTGGCCTTGGGAGGGCGAACCGATATCCTGCGATTCGTTCAAAGCAAATATAGAAGGCTATGTGAGAAGCAGCGAGTGGCTGCCAATTAAAGACTGCCTTACAATAGAGTGGTTCAGGCGCGGAGTGGCAACCGTTGGCAATGATGTATACATTCTGTGTTATGATTCGCTTGAGCGTTACGAGTACGACGGTACTTCTCTGACATTTGCCGAGGAGATTGAGCTGGGCGGAGAATACAATGACATTTTTGCTGACGAAAATGGGACGCTGTATCTTTCTTCTGAATTTGGCGAACCGCCTATCACCTTAAAGGACGGTGTGCAGACAGCCTTCTGCCCGGGTATTAGTGATATTATTATGCATCCATCCGGCACGTGGGGCCTTTCCACTCTGCCTTATTCTCAGTGGCAAAAATGCATATTCTCCGATGGGACGTACACAACTCAGACGATTGCTTTTGACGAGGTTGAGGATGTCAGTGATATATTTATAGACGAAAACCATATTTATGTCATTGGCTATGCTGCTGACGGAAATGGAGAAACGATATTTGTCTACGACGAAAACGGAAACTTCGAGATGCTGCTGACGGGTGTTGACTTGCCGGATATTGACGATGTGATATTTGTTGCTGAAACAGATAACGGTTTTATGGTTCTGGACGGCGGTAAGATGTGTGTGATCTCCTATGATAAATACGGAGAATATGTTTCTGATATGGATTGCGATGAGCTGTTTGGCAGACAGGGTGTATATTTATTCCATGCTGCTCCCTTCGGCGATGGCAGCTTCCTTGCTATTGCGGCCGCTGATCGTGATGACAAATCTGCAACCGAGCTGCTTGCTTTTAAGCTTAGCGGGTTTTGATTTCATAGTTGCGTGAAATCTGTTTCAGAAAGTGAGGAATGCACAGATGCCAACGCAGGTAACAAATTACCAATGCCCTGCATGTACCGGACCGCTGCATTTTGTGGGCAACTCCGGACGGTTGGAATGCGATTATTGCGGCTCTAGTTTTGATGTCGCTGAAATTGAAGCGCTGTATGCTGAAAAAGAGGCCAAAGCGGCGGAGGCATCCGCAACGGGTGAGTCTGGATGGGATGTTTCCGGACTACAAAATGACTGGGATGTCGATGCAGACGGGATGAAGGCATATTCCTGCCCGTCCTGCGGCGCAGAGCTTGTGTGTGACGCAACTACCGCTGCGACGTCCTGTCCGTACTGCGGCAACCCGAGCATTGTGCCGGGGCAGTTTGCAGGGACACTGAAGCCGGATTATGTTTTACCATTCAAGCTCAGCCAAGAGGACGCAATTGCGGCACTCAAAAAATATTACCGTCACAAGCCTCTGCTGCCAAGGGCATTTACAAGCGAAAATCATATCAAAGAAATCAAGGGTGTGTATGTGCCTTTCTGGATGTTTGACGGCAAGGCCGAGGGCAGCGTCACCTTTGATGCCACCCGTGTGCATACACATAGAGAAGGCGACTACGAGATCACGGAGACAGATCATTTTAACGTGTGGCGCTCCGGCGAGCTTGCATTTGAAAAGGTGCCGGTGGATGCATCCAGCCGAATGCCGGATGATTACATGGACTCGATAGAACCGTACGATTACTCTGAGCTAAAGCCGTTTTCCACGGCATATCTGCCCGGCTTTCTGGCAGATAAATACGATGTTTCCGCTGAAGACTGCTTCGAGCGGGCAGACACACGCTGCAAGGGCTCCTTTGTTAGCGCACTGGCAGGTACTGCCTCTGGCTATGCAAGCTGCACGGAGAAAGCCTCTGATATCCATCTAAACCGCGGCGAGGTGCATTATGCACTGATGCCTGTCTGGCTTTTGAACACAAAGTGGAACGAAAAGGATTTTCTCTTTGCGATGAACGGGCAGACCGGTAAGCTTGTAGGTGCGCTTCCGGCAAGTATAAAGCGGGCACTCTGCATATATGCAGCGATCGCAGCGCCGCTCATTGTCATCGGCACAGCAATAACGCTGTGGCTGATGAGTTAGGGGGCGACGCTATGAAAAGAAAATTTTTCTGTTTTGTGCTTGCTGCTATGACAATGCTTGTCTTTTGTGTGAGCACAGCGTACGCCGAGGCACAGTTGTACTATGTTACAGATGATGCCGGGCTGCTCACTGCAGACGAAGATCTGCAGCTGGAGCAGTTGGCAGAAGATGTTTCCCATCAATATGGCGTAGGTGTTTACGTTATCACGCTGGATGATTATCGTGACTACGGTTTCGGGGATGTTTACGAGACAACGAGCGACATCTACCATACATACACCATGGGTGAAGGGGAAGGCAGAGACGGCATTATGCTGCTTCTCAGCATGTCTGATCGTGATTGGGCGATGTTTTGCTACGGCGAAAAATGCGAATATGCGTTTGATTCGTATGGGCAGGAAAAGCTTGAGGAAGCTTTCCTTGACAACTTTAGCGAAAATGACTGGTACGGCGGTTTTGCGGACTATATCACACAATGCTCTGTCTATCTGCAAAAGGCGGCAGACGGCAAACCGGTGCGCGAAAGTCCGGCGTTTGCAATCATCATCGTGGTGGGCATGTCTTTGTTTGTTGCTTTGCTGGCTGTGGCATTTCTCTGGATGCTCATGAGCAACGTGTCAAAAAAGGCAACTGCTTCCGACTATATCGCCGGAAATCTGAACCTGCTGGGTAAAACCGATGTCTTTGCATATCGCACCGAGACACGCCGAAAGATCCAAAGAAGTTCGCATTCCGGCGGCAGCCGCTCGCATTCCGGCGGCGGTGGCTCCGGCAGGAGCGGAAAGTTCTGAGAAGCATAGAACGGATCAATCAAATGCCTCTACAATGAAACAATAACCATTTTGAGAAAGGAACTGCTCTTATGAAAAAATTTATCGCATTACTTATGTCACTCACGATTGCTGTCAGCCTTTGTGCCTGTGGAAACAGCAGCAGTGGTAGTACCGACGCAAATGTCACCGAATCTGAAAGATCTGAAAGTAGCGTGCCCGACACATCCAATGAGAAGACGGAGTCCCAGCAGCCTGAGGAGGCCAATGTGGAAACTCAGCAGCCTGAGGAAACTCAGGAGCCTGCGGGAATGCAAGAGGGCGACACGGGTGACGGTCCTGCCGACCTTGACGCGGGCCTTGTCAAGTTTACAGTCCCCGAAGGCTACAGCTACGAGGCTTATGATTTCTATATCGACGAGGATGAACCTCTGCACGGCTACATAATAATCGATATAAACGAAACAGGTTCGTATGGCACCCCCGTCAGAGTTGATGTTAATACGCAAAGTATGGTCTACAGCCAGGACGATGCGATTCAGCGTACGATCGACCTTTGCAATCTCCAAACCTCCAAGGAAGGCAAGTACACGATCGGCGATACCGCAACATACGGCGAAAACACATATACCCGGATCGATATTTCTACCGAGTATAGTGAGGAAACATATTTTACCGCTTATGCCGAGAACGGGAACAGCTACGGAGGGGGAGCTTTTATCCGTGTTAAGGTTGACACTGAAAAGATGGAGGCAGACGATCCACTTGTTAAAGCAATCCTTGAATCGATCGTAGTTGTCACGAAGTAAATTCGGATAATCTCAAAAAACAAAAAAGTGATACCGCAGTATTCCTGCCGAGTGCTGCGGTATTGCTTGAACAAAGATGCAAATCGGTCTTGAAACGACGCCGTTTTAAGGAGCGGTATAACGAGCAGACTGGAAAGACAATTCGTAAAGCAGATGCAAAGGAGAAGTTGAAAAGATGAAAAAGATTGTTTCGAGCATACTTGTGCTTGCGCTTGCACTGTCCATTGCCGGCTGCTCCGGCAATCAGGCAAGCTCGACCGCTGCAAGCTCGGAAAACCCGACTTCCGCTTCTATCGCTGAAAAAACAGGTTCTGCCGCCGTAGTGGAAACCTTCTGCGATGCTATAAAGGAATGCGACTACGAGAAGGCTGCTTCCTGTATGGAAAACGGTGCAGATGACTGGGAAAACCTGAATGACAGCCGCCGGTTGGCACAGTCAGAGGCACTATTAAAATATTTGATTGAATGTGCTGCAAAAATGACCTATGAAATCGGCGAGGTAAAGGAGAATGGCGATAACGCCTCGACGACTGTTACCTTCACATATGTAGACGCCACACCGGTTGTGTTTACAGCGTGGGACGAATACTATGCGCAAGTTGATAGCATGACAGAAGACGAAGCGGATGCAGCAGACCTGGATGCCCTGCTTGACCGCATCATTGAAGAGGCAGTCCAGTCCGTGGAGACAGATACCATAACTCTCGATATAGATTTCCAGTGCATCAAAGCAAACGGCGAATGGAAGATCGCTCCTTTCTCGTATGATGGCGAATGGCTGATCACCGGCGTTATGACCAGTGAGGTGGAAATGGCCGTAGACAGCTACGCCGCAGGACAGGATGAGGAATGCGATGGGGAATGCGACGGAGATATTGATGACAGCTATGACGACGTGGACGACTACAACTATGTCTACGAGGAAAACGATGCCGCTCCGGGTATTACAAGATGGGCAGATGTGTCCTTCGGCAGCCCAATAAATCTCGGCACGTTCGGGCTGTATGTCAGTGCCTGTGTGGAAACGGATGATCTGTCAAATTGGGATATGAACCCCGAGGAGGCTCCGGATGGCAATAAATTTGTGATTTTTTATGTCGAAGTGCAAAATACTACCGATGAGGAAATTGCTTTTAGCAATGTGTATCCTCTCATGGATAGTCAGGGGCAATGCTACGACCCGTACTATACCATGTACTCGCTTGAGGAGTGCGAGACCTTTTTGTATACCGAGATTGAGCCCGACGAGGAGAAAGCGGGCATGTTTATCTACGTTGTGCCGGAGGACTGCGAGGAATACTATGTGTCCGTAACAGACCCAAACTTCGGCACTGGCGCTCGCCTTCACGTCGAATGGTGATGACTGTGAACCGGAGCTGATTGTTTACACGCATTCAGTGCCTGTAAATGCCGCCTGACTACACCTTTAACAAAAGCACAGCAATCTGATCCTCCACCGATTCATACTGTGGTAGGTTCAGCGCTGCGCTTTTGTTTTTTGAATTTACACCATTATACGGACTTTATCTATGAAGATGCTGATTTAATCAACTTTCTGGTGAAAGTTGTGCACCATTCTGGTACAATGTAAGTGTTAAATTACAATGGTATCAACTTGGAAAAGCAGGAGGAGGCAATCATTATATGAGACAGGACAATATAGCGATGCTGACCGATACCCTGGATATCCTTCGTAGAGGACATTACTCTATCAATGACAAGACGATACAGCTAAAACTTTCTCGAGCTGAGATGGAGGATATCTTCGTATACCTTCCGCAGGATATTGAACGAATAGAGGCGGATACCTCTTTTCAGCACATTCATTTCATGGGCCGTGTGGGTATTGGCTGTGAAAACGTCGATTCTTACACACTTGCCCGAAAGCGCACTAAGGATGCCGACTTTCTGCTTGGTAAGGGACATCTTCCGGTGTTAGTATTGAATCTGGCTAATCCGGTGAATCCGGGTGGTGGAGTGCGCAGAGGTGCAAAAGCTCAGGAGGAGGATCTCTGCAGAAAGAGTTCTCTTCTGCTGTCTCTCGAGTCGGACACTGCAAAAGCTTATTATAGCTATAATAAGTCTCTTCATACCTATATGGGTTCCGATGCTATTATGATTACTCCCAAGGTGGAGATCATTAAGGATGAGAATGGAGACCTGCTTCCAGAGAGCGCAATTGTGTCTGTCATGACATGTGCGGCTCCCGTGCTTTCGTATGGCATAGAGGGAACGACAGAGCAGGAATACGAAGATGTGCTTTATCAGCGGATTACCGCTATGCTTAAGTGTGCTGCTCATCTGGGCTATCAGATGGTGATTTTTGGCGCATTTGGTTGCGGGGCATTCGGTAATGACGCCCGTATCGTATCAGACCTTTTCTACAAGGCTATGAAAGAATTTGATTACGACGGAATGAAACTGGAAGATTTCTTCCGCAGGATCGATTTTGCCGTGCTGGACCGTTCCGAGAAATCTTATAACTTCAATGAGTTCTCCAGAAATTTCAGCAACTTCTACCGCAAAGAGAATGCAGAAGAAGATGCAAGAGCTTTGAATGCATTGAGAAAGACAGAGGTGCATCTGGATCAAATCCGTGGAAGCTTGATTGGCGGTGCAATCGGTGATGCTCTGGGTTACGCCATTGAATTCAAGAACGAGACCCAGATATTCGGTCACTATGGAAAAGACGGTATCACAGAGTATGAGCTCACAAATGGAAAAGCCCTGATTTCAGATGATACACAGATGACGCTTTTTACCGGAAATGGTATCCTTGTTGGCGATACCAGAATGTCCATGCGTGGAATCGGTGCGAATCCCAGAGCATATGTTGCGGATGCCTATCAGGATTGGTTAAAGACGCAGCACTCTGACATCAAAACATTCAACAAATATGAGCGATGCACGAAGGAAGGCGGTCGTTCCTGGCTGCGGGATGTCCCTGAACTTTATGCCCTTCGGGCTCCGGGTAATACCTGCCTGTCGGCGCTTAAAGTTAGGGCTAACACAGGTTGTGTCGAAGATTTTATTGCGAATCCGATCAATCACAGCAAGGGCTGCGGAGGCATTATGCGTATCGCTCCAATTGCCCTGAAATACCGCGCGGGAGAAAACTACTACGGGGACATTGCGGAATTGGATATGGAGGCAGCACAGATCGCAGCTATCACGCATAGTCATTCTCTGGGCTACATGCCGGCAGCAGTTGCAGCTCATGTTATAAACAGATGCATCACGTCCTCAGATTCCATGACGCTAAAGGAAATGATTCTGGAAGCGCGGGATACTGTTGCAAAGCTTTTTGCAGGGGATAAACATCTGCAGGAACTTACGGATATCATTGACAGGGCGGTTCGCCTGTCTGAGAATGCCCAGCCGGATCTGGACAATATCCATGCTTTGGGTGAAGGCTGGGTGGCTGAGGAAACCCTAGGCATAGCTCTCTACTGCGCATTGAAATATCAACATGATTTTTCCAAGGCAATCGTAGTATCTGTCAATCACAAAGGCGACAGTGATTCTACAGGTGCTGTGACCGGGAACATTCTCGGTGCATTGGTCGGATATGAGGCAATTGATGCGAAATGGAAAAAGAACCTGGAGCTGCATGATGTGATCCTGGAGATGGCCGATGACCTGTGCCATGGCTGCCAGATGGATGAGTTCAGCCATTATTCAGATCCCGCGTGGATCTCTAAGTATATGGAGATGCATCGCTACCAGCCTGTCCCTATAAAACCTTCTTGTACATTTTTCTGGAAGGATGACGAGGAGAACGGGTGGTTCAGTAACTGGTACAGAAGAGACTTCATCATAGACGATTTTCAATATTTCTGCGTAGAGCAGTATATGATGGCGCAGAAAGCGAAGCTCTTCCATGATGCTGAGAACTACACAAAGATTCTCCGCGCAAACACACCGGGCGGATGTAAGAATCTGGGCAAATTGGTCACACCTTTTGATTCTGCAGTATGGGATGCCGCAAAATATGAGATTGTGAAGGCCGCTAATCGTGCCAAGTATGAGCAGAATCCGGACCTGAAGGCCAGACTTCTGACGACAGGAGACAGTATATTGGCTGAGGCAAGTCCTAAGGACAAAGTCTGGGGCATTGCTCTTATTGCAGCCGATGCTGCCGATATGAATCCGCAGGACTGGCCGGGTCAGAATCTGCTTGGCAAGATACTGATGGAACTGCGTGCAGAGTTTGGCGGAGGAAGCAATCTGCGGAAAGCCAATATAACAGAGATCAGAATGATCAAGGCGGATATCACAAAGCTTTCCGATGTGGATGCCATTGTGAATGCAGCTAACGAGAGTTTGTTGGGAGGTGGCGGTGTTGACGGTGCTATTCACAGGGCTGCCGGGCATCAACTGTTGGAGGAGTGCAAGACCCTACATGGCTGTGAAACCGGCGAAGCAAAAATCACTGCCGCATACAAACTTCCCTGCAAGCACATCATCCATACAGTTGGTCCGGTTTGGCATGGCGGAAATCAACAAGAGGCGCAGAAACTGGCGGATTGCTACCTTAATTCGCTTCGTCTGGCAGTTGACAACGGAATTCGATCTGTAGCATTCCCATCAATCTCGACCGGGGTATATTCTTATCCCAAGGATCAAGCCGCAGAGATTGCTGTCCGGACAGTAAACGAATTTGTGGAAGCACATCCTGGCAAACTGGATCTTGTGGAATGGGCACTGTTTGATGATGATACATTGGAGGTTTACAATGATGCTCTGAACCGCCTTAGGGTAAGCAAGGCTGTTGGTACTCCGACACTCGATGCAATCAACATAATGCTCCGTGAAGGATTGCTATAAAAAGAGGTTTAATTGAACTTATCGATATTTGGTGCGCAATGATGAATGCACCTGAAGAACAAACGCCGGAGGAGATGCCGTAAACCACTCTCCCACC
>CAVHXA010000063.1:5630-10862 GCA_963639765.1 Oscillospiraceae bacterium | reverse complement strand
CTTCTCTCTATTGCGAAATTGATACCCATTTTGTAATCTCCTTTGAATTTTTGAAATTTGGTTAAAGTCAAAAATTCGGAGATTACGGATATTCGGCTATGTAGCAAAGCCATATATAAAGCATTAGGAGTTCCTTTCCCGCGCTTGCGGGAAGAGAACCCCTAATACCGTACAAAGCAAATTAACGCGCAAAAAAGCACCGTCGAAACGAATCAAGAAATCAGGATATGGTTATCCCTTAATCTCAATTCGGCTTCGTACGGTGCTTGGTAGTTTTTCAGCCCTTTCGGGTCCTGCTCCGCTTGCGCGATTAAAAGTCGTTTTAGTTATTCAATTTTATCTGAGAGGCCTGTTTTTCCTTGAGTACACGCGATGTCGTGTTTCTCTTTTCAGAGTTCTGAACATTGCGGTATCAATAGGCTCATCGAATTTGCATTTTTTACACTTTGCTCTTGTTATGTTATGCTCTGTCCCATACACATCAAGAAGGTAAAATCCGCAGATTGGACATTTAATCTCTCGTTTTACAAGTTTTTCGGCCTGACGCCTGGATATCTCAAGTTTTCTGAGTGTCTCAGCCGACAATGGCCTTTTGTAACGTTCCTCAACAGTCTGCATCATTATTGCATTACACCTCCGCGGCTGAATGTCGGAAGGTATTCATCAATCGGGTGAATATCGAGAAGATCCAGCTCTTTAAGTCTCACAAACAAGGGAGTGTAATTTACACCCATCGCATCGGCCATTTTCTGAATAAGCAGCTTCTGCTCCTGTGCCAGAACATAACCGTCATAGGCTATTATCTTATTGCCTCCGTTATACTTTTTCAGAACTCTCGAAACAAGGAAAAGCGGCATTAAGAGCACTGCAGACGCACGATTTGTAAATGCTTCGTTGATTGACAGCATTTCGCGGAACATCTCCCGTGAGTATTCCATCTCGTTGCTGTATTCGCTATGAAAAGCTGCGTTCGTTTGAGCCGGTATATGTGTTCCGATAATGAAGTGAGCACCCTCGTGTGCTATCGTGAATCTCTTTCTCCCAATTTCATTTGGCCTTTGCAAGAACTTTTCGATAACGGCTGTTCCTGCCGGAAAGAGAACCTGTACCTTTTTGTTTCCTCGCGTAACCCATAGCGGTCGAATACCGTCCGATAGAAATCCTATTCTTCCCGGATCGGGCTCCGCGAATGTCTCGTAGACGATTGGAATTCCCAGATATTCCGTGACAAAGGCTTCAATGTCCACACAGTGCGCATTGGTATAATGCTTACGCTTCATGAAATCCTTTATCATGGCTTCACAGAGGTTTTCGATCTCGTCAAAAGTAGTGAATTTCTTCACTGCTCACACCTCCTGTCAAGCCATCACAAACCATTTGTGATTGACTCGGTAAATATATTTTTCCGCACTACCGATTATTACCGTGTAGCGAATTCCTTCGTATTCATTAGCTGAAGAAGTTCCGTGATACAATACCCGTGAGATTTTGAATCGACGTCCGTCAGTCCAAATAATCACTCTCGGAAGTATCAGTCCGTCAGCGAGAGTTTCAAATTCAACATCAACAGGTACTTTATCCAACTTTTTTGTACCCCTTCCTT
The DNA here is from genome assembly GCA_963639765.1 of Oscillospiraceae bacterium. Lineage (GTDB taxonomy): Bacteria > Bacillota > Clostridia > Oscillospirales > Oscillospiraceae > CAVHXA01. The sequence goes on along the minus strand of CAVHXA010000063.1, from coordinate 9,259 downwards.
ATAAGCTCTTAATTACATGTTTTGCAACGCCCTGAACAGTAAGCTCATTGACTAATATAGTTTTGCCGGGATAGACCTCCTCGTTCATATATTCGAGTATTGTCTTTCCGTTATCATCAAAGCCACCGAATCTTTTCAGCGTATTTTGATTCTGGTCATCGAGAGCAACAACTATATCTCCGACATTTGCGGTCGGCTGTTTCAGGATAACAACGAGGTCTCCCTCAGAAATACCGGCGTCCTCCATGGAATCACCTTTGGCTCTGAGAATATAAAAGTCTCCTTTTCCGAAAAGATTGGTTGGGAGATTGACATACTCCTCAACATACTCCTCTTCGGTTTGTGCTTCGCCGCAGGGAATGCAGCCAACGATAGCAGCACGAGCGGTATTCATGGTTCTGCGATTGAGTTCCTTTGTATCAATGGTATCTCCGTCATATTCAAGAGTACCCTCATCGGTCATTTCGACAAGATAGCGGTATATGGTGGACTTATTCACGCCGAGTGCATCACCGAGTTCTTTCAGAGATGGTGATTTCCCGGCATTCCTCTTCCAATCGTTTACGACCTCGCAGATTTTGTTTTTCAATTCAACACTCTTCGAACGCATCTTCATATACCTCACTTTGCACTATCCGCAACGCTTGTTGCATTTATAATTATATTCGATGATTTTTAATCCGTCAATAGCACAAAATAAAGGTGGGTCCAATTGAACCCACCTTAGAGAAATTATTTTTTGAATTTGTCGATTATCCGCAAAAAGCCATCTACTGCCTCTTTCGGAGCGGTTATTTTCATTTTCCCGCCAAAGGAGAATACCCATCCGTAAAAGGTTTGACTCAGCGATACCGGTGTCTCCACAATGAAGTGATTTTCATCTCTCGGTGCGGTGAATACAGTCTCACCGAAGCGGTCGATAATGTGCTTCATCAGCTCATTTTCACAGAGAAGTGTTACCTTGCACTCGCTGCCGTCGTACATTGAAAAGATCTGAGAGAAGTAATCCGAAACATCGAAATCGTTTGGCTTTGGAACCGCAAATGTTTCTGATATGTCCATGTCCACCATACGGTCAACTCGGAACTTGGCAATCTTCTTGTGACTGTCAGAATAACCGAGAACATAGTAGCAGTCATCATTCCAAATCAAAGCATATGGGGAAACGGAATAAACCATACCGTTGTGCTTGAGCACCTTGTTCTTTAGCTGGTCGTACTCTTGGTATTGGAATATAATACGCTTCTTTTCACGAATAGCCGTGTGGATGTTGTCTACGATATAGAAGATTCCGTCATTGTTGGCTTTGAATCGCTTATCCACATACAGTTGTCGCTTCAGAATATTGCTCTGATGAGGGCCGACAAAGGTTGATAGCTTTTCAATCAGGGACTTACTCTTCTTAGTCGGTATAAATCGCGAGGATTGAACGGCATCAACGAGAAGTTTTACTTCTGCAAGCTCAAAAACACGAATATCAAGGAAATACAGATTATGTTCCTCGCGCTTACAGTCGATATCTATGCCAATCTGAATCAACTCATCTATGTCTTTTGAGATTGTTTTTCTTGTTGCGTTATAGCCGAAGCCCTCAAGATATGCGGCGATATCCTTTATGGTAGCCGGATGATCAATATCCGTGTTATCCCATAAGTATTTCAGAACGAGAAGTGTGCGATTTGGTTTTTCGATGGTTATACTCATACTTTGCCTCTAATTTCGTAATTGTGATTTGTATTACTACTCTATCATTCCAAAAATCTCTCCGCTGATATCCAAAATATCATCCATCGGCAGCTTCGTGCCATCATGCAGCACTATCTGCCGCTCGTAATCATCGACTTTCTTTACCGGTCCGGTTGTTGTAAGATACGCTCCGCCGGCTTTGCGTTCATCTGGCTTAAAGTATGTGGATGTCATATCCGGCTTCAGCAAGATTCATCCAAAGCAATTGTATCTTTGCATTTAGTATCCACTTGTCTGCGATATATCGTCTATCTTTGTCCGTTAAGAGAAACCTCGCGCAGAAGGTGGACTTTTGCAGGCGGGTGAAGGTTTGATCCATGGTTGCCATTAATGCATTTACTTCCTTACATTCTATGCATTCAAAAACTCAGATTGTCTCCCATAGCTCGTAATGTAAACGCCTTTTTGTGCGCGTGTCATAGCGACATAAAGCAGACATTTTTCAGATGCTATAGACTCAGCTTCGGAGACTGCATCTGTTCGATTGATTGCAGATGGTAAAGGAATAATTCTGTTGTTTACAGCAGCAATGAAAACATATTTGAATTCCAGCCCTTTTACCCTATGCATTGTTGCAACACGCAGACCGTCAAAGCTCCGGTCATCCACTTTGTTACGCTTTATCGCATAAGCGCGTATACCGGACTTAGTAAGCAAAGCAATATAGTCATCCACAAGTTTTTTTGTTCTTGCCACAATGCAAATATCTGTGAGTGCAACGCCACTGTCGCGCAGTCTTTTTATCTCCTGCAAAATGAATTCAAATTCGCGATTTGCATCCGCAAAGTTCTTGACGATTGGTTTTTCACCGTGCGTTAAGGACTGGCACTTGTCTCCTAAATCTACATCATCATCCAGATCATCAAAGGACAATCCGTTCAGCAACGCAAAAGCAGCTTTCCGAATTTCTTCGGTAGTCCTGTAGTTGATTTTCAAAATACTGCTTCGCCCACGTACATTAATTCCACATTTTGACAAAGTCGGTCGGTTCCGATAGATACGCTGGTGCGAGTCGCCAACAATAAAAATGTCGTTTTTATGCTCTTCGCCCGCCAGAGCACGAATGAGACGATACGCATTATCACTGAAATCCTGACCTTCATCTACGATAATGCTGACATAGGTTGGCTTTCGTGAAGAGGACTCCAGTAGTTTCGTGCACTCATACATGGCGGTATTAATATCCCGAACTTGATTTTCCTTCATCAAATTTTGATAGCACTCAAACACCTTCCAGATTTGCATTCTCTTCTTGCGATCCAGCCTGGTGCCTCGTCCGTTTCTGGTTGCTTTCACGTATTTTTCGAGACAAAGTGCCTCCTGTGCAATTACAACGCGGTTCCATTCCTCTTCATAAAAGCTCTGCTCAAACGACAATTCCTGACCTGCAAGCAAAATTGCTTTATCCCAAAGTGGGGTAATCTCATCGTCGTATCCAATCTGTGAGGAGAAACCGGCTTCACGTATAAATTGATTGACCCATGCATCTAGGTGAATGACTTCTATTCTGCGAAGTTCTTCGACTGTGCAGATTTTCCGTAAATTCTCGCGGATGTCTGCTGCCAGGTTTGCAGTGAATGTGGTCATCAAGATTCTCTGTTTACCTTCGCATTTGGAAGCTAAAGCTTTTGCCCTGTGCATGGCAACTACTGTCTTGCCCGTTCCGGCGCCTCCAAGAACTCGTGCCGGACCAGAATATTCTTTCTTGACGATTTTTCTCTGTGTTGGATGAAGAAAAACACGCCACTTTTCCAGCGGCTCGGCCATGATTCGGCGCAGTTCATCTTCACCATCGACCACCACAAAGGACTTAAGAGTGGACGGCTCATCAAGAGCCGCAGATAGATCTTCTCCGTTTTCTCCGCCAGAATAATCTGCAGGCA
>CAVHXA010000063.1:0-5620 GCA_963639765.1 Oscillospiraceae bacterium | reverse complement strand
GCCCATTGGTATGCTTCGTCGTGATGATCTACCCACAAAAGCAAATACACGCCGGTTTCTTGCTGACGGACGACAATTCCCCGATATGTATCATCAATCCGGACAGAATATATTTTCTGATCCACACCGGAATTTATTTTTTCGTAGTTGATTCCGGGGGACGTAGGATTATTCCGGAATTTATTCACAAACTCAGTAACCTTCCCTTGAATCTGACGCGGCAGCTTTGCAAACGCTGTCAGAAAGTCTGAGGATATTGCTACTTTTGCTGTGTCAGTCATTTGTTGTCACCTCCAAATTGTTTTGCGATGTCTGCGTCTGCAAGATCAAGCAAGGACAGGATTTTCCATCCAAGTGCCTCAACCTTTTCGAGGTCGACCAGCTGCTCTTCCGTCATAAAGCCGATTTTATTACTTGGCCAAGCGATTTCAACTGTTGCAATTACCTCGCCGTTTTCGCCTTCAATTTCATAGCCTATATCATCTTCATTCGGTGCAGGAACTCTGGCAGTACTCGCAGCTTCGACAAACGATTTTGCCTCTTCATCGAACAGCATACTTTTAATTTCGTTCCAAGCATCACTTGCTGCGGGTTCTGCCGGTGTCTCGGTACTGCCAATTGTTAAGGGCAAAGCGAGGTAGTCCATGCGATTGAGACCCACGGAGGAAACTGCCATGAATTTTTCGGCAAACTGCATCACATTGAAGAAGCGCCAGAATCCATTCCACTCCTGCTCATACTTATCTGTTCGGCTATCGGGCTCGTCTTTCAGAACGGCGCACACGCTGACCGCTTTGCTTGCTTTGAGCTCGGGGGCAGAAATGCCGGCGTGTATCGTGAGATGCGAGTTTGAGCTTCTCGGCACCCAGTTTCCAAACAATGTTCCGGGAAATGCATATTCTAAGTCGGTAAAATGCGTCTGCTCATTTACCGCATCGACAAAGCTTTTACAAATATTATACTCCGGCTCATTCCTCATTTTTTCCGGATCCAGCAAGGAAAGGCTGTAGGCACGTGCATGTGCACTGAATACAGCTTCCGCATCCGGCAACTTCAGGTATTCCAGCAGCAGCTCGAATGAAGTAAGCTTTGCTGGGTTGATTGCTTCTGCATGAGATTGTTTGATTGTATTTTGATACATTGTCGTGCCGAATGGCATCGTTTCTGCTGCAAGAGTTTCGGTGTAGTAGTCGCCCTGCGGCGCAAAAACATTCTGAACATCTTTGAAGCTAAGAGTCCAGACATGGAAGCTCTTGCTGCGCCTGATAGCCTCTCGCTTTATCGTGTCGTCAGAAGCGATATCCTTATGATAGAGGAATCCATCAGTAAATACCGCAACAGGTTTATGCGTTCCATTTGAAACAGGCCAAAATACAAAGTCTGGTTTACATGTGACAGAAACACCATCTTCGGCATCCAGGTTCACCTGCGGTTCGACTTCCCATGCTGTATCAGCAAACTTCAAATAGTAACTATGTTTACCCTCACGCAGGATATCCTTGACATTGTCTGCGCCTGCTTTTACTCGTATAGCTTCCATGAAGCGAAGCTCCAACTCACTGTCAAACAGGGGATTTACAGGGATATCATTGATTTTGCTGATTTTTTCAATACGATCCTTTCCGGAAAGTATCGACTTCAAAAGTCGGATCGCCGTTGAACGGGAAATGTTTCCTATCTGCTGGCTCTGTCGATAGGCATACAGGCAATGATAGCATCCGTCCTTTTGTGGGTCATCTTTGCAGGAGCAGTTTTCCATCACATGAAGTGCTTTCTCAAAAATTTCGATCAAAGCGTTCTTTTCATGCATCAGCTGTTTCAGATAACCGGTGCCGCCGGGAACCGAGTCGTAGATCACCAGGTACTGTTTTCGGTAATCGGCATCAGGAACCGGAACCTCGCTTACAGTGGCTCTTAGATGGTCAACGTTTCCGAAGTATTCTTTCATGCCTAGCATAAATGCCGCAACAAAGGACTCCAGCTTCACATTTGTAGAGTCCATTGTGGTTGCAGGGACAAGAAGTCGTAGAATTTCCGTTGTGAATTCCCGATAGAGAAACAGACATTCTTCATACGCATCCGCCTGCGAAAGCATCGGCATCTTCTTTGTTTTGCAGGCATAGCTATGATTCGGTTTTCCTGCATCCGGTTGAATTTTTCCGCAATACTTGCATATCTTGAACCCTTTTCGGACATCCTCAATACCTGAAACCGAAAGCTTTTCACCGGTCATATCGCTCTCGCCGAAGTTGATTTCGCGAAGCGTTGCCTTGCGTACAAACTCATATCCGAAGGGGAATTCCTCATTGTCCATCCGGTATGCACTGGAAATATCGTGGTCCTCATCTACATCGACAAGAAGCTGCTTGCAGTAAAATACATTCGTACGCTCTTCGCTTTCATCACTGATAAGACTCTTGGTATAATCCATGTTGGAGTACACCATCTGTACCTTCAGCATAGAACGAACCTGACCTGCGTCGGCCCATGCGGGACTTCCGCATTGCGGGCAGGAGGCAGTACTCTTCCCGGCTTCTTCAATTTGCGCATGCGAGCAATTCGGGCAGAGTCTCCATCTTGCTGTCTGCGCCGTCGTCAAGTCCACCTGATCAATCGTAAGCTTACGACCATCCACATAGAAGCTGTTATTGGGCGCAAATTCACTGATGGCCGAAGATGCACTACGACTGTACTCGTAAACCCTCTTCTCGTATTTTTTCTTCTGTGCGGGCGCTTCCTGATCTTCCTTGCGATACAGGACGGCACGCAGAATAATCCCAGCTTCCGGAAATGCGTAGTTCGGCAGCAATCCCTCATCAGAAAGGAAGTTAAATATGTTCTTTTTCCCAAGTTCTTGAAGGACGGAGAGCAGCGCCGCCTCCTCGCTCTTCAATTCTTTGATTTCTTCATCGTAAGAGATGTCTTTCGGTTTGCCCTCCAGCTCTTTTATCATGGTTTTCAGCGTATCTACGCTTGCCTTCAGTGCATCCTGCTGCTTTTTGAGGCTCTCAAAAGCATCCAGAATTTTGATGTACATCGGGCTTTCGTCTGAACCTTTTCCGCGCGCAAAGGTCTGTAGTTCCTCTTTCGCACTCTCATCCAGATAGGCAGCAAACATCTGCATAAAAGAGTTCAGTTGGCGGGACAGCGTGCTCTGCACGTAGTTCAGGAAATTGAACGGGAACATGTCGTCAGGTCTCACATCCAGCTTCTTCAGCACTACACCGACCTTCTCCGGAATAGCCCCGTCCGGGATATCTTTTTTCACCCATGAATCCATACAAAACGCCACAAACTGGCGCTCCAGAACGGCAGACGCCCGCAGGAAGATCTTTGGCGGTGTTACATTGCCGGCAATCATCTCCAAGGGATCTGCGTAGAAGTAAAGGTCATGCGGTCTGGCATTTGCGACAGCCAGTGTCAACGCATTGCCATCTTTACGTCCTGCTCGACCTGCACGTTGCAGAAACTGGCTTTGTGCCGGCGGCATGCTGCACAGAATTACGGTGGACAAATCTCCGATGTCGATACCCATTTCCAGCGTAGGTGTGCAGGATAAGACATTCGGATCCCACAGCTGCTGCGTATCCTTCCCACGCTTAAAGTCGATCTCCAACTGCTCGCGTTCCGGGCGCTCCAGCAAGCCCGTATGTTCTTTTGCGTTGATGCGTGCTAAGTCGCCGGAAGAATACAAACGGCCGTAATAATTGATTTCATCCGTCTCAAAGGCAGCAAGCGTCCCGCAACAGCTTGCACGCTGACAGGGCGCATTTTCCCAAAGCTCCGCATTTTCTGCTGAGACAGCGTATACAGAGCCGCATTTTCCGCAGCGCATTTGTACTACTTCATCCGTAATAAATACGTGGTCCTTATTCAACCCGTAAACTTTATATTCCGGAGAAGAAGGCACGTTCAATATAACCGAGAGCTTTACTGCCTCGTCCAGGATGAACTTGCCAATCGTCTTGAAGTTATTTTCTTCTACAAAAAATACTGTGCTGCACGATTCAATCCAATCGGAATATTTATTGGAAGTTGGCAAGTCAAAGTTATAATTTGCCCGTCCGCCGATATTTTCTGCCAAAAAGCGGGGAGTATTACGCCCGGATTGCAACCCGGGAAGCCAACGGTTCCGATTGTTGGACAGCATGTAACTATCTCCGTTCTTTAGCGTATACTCATCAAATACTTTATCTGCAAAAGCTCCGTTCATCCGCATAAGGTTGAGAAAACCGAGAACCATGCGGCGGAAGGTGTCTATACTCTCACCGGTCAACACGCCAAGCTCATTCACCGTCCGCGTCTGAACGGCGTTCGCAATCTGGCAGATATCATCCGTAGCAAATGAAATTACGCTGCAACCGGACTTTTCCAAAGTACGCCCGATTCTGCCTGCCAAACCAAATTCCAGCATAATTTCATACTTGACGCGCTGCTCGATTTCGTACATCAGTGTCCGGGCCTGCTTGTCACTGCCGAGCTTGCGTTTTTCAATCATGTCCTCATATGCATGCATCCACATCATATTTGGTGCGATAAAGAAACTGACGAACTGCTCGTCTGTCATATTATTATGCCAATATTGCAGGAATCCGTCCTGAAACTCCGCAAGACTTTTCCCCGCACCAAATTCGGTGCAGTATTTCTGAATCGCCGTCCGAAGTCCAAAGCGCCATGTGCGTGCATTGAAGAAGCCGGCCCTGTGCGCGGCGTCCTGCACGTTGTCGGAGAAGGCTAAAGTCTTCTTATCATCGTTAAAACGAGATGCAAACATCTGTGAAATACTTGCGCTGATTTCGGTTGCACTCCGAACACCCATCATAGAAAGGCCACGGTGACTGCCACAGCACGGGCATACATACTGCTTATTGTTCTTGGTACCAGATTTTCGATTCTGGCTTGGAATCCTGATAGAAACCATTTCCGTGCCACAGTCCACGCACTCAGCAATGCCAGTACCTTCTTCACCCAGCTTCACCTGCAGGCAATCCGGGCATATCCATGCGGGAATCATGCCGGGTATACGATCCTCATGGCTCATGGGGAACATCATGACAACCTTTTCATCCGCTTTGAAATACAGGTTATAGAAAGATTCTAGGTGCGCCATAGTAGCATTCTGACGCTCGTTCAAAACAGATACCCAGCCGGTCAGTCCGCAGTCACGGCAGTTTACAACAGGAAGATACTGTTTTGACTGCTGGCTGTTTAGGTCATGTGCTATTTCATATGTAACTGATTCGCCATCTACCTTCGCGACAAGGCGGCGCAGTTCGCGCATCCAAAGCTGCACCTGTACATTCAAAAACGGGCGCAGTTTTCCGGGCTTTCCGGTTCTGGCGTGCGAAATGAGGGCATAAAGAGAATCAATCACCACAGATGCATCTGGCAGGGACTTGAGATCCGGATAATGTGTCCCCAAAGTTTCTGCGATGGCCGAAGCCTGATAATAGTTTCCGCCGGTAAGGTGAATTACAGCCTGCATAAAGCTATGGTGCATCAACAGCTCTCCAAGGCAGATACGTCCCTCGTCCGAGAGTACATCAAGGTCAAAGTCCGGGAACCAGTCTTTCACGGCAGCTTGAAGATAAGCGGACTGATCATCCTCTTCGGAGAGGAG